>CAJTVD010000055.1 GCA_910579495.1 uncultured Lachnospiraceae bacterium
AATCGCCTTGGGCATATCCAGATCCTCAATACGGCTTCTGGCGCCAGACTGTTCCAGATAAGAAGCTGTGTTGTAATTATAGGTATGCTCCAGGCGGTTGGTGGATGCGCCCATATTGCTTCTTTGGGACATCACTTTCTCCAGTGCGCCGTCAATGGCTTTTAAGTCAAAATTGCCACTGGTCACATCAAAGTCCGCAATGCCCAGGGCCTCCAATGTGGCATTCCCCATCTGGATGGACATACCGGTACCGTCCGGGTTGGTTGCCAGATGCATATCCGCCATGCTTCCGTCGAGCAGCTTCTGTTCATTCAATGTAGTATTCTTTGCCAGTGACTGGATGCCTTCTTTTAACTGGTCAATTTCGCTCTGGAATGTAGCCCTGTCTGAATCAGAATACAGGCCATTCATAGACTTCACGCCCAGCTCACGGATCCTCTGCAGATAGTCCGTAATGCCATCCAGGGCACCGTCCGCCACATTTAACGCGCCAATTCCATCTTTGGCATTATCAGCGCCTACCCGGAGACCAGTCTCCTCCCGCTCTAACTTTTTGCCAATGGCCAGCCCTGCCGCATCGTCTGCTGCGGAATTAATCCTCTTTCCGCTGGAAATATGGGAGTATGTTTTATACATCCCATTGCTTACTGCCATAGTACTCATAGTTACACCTCCTTTACCCTGAATCTACTCTTATTATATATCATTTTACCACACGCCACAAATAAAATTTCTATAATCTGGCACTTTCTACATTTTCCTTAAACCACTGGTAGGCCAGCCTGGTCCCCTCCTCCAGTTCTACCTTATGCATCCAGCCCAGGCCATGCAGCTTGTCCACATTGGTAAGTTTCCGGGGAGTGCCATCGGGCATATCCCTGTTCCATACAATTTCCCCCTCATAGCCTACGGTTTTCCTGACCGTCTCCGCCAGCTCCCTGATGGTGACTTCCTTCCCGGTCCCGATATTCACATGCTGTTCACCGTCATAATTTTCCAGAAGGAACACACAGGCATCTGCCATATCGTCCACATAAAGGAATTCCCGCAGGGGCGTACCTGTCCCCCAAAGCTCCACGCTTAAAGCCCCATTCACCTTTGCCTCATGGAATTTACGTATCATCGCAGGCATTACGTGGGAACCTTCCAGGTCGTAATTGTCGTAAGGGCCGTAAAGATTCGTAGGCATACAACTGATAAAATTATCCCCATACTGTCTCTTATAAAACTTACACATCTGCATCCCGGCAATCTTGGCAATGGCATAGGCCTCGTTGGTCTCCTCCAAAGGCCCTGTCAGCAGGGCGTCCTCGGGAATGGGCTGGGGTGCCATCTTAGGGTAAATACAGGTACTGCCAAGAAAAAGCAGCTTTTTCACCTGGTATCTGTGGCTGCATTCGACCACGTTACATTGGATCTGCATATTTTCATAGGCAAAATCCGCAGGGGCGGTATTATTTGCATTAATGCCTCCCACCTTGGCTGCCGCAAGGACCACCACATCCGGCCTTTCCTTTTCGAAAAACTCCCTCACTGCCGCCTGGCTGGTCAAATCCAGTTCCCTGTGGGTCCTGCCGATTACATTACCATACCCTTTTTCTTTCAGGTTCCTTACAATAGCGCTCCCTACAAGCCCTCTGTGTCCCGCCACATAAATTTTATCTGTTTTTTCCATCTCCGTCACATTTCCTTTCTCTGTCCACACCCACTGCCTGCCCGCTCCAGTGGCCAGCGCCCCGTGCAGGTTTACTGGTGTATGACGTCTTTAAACCCCTCTTTTATTGTTTCCCCCCTGAAAATATCCTCCGCTTTCACTGGCGATGCCGGGAAATCCCGGTATCCTGTGCGGTCCCCCTGGGCCGGGTAATAAAACGTGTATCCATGGAGTTCATATGCTATCGTCTCAAAGCTGTCATAATCCTTCTGCCATAAAAGCTGCCCGCCCTGGGCGCTTTTGCCTACTTCTATCCCAAAAGCCGTCAGTTTATACGCTCCCAGGAGCACAAGCACTGCCGTATAAACCCTGAACCTGTCCAAGCGGGGGCTTATTCCCAGATACCCATAGCCCCACACAAGCACAGGGGCAAGCCACAAAAAGACACAGCCATACCGGAGCAAAGGGGCGCTTAAAAGCCAGAAGCAGAAGCAGGCCAGAAGGGTTCCCTGCACATGGAGCCAGTCCCCCATGTCTTTTCTTCTCTTTATCAGGGCATATATGACAAAGCCAAGATACAGTACCATTCCTCCCAGTGCCATGGCCAGAAATAATTGGCTGGTACTGTCAAGCCCCTTTATCCAGCCAGGAAGCCAGCTTCTTATGGGTTCCTCATATCTTCCCACGTCCCGGAGCCCCCTGCCCCATACCTGTATCTCCCTGGCGTCGTAATCCGCCACGCCTTTGGGGATTTTAAAATCAAAGGAAAACAGGTCTATTGCAGTAAAGGGATACACCAGCCACCCGGACAGGATTACGTTCCTTATAAGAAATGGGAGCAGGGCACCTGCCCCCAGTCCCAGGTATTTCAATATTTCCCCTATCCTTTTTTCCCTGGCCAGCATGGCCGCAGGCTTAAATGCCAGCAGCAGGATTAATGCGCCGGAAAGCTTAACCGTCACCGTCACCACCCCCAGCAGGCAAAGCAGGGCATAGGGAACCCAGGAATCCTCTTTGGCCTCAATCAGCCCCAGCCACCGGATCACAATATAAAACACCAGCAGCACCATAAAATAATCCGATGCCGGGGACACCATTTCGTCAAAAACCGTCAGCAGGTAATAAATCCCCATTATTCTTGCAAAGTCTGAAAGCCGGGGCCTTCTTACCCTGCCTTTCCCAAATGCCTCCCTGCAGGCCAGGGCCAGAAGGAAAGCAAGAAATCCTGCGCAGCAGTGGAAAGACTGGCCGCCCAGGAATGCCATGCTGTAGAGGGCGGAAAGGCAAAATGCCGCGCTGTTATAGGCCAGCCTGCTGTGCAGGTTCCCCAGCCCCGGCACCACCCCATATTCCTCCACCCACCGGATGCTCTGCCCATGGTAAAGCCCTGAATCATAGTGGATCAGCCCTGTGGATGTGCCGTAGGCAAAAAGCAAAAACAGTGCCAGGATTACCGCCGCCCCAGGGAGCGTGGCGGACAGCCTGATGGCATGGAAACTTCCCAGCAGCTCTTTCCTCCAAAACACCGCACACAATATACACAGAAGAACCAGCACCAGGTTCGCCAAAAGCCCAACCTTCCAGAAAATACTGAAAAGCTGGGCATAGACTGTCACCGCTCCTATTCCTGCATACAGGTAATCCGTCCCCCTCTCCCACCGGGGCTTTCCGCTGCCGGAAATGATCCTCAGGCACCCAAAGCCTGTAAGGTAACAGGTGATAAGCATATACAGCCAGATTACCACAACAGAGAGCATATCCTTAACCTCATTCTTCTTTTCCGTTATCCTTGGGGGCCTTCCCTGCCCGGTATTCGCTGCAGCCCATCCCGGCAACTTCCTTTAAATCTGAATCCATCATCATGGACACCAGGCCCTGGAAATTGACTTTGCGTTTCCAGCCCAAGTTTTTCTCCGCTTTGGCAGCATTTCCCCACAGGAACTCCACTTCTGCCGGGCGGTAAAATTCCGGGTTCACATCCACCAGCAGTTTTCCGCTCTCCTCATCAAAGCCCTTTTCATTGATGCCCGTGCCTTCCCACCGGATCCCAATCCCCAGTTCCTTAAAGGCAGCCTCCACAAATTCCCTTACGGTGTGGGTCTCGTTGGTGGCAAGCACATAATCGCCGGGGCCGTCCTGCTGGAGCATCATCCACATTCCTTCCACATAGTCACCGGCAAACCCCCAGTCCCGCTTGGCATTAAGGTTTCCCAAAGAGAGCTTGTCCTGCTTTCCGGCAATAATGCCTGCAATCGCCAGGGTAATCTTTCTTGTGACAAAGTTTTCCCCCCGCCTTGGAGATTCATGGTTAAACAAAATGCCGTTGCAGGCATACATATTGTAAGATTCCCGGTAATTAACAGTAATCCAGTAGGAATAGAGCTTTGCCGCCCCGTATGGGCTCTTCGGGTAAAAGGGCGTGGCCTCGCTTTGGGGCGCCGTTTCCGGCAGCCCGCCGAAAAGTTCCGAGGTGGACGCCTGGTAATACCTGCAGTTTCCGCCGTTTACACGGATTGCCTCTAACAGCTTCAGGGTACTTACCCCTGTTGCCTCCGCTGTATATTCCGGCACCTCAAAGGAAATCCCCACATGGGACTGGGCTGCCAGGTTATAAACCTCTGTCGGGCGGATCTCCGCTATCAGCCTCATAAGATTACTGGAATCCGTCATATCCGCAAAATGGAGGAAAAATTTAATTTTATGGTACTCCGAATTGATAATGTGGTCTATACGGGAAGTATTGCTGATACTGTGCCTCCTGACCAGGCCGTGTACCTCATACCCCTTCTCCAGCAGAAATTCCGCCAGATAAGAACCATCCTGCCCTGTAATGCCTGTTATTAATGCTATCTTCTGCATAACTGTCTCCTTATTATATTTTTACCTTTGTTATAGTATACACTATGTGCCCTATTCCATGCAATAACCCATATCAGATACCGTTTATGGCCACCGCTATGATAATTCCCAGTATGGCTCCCATGAGGACCTGTAAGGGCGTATGCCCCACCAGCTCCTTCAGTTTCGCCTCAGGGCTGATCTCATTTCCCATATTAAGAAAAATCTCCAGCATCTCATTTAAAACCCGCCCCTGTTTGCCGGTTTCCCTGCGCACGCCCATGGCGTCGTACATCACGATAATGGCCAGCATAACCGTTACGGCAAACTCAAAACTGCCGCCCCCATACTCCATCCCTGCCGCCGCTGCCATGGCACATACCGTGGAAGAATGGGAACTGGGCATCCCCCCGCTTCCTACCATCCTCTCCATCAGAAATTTTTTGTTGATGATGAAATGTATCAGAGTTTTCAATACCTGGGCGATCAGCCACCCAAGGGCGGCAGACACAAAAATCCTGTTTTGAAATACATCAGTGATAAAATCCATGCCCAACCTCATAAACTTTCTTAAATAACATCCGAAAAACTGCCACGACCTTTATTTTACCCTTTTATAGACTTTTAGACAAGCCATATATTTAACACATTTTTCTAGTGACGGCACAAAGGGCATATGCTATAATATTTACAGTATGGTTTGATTCCAGAAAGCGAGGAAACAGGATGAAAAGACTTAAAAATTTTTTTCTTGCTGCTTTGTCTTTATCTCTCTTACTATCCGGCTGCGGAAAGACCGGGCATCCGGCCATGGAACCGGTGTCCGGCCCTGCTGGGAATGCCACCCCGGAAAGCCCCGGTGCTGCTTCGTCAGAAACACCGCCTGGCCCGGGCATGGTAAAAAGCCGGCTCACCAATGAGTGGACAGATAAAGAGAACGCTAAAACCCGTCCTATCGCCGTGATGGTCCCCAATTCCAAAACTGCAAGCCACTACGGGCTTTCCAACGCCTCCGTCCTATATGAATGCAATGTGGAAGGAAGCATGACAAGGCTCATGGGGATATTTGACAACTGGCTCACCATGGAAAAGCTGGGCAATGTAAGGAGTGCCCGTGATTATTTTATTTATTGGTCCTTTGAATGGGATGCCATTTACCTTCATTATGGGGGTCCTTTTTACATAAACGATCTTCTGGCGCGGACTGATACCCAGAACGTGAACTGTATCGAATACGCCAGTGCCTCCTTCAGGGACAGTGCGAAAAATACAACCGATAATGCCTTTGTAAGCGGGGAGCGGATCAAAAACGCCGCCGCACACTATAATTATCCCTTAACCTACCGTGAGGGCTATTCTGACGAGGAGCATTTCCTGTTCGCCCCGGACAGCAGCCCTAATACCTTGGAACAGTACCCGGAGGCTATCCCTGCAGGCAAAGTTGATATGTCCCCTGCCTATCCTGTAACCAACTGTTACTTTGAATACAATGAGGCTACAGGGCTTTACGGCAGATACCAGCAGCTTTCCGGCGACAGCGAAGGCCCCCATATTGACCTTGCCAATAACCAGCAGCTTTCCTTTAAAAACCTGATTGTCCAGAATACCTATTTTGAAGTCCGGGACCAGAAGGGCTATCTTGCTTTCCAGTGCCATGACACTACCCGGGACGGCTGGTTCTTTACCAACGGGAAAGGCATCCATATTACCTGGGAAAAAACCGCCGACTACAGCGCCACCAGGTATTACGATGACAACGGGAACGAAATCAAATTAAATACCGGCAAAACTATGATCTGTATATTGGAAGATGGCGATACCTTTAAGGTAGACGGGAATACCATTGATGCCAACTGACCAAAAAGCCCTGGGAAAATTCCCCAGGGCTTTTTTATAGGCCAGCGGTATTATGCCAATGCCTCCCATCATTCCTTCACGCCGATGCCAAGCCTGTTGACTGCGGAAAAAATCGCACGGGCGGATGCACGGGTAATGTTGGAGCTGACGCCCACGCCATAAGTCACTTTTCCGCTGTCCGCATCCAGTAAATGGATATAGGCGGCAGCCTGGGAGTTGGAACCGCTCTGCAGGGCGTGTTCTTCATAGTCCAGCACCTTTATCCTGGCTTCAAGTTCCTGCTGGAGGCCTCTTTGTATGGCATCAATAGGGCCGTTGCCCACCGCCTCAAACCGTTTCTCCCTGCCCTGGTATGTGTAAAGCACTGTTACGCCAGTATCAAATTCAGACTGTACATGGTCGCTTAAATCGTCAACCCGCAGCTTGCGGAAGTGTACCGGCTCCTTTTGGTCCAGGTATTCCGCACGGAACGCCCCCATAATCTCCTCCGGGGAAACTTCTCCCTGTTTTTCGGAAATAAGCTGTATCACATTGGCAAACTCCCTGTGCATCCCCTTCGGCAGCTTAAAGCCAAAGTAAGTATCCATAATAAACGCCACGCCGCCTTTGCCTGACTGGGAATTGATCCGGACGATGGGCTCATACTCCCTTCCGATATCCGAAGGGTCAATAGGAAGATAGGGCACCTGCCAGTGGCTGCTCCCCCTCTCTTTCAGAGCCTTGACCCCCTTATTGATGGCATCCTGATGGGAGCCTGAAAAAGCGGTAAACACCAGCTTCCCTGCGTAAGGATGCCTTGGGTGGATGGGGATTTTGCAGCATCTTTCATATATTTCAATAATATCATTTACTTTTTCTATGTTCAGCTCCGGATTGATTCCCTGGGAAAACATATTATAGGCAATATTCAGTACATCCACATTGCCGGTGCGCTCCCCATTGCCAAAAAGGGTCCCCTCCACTCTCTGTGCCCCTGCCAATATTGCCAGCTCCGCCGATGCCACGCCGCAGCCTCTGTCATTATGGGGATGGACGCTTAGGATAATGGTTTCCCTGTCCTCAAAATGACGGTCCATCCATTCAATCTGGTCTGCATATACATTGGGGGTATTCATTTCCACTGTGGAAGGGAGATTAATAATCATGGGGTTTTCCTTATCCGGTCCCCATGCCCTCTGGACCGCAGTACAGATTTCAAGGGCAAAATCCAATTCCGTGCCGGTGAAACTTTCCGGTGAATATTCCAGTATAATCTTTCCCGGGAATTTTGCCGCCCGTTCCTTTACCATTAAGGTTCCCTTTACCGCAATATCAATGATCTCCTCCCGGCCCATGCCAAATACCACGTCCCTTTGCAGGGTGGAAGTGGAATTATAAATATGGACGATTGCCTGCTTGCATCCCTGGATGGCCTGGAATGTACGGTCAATCAGCTCCTCCCGGCACTGGGTAAGTACCTGGACACGCACATCCTCCGGGATCATCCGCCTGTCAATTAACTGGCGCAGAAAATCATATTCTATCTGGCTGGCGGCAGGAAAACCGATTTCAATTTCTTTAAAGCCAAGCTTCATAAGATACTGGAACATTTCTATTTTTTCAGTGACTACCATAGGGTCAATCAGCGCCTGATTGCCATCCCTTAAATCCACGCTGCACCAGATTGGCGCTTTTTCAATTTCTTTGCCCGGCCACTGCCTTTCCGGATAGTCCACCACCGGATTCTTTCTGTAACGCTTATAGTTTAACATATTTTCCCTCATTTCCGCACAAATTCCGCGTATCCGAAGTTTCTAACGGAAAGCCGATCCTAGCAAATGCGGGACCGGCTTCACTGTGCTTATTCTATTTTTGTAATTGGCTTCAGCGCCGTCCTTTATTCCCCCAAACCGTTTTCAATGGCTTTTACAAGCGTCCGGAGAGCCTCCCCCTCATCCTCTCCCTCACAGATAAATTCAATCTCATCGCCGCATTTGACACAGGCCCCTAAAACGCTGAGCACACTCTTAGCATTTGCAGTATTCCCTTTAAATACAAAGGTAATCAGTGATTTAAACTGCATCGCCTCCTTACACAGAATGCCAGCCGGTCTTAAGTGAAGACCTGTCGGGTTCTTAATTACCACCTTCTGGCTAACCATAACATATCCCTCCCATTTTTCTGCCCGATATCCCCTTAAATCTTTTGCTTTGTCCTCTGCCGCCATGGCATTCCCGCAGGCTTCCCCGAATCCCCATTTCCTACAGCATAATATTCGAAATCAGCTCTGCCAGTTGTTTTGCATCTTTTTCTATCATTTTCTGGTCTTTTCCCTCTATCATAACACGCACTAAGGGTTCTGTGCCGGATGGCCGGATCAGGACTCTCCCCTCCCCCGCAAATTTGTTGGTAAGCAGTTTAATCGCTTCCGCAATTTCGGGATACTCCATATAACGTTCTTTCTTATGGTTCGGCACCTTTGCATTTACAAGGGCCTGGGGGAGCACTTCCATAACCGAAGCAAGCTCTGACAGGGGTTTTTGGGTTTCCACCATAACCTTCAAAAGATGCAGGGCGCTTAAAAGCCCGTCGCCTGTGGTATTCTCCTTCAGGAAAATAATATGGCCTGACTGCTCCCCTCCAAGGCTGGCGTCAATTTCCTTCATCTTTTCAAGTACATACCGGTCCCCAACCTTTGTCTGTTCCACATGAATGCCGTTTTTTTCAGCCATAAGGAAAAATCCCAGGTTACTCATAACAGTGGCTACTATGGTATTTTTCGCCAGCTCGCCATTGTCCTTCATGTGGTTTCCTATTATGGCCATGATCTGGTCGCCGTCTACAACATTTCCCAGCTCATCCACCGCTAAAAGCCTGTCAGCATCCCCGTCAAAGGCAACGCCGATATTGGCCTTCTCGTACACCACCCTGGCCCGTAGTTCTTCCATATGGGTGGAACCGCAGTTTGCGTTAATGTTGGTGCCGTCAGGCATATTATGGATTGCCACAATATTGCCCCCGAGCTCACGCAGCGCCTCCACGGAGGTGTAATACGCTGCCCCCTCCGCGCAGTCCACCACAATCTTAAGGCCTGACAGGTCAACCTTTACAGACTGGATGGAATGGTTGATATACTCCTCCCTGGCATCCGTGCGGTATTTAATCTTTCCCACATTGGGCCCAATGGGGAAGCGGATGCCGTTCATTCCGTTTTTGATAATGGCTTCGATTTCGTCTTCCAGGGCATCCGGGAGCTTATAGCCCTCCCCGTCAAAAAACTTGATGCCGTTAAATTCCACAGGATTATGGGAAGCAGAAATCACTACCCCTGCATCCACTTTATATTTCCTGGTAAGGTATGCCACTGCCGGGGTGGGGATAACGCCTACATATACTGCATTGGCTCCCACGGAGCAGATTCCCGCCATCAGCGCATTTGCCAGCATATCCCCGGAAATTCTGGTATCACACCCTACCATGATAGTGGGCTTGTGCTTGTTTTCTTTGGTCAGTACATAAGCGCCTGCCTGCCCAAGCTGCATGGCAAGCAGCGGCGTCAATTCATCATTAGCCACCCCCCGTACACCATCTGTACCAAACAATCTGCTCATCCATAACCTCCATTCCTGCCCAACCTTACATTGGACGCCAAAACATTTTCTTTATTCCTCCCCTAACTCCTCCAGGTACAAAGTGGCCCTGGCCGGGTTGGGGATTGCCACTTCCTCCGGCAGGTTAAAGGCTACCTCCACCACATAGGTGCCAGGTTCTATTACCTCTATCCCCTGGCTACTAAACCACCCCTTAAGGTCTATAGTGCCGGTGATATTATCTGCCTGGAGCGCGGATAAGTCCTCGGAAAGCCCTACCACATTGATATCAATGCCGCCTTCCTCCTCTGAAAACTCCGCCCTGTAGCCTTCCGGAATATTGACCAGCCTGATCCTTTCTTCCGGTATCTCCATTCTTCTGGAGGCTTCTCCCTGGATACGCACTGTAACCGTCTGTGTTGCTTCCTCAGCATTGGCAAGGAATACCCCCTCCGGCAGGTAGGGACGGATATCTACTTCCGCCACATAGTCCTGCGTCATATCCGTAATATCCAGCACACCCTCCGGCACCTCTATGGAAGTGAGATTTCTCAGCGCCCCTGGCTTGCCCGCTACTGTCACGGCAGCGCCATTGCCTTCCACTTCACCGGTGCTGCGGTATCCCTGTGCCGGCTCACCGGTAACACTGAAATTAACCGGCACGGATGCTGTCTGCCAGATGCTCATCCTTACCCCTACTGTCTTGATATTCATGGTAATATGGTTTGACTCAAGATCCACCACCTGGTTCTCCCCATCATAGAGCCGGATCTCCGCATTGGTCACAATGTCGCTGCTAAGCCCGTCAATCTCCAGGTTAACGGAGGCCTTCGTCACTTTATCCACCACCGACTGGGGGCCGGATATCCTTACAAGATTCTGGTCTGTGGTGATATCACCCGGAATATAACCCGGCGCTACCTGCCCGGAGGTGGTGGCCTTTAAGCTTAATGCCTTGCTCTTTTTGTTTTCGATCTTCAGCTTCACCGTATCAATGCTGCCCTCAATGGTGTTAATCTGGTTGTAGGACACATTCGTAGTCAGCTTAATGGATATTGTATCAAGGCTGCTGATCTCGTTTACATCCGCAGTGGCAATGATATTTTCCGCCGTCAGCTCATTATTCACCGAACGGGGGGCTTTCACAGTTACCCTGCCAATCACATTGGTGCCCTCTATAAATTCATATACCCTGCCAGAATCCGTAATCAGGTCCGCATTCAGGAGGGTAACCGGAATATTATAGTAATAATCGGAAACCACCGGATTATTCATGCTGGTGACCACAAGCCAGAGTATCACCGCCAGAAGCACTGACGCCAGCTTTAGCCCAATATTGTTTGTCAGCTTATTTTTCAACTTTAGACCGCCCCTTCCACCAAATTCTTTTCCGGGGTTCTTCTTCCGGCTTATTCTGTATCTCCCTCAGCCGTTCTTTCAGATCCTCCCCGCTTAATCCCCGGGAGAGCGCCCCTTTGTAGGCTACGCTTATTTTGCCTGTTTCTTCAGATACAATAACCGTAAGGGAGTCCGTTGCCTCTGAAATACCTACCCCTGCCCTGTGCCGGGTCCCTAAATCCTTGCTGAGCATCATATTGTCCGAAAGGGGAAGGTAGCAGGTAGCAGAAGTCACCCTGTTTCCCCTGACGATCACAGCGCCGTCATGAAGGGGGGTATTGTGCTCGAATATATTAATCAGGAGCTGGCTTGTAATGATCCCGTCCACATCAATACCTGTCCTCTCATACTCTGCCAGGCTCTGCTCCTGCTCCACCACAATCAGCGCCCCTGTCTTCACCTTGCCCATCTCCACACAGGCTTTGGAAATCTCATTGATGGTCTTATCCGAAAATCTGCCCTCCACAGAATTTTTCCCCACATCAAAGGGCAGGAGGGAACTGATAATATTCTTTCTGCCAAGTTCATCCACTGCTTTGCGCAGCTCCGGCTGCAGGATTACTACCACTGCGATCACCCCTACGCTCAGCAGGTTATTTACAATCCAGAGTATGGTATTCATTTCAAAATAAGCGGCAATCAAAAGAAGCACTGCTATGAAAATAATACTCTTCAGCAGTGACCACGCCCTGGTGTCCTTAATCCACACCAGTATATTATATATGAGGAAGGAAAGAATCATTACCTCCACAATATCCGCCCATCTGACGCCGGATATCCGCGCCAGATATGTCTCTAAAACTTCAAATCCCTTTAACATCTGGTTTTCCCCATTATTAACTATTTTAATCCATACCCTCTGCTAAAGCCCGCCCTCTTTTACTGCTTCCTTGCCTGGCCGCCGGAATATTTCTTCTTGGCGGTATTGATCCGTTTCACGGTTTTGGAAGGCGTGGCAACTGTAATTTTCGGTACTGCCTTTACATAATAATAATATTCATCGTCTTCAAACTGTACTTTTTCTGCCCGGCTGTAATCTACATGAAAAGCAAAAAACTCCACCACCTTTGCGATAAGCACGGAGAATATGGAACCGATGATGATCCCTACAATAGAGACATTGATATCGAACATCAAATCCCCCACCAAAAGGGCCATCACATCTGTCAGCGCACCAGTGACGATGGCTATGGTCCATGCATGGTCAACGGACATTCTCCTGATCACATACACCACAATAATGGTCACCGCAAAGGCCCCGATTGTCAGCAGCATCTCTTTGTTGCCCAAAAAGCCGTCAATAATGAGCCGGAACTTGGTGGCCACCTCTTCTGTGTCCATGCCTGAAAAGGCAGTGGCGTTGTCCGCCACATAATTGACCAGATAGCCCGCCATGACACCGCAGCCTACGGAAATCCCGCTGGCAGGCGTCCCCAAAAGCCCCATGGAAAGGGGAATGGCATAGGGGATCTTCAGGGCAAAGGATATGGGTGTCAGCAAAACAACCAGTGCATCCTTCGGTGAAAACCTGAAATACAGCAGGAACATCACCAGGAAAAGCACAAGGGCCACAGCGGCGCACTCAATGGACAGGGCATACATATGGAGCACCGTAAATGCAGCCGCTGCAACAATGATGAAATTTACCGGCATGAAAGAACACATCAAAGCCACAATGAGCACGATGGAAATACTGTCCAGCCTGTGCATATAACCAATTTTTCCGTTAATCATCATCAGCGCAGCCAACGCCAGGACCAGCTTCATCAACGGCTTGATATAAACCTCATATCTGCCGATAAAATTTTTAATGTACTGTTTTGCAACAAGTAATGTTGTCATTTGGTCTTCCTCTTTATTTGTCATTCATTCCCGCCAATTTTTTCAGACTGGCGTAATAGTGCCGCAGGCTCTTTTTCGCCTTGCTGTAACGGCTGGCATACAGGACATAGGAGATTACCCCATAGGCCCCCACCGTACATAAATACAGCACCACTACATTTTTGCCGAAAGCAAACAGATCCATCTTATATACTTCCTGCATTAATTCCTCAAAATTATAAAAGATATAAACCGCGAACAATGCCAAAAAAGATATGGTAGCGGCAATTACCGACTTCAAAACCTGAAAACCGATAAAATCATTCCTGAAATAATTCAGGACTGAAATATCCTTTTTCCCTTCATTTGCCTCGTAAGAAGCCAGCCTGGTCATCAGAATGACCCTTTCTTCATTTATCATATTCTGTACCTTCTAATTCGTCATAATTGGGGCAGGCACACGCAAGGGGGCAATTTCCAGCCGTTAATTTTGAAGGAAACGCATTTTATCCCGGTCGCTCTTTTTCTGTTTCTCCGGTTCTTTGGCTTTTGCCGGGGCTACGGCATGCTTGAACCCGTTTAACATCTCTGTTTTGCATTTACTGCAAAAACGTCCCGCCTGGATCATGGAGCCGCACCCCTCACAGGGAAGGCGGATGGGTGAATCATCTGCAAACTGCAGACGCTCTTCCCGGATCCACTGGCGTATCTGGCCTGTCTCCACCTCGCAGGCCTCTGCCACCTCAGTAATATCCGCCCCATGGTTCTCCTGCACATATTTCTTTACTTCCTGGAATTTCGCCTCCTGGTCATCCTTACATCTGGGACAGATTATGGGACCCACAGCGTAGTTAAATATCCTGCCGCATTTCCTACAATTACGCACGTTCATAACCATACCTCCTGTTTTATGTTTCGCAGCTTCCCTGTCTTTTCTTTGTGCCCGGCAGGGCTCCGCCGCTTTTATATTCCTCTTCCGATAGCCAGTGCCATAAAGTATATTTGGGGGATGCCCGCCTCCCTGAGGGCCTGTGCCATGGAATCAACCGTGCTGCCTGTTGTATAAATATCATCTATAATTACAATCGTACTTAATTTTACATCATTTTGCCCCATTTTGAAAGCCCTTTTCAAATTATTTTGCCTTTCTGCATAACTTAAGTTTTTTAGGGGCATTGTATTCTTGTCCCTGTGCACCAAAGAGGTATTTACAGGGATTCCCGTATGCCTGGAAAGCTCCCTGGCAATCAATTCTGCCTGGTTATACCCCCGTTTCCTTTTTCTGGCAGGATGTATGGGGACCGGCACCAGGGCATCCGGCCTGATGGCATGCAGCCAGGAGCCCTTTCTTTCATACAGCTCTTTTCCGTAAAAAAGTGCATACTCCATCCTTCCCCCGTATTTGAAGCGGAAAATGGAATCCGCCATGCTGCCATAATCATAAAGGGCTGTTCCCTGTTGGTAAAAATGTTCCTTTTGGGTACAGTCCCCGCAGTACTCTTTTTCCTCTTTTTTAAGCTGCTTGCCGCATTTCATGCAGCAGGGTTCCTTGATATAACCAATCTTGCCCCTGCATCCCCGGCACACCGGCTCCCCGGGACTGTCTGTAATCCCGTCGCACACCGCACAGCGCCTGGGGAACAGGTAATCCAGTAAATGCGCCTTGCCCCTCATGCACCCTCCAGTCCCTGTATTTCCCTGATCCTCTCCTCCAGGCTGGTATAACGCCTGTTCTGCCTTTCATTCCGGATCATTTCCCCTACCGCCCTCCGGCTTCCCAAAATCGTAACACACTTTTTTGCCCGTGTCACCGCCGTGTAGAGCAGGTTTCTGTTAAAAAGCATCTGGGGGCCTGACAGCAGGGGAAGGATCACCGCAGGGTATTCGCTTCCCTGGGATTTGTGTATGGTTACCGCATAGGCCAGGTCAATTTCTTCCAGCCCCCCGAAAGGGTAGGTGATTCTTCTGTGTTCGTCATATTCTACCGTAAGGCTCCGGGCCGCCTCGTCAATTTCCTTTACAATGCCCGTGTCCCCGTTAAAAACGCCCATTCCCTTATCTATAGGTATGCCATAGCTGCTCACAATTTCCCAGGGCATCTGGTAATTATTTTTTATCTGCATGACTTTATCCCCTTCCCTGAAAAGCCGCTCCCCTGCCCTGCATTCTCTTTTCCCCGGTTCCGGCGGGTTCAGGTACTGTTGCAGGATACCATTTAAAACCTCCACCCCCAGGGTTCCCTTCCGCATAGGGGTAAGCACCTGAATATCATATGGCTCTGCCTTAACAAAGGGGGGGAGTTTTTCCCGGATAAGCTGTATCATATGCTTATAGATCACATTGGCGTCCCTTCTCTCCAGGAAAAAGAAATCCTGGCTTTTATTGTCCAGCTCAATTTCCTCTCCCCGGTTAATTTTGTGGGCGTTTACCACAATATCACTTTCCCCCGCCTGCCGGAATACCCGCTTTAGCATCACCACCGGAAAAGCGTTGCTTTCAATCAGGTCCCGGAGGACCTGCCCCGGCCCCACGCTGGGAAGCTGGTCCACATCCCCAACCAGCACCAGCCTGGTCCCCACACTGACTGCACTGAGCAGGGCTTTGAACAGATGGATGTCCACCATGGACATTTCATCAATGATCACCACGTCCGCCTCCAGGGGATTTTCCTCATTTCTCTCAAAATGTGCCCGTTTCCCCTCTTCCACTGCCCCATTGATTTCCAGCAGCCTGTGGACTGTCCGGGCTTCATAGCCAGTTGCCTCTGTCATCCTCTTAGCTGCCCTTCCGGTAGGCGCCCCCAGAAGAATATCCATCTCTTCCCCTTCAAAATATCGGATTATGGTATTTATGGTGGTGGTCTTTCCCGTTCCCGGCCCCCCGGAGAGAATCATCAGCCCGGATTTCACACTTTGCAGCACCGCCTTTTTCTGAAGCCCGTCCAGGGAAATGCCCTGTTCCCTTTCCAGGGACTGCAGCAGGGCTTTCACCTTTTCTTCCTCTTTGGGAACCAGCTCCTCCTCCAGGGAAAGATTCAGGTCATGGAGCATCTTCGCACAGTTCAGCTCTGCATAATAGTAAGAGGTGGCATAAACCCTGTTTTGTTCCCCATGCTTTTTGACCACAAGCTTTTTTTCCATGGCAAGGTTCATAAACTGGGGTTCCACTGCCTCCCGTTGGAGCCCCAACAGCCCTGCAGTCCGCTCCGCCAGGACATCCCCTGGCAGGTAAGTATGCCCCTGGGCGGAAGCCTCCATCAGCATATACAAAATGCCGCTCCTTATGCGGTAATCGGAATCCACACGGATGCCTGCCCTGGCGGCAATCTCATCGGCGGTTTTAAAGCCAATCCCCTCAATGTCCTCTGCCAGCCGGTAGGGATTCTCTTTCATGACGCCATACAGCCCCATGCCATATTTATTATAAATCTTTACAGACAAAGTATTGGATATGCCATACTGTTGCAAAAAGACAAAGGCCTCCCGCATTTCCTTTTTTTCTATTATCTGGGCGGCGATTTCTTTGGCCTTGCGCTGGCTGATGCCCTTGATCTCCGCCAGCCTCTCCGGCTCCTGTTCCATGATCCTGAAGGTATCTTCCCCGAATTTCTTTACAATCTTTGCTGCCAGGGATTCCCCAATCCCTTTGATTGCCCCCGATCCCAGATACCGGCAAATACTTTCCTCATTGTCCGGGACCACTACCCTGGCGCTTTCCACCTTAAGCTGGCTTCCATAGATAGGATGCTCCACAAAACTGCCCTGCAATTCCAATGTTTCCCCGGCTTCCACCGCCCGGAAATTTCCCACACAGACGACCTCTTCCCCCTTTGCCGTCAGTGATACCACCGCATAGCCATTTTCCTTGTTCTGGAAAATAATATGGTCAACGTAACCTGTGACTGTATCCAAAATGGATCCCTCCTGCCTGTAAAAAAGGCTGCCAGACAAAACGGTAAAACCCGTTTTTCAGCAGCCTTTATGTCTTTATCCAATATATTTGTATCCGGCAGCCGCCAAAAAGCCCTCTGAAGATTCCTCTGTCATTGCTTCTGGCCGCTTACCTATTATTATAAGCTATAGTTTTGCTTCATTTGCTCATACATCATCTGCGCAAGCCCCAGCCCCTGTTTTTCTGTAGAGGTTTCCGCCAGGTCCTGGATCACTTCGTCCCGGAAATAGGTAACCAGGTTATTGTTGGGGTTAACGCCGTCTTCGTCCTTAAAGCAGTCTACTGTCTTTTGCATTTCTTTAAATATCTGCTCTAAAAAATAGGATTCAAACTGCTTGCACACATCCAGCAGTTCCTCGTCGGAAGCCTGGGAGTAATCCTTGCCGTCAACTGACTCTTTTAATTTGGAAGCTGATGTATTCTGGCTTTGCAGATAATTTGTATAAGAGGATATTCCCCCTACGTCCATTCCCTTTCACCTGCCCTTTCCGTTAACGTTTCAGATTATTGGCTGTCTGCAGCATTTCGTCTGATGTGGTGATTGCCTTGGAGTTCATTTCATAAGCCCGCTGGGCGATGATTAGATTTACCATTTCATCTGCCACCTGCACATTGGAGCCTTCCAGGTAGCCCTGGATAATCTTACTCTTGACCACGTCTTCATTGGTCTCTTCATTTAAAGCAGGGCCGCTGGCACCCGAAACCGCCCACATGGTGTCCCCCTGCCTTACAAGCCCGCCAGGGTTATTAAACTGATACATGCCGATGACCATATCGTCCAAAGGCTGGGGATTGTTGTTGCCGTCCGGATAGCAGACAGTCCCATCCTCACTGATAGTTACCCTGTTGGCAATATATTCCCTCCCCAGGGTAATTGTCCTGCCCCTGGAGCTTAAAACCGGAAGCCCATCCTGGTTTGTGAGGATCAGCCCCCTGGTGCCGTTGGTCGCCCAGGTAAAATCACCGTTCCGGGTATAATATGTATTCCCGTCAGCGCCCCTTACAGCAAAGTATCCCTCCCCCTCAATGGCAAAGGAAGTATTGCTGTTAGATGCCAAAAGGCTCCCCTGGGTAAAAATGGAATTAATGGAGGAATTCCGCACACCAAGGCCTACCTGGGAAGTGGTGGGCTTGGGATCCCCGTTGGCTGTGGTGGTAGCCGTCTGCAATGTCTGGTATAACAAAGACTTAAACTGGGCTACCTGAGATTTATATCCCACTGTGTTAACATTTGCCAGGTTGTTCGCAATTGTGTCTACATTTGTCTGCTGGGCGTTCATGCCTGTCGCCGCGGACCATAAACTTCTAACCATAATCTGCCTCCTTATGATAATCTGCCAAGCTGGTTGGCTGCAATATCCAATGTCCCGTCATAGGTGGTAATCACCTTCTGGTTGCTTTCGTAAGAACGGGCTACCGTTATCATGTTCACCATTTCCGAAACCACCGAAATATTGGAGGTTTCCAGGTAACCGGAATATACCTGGGTGGTAATCTCCTCCGGGTCTTTCTCCTGTGCACCTTCTACCGGCTGGAAATAATTCTCCCCGAAACGTTCCAGATAATCATAATCCTCATAATCCATTACCTGTATTGTGGCAACGACTTCCCCGTCCTGGATAATCTCGCCGCTGCTGTTAATTTCTGAGGGGATGAGCGGGTTCAGCCTGATCGGCCTGCCGTCCACGTCCAGCACTGCGTCTCCCTCCTGGGTTACCAGCCTGCCCTGGCGGGTCAGGGTAAAGTTGCCGTCCCTGGTATATTTCGTTGATGTCTCCCCCGCCTTATCTGTATAGGAAATAGCAAAGAACCCGGAATCCGACAAAGCCAGGTCGTAAGTATTGCCTGTTTCTTTCATAGGCCCTATCGAAAAATCCGTATAGCCCTCCCCAATCTTTACGCCGGGATGGTTCCTTCCCAGACGCCTGGAAATGCGGCTCCCCTCTGAGCTGTCCTTTATTTTATAGGAAAAAATAGCGTCAAAGGACTGGCTGGTTGCGCCCTCCTTCTTAAACCCGTTGGTATTGGCATTGGCCAGGTTATTGGTAAGCACATCCATCCTGTGCTGCTCGTTAATCATGCCCGTATAGGCAGTATACAATCCTTTTACCATAAATACACCTTTCCTTTATCACATTTAATCATCCCGGTTGCCTGCCAGGAATTCCACATATTTGCCGGTACCTACCGCCACCGCCGTCATAGGGTCTTCCGCAGTCATGGTATTAATCCCTGTCCTCTCGGAAATCAGGTCTTCAAGCCCCCGCAGAAGGCTCCCGCCGCCTGTAAGCACGATTCCACGGTCTGCAATATCCGCTGCCAGTTCCGGGGGCGTCTTTTCCAGTACGCTGTGAATAGTTTCTATAATCTGGGCTGTGGCTTCCTTCAGCGCCTCCTCCGTTTCCTCTGACGAAACCTTCACTGTCTTGGGAAGGCCTGTCACCAGATTCCGTCCCCTTACATCCATATAATCCACTTCTGTACGCTTGAAAGCCGTCCCGATTTTAATTTTGATGTCCTCCGCTGTCCGCTCGCCGATCAGCAGGTTGTGCTTCTTGCGCATATATCTTACCAGGGCTTCATCAAAATCATCCCCTGCAATCTTGATGGAAGCGCTTACTACCGTACCGCCTAAAGAAATCACCGCAATATCCGAAGTACCGCCTCCGATATCCACAATCATATTTCCGCAGGGCTTGGAAATATCAATCCCTGCGCCGATGGCAGCCGCAATGGGTTCCTCAATAATGGACACATCCCTCGCCCCCGACTGCAGCGTAGCATCCTCCACCGCCTTTTTTTCCACCTCTGTAACACCGCTGGGTACACAGACTGCAATCCTGGGCTTCCGGAAAGTTTTCTTTCCCAGCGCTTTCTGGATAAAGTATTTCATCATCTGTTCGGTAACTTTATAATCTGAAATCACTCCCTGACGCAGGGGGCGCACTGCCACAATATTCCCCGGGGTCCGGCCCAGCATCAGCCTGGCATCTTCTCCAATGGCTTTAATCTTGTTGGTATCTCTATCAAAAGCTACAACAGAAGGTTCTTTTAGGACAACGCCCCTCCCTCTGATGTAAACTAATATGCTGGCGGTTCCCAGATCAATTCCCATGTCCGTGTACTGCATGATTTTACCCCTTTCTCGTCAACGAAACTAAAAATCTGTTTTCTATTTTAAATTATAAATCCCATAATCAGACACATATAGAACTATTATAACCCATAGACGAGCATTTTCAAAGAGGTTTCACAAAAAATTAATAAAAATGGACACAGCATTAAAAACGGCTCCGTCCGCTTCCGTGCTGCATCCATGCTTTGAGTATTTATCGGTACTTATCCAGATTTTCTTTATACTTTTTCAACATTTTTTTTACATACTGCCCGGTATAGGACCTGGGGTTTTCGGCAACCTCTTCCGGGATGCCGCTGGCAACTACCTCCCCTCCCCTGTCTCCTCCTTCCGGCCCCATATCGATTATATAGTCCGCCGTCTTGATCACATCCAGGTTATGCTCTATCACCACCACCGTATTGCCGCCATCCGCCAGCCTGTGCAGGATTTCCACCAGCTTATGCACATCCGCAAAATGGAGCCCTGTGGTAGGCTCATCCAATATATAAATGGTATTCCCCGTGCTGCGCCTGCTCAGCTCCGTGGCAAGCTTGATCCTCTGGGCTTCCCCGCCGGAGAGGGTGGTGGAAGGCTGCCCCAGCTTCACATAAGAAAGGCCTACGTCGTTGAGGGTTTCAATCTTCCGGCGGACAGAGGGGACGTTTTCAAAGAAGGGAACTGCTTCTTCCACTGTCATATCCAGCACATCGTAAATACTTTTCCCTTTATATTTTACATCCAGGGTTTCCCGGTTATAACGTTTCCCCCCACAGACCTCGCAGGGTACATACACATCCGGCAAAAAATGCATCTCTATCTTGATGATGCCGTCCCCGCCGCAGGCTTCGCAGCGCCCGCCCTTTACATTAAAGCTGAAGCGCCCCTTTTTGTACCCCTTCGCCTTGGCGTCCGGGGTTCCTGCAAATAAATCCCTGATCATATCAAAAACCCCTGTGTAGGTTGCCGGGTTAGAACGGGGGGTCCTTCCTATGGGGGACTGGTCGATGTTGATCACCTTGTCCAGCCCCTCAATGCCGGAAATGTTTCTGTGTTTCCCCGGGACCGTCCTTGCGCGGTTTAAATCCCTTGCCAGGCGTTTATATAAGATCTCGTTCACCAGGGAACTTTTTCCGGAACCGGAAACGCCTGTGACACAGGTCATCACACCTACCGGAATTTTTACAGAGATGCCCTTAAGGTTATTTTCCCTCGCCCCGGTAACTGCCAGCCAGCCCTTGGGCTGCCGCCGCTGGGTTGGGACCGGCACCTGCATTCTTCCGCTTAAATACTGGCCGGTGACGGATTCTGCCACCTCCATGATCTCCTGCGCGGTTCCCTGGGCAATCACCTTCCCCCCATGGGAGCCGGCTCCCGGCCCGATATCCACCACATGGTCTGCTTCCAGCATAGTGTCCTCGTCATGTTCCACCACAATCAGCGTATTGCCAAGATCCCGGAGGTTTTTCAGGGTATTGAGCAGCTTGTCATTGTCCCTCTGGTGCAGGCCAATGCTGGGCTCGTCCAGAATATAGCATACGCCCACCAGCCCGGAACCAATCTGGGTTGCCAGGCGGATGCGCTGGGCTTCCCCCCCGGAAAGGGTCCCTGTGGCCCTTGACAGGGAGAGGTATTCCAGCCCCACGTCAATGAGGAATCCCACCCTGGCATTGATTTCCTTCAGTACCTGGTTCCCGATTAGGAGCTGCTGGCTGGAAAGCTTCAATTCCCCAAGAAATGCGTACAGGTCCCTGACAGACATGGCGGTAATCTCATAAATATTTTTGTCCGAGACAGTAACCGCCAGGGATTCCTTCTTAAGCCTCATTCCCTTGCACTCCTTGCAGGGGGTGATCCGCATGAAGGTTTCATATTCCTGTTTGATGATATCAGAGCCGGTTTCCCGGTACTTCCGCTCCATATTTTTGATAAGACCCTCAAAGGCTACAGGATATACGCCCTCCCCTCTCTGTCCTTTATAATAAACCTGCACTTCCTTTCCTTCTGTGCCCTGGAGCAGCATCTGGAAAATATCCTCCGGCAAATCTCCCACCGGGGTATCCAGGCTGAATTGGTATTCTTTGGCCAGGGCCTGTAAAATGGCATTGGTAAAGCTCCCCGCCTCCCCGCTGGACTGCCAGCCCATTACCTGGATGGCCCCCTGGCTGATGCTTAGGGCCTTGTCCGGGATCATCAGCTCCGGGTCAAACTCCATCTTGTAGCCAAGCCCATAACACAGAGGGCAGGCACCAAAAGGGTTATTGAAGGAAAAGCTTCTCGGCTCAATCTCGCTGACGCTGATACCACAGTCCGGGCAGGCAAAGCTCTGGCTGAAATTAATGGTTTCCCCGCCTATCACATCCACCATCAAAAGCCCCTCCGCCAGGGAAAGCACATTCTCCACAGAATCTGTAAGGCGCCTCTCAATCCCCGGCTTTACCACCAGCCTGTCCACTACAATCTCTATATTATGCTTGATATTCTTGTCAAGCTTGATCTCCTCTGTTAATTCATACAAACTGCCGTCCACCCGCACACGTACATAGCCGCTTTTCTGCGCCCGGTCAAGGACCTTGGCATGTTCCCCCTTCCTGCCCCGCACCACCGGCGCAAGAAGCTGGATCTTAGTCCCTTCCGGCTGTTCCATGATCTGGTCCACCATCTGGTCCACGCTCTGCTTCTTAATTTCCCTTCCGCAGCCGGGGCAGTGGGGAATCCCTACCCTGGCATACAAAAGCCGGAAATAATCATAGATCTCCGTCACCGTCCCTACTGTGGAACGGGGATTTCTGTTGGTAGATTTCTGGTCAATGGAAATGGCCGGGGAAAGGCCTTCTATTTTTTCCACATTGGGCTTTTCCATCTGCCCAAGGAACTGCCTGGCATAGGAAGAAAGGGATTCCATATACCTTCTCTGCCCCTCTGCATAAATCGTGTCAAAAGCAAGGGAGGATTTTCCGGAGCCGGAAAGGCCGGTAAGGACCACCAGCTCATTTCTTGGGATATCCACGTCTAAATTTTTTAAGTTATGCTCGTTAGCCCCCCGTATTTTTATATACTCTCTGGGGCGCATCCTGGGAACCTCTACATGTTGGTCTGACAATTTCATTTGAAATAACCATGCCTTTCTCATTTATCTGTTTATTTTTTCTCATCGTCCAGTTCTTTCAGCTTCCGTTTCAGCTCCACCATCTTATCCCGCAGCTCCGCTGCTGCTTCAAAATTAAGGTCTGCCGCCGCTTTCTTCATCTGTTTCTCAATCTGTGCAACCAGCTTCTCCAGTTCCTTGCGGCCCATAGATTCAGGATCTTTTTCAAACCGAAGCTCCTCTTTCGCAATCACTTTGGATATGCTGATCAGATCCCGCACAGCCTTTTTAATGGACTTGGGCGTAATATGGTGCTCTTCATTGTACCTTTGCTGGATCCCCCGCCTTCTGGTGGTCTCGTCAATGGCTGCCCTCATGGAATCCGTGATCTTGTCCGCATACATCACCACATGGCCTTCCACATTACGGGCAGCACGGCCAATAGTCTGTATCAGGGATGTCTCTGAACGGAGAAACCCTTCCTTGTCCGCATCCAGGATCGCCACCAAGGAAATTTCAGGAATGTCCAGCCCTTCCCGGAGGAGGTTGATCCCCACCAGCACGTCAAATACATCCAGGCGCATATCCCGGATGATCTCTGCCCGCTCCAGCGTGTCAATGTCCGAATGGAGATATTTTACCCGGATCCCCACATCGTTCATATAGCTGGTAAGGTCCTCCGCCATCCTTTTGGTCAGGGTCGTGACCAGAACCTTATGGCCCTTCCCCGTCTCTTTGTTGATCTCCGAAACCAGGTCGTCAATCTGGCCTTCCACCGGGCGCACGGAAATTTCCGGGTCCAAAAGCCCTGTGGGGCGTATGATCTGCTCTGTCCGCAGCAGCTCGTGGTCTTTTTCGTAAGTGGAAGGCGTTGCAGACACAAACATCATCTGGTCTATATGCTGCTCAAACTCCCCAAAGCATAATGGACGGTTATCCAGCGCCGATGGAAGCCGGAATCCATAATCCACCAATGTGGTCTTCCGGGAACGGTCCCCTGTATACATGGCACCAATCTGGGGAATGGTCATATGGGACTCGTCAACGATAATCAGGTAATCGTCCCCAAAATAGTTCATCAGGGTATGGGGCGTAGCTCCCGCAGGCATCCCCGCAAGGTGCCTGGAATAATTCTCGATCCCAGAGCAAAAGCCTGTCTCCCGGAGCATTTCAATATCAAAATTGGTCCTCTCCGCAATCCGCTGGGCCTCCAGCAGCTTGTCTTCCCCCTTAAAATAACGGACCCGCTCTTCCAGCTCCACTTCAATATTTTTGCAGGCAGCATTAATCTTCTCCTGGGGTACAACATAATGGGAAGCAGGGAAAATGGAAATATGCCCCAGGGAAGCATGTACCTGCCCTGTAAGAGGGTCTGTCTCCGCTATTCTGTCTATTTCATCCCCAAAAAATTCTATCCGTATGAGATAATCGCCCCCCTGGGCAGGATACACCTCCACCACATCCCCCCGGACCCGGAAGCAGCCCCGCTGCAAATCCATATCGTTCCTGTCATACTGGATGTCGATCAGTTCCCTGATCACCTGGTCCCTGTCCTTGGTCATGCCCGGCCGGAGGGAAACGATCATTTCCTGGTAATCGTCCGGGCTGCCCAGGCCATAAATACAGGATACGCTGGCCACTACCACCACGTCCCTGCGCTCAGACAGAGACGCCGTAGCGGACAGGCGCAGCTTTTCTATTTCATCATTAATAGAGGAATCCTTGGCGATATAGGTATCCGATGAGGGGACATATGCCTCCGGCTGGTAATAATCATAGTAGGACACAAAATATTCTACCGCATTCTCAGGGAAAAACTCCTTGAACTCCCCATATAATTGCCCTGCAAGGGTCTTATTGTGCGCTATGACCAGGGTGGGCTTATTAAGCCGCGCAATCACGTTGGCCATGGTAAAGGTCTTGCCGGAGCCCGTGACCCCCAGCAAAGTCTGGAATTGGTTGCCTTCTTGGAACCCTTTCACAAGGGCTTCTATTGCCTGCGGCTGGTCGCCTGTGGGCTTGTATTCGCTGTGGAGTTTGAAGATTTTTTGTTCATTTTGCACAAATGCTCACCTCTGATTTCATAGTAAAAAAGACGCCTATCAGGCAAAAATCCGTCATGGGACATTTTATTCCCGCCATGGCCTTTACCCAAATTGGGGAAAATCAGGCCTACGGCGGATCCTGTCCTCAATCTGCTGTTTCTGCACCTTGGCGCACCCCCGTAATTCCATACGGACGTGGTAGCACCAAAGAGCTTTTTTATCTTACCACAAATCATTAAATTTGTATAGATGCAAAACCGAACTTTTGTTCTTCCCCCTTCCTATCACCCTGTATCCGGAAGATATTCTTTTGCATCTAAAACAATCCCCAACAGTTCCTTTTTAAAACTTTCTATCTCTCTCTGACCCAGTAAAACCTCCTTCATATATTCCCCAGTTCCCGGCACCCCATTTGCCATGGTGCCTTTATTATCGGCGTAAACGTCCATAGTTATGAGCCCCTTGGCATGTACCATAAGCTCCGATACAGCCTTTGGGTTGAATGCCTCCTTTAGCGGGAACATGCAGTATACGCTGCGCAAATCGTGCCAGCGGATGTCCGGCAAGCCATTTTCGGCAAGAAGCTGTTTAAGAGGGCCAGGAAGAAAAAACATCTGACCCAGGCGCAGTGTGCGGAGCTGCTTGACCATTCCGTGTCCTTCCAGAAGGACCTGGAGCGCTGCCGCTGTTCCCCAAGCATTGAAAATTTCTACCACATCTGCAGGACCCCTTGCCTCCAGTGTGCCCGGTATTGTGTAACTCTGGACTAACACTCCCGGTTTTACTGTATCCGTCCTTACCTTGGCGATAGTCAGGTCAGTGGCTATTCTGGACAGTATAGTAAATATCAGCATCATCGCAAAAAATCCGGACAATAAGCGCACTGCTGTCCTTTGCTGGGCACTGGAAAAGATTGATTTTGGCTTTTTCCCAGATAGAAGCATCTCTTTTTCTAATGTCAGCCTTTGCGCGGCAGTTACCGCGGCTTTTCTTTTAACCCCCATAAGGGTCTCTTTCCAATGTAAATGAAAAGGTACGGTATCTAAATTTGACTCCGCACTACATTCTATTTGCTTTTTCTTTCTCTTTTTAAACATCTGATTCAATCCCCACCTGTTTATCCGTTTATGCTACTCTTTAGGACAGCTGATATTGTGCTTATGCAAGGGGCGCATACTTTTAACCGAAGATACACCCCTCGCATTTTATGTATTACTCTTTCAAATACAATTCT
>CAJTVD010000056.1:0-21672 GCA_910579495.1 uncultured Lachnospiraceae bacterium
TTGTCGTTCCCTCCTGTGGTGGAAGGCTCGTCACTGGCCAGCTCAATCACGTCCATAATGCCACAATCCAGCGTTTCACAAATACGGGCAAGCGTGTCCATGCTGATATGTTTCCCTTCTTTTCCCATGTTGGCTATCATATTTGTGGTCAGGCCAGCGGCAAGCCTTAAATCCTCTTTCCTCATGTTGCGCTCTATCAGTGTGTGCCAGAGCGGTTTGTAGCTGATGTGCATTTTTCTCCCTGCCTTTCTGCCCCGGATGGGCGTTTGTACCCATTATATCAGGATTCTTGCTAACTCACAAATATTTCTTGACGGTATCGCCGGTTCCGTCTGGATTGTGCTTTTCCTTTCCTCTTTTGATTACCTCTAATTAGCCATGACCTGCTTGATCCCCTGGCTTTTTGCACCTGGGTTATCATTCCCGTAGCCCTCTAACAGGTTGATGACGCCCCATACTGCAAGCCCCGCACCAAGGGCTACCACCAGTGTCTGTAAGATTGTGATCGCTGAAGTAAAAAATGCCATATATTCGTTTCCTTTCCTGATATTTTTGTGATGTTAAAATAAGAATGAGGCTTCCTGTACCTGCAGCTGCCCTGTGTGCGGGCGGCCAGGCCTACAGCAAAACCCCTGGTTCCAAGTTCCATATTCAGTTTTTCCCATTCCAGGCAGCCAGCACCAGTATATGTACTGCCGCCCCTTTATCCTGAAACGCCCTGCCGGTCATCCCCTGCCAGTGCCTGGCACATTCCCTGCATGATATAGGCAGCGCAGGGGACCGCGATGCTGTTCCCCAGCATCTCATAGCGTCTTGTATCCCCGATTTCCTTCCCGCCATGCCTGTATCTGGTCCAGCCGTCAGGGAACCCCTGCAGGCGTTCGCATTCCAGCGGTGTAAGGCGGCGTGCCGCATATCTCTTTTTTCCCATGCAGCTCCTGCTTAACCTGCTGTGCCCTGCCATGGCAGGCGCGGTCACCACATGGCGGTCCACTGTTGTCAGGGTATAGGACAGCCCTTTCTGGCAGCTTGTGCCATGCCCGCCATTCCAGGGCTTGCGGCCTATGGTGTTCCCTGCAATGCAGTACACCATATCGTCAGGCATCCTGTCCCCGGTCAGGCCCCTTCCGTCCCCGCTGCCTGTTCCTTCAAAATCCCCTCCAGCAAAGGCGGAAATGCCTTGCCGAGGAGTTCCGCCCGCCGCAAAATACCCCTGCAGGCTTTTGGGGATAAAAAGTATTTCCCCGGCACATTTTCCTCCAAAATCCGTGACAAGGAACACACGCCTGCGCCGCTGTGCTGTTCCGAAATATTGGGCATCGTACACGCACCAAGCGATGTCAGTTCTTCCGCTTCGCACCATTCCGGCGTTTGCCCATTTCCCGGAGCGAGGCATTGGAACTTCGCCCTCTGTGAGCGCCTCAAGCACAGCCTTAAAGTCACGCCCTCCGGCAGAATACAATGCGCCGGGGACGTTCTCCCATAATGCAAACCTTGGGTATCTCCCATCTGTCGCCTCCTTCATTTCATAAATAACCCTTACCGCTTCCAGAAACAGCCCGCTCCGCTCATCTAAAAGCCCGCGGCGCTTTCCCGCTAACGACAATCCCTGGCAGGGTGATCCGAATGTAATGATGTCCACGGGCGGCAGCCTCCCACCGTGAAGTTTTGTGATATCCCCTGTATGGCACATTTCCGGGAAATGCCGCCTTGTAACGGAAATACAGTCCTCCATGACTTCGCTTGCCCACAATGCCCGGATGCCATAAAATGATGCCGCGTACGGGAATCCCCCTATGCCGTCAAAAAGGGAACCTAATGTAACCTGTCCCATAACCACCTCCTCAAAAAATCAATCATGGCTGCACATAGCCCTGATTGGTAAAAAAATAACAGCAAGGAATCCCTGCTGTTAAAACCCGCAATCATGCGTCTTCCTGCGCCGTATTTTTACAACGCAGAATATCCAATTACACGAACACTCCCTTCCCCTCATCAGGGGCACGGATCATGTATGCACTTTTTCCAGCCACCAGCTTCCCCCTTCTCTGCCGGGCAATATCCGGCTTTTTTAGAAATCAACCACTTCTTTCTCCGGGAACAGCCTTTTTAATTCCTCCACCGCTTCCCATACAAGAGGGTTATTCTCCGCCTCCGGCACGTAATGGATCAGGCCGGTTTCTATCGTCCCGCCGTTAAGGATATCAAGCTGCAGATCCTCATATGCCGGCTTCCCCTTCCTATGGAGCGTAATACCGATAGACGGGACGCCGTGCATGCGCTCCGGCGGTATGCTCCGATAGATAGCGGCCGCTTTCTCCACCGTCTTGATATTTTCATGGTATTCCCCAAGGCTGTGAAACTCCCCGCACTCCGCTACCGTGAAGCGCATGTTCATGTCCCCTTGCTTCCCTGTTTTTTCCTCTTTCATACCCTTTCCTGGCATAGCCCCTCCCTTCCTTATGCTTATTCATATACCTTCTTCCCATCTATGAAGGGAGCAGAAATATTTCCGCTCCCCACACCTTTCTGTCTTTTTTTATGTTTCCATGTTTTCTACATTTCCGTTTTCCGTATTTCCATTTACTTCAATCAGTTCAAACTCTTCATCAGCCCGGAGCTTCAGCCTGTGTTCCAGATAAGCTTCCACGTCAAAGGCATTCTTTTTGTCATAGTCCGACAGTTCCTTATAACGCTTATGGCTGGTGATGTCGAACTTGTTGCTTAGGAACGGACGCACCCCGCGCAGCTGCAGGATGCATTTGTCACCGTCCATCACCGCAAGCTCATCCCTGCTCATCAATTCCTTTCCCATCTTTTGAAAATTTAACCCATAAGAGCGGCTCTGACCTCTGGTATCAGAGGTATTGTAAAGATCAATGGTCTCCTTCCCTAAAGTCTCTGAAATCTCCTTTAACGTGGTACTTTCCTTCCCTCCCAGAAACAGCATGCTGTCACAGTTCCCCAAAATTGTTTCCGATGCGTCCTTATAGATCGTCTTTAACTGGCTCTGTGACTGCAGAATAATAGAAGCAGAGATTTCCCTGCTCCGGATTGTTGCGATCAGCTTGTCAAACTTTGGGATCTGGCCGATATTTGCAAATTCATCAAGCAAGAGCCTTACATGGTATGGGAGCCTGCCCCCATGCACATCGTCTGCCCTGTCACACAAAAGGTTGAAAAGCTGGCTGTACATCACCGCCACGATGAAGTTAAAGGTGTCGTCTGTATCGGAGATAATGACAAACATAGCTGTCCTCTGGTCGCCCAGCATATCCAGTTCCATTTCATCATAGCTGGTCAGCTCCCGGAGCTCCGCAATATCGAATGGCGCTAATCTGGCACCGCAGGAAATTAAGATCGATTTTGAGGTTTTGCCCGCCGCAAGCTTAAATTTTTTATACTGGCGCACTGCAAAATGCTCCGGCTTCTCCTGTTCCAGCTCCTCAAACAGTTCATCCACCGCATTTTTGAACTCCTCATCCTCCTCCCTTGTCTCCGAGGCATTGATAAATTCCAGCAGGGTGGAGAAATTCTGCTCCTCCTCCGGGGCTTCATAGTAGATATACCCGATCAGGGCGCAGTACAAAAGCCTTTCGGATTTGACCCAGAAATCCTCTGCCGATTTTTCCCCTTCCCCCTTGGTGTTGGCGATAATGGTATTCACCAGCTTTAAGATATCCTTTTCGGAACGGATGTACCGGAAGGGATTGTAATGCATGCTTTTCTTGAAATTAATGGTATTCAGCACCTTTATCCTGTAAGGTTCATAAATGATCCTCCCATTTTTATCCCTGACCGGCTTCCCGTTTTTCATCTTTGGCGTCCCCCGGCTTAACATTTTTCCGCATTCTATCAAGATGGTTCCTTTCGGGTCCGTGGTCACGAAGCTGACATTTTGGGGCATCTGCATGAGCTGGGGCTTGACGTAGAACCGGGTCTTGCCGGAGCCGGAACCGCCGAGCACCACCACGTTTTTATTCCTTGCATACTTTGGCTTTTTCGGCCTGCCATTCATGGTGAGCCGCTCCGTCTGGGTGAAAAGGATATTGTTCTCAAACACCGGATCAATAAACGGTGCGATATCCTTCTCATTCCCCCATCTTGCAGAACCGTACTCCACACCCTGCCGGTACTTCTTTGCATTTTTTCCTTTAAGGTACACCATAGCCCTCACTATTGCTGCACCAATCACTCCCACTGCCAGATCATGGATATGGAAGCTGGGGAGCGGATTTTCAAAAGCCATCTGGAAATTCAGGAACAGCACCCCTGCCTTTTGGGCAAAAGAATCACCGATGCAGTGGCGGTACAGCCATGCCAGCTTATCTGCCAGATAAAATACAATGATATAAGGCAAATTCATCATGAGAAGGCGCTTTTTATCTATCATGGAAAGTTTATCTGTGAAATTTCCTGCTATTTTGTCAGTCAGACCATGCAGGGATATTCCCTCTTTTTTCCCGCTCATAGTTCCTGCCCCCTGTCCTTGTGTTTTGTCTTTTCCCTCTCCCTGTGCTTTGCCACACGCTCCTTTGCAAGCTCCAGCTTTTTGCGGACGGAAGGCTTTTTCGCCTTATTTAACGTCCTGCCGGTATATTCCTTAAAGGCGGCAGTAATGGAATCCACGTCCTTTGCCCGGAAAAATACGAAATACCGGGGCGGCGATACGGATTTATCCTTTTTCAGGCTGTAGAGGACATGGTATTTACGGGCGCATTTTTCAAAAGATTTGATGTTGCCGTCCGTGACCTCTATGTTGGAAAGCTGGCTGCCATTTTCCGCTAGTTTCCTAAGGCTCTGTTTCCCATGGCTGACAGTCTGCTTTTTCTCTTTTTGCGTATTGTATCTTTCCTGTTTTCGTTCCCGTTCCATATCCGCCAGTGCCTTCTCCATTGCGTCCTTCAATATCCGCGCTGAAATCTTCCCGCCATTGATGCAAAGCGCTATCAGCTTCTCGCTTATCTCGTCCTGCACTATTCTTCCTCCCTTCCTGCCCTATATTTTTATTTTCATCTCCCGGATGATCTTCAAAAGGCAGTAGCCGATACAGGGGGAATGTTTCCCATAAGGGCAGTCCCCGCAGGTCTCCCCTTCCTTCTTTTCCGGCTCCTCCGGGAGCAGGTAGTAGCATTTTTTCAGCCTGCAGGAGCCTTTCTTTTTACGGAAATAGCAGTAGGCACAGTCCGGTTTATCTTCCGCATACCTTGGTTTCTCTCCTTTCCCTCCCTGCACTCTGGTTTCCTCATTCCTTTCTTTTTTTGTAACAAACGCTGTCACGCCCTGCGGGCAGCTTATTGTAAAAAGCGCCCATGGGCCAGCTGGCAGTCCATGAACGCTTCATTTTAATTTCTGGTATTTTTCTGTTTTATCTATAGGGTGATTATCACTGCTGGCATTTCCCGGCTACAATGACCAGTCTTCCGTCCTTCCCAAACTCCGAGCGGTCACAGGTAGAAAGCGTAAGTATCTGCGTAGGGGCATGGTCAGGCTCCGCATAATATAATGCATGTTCCTGAAGCCGCTCCATCCAGAGGTTATAACTTTCCATGTCTGCGTGGTTCCTTGTGCGGAAATCCCAGCTCCCGGTATCTTTGGCATTATATTTTACTGCCGCCATGACCTGGTACTCTGCTGTATCACCGTAACATTCCGTATAGTAGAGCTGCCTGTGTGCCAGAAAATAATCTTCGTCCTTATATTTAAGGAGCGGAGAAAACATGGTGCTGGACGAACTGCCCATGTTGTGGGCGTAGACCGTCCTGTTAAAATCCCACTGCCCGGTGTCCTTATCCATGAATGGACAGCCGCTGCTCTTTTTTTGTTTCCAGAAATCATGTGTCAGGTAATAATCGTTATCGAGAGTGCCGACTACCGGAAAGTCAATGGGCGTATCCGGCAGATAAAGCCAGCCCTTTACATCCCCATTTGCTTCCACCAGGGAATCCCAATCGTAGGAAAATGTTACGGTATTTGTATCAATCTCCCCCATATCGTCCCCATCTCCTGCTTCCGGTGATTTTCCTTCCGTGGGTTCTGTTTCTTTTTCCTCCGGCACAGCCGGTGGTATTTCCGGCAGGGTAATCTCCGTCCCTTTTATCTGCTGGAATTTCTGCTGTTGCTTCACTTCCTGATGTTGGTAAAATAACATTCCTGCCACAGAGAGCAGGGCAATAAGGAGCCCTGCGATGATCTGTATCACGATCCGCCTGCTCTTTTTCTCCTCCACATCAGGAAAGACCAGCTTCCCCAGCTTTCCGCCCAGGTCTTTCATTCTGTCATGCCGCCTCCTTCCTGGAACTCCTGCGGTGGACTGCCACAGCGGCATATTTTTATACCGCTGCAGCCCTGTCCGCGCGGAGCATTATAATCTATTCCTCAGAACTGCGTTTTCCCTCACGGATAGAAAATGCCGCAAGGAGAACGCCAGACATTCCGAGGGCTGCAAGAAGGTAAACAGGTGAAGTACGTCCGGTCTGGATCACAGGTCCTTTCTCCGTTCCTGCTCCTGATGCGCCTGCCGCTGTATTCCCTGATTTTCCTGCTGCAGGAGTATCAGATTTCTTATCCGGCTTGTTGCCGGAAACGGCATCTGCCGTAAAAGTTCCCGCTTCTGCATCGGAATTGATGCCAGATTCAGTGGTACTGTCATTGTCATTCTTGTTGCCGCCGGCTCTTTTTTCCCACCCTGCATAAAGGCTGATATCCCTGTCCGGCTTGTAAGTATCGCCTGCTTTGCCGACAAATAACTGCTTATCGGTGTACCAGCCGGTAAAGGCAAACCCTTCGCGTTCTGCTGCAGGGAGCTTTACGCCTGCGCCCTTTGTCACTTTGGCGGAGGGCTCTTTTACCGTGCCGCCATTGGCGTCATATTTTACGGTATAGGTGCCTGTTGTTTCTGCATTGCCGCCCTGGTCTTTATTTCCATCTTCTGTATGGTCTTCTTTGGACTTCTCCCATTTCGCATAAAAATCAGTGTCTTTCGTAATGCGGTAGGAATCCCTGTATGTTCCTGCAAACTGCGTCAGGGACTGGTCCAGATACCAACCTACAAAAACATAGCCTTTTTTCTCTGGGAGAGGAAGGTAAAGGCCCGCGCCTTTTGCAATGATGACAGTCTTATTTTTCAGCGTTCCGCCTTCTGTGTGGAATACTGCCTTGCAGGTTTCCTGATCTTTATCACCGGCTTCCCCTATTTTTTCCTTTTCCCATAAAGCGTAAACGGTCATATCCTTTGTCACTTTCATCCCGTCCCCGGCAAGGCCAAGAAGAATCCCGCCCTTTTTCTCCGTATACCAGCCAAGGAATACATAACCCGATTTTTCCGTTCCGGGCAGGGTGATCTTTTCCCCTCTGGCTGCTTTTACGGCTACGGCTTTCCTTCCGCCATTCGGGTCAAAGGTAATGAGATAAGTAACCTCCGCCTTTTTCTCATAATGGGCTTTCAGAATGACATCGCCGGTAACCGTATATTTCTCCCCGGCCTGTCCGGCACAAATATCATTGTCATACCAGCCGGTAAACTCATAACCCTCCTTTGTACAGGCAGGAAGGAGTATGGTATCGCCAATCTTTGCAGTGATATCCCCGCCTTCCATCTCCCCGCCGTCTGCGTCAAAAGTAATGGCTGCTTCCGGCCTTTCCTCCGGCTTTTCACTTTCCTTCTCCCAATGGGCATAAAGGGTGGTATCTTCTGTCACGGTAAGTTCAGCATTCACTCTGGTGCCGCCTTCTTTTGCTGTATACCAGCCAAGGAAGAGGTGGCCTTCCTTTTCCGCTTCCGGCAGCCTGACTGTCTGTCCTTTTTCTACTTTTATAGGGGAAATCTCTTTCCCTCCGTCCGTATCAAAAGAAACAGTACATGTGGGTGCTTCTTTCCTCACATAATGGGCTTTCAGGGTGACATCATCGGAGATGGTGTATCCCTCCCCTGCCTGCCCGGTGCAGGTATCATTGTCATACCAGCCAATAAACTCATAACCATCTTTGGTGCAGCCGGGAAGGGTGATAGTATCTCCAATCTTTGCAGTGACAGCTCCACCTTCCATTTTTCCTCCGTCTGCGTCAAAAGTGACGGTGGCATGTGTCTTTTCCCATGCGGCATAGTAGGAAGAGTCCTGTTGCGGGGCGTAATGCTTTTCCCCTGCATTTCCTGCAAATACTGTCAGTCCTTCGTCCTTATACCAGCCCTGAAAGCAGTAGCCCTCTCTGGAAGCGTCCGGGAATGTTATATTTGCCCCCGGAATAACCTGCTCATTTTCTGTTTCCCCTGTACCGCCATTATAAATGTAGGTCAGGGTAACCGGATCTTTGGCTTTCCACTTTGCATAAAGATAAAGATCGCCTGTCAGGTTGATCTCCTGACCGGGTGCATAATCAGTCCCTTTTCCGTCTGCCTGTGTATTCCAACCGTCAAAGTCACATCCGGATTTTACCAGGTTTCCCATAAGCGGGAAAAGCTCTGCCTCCCCCATGATGGTCACTGTATCAGCACTGGTGTAATCATTTGGGTCCGAACACATAATGCTGCCAGAGCCGGAAGAGCTGTTATTGGCATCATAAGTGACAGAATAGGTCTTCTGCACTTCCGCAAGATAGAGGTTTTCGCCCCTTTTCTCTGTGCAGTAGCTTCTCGTATGCCATACAAACTGCTCCGTGCTTGCGTCCTTATGGTAGAGCTTTCCGTCAATCAATACTCTGCCGGGCTTTATATTGTCATAGCCGCCAAGCACAAAAACAGAATCACTTTCAAAATCCTCATCAAGAAGGATAGAAGCCCCTTCATTATAAGAATAAAAGATGTCACAGGGAGCCAGCCCCACTGCATGGTTATCCTCCATGATAATGTGCCCGGAAAGGATGATCCCTGTCTCATTCATGTAACAGATCGCGCTCGCCGCGCTGATATTCTCTTTTGAGCGGTTACCGGTAATGGTACAGTCCCGGATGACCAGGGGCAGCGTGCCTTCCCCTTTGCCTGTCTGGATTGCGCTGCCCCGCAGGGCTTTGTTTCCGGTAATGGTACACTGGATCAGCTTTGACTCTCCTCCCGTGGACATATGAACGCCGCCGGCGACATAGTCGGAACTGTTATTTTCAATGACACAGTCCGTCATAACCAGAGATACGAGAGACCATACCGCTCCTCCCGTTGAATCGGAGTGGTTTCCACTCAATTCCATGTTGGACGCTTCGGAAGGTCCCATAAGGCCCAACGCCCCACCCCATACAGCAGAACAGTGGCGGATTGTGCCGGACGTGATTGTAACCTCTGCGGTCTTTGCGGACTGGATGCCGCCGCCCGCCCCCAATGTATAGCAGTCCTGTATCAGCCCGCCATCCATGGTCATGCCCGCGTCCCATGCAACATTGACTGCCCCTGCAGTCCTGACACTGCGGTTGCCATCCACGCTTTCAGAATAGTCGGTATTGTAATTATTCTGGAGGACTGTCCCTGCTTCCATGGCATAGGAGCCTTTTACATAGATAAGGGGGCTGTCCCAGACCTGTCCGGAATTATTGAAATTCTCATCCAGCACTGCACCGCCGTCAAGAACGATATCCTGTGTGGTAAGGCTTCCGCTGCTGATTCCAACCAGTACATTCCCGGCATCCTTGGCATAGCTCTTGCCGGTAAACTCTCCTTCCCTTCTGACTGTCACCGGGTTTTCTGCATCTTCACTCTTTAAGGTAACATTATCCGCAGTGACCTCAAGCGTCTTTGACACGCTGCAGTCCTTAAGGACGATGATCGTATCCCCTGCCTGTGCATTGGCAAAAGCCTCTTCCAGTTCCTCATACCTGGTATCCCCGATCCGTGCTTCATAAGTAACAGTAATGTCCGGCTCCGGTTCCTGATCCTGGTCCGGTTTCCAGTTGGCGTAAAGCCACAGGTCACGTTCCGGGGTGTAGGTATCGCCCGCCCTTCCGACCGCTGTAAATTTTGTCACACCGTCATTTTCGGTTATGTCCACCCAGCTTTCAAGGTAATGCCCCTCAAAAGCCGCTTCCGGCAAAGTCAGGCTTTCCCCTTTAGGTACGGTAATACTCTCTGTCTCACAGCTTCCCTCATAGGCTTCAAATGTGACCGTATAATTCCCCTCTCCGGCTGCCTTTACAGGCAGGGGGACGCTTCCCAATATCCCTGTTACGACCGCGGATGCCGCCACAAGGCACGTAAGAAGCTTTGATCTGATTCCTTTTCTTCCCATACTCTTTTCCTTTCTTCAAAATTTTTATATTGAGCGTTCTGCCTGTGTCCCTCCCAGACCCGTTCCAGCCCCGGTTCTACTTTACGCAGCGTTCACTCCGGCAGGGCATGCAGGATGCACACTCATCTGCCGGGTATCAATCTGGGCAGGCTATGAAATTGTCAAGGTTCGGTGAAAGGGAATTATGATGGATTGAAATGAGATTTGTTTACCCCTTCACTAATAGCAGGCGGAAAAGGGTGAAAATTAAACAGTTTAGAAAAATTTTAGAAAAAATTTTAGAATTTATTTTTTAATTCTTTTTAAAATTGTATAACAGCTAGAAATAGATTATAATTTTACTGATAACATGAATTTCTAACCTAATATTTTGACATGAAAAGTGGTAATAAAAATGCATGATTTTAAAGTTAAAACTGAAGAGGCACTTTTCTCTTTACTTAACATTGAACAGTTTAGTTTTGAGAGTTTGAATGGCAGAAAAAAAGAAAAGAATCAAAAACTATTCCAACAGATAGTGATGTATATGCCCATAACAGAAATTGAAAATGTGATATATTACAGAGCAAGAATAATCAATGACTTCGATAGAGAAGATACAGGAATCATCAGAAAAAATGGCATACCAATATGTGGATATAATGTTCAATATTCTGGTGTAGCACCTGCACATGCAATAAAGCAAAATGGAAGGGTGAACCGGATTGGCGAGCAGGTTCTTTACCTGGCAGAGGATATAGAAACTTCATGCAAAGAGCAGAAAGCAGATGAAAATGATTATATCTCAGTATCTGAATGTGTTATAAGCAACAAGATAAAAGTGATGGATTTTACAATTGCGGTTTCCGATGGACTTGCTAATTGGTTTTCAGATGAAACATTACAGTTTTTCAGCAATAATTATTCAGTCGATATCAGGGCATTTTATATCTTCATAAAAAAATATTTAACATCGCCAAATTATAAAGATCAGGACTATGTTGTACCTTTGGATTTTTTAGATATCGTTAAGAAAAGAAATGATATTTCTGGCATAAAATATAACTCTTTTTATACAGATAAATGTAATATTGCATTATGGGATAAAAACAAAAATAATAAATGTACTAATAGCAAGGTAGTAAAAGGGAGATAATAGAGAATGGATTATAAATACTATGAACGTAAATTAAACGATATAATAATGAAGTGTCCTATTGAAGCAGGTGTGGAAATACTTGTTTATAATGTGCTTGATAATATTGTTGAACCAAAAGGCTTATCGCTTGTTGATATAAACCGATTATGGAAGGACAGAGATCCAAGATTGACAACCGATGCAGGTGTTCCAGATATAGCAATCCTTTCGAGCGATTTTCAGTATAAGACTGATATTGGGCAAGTTTTGGGTTTTATTGAAGTCAAAGCAACAAATAAATCACTTTCCGAGACCGAACAAATAGAGGGACAGAAATCTGGAACAAAACATTATATATACACAAATGGATTAGTTTGGAAATATTACAAAAATAATAAATTTGAGTGGGAGATACCCCTAGATGAATTAAAACGCAATTTAATAATTAAAGCTCAAACAATATCAGTCTCAGAAAATACATTCAAAGATTTGTTGGCCAGATTGAATAATATTATCTGGATATAGATGAAAAAATAAAATTTTCTATTTTGAAAGTGATTGTAAAATAGAATGTATGAAATAGTTTCTGTAAATTAAGATTTCTCATACGTAAGGCCCTCCGGGGGCTCAGGGCGCTGCCCTAAGAACCCGCAAGGGACTTGTCCCTTGACCCATTATCGGGCGCTGCCCGAACCCGTCCTCGCCGGAAGCAGGAAAAGGAGCAGTAGCCCCTTTTCTGTCAAAAAGGATAATCCGTGAACCTTATGTCAAGAGGCTTTCGCGGCATATCCTCACGCTTCGCGCTCCGGTATTCCACGGTCCTCTTGACAACGGTTCCGCTCCGTTCCAGATTTAAACGCTGTACTCTCTAGGGATGTCATATTTCTTCCATCATTTTCCTTATTTTCTCTAAAATCCGCTTCCGCCTGTTTTGGATTGTTTTTCTGCTACAGTTATAAATATCTGCCGCTTTCTTTACAGTGATTTCCTCAAAATACAATAACTTTAACAGATGGGCGTCCTGCTCTGGCAGTTTTTTAAGGGCATTTTCCAGTCTTTTCCGGCATTCATTTCTTAAAGTCGCTTCCTGTGTCATATCTACGGCATAAATAGATTGTTCAGGGAAATATCCTTTTTCATGCAGTTTTTCTATGCTGCACACACCATGTTTCCGGTCACGTTCCATCTGATAACGCTCCCTCCGCTCTGACTGATACCATTCCAGATAAATTTCCCGGTTCACTTCCACCAGTGTACCGTCACCCAGCTGGATGAAATATTTTTCCCGTTCCTTTGGTTTCTTCCCCCTCATACAGCCGCCACCGCCTTTTCTGCCTGATTTTTGGGCGGATATTTCTTCCGCAGTCTCCGGGCTGCCTGTGAGAGTATGGCGGATACTGCCGGGCTGGTGATACCAAGCTCCTTTGCCGCTTCTCTTTGGGTTTTCTGCTGGAAAAAGCAAAGGCTGACTGCTGTTTTCTGTCTTTCTGTCAGGCATTGCAGTATTTCCTCTATGTTCTCCCTTTCCACAAGATGTTTCAGCGGGTTTCCCTCCAAATTTCCCATAACCTGCCATTCTTCCGATATGGCGCTGTAAGAAGCGGTCCTCTCCTGCTCTTTTGCCCTCTGGTTATGCTCCAGCCTGTCTTCACCCTCAAGCACCAGCCTGACATACCATGGCTCTTTCTCGAAAAATTGTTCCGGTAAGTAGCTGCTTACGCCGCTGGACATATACAGATAGGCTCCGCATGTATGGACCGGGAATACGGTAGAATGGCCACAGGCACAGTATAGTGCGTAACCATTCTGATAGGCTGCAATCCACGCATTATTTTCAAGCTGTTTTTCTGCCACTGCCCTGCCTGTTTCCCTTAAATATTTTGCAGTGGGCATTTTTATCCTATGTTCCGGGATTTCAATGATTTCTTTCAGTTCCTGCAATGTCAATTCTGGCCGCCTTTCTGATGGGCTGCACCGGCATTATGCTGACTGCATGGACTGCCTTCCATTGCAGGACAGGCAGTAAAAAACAGCTTCCGGCTCACCCGTTTTTTTTGACGGGGCTGGAAACTTTTTTACTGCCTGTCCTTTAATCTTATGGGTATATTTTAACGGAACCAGCGGCAGCTTTCCTCACCGGACAGGTAGAAATTCTTTTATTTCCCCACCATATCCGTAGAACACTTTTGCCTGCCCTGCCGCAGGCTTTCCACCAGAGTTTCAACCGTCCGCAGCACAATCTCCTGCTCCTCTGCCCTTAAATGGATGATGCGGCGGAGGATATCCTGATACTGCTTTTTTCCCAGCCCAGGGGCGATTCCCAGCAGGTCATTTGCGTCCGCATCCATTGCCTGTACCAGCTTTATGAAAGTCACGATGCCCATGGACATCTGCCCTCCCTCAATCCGACTTACCGTGTTGGCGCTGATCCCCGCTTTCTCTGCAAGTGCTTCCTGTGACAGGCACAGTTTTGTCCTCCGGCTCCGTATACGTTCCCCCAGCATAACCAGTTCCTGCGGCCCTGCACGTCTGCCCAACGCGGTATCCCTCCTTTCCAAGCAGGTTTCTGTTTCCCGATTTCAGCAGCAAAAAACAGCCAAATTTTGTATCTGGCTGTCTGCGCTATCCGCTCCCATACAGGTCATGGTTTACCTCTGCCCGGTAATAATTGTCCATGGTCAATGCGGCATTATAGAGCGATGTCAGCAGGTATGACCTGATATTCCCCACTTTGCTGGTATTCTCCTGCAGGCAGCCAAGCACATAGGCGATGTGTGAGTATTCCAGCTTTGAGAACCGTTCCCGCACCATTACTGCCGGCCTCTCTACTCCCGCTATATGCAAAGAGGCATGATCCGGCATCATCATCACATCCACCATAAGCTCCACCAGTTCGTCCAGTTCCTCCTTCTGACAGTCCCTGCGGCTCAAAAAACACTCATACGAAATATTTTTCCGTATGGCATCACGGTATCTGTCCATCAGTCTTATCACATCGGATGGATAAGGATTGATAAGATCAGTCTCATTAAAATCAGTTTTATTAAATTCAGTATTATTAGATTGTGATTTTGGAAATTCTTGAATTGTGGTTTTCACTATTCCTGAATTGTGATTTTCACCATTCTTGAATTGTGATTTTAATAATTCTTGATTTGTGATATCCACAACTCCTGAATTGTTATTATCGTCTGCCCTGTTTTCTATCCTGGCTGCTGTTTCATTTTCATCAGGGTTCTCCTCCCTGTCCGGCAGGGGCGGATTTTCTTTTTCCATGAAATTCTTTACATAGATCACGTTAGGCTTCCCCATCCCAAGGCGCTTTTTCTCTATCAGCCCGATGCCATTGTCTGTATCCAGTTCCTTCATCAGCTTTACCGCTTTCTGCGTACCGCAGTTCATCAGCTCCGCTGTCTCTTCCACCGTAAATACTATGTATACCCTGTCCTCTTCATCAATCCACCTGTTCTTGATGCTAAGGCCCATGCGGTCCAGCATCAGCCCGTATAAGACCTTCGCTTCACAGGAAAGGCTCCTGAAGCATTCCGCTGTGAACAGCATTTTCGGTATGCGGTAAAAGCTGTACTGCTCCGCTTCCATTCCATGGAAATAATCAAACCGGATTCCCTGCACCTTTCATTCCTCCATTCCCTGTTATGATTTGCCAACATAAAAACAGAGGTTCAGATTTGTTCCTCTGTTCTTATGTAAAATAATATTCTGTTTTCCCCTGCCGGAATAAACCGGCTCCGCCAATACTATCCTGCCTGTATGTTTCCCTGCTCAAATTTCCACCTCTTTAAGAGGCCATAGATCACTTCCTCCATCTGCTCCGCTGAATAGTCAGCAGGGAAATATTCATTCAGCTTCTTTCTTTGTAACTTAACTGCCGGGGCTGCCGGTTTTTCATCAGAAAGGATAATCTCCATCCCATTTCCGTCCAGCTTTCCCTCCCTGCTTAACTCCTTTAATTTTTTTGCCTGTACCAGACTTGGGAACACACATAGGCGCTGCATTATCTGGTAAAGCTGCTCCTGTTCTGCGGGTTCCAGATAAGATAATTCAATCCCGGCACCAAATGCAATGCGCTTTTCGTCCACATATTCAAGCATAGGTTTTATAAGGTAAGTCAGACGGATATAACGCTCAATTTGTTTATAACTTTCCCCACTTCCCTCCGCTGCCACTTCGGTAGACTTCTTCCCTGCATAATCAGGGACAACTTGTCCCTCTTTTTTAGGCCTTCCTTTTACCCTGTCTATCGCATCCAGCTTCATCTTATAGGCATAGGCTTTTTCACTGTACAGAAGCTCTTCCCTCTGGATATTGGAATCCACCATCGTTATGGTGGCTTCCTCGTCCGTAAGGTTCCGGATAAAGCAGGGAACCGTCTTAAGCCCAAGCAGTTCACAGGCTCTCTTTCGTCTATGCCCTGCTATGATCTCATATCCGCCTTCCTTTCCTGGCCTGACGATCAGCGGGCAGATAACGCCATGCTCCCTGATACTTTCCACAGTCTCCTGCATTTTTTCATCGTCCAGCACCCGGAATGGGTGGGAGTCAAAAGAATACAGCTGGTCCAAGGCTATCTCCACAACCTTTGCTTCCGTTTTCCCATTACTGTCTTCCAGCCCGAACAGGGCATTCACATCCGGCATTTTGATATTGGAAGCGCTGCTTTTCCTACCTGCCATGCACCAGCACCTCCTTTACCAGTCCTTCATAAGCTATAGCCGCCCTTCCCTTCGGGTCATGTGAAAAGATGCTCTTCCCCTCCGCGCTTGCCTCCGCGACACGCACCGATAAGGGGATATAATTCTCAAATACCGGAATCCTCTGCCCGTAGTTTTCGCGCACCATTTCCATGATCTCTTTTGAATAATTTGTCCTCGCGTCCACCATGGTCAGCAGAATCCCCTCAAAATCCAGTACCGGATTGATGCGCTTCTTTATCCTCATGATCGTTGCGATGAGCTGTTCCAGCCCTTTTAAGGATAAATATTGTGCCTGCAGGGGAATAAGTACCGTATCTGCCGCCGCAAGGGCATTGATTGTCAGCATTCCAAGGGATGGCATACAGTCTATGATAATATAGTCAAAATACGCTGCCACCGTCTCTATGTACTCTTTCAGCATATATTCCCTGCTCATGGCGCTGATCAGGGACACTTCCACCGCCGCAAGGTCAATGTTTGCCGGAAGGAACCACACACCTTCCTCATGGGTAAGTATCCCATATTCCGCTTCTGTCTCCTGTCCTTCCATGATGGAAGTTATCACCGTGGCAAGCGTTTTATCCAGCCTGTCCGGCTCCCTTTCCCCCATGCTTGCGGTAAGGCTGGCCTGCGGGTCTGAATCAATGAGTAAAACCCTGTTCCCTGCCCTGGCAAGCCCGATTCCCAAATTTACCGTAGTGGTGGTCTTTGACACCCCGCCTTTCTGGTTTGCCAGGGCAATCACCTTACATTTCCTGTCTGTTTTGTCCATATATTTCGCTCTCCTTCCTTATTTTCTATCTCACACGGACACTCAGTCCTTCCATGGGGATATCTTCATATCCCATGAGATAATAATCTTCCCTGTCATACTCCACTTTTGTCTGCACCCGGCAGGCTGCTTCACCGGGATCACCCTGCAGCAGGGCTTCAATCAGGCTCCCGCTCCGGCAACAATACCCTTTCCCCATCCTGTATCCCCCGGTTCCATCTTTGTATAAGAGTTCCGTCCTGCAACGTGGCAGTCTCCCGGCTATCATCATGTCCAAAGATATGTTCCACCGCAATCCCGGCGTCAGCCGGATTTCCCACCCGACAGTAAATTGCCACTCTTGGCTTCTTTTTCTTCGTATGTTCCATTTTGCCCATAAACTTCAATCTCCTTCCGTCTGTATTCCCTGTCTCACACGGGCACGAAGCCCCTCCATGGGGATGTCCTCATATCCGGCAAGATAATAATCTTCCCCGTCATGCTCCACCTTCGTCTGCACCCAGCAGGCTGCTTCATTGGTATCGCCCTGTAATAAAACTTCAATCAGGCTCCCGCTCCGGTAACAATATCCTTTCTCCGTCCTGTATTCCCCATTTTCATCTTTATGCAGGATGCCGGTCTCCTGGACCGGACGGAAAAGGTACTCTATGCTGCCGCCTATATCAGCCAGCTTCCTCATGATTTTCTGCAGTTCCCTTAACTGAAAAAGCTGGTCACTGTCCTTACGGTCAGCATGCAGCCCCCGCAGGTCTGCATGCTCGTCATAAGTGGTAACATTCAAAATATCATCGATCCGGCATTTCAGCCCTTTCATCTGTACTAATGCCATGTTTAACTCTGCCATATTGCCCTCCTTTTAATCTACGGCCCCATTATGCCTGAATACATTACCCGGCTTTAGAATCCAAACTCTGATAAATCTATCGGGAAACAGTATTCAGGATAACGCACCTTGACCGCTTCCCAAAAATATACTGCATACTCACAGCAGAACAGATCCTCCACCGTATAATGCCGGCACTCCTCCAGCCCTGCTTCCCCCTCCAGTCCATGCACAGTAGGCGTACCATTGCAGAAAAGATTGAACGCCATGCGTACCACCCTTGCACTGCCGCTGGTGATCCAGCCCTCTTCCAGACACTTCGGCTTTACGCTCCCTCTTTTGAAATCAAAAATCCGCTCTATGTTCTGCCTTGTATCTCCGCTGATCCCAAGGCAGTAAACCAGCGCCTTATGGTACACATCCTGCTGCCTGCATTTTGGCAGGCAGCTCCTGTAAAACATTTCGTGTTCCTCGTCCTTAAAAATAATTTCACGGTTATTTCCTCTGTTCATACCCATTGTCATACCGCCTTTCCCTGATATTCTGCATCTTCCGCCACCATCCCTGCCCCTTTGGGGTCGGACCATATCCTGCCTGTCCTTTCCACAATAAGCTTCCCGCCATCACAGGTTACAGAAATCCTGTCGCCTGTGGAAAATCCCAGGTCCCGCAGCCATTTCCCCTGCAGCATGATCAGTGGGTTATTTGTCCCTGTGCCGGTTCCCCTTGCCCTGTAAACTGTCATCTCTCTTTGTTTCATATGTCTCCTCCTTTAATCCGGGATAATTTCTACAATCCCATTACTTTCAAGAATTTCCTGAATTTTATTTGTGCCGTCTTCCAGACTGTCGGAAGCACAGACTGCATCCATAATTTCCCCTGCAATAAGTTCCATGCTTTCCCTGGTAACCCGATTGCCCATATGTATCCTCCCTGTGATAATAAAAAACAGGGCTAAACCAGCTTTCCCCTCCCTGGGGTTCTGAATTTAGTCCTGCCTAAATAATTCCAATATTTTTTTGCACCAAAATACAGTTTCCACCTCCCTGCCCATATGGCATAAATCCCCGCCGGAATCCTGGTGCCCCATATGCTTTTGTGAGATACCTGACCGAAAAAACAGCGCTGCCTTCCATCAATATCCTGCTTCATTGCAACTTTGAGAAAGGACTAAATCAGCTCAAACCAGCGTATTTACTGGGTTTGTCTAACTTTAGTCTTATTATAACTTGGTCATCACTTATTCTCACTCCTGTATATATACACAAAAGCACCCCTAAACACCTCAAGTCCGAATTATCCATTCCAAAACGCTTCCAGGCTTCCACAATCAAAAGATTAATGTCTTTTGAACTGTAGAATCTATCTACCTGCTGTTTTTTTTGAGGAATTTTAATCTTTCCTATGCTGACTGTTACGCTATATTTCTCTTCAATATAACTAAGTATGGATTTTATCAGGATTAACATATCATTGACAGTACTGTTGGATAGTCCTCCACTCCCGTCAATACGATCTGACTCTGACATGCTTGAAACAAACTTTCTTATTTTTTCACTATTAATTTCCCTTATCTCCAAATTACCAATTTCAGGTAAGATATGTCTTTCCAAAAGGAAATTGTACCTATTAATACTATTGGGTTTCAACATGCTTTCCTGGTCTGCCAACCAATGCAATGCCACTTCCTTAAAAGAAGTCTGCCAAATTTTATTATCCCTGTATCTTATACTGGAATATAACCCGTTGTCTAAGCCACTACTGCGTCCTTCCATTATCACATTCATTTTCATCTAATCCTCCTTGTATTACTTCGTTTTATTTTCTTATTATAAATATTTGGCAAATTATTATTATTTAAATCAGAACATTATTGAAAAAAACGGTTAGAATAAAAATAAGCTGAAGTGAAAAGTTTATTTCCACTTTGAAAACAGCGGTTAGGAAAGTAGCATTTACTCTTACAGAAAAGGATAAATGCTACTTTTTTCTTTCATAAAGTTGGATTTAATGTTACACTTAAGTCAGCAGATGTGGTCATAACAGGATTCCAGGGTATTTTTTTGCACGTCAAAAAAGCGGACGTTAGTGGCACTTTTTGGGGGTGTAGGACTAAATTCCACTTGGATGATGATATATGGAGCCATCCTGACAGCCGCCTGTGGGAAATTATTTTTTGGGAAGGTAAGGTTTGAGAATAACCTTATCTTTCTCTATTTTATGGATGCCGAAAGCCTCCAGTTTTTCATATAAATCGTGGTATATGAAATCAGCCAGCCCAAGGGGGCTTCTTCCACCGACCATTTCCACGGGAGCGGAATTCACATGACTGAGAGTAAGGTTAAGTGCACTTTGGCCAATAACTCCTAACGCTCTTAAATCTGTACCTTTAGGAAGAATATATCTGAGTCGGACATGTTTGTTTTCCAAAGATCCTTTCTGTCCGGACTGTATAGGGTTACAGGAGAAGACCCTGGTTCGTCTTGTGCCGCCAAAAGCCGTTTCCATGGCATCAGCAGCGGTAAATTCAGAGCCACGATCTGTGAGCAGGATATGGACATATTTTCTAAAAAGTCCTGCGCCAAGGACGGATCCGAGAAGGTCAACGCCTTCCTTCATGGATTGTGCAGTCTTGTCTTCGTGATAAATGGCGAAGAGGATGCCGGCATTTACAAATTTGAAGGTCTGGTGATGTGGTATAAAAAAAGTTGACAACCCATTCTCAAGGATTTGAGATATAATCAAGAGAATAAGGAGTGAACAAAAATGACAGAAAATAGGCAATACGACCATGAATACAAAGTACAGGCAGTGAAACCCGCAAAGGAAACCGGACAAGCAAAAGCCGCTAAAGAACTGGGGGTCCCAAAGAATACCATGTATGGCTGGGTACGGGCCAACCGCCTTGGCAGCCTCGGCCTTGGGGCGGGTTCACAAACCCCGCAAAGGCCATGACGCTTAACGGGGAACTTCTTCAGCCCCGCCAGCAGGTGGAGGAACAGGAAAAAGAAATCCGCCGTTTGAAGAAGGAAAATGATTTTCTGGGGGAAGCCAGCGCTTTTTCCGCCGCGGGCCGTCTGAGGCCAGCAAAAACGAAAGAATGAAGTTCATTGCCCTTAAAACCAAAGACGGCGAATTAAAAGGGGATATTTTCTTTTACTGTAGAATCCTTCATATCAGCAGGCAGGGATTTTACCATTACCTTGCAAATAAAGACCGCCCATGGAAGTATCAGCCCCTGGCAGATGCCATGATGGAAATCCTGGAGGAAGATGATTGTAATGATACCTACGGCCGGGTCCGGATGTATCAGGCATTAATGTTAAAACAGCCTCAAAATGTGGATATTCCCAGCGGCCGTACTATTTACCGTGTCCTGGAGGATATGGGCATCAGCCATCATCCCAGGCGCAAACCAAACGGAATCACGGAAGCGGATCGGGAAGCCCGGAAAACAGAAGATCTGTTAAAACGTAATTTCAAGCCAGAAGAGCCGCTGGCCAAGTGTGTAACAGACATAACAGAGACCAAAGCCAGCGATGGGAAGCTTTATGTTTCCGCTGTTTTTGGCTGCTCCGGTTCCAGCGTGGTTGGACTGGCGATGGATACTGATATGAAAGCTCCATTGTGTGCGCGGACACTGGAAAATGCGGCGAAGACATATCCGGGCATCCATGGGGCAATTATCCACAGCGGCAGGGGAAGCCAGTACACCAGCCAGCTTTACCGGGACGTAATCCGGAAGTATGGCATACAGCAGAGCATGAACAGTGCAGGCGGCAGATGCCATGATAACGCCCGTTGCGGGAGCATGTGGGCCAGAATGAAATCTGAACTGCCCTATGACCGCTACGATACAGAGAAGATGGGCACGGATGAACTGAAAACCCTCATCTGGAGATATTTCATCAGCTATTGGAATAACCGGAGGATCTGTTCTTCTAATGGAGCTTCCTGTATAATTCAAATATAGGTAATCCCAAGAAAGAAGGTTGAGAAAAAAATACCTCAGAGTAAAATAAGATTACTGACTT
>CAJTVD010000056.1:21771-26244 GCA_910579495.1 uncultured Lachnospiraceae bacterium
AAAAATCTTATTGAACAGAGAGGTATCTAAAATGAATTGTAACACACAGAACGCAAAAATTACATCCATAACTGAAAAAACTTTGATTATTGGAATTGATGTGTGAAGTGAGGCCCACTATGCCAGGGCATTTGACTGGAGAAATTATGAGTACTCCAGGAAAGCGTTGGAGTTTAGCAACACAGAAGCTGGTTTCATGGCATTCAGAGCATGGGTGGAGGACATTGCAGAAAAGCACGGCAAGACCGCTGTGATTCCCGGAATGGAGCCGGCAGGACACTATTGGTTCGCCCTGGGGAAATTCCTGCAGGACAACGGAATGAGACCGGTGCATGTGAATCCCCACCATGTCAAGAAATCGAAGGAACTGGATGACAACAATCCTAACAAGAATGACCGGAAAGATCCCAAGACGATTGCTGCGCTTGTCAATGAGGGGCGGTTCTCGTACCCTTACATACCAACCGGTATTTATGCAGAGGTCAGAAGCTTATCGAACCTGCGTTTCCAGACACAGGATGAGCTGACGCGGATCAAGAACCGGATTGCCAGATGATTTGCCATTTACTTTCCTGAATATAAAGACGTTTACGGGGATTTAAAGGCAGCCAGTGGGAGGATGGTGTTGAAAGTGGCCCCACTGCCGGATGACGGAGCGGAAGGCGTGAACCAGATCTGGCGGGATGCAAAGCTGCGGGGAGTTGGAATGAAGAGGGCAAAGACCCTGATAACAGCCGCAGAGCACAGCGTTGGAAGTAAGGAGGCGCCGGAAACGGCAAGGATTGAACTGAGGCACCTTCTGGGAGATATGGATGTATATACATCAAGGCTGGAAGAACTGCTCCGGAGTATAGAGGGGAAGCTGAGGGAGATCAAGGGGATCGGCCTGGCCACGGTCAGCGGCTTTATTGCGGAGGTGGGAGACATTGGACGTTTTGATAATCCCAAACAGCTGCAGAAGCTGGCAGGATATGCAATCGTGGCAAATGACTCAGGCAAGCATAATGGCGAAAGCCGGATCAGTTATCGCGGACGGAAACGTCTTAGGTATGTACTGTATGAGGCAGCGATATCGCTGATAGGGAAGAATGCGGAATTCCGGGAAATACACGAGTACTACCGAACCCGAAAGAAAAATCCCCTAAAAAAGATGCAGTCAGTAGTAGCCGTGGCCTGTAAAATAATAAGGGTATTCTACACGATCCTTACAAAAGGTGTAGATTATGATGCAAATAAACTGATGGGTGACATCAGAAGGCCGCAGATACAGACAGCATAGCAGCCAGAAACAAAAGGAGGCAATACCCCTGTCACGGCTGAGTTGAGTTTTCAGCAGTTATTTCTGAGAACTGAATCCAGCTGTGATAGGACAGCTGGAAAGTATGTGGATGGAGCCGGGGAAACGTCCGCCGCAAGGTGCCGGTTTGCGAAGCGTACAGAACAGGTCAGTAAGACTTAAAACAAAGAATGAGCCAGTAGTCGGCAGGAATATTTACCTTAGGGCAGAACCCTGCAATGGAGCTAAGCTGACACCCTGGTTATGGACAGGCGGAACGAAGGAAGTTAGGACCCCACAGAAATGAGGGTGATCCTGGTAGACACGGGAGGTTCGCTGCCGTAGAAGGAAGGGAATACATAAGGCCATGTAGAACGAAAAACCAAGACGTTCTACTTCTTGTACCCCAACCCCTCTATTTTCGTACCAGATACAGAGAAATGTCCATCCTCTTGGCTCATTCATCTGAGATATGTAACTAAAAGTTCCTTGAAAAATAAGGAAAAAAGGCTTGACTTAATAGGGAGGTCTTCCTCCCATGATAAAACGACAGCGATACTATGATTCCCTAAAAGAAGCAGCATAGGATAAAAAATCCTTGAGGAAAATGTGTCAACTAATCTTGACAAAATCATGGATAAAGGGGCCGTTTGTCCCATCGTTATAAATGGTGTCCATCTGGGTAACAAAAACATGTGGTTTTCGGATAAGTATTCTTTGTAATCTTTGTAGGTGCGTCCTTCCAGATATTTACGTTCTGCCCGGAAAAAGCATTTGAGTTACTCATATAGATACCTGCCTTTCCGGCAGCTGTCAGGTAATGAAAGTGGAAGACTAAACGCAACATATGGGAAAGTGGAAATAGGTGAAAGAGTAAAATCCACATGGCCCCCTTCAATGTGGAAATAAACTTTTCACTTCAGTATAAATAAAATTTGAGAAATTGGCTATTGAAAAAACAGGAATAAATGGTTATAATATTTAAAGATTAATTTTCATAGAAGGGCTACTTCTACGAAAAACGAATTATATATTTTTGAATCCGAAAAATCAATTAGGAGTTTTCATGAATAATAAAATTGTTTTAATAGGACCAGTTTATCCTTATAAGGGTGGAATATCTCATTATACAGCTCTTTTATACCAAACATTAAAAAAAGAATTTGATGTAAAAATGATATCATTCAAATTTCAATATCCTAAATTCCTTTACAAGAAGGAGCAAAAAGATTTCTCAAACGATACTTTTAAGATAGAAGAAACTGATTTCTGTCTGCATACAGCAAATCCAATAAATTGGATTTCTACTGCCCAAAAAATCAACTGCTTAAAAGCTAACATGATAATTATTCAATGGTGGCATCCTTATTTTGCCCCCTGTTATTATTTACTTTGTAAATTAATTAAAAAATCTAGGATTCTTTTTATTTGTCATAATGTCTTTCCTCATGAACGCTTTCCACTTGACCATCTTCTGACAAAACTTACTTTACAACAGGGGAATTATTATATTGTTCAATCAAAGATGGATGCAAAAGATTTGCTTTCAATAATAAATAATCCTATATACAGACAAATCGTCCATCCCACATATAATGCTTTCAAATTAAAAAATATTTCAAAGGAAGAAGCAAGAAAGCAATTACAAATTGAAACTTCAAAAAAGTTAGTCTTATTTTTCGGTTTTATTAGAGAATATAAAGGGTTAAAGTATTTAATCAAAGCTATGGAAAAGGCAAAACACGAAGTCGATAATCTAGAGTTATTATTAGTTGGTGATTTTGCAGATAAAAATGATAAAGAATTTTATAATCAACTAATAACCGAATATGGCATACAGGAAATTGTTAGAATATATGATGGTTACATCCCAGACAAAGAGGTCGAAAAATTTTTTGTAGCTTGCGATATTGTAGTACTTCCATATATCAGTGCTACTCAAAGTGGAATTGTACAAATTGCATTTGGGTTTGAAAAGCCTGTAATCGTAACGAATGTGGGAGGACTACCTGATGTTGTTACTGATGGAAAAACCGGATATGTTGTTGAGGCAGAAAATGAAGAGGAAATTGCAAAAGCAATAGGTAAATATTTTAAAGAAAAAAGGGAATTAGCGTTTAAAGAAAATATAAGAAATGAAACATATAGATTTTCTTGGGATAGAATAATTGATGTGGTGAAAGAACTATAAATGAAAAGAACCTACAAAATCCTTTTATCGGATGAATACAAAAAATTCTTCACACTACTATCAACAACAAAAAACCTGTAAAATGACAATCAGACTCTCGCCTTTTAGAAAAACAGGTGCGTATTGAACTGGACGAGTCAGTCGGGCTTGAGGTGGTTAGGATTATACTTAAAAAATGAACTCCAACCTCACATGAATGGTTTACTGTCGTATTCCTCCCAGGGAGGACGCTGAATTTGTTGAATTATGGAAGACATCCTCGGCATTTATATAAAAACCATACAATCCTTCTCTCAATAGTCTGTATTGATGAAAACCTTATCAGTGCCTGGGTGAAACCCGTGAGCCTCCCTATGAGCCCGGAGATATCCAGATGATAAATTCGGAGTATATCCGTAGAAACCTGTCGCATAATTATCATTACAGAACCATTGCACGGCTGGCGTTACAGCCATGTCCGGGAAAGGCGGACTGCGCTTGATTGGGCAAAAGAAATAAAATATCTCCTAACAGAATGTTATCCATAACCCAAAACTTATTTTGGTTATGGATAACCTGAATACCCATATAATCGGATCACTATATAAAAGACATCCTGCACAAGAGGCACGCAGTTATGAAAAGCGACTGGAAATACATCCAAGTATGGAAGCTGGCTGAACATTGCCGAAATCGGGCTGAATGTAATGGCAAGACATTGCCTTGTCAGAAAACTGGATTCTATTTCTATAATTGAACAGGAATTAGCGGCATGGGAGCAAATGAGAGATAAAGAGTATGGGAAAGTAACATGGCACTTTACACCCCTACATTCTCGTACAAAACTCCTTTCTCTTTATCCAAAATTCGAAGAATCTGGGAAAGGGGGTGCGGACATTTTCTTGGACTGGCTAAGCAGCCAGACCAAGGCTCATCCTGTACTCCAGCGGGCTCATGTTTCCAAGGGATATTTTTATCCGCTTTTCGTTATACCATGCCAGATATTCATTCAGTATGTCAATGAATT
>CAJTVD010000057.1 GCA_910579495.1 uncultured Lachnospiraceae bacterium
ATTTTTGAGGAGTTAAAATAATGATATTTGATACCCATGCACACTATGATGACGAGGCTTTTGACGCAGACAGGGAGAGCCTTCTTGCAGGAATGGCAAAGCAGGGAGTGGGCTACATTGTAAACGTAGCTGCAGGCATAGAATCTGCCAGGGCAACCCTTGCGCTTACAGAAAATTATCCCTTTATTTACGGGGCGGTGGGGGTGCATCCCCAGGAAACAGAAAATCTCAGGGAGGAGGACATGCAGTGGCTGAAAGAGAAAGCAAAACAGCCAAAGGTAGTGGCTATTGGGGAAATAGGGCTTGATTACTATTGGCCTGAACCTGACAAAGCCATTCAGAAAAAATGGTTTATCAGACAGCTTTCCCTGGCAACGCAGACAGGACTTCCGGTGATCATCCATTCCCGTGACGCTGCCCAGGATACCCTGGCCATATTAAAGGACTGGCAGCAGGACAAAACAGCGGGAGTCATTCATTGTTTCTCTTATACAAAGGAAATGGCAAGGGAATACCTGGCCATGGATTATTATTTTGGGATTGGCGGGGTGCTTACATTTAAAAATGGGAAAAAGCTTGTGGAAGCAGCAGAATATATTCCCATGGACAGGATCCTGCTGGAAACAGACTGCCCCTACCTGGCGCCGGAGCCTTACCGGGGAAAAAGAAACCAGTCTGGCTACATAGACTATGTAGCCCAAAGGCTGTCAGAAATAAAGGGCATTACCAAAGAGGAAGTCCTGGCCAAGGCCATGCAAAATGCAAAGGACTTTTACCGGATCTTATAAAAATATACGCAGGAACTGGAAACAGCAAAGCCCGCAAAGTGCCTGGAGGAAATACTGGCTGCTGCGGGATGGGAATGGAGAAAAATAAATATGGCATATTTGGCAACGCCTTCTGCGACAGCAGAGACGATAAGGAGATTTGATTTTAATTTTCAGAAAAAGTACGGGCAGAATTTTTTAGTTGACGGGAATATTTTAAAAAAGATCATTGATGCAGCAGAAATTACCAGGGAAGACTGTGTAATAGAAATTGGCCCCGGCATAGGCACCATGACCCAGTACCTGGCGGAAGCCGCCGGAAAAGTCATAGCAGTGGAAGTGGATAAAAATCTGATCCCTGTCCTAAAAGAGACCCTTTCGGCTTATAGCAATGTAAAGGTGGTAAACCAGGATATTTTAAAGGTGGATATTTCCAGGCTGGCAGAAGAAGAAAACAGCGGACGGCCCATAAAGGTGGTGGCGAACCTGCCTTATTATATTACCACTCCCATTATTATGGGGCTTTTTGAAAGCTGCGCGCCTATTTCAGATATTACAGTGATGGTGCAAAAAGAGGTGGCCGACAGGATCAAGGCAGGGCCCGGCGGCAAAGACTACGGGGTTTTAAGCCTTGCGGTACAATATTATGCAGAACCTGAAATTGTGATGAATGTATCCCCTGAGTGTTTTATGCCAAAGCCTAAAGTGGGAAGCAGCGTGATACGCCTTACCCGGCACCCAAAGCCCCCGGTAGAGGCCGGCAGTGAAGAAAAACTCTTTTCAGTTATACGGGCAGCCTTTAACCAGCGCAGGAAAACCCTGGCCAATTCTCTGGCCAATTCTACTTTTTTGCTGGATGGGGAAGGGGTACAGTTAAAAATAACACGGCAGCAGGTATGTGATGCCCTTGAAAAGATGGAAATCAGCCCCACGGTCAGGGGGGAAGCCCTTACCCTGGAAGAATTTGCAGTTCTTTGTAATCTGCTGTAGGATTTTTTTGACATAAGAAAAAGCATATGGTAAACTAAAAAAATGAAAATAGGATAAGTATGCCCGGAGCCGTTTAAAAGTACATTCTGTGATTTTTAATCCTGCCCGGCAGTAGAAAAAGTGTATGAGGTGGATACTTTGGATAAGTATGAATACAAAGTACGTTCTGAGGAGATCAAGACCCTGATCTCACAGGGAAAATATGATGAAGCCGTTAAAATAGCGGATTCTATTGACTGGCGCAGGGTAAAAAGCGTTATGATGCTTTGCACGATCAGTGATTTATATAAGATCAACAGACGATATGAGGACAGCAGGGATATCCTTCTGCTTGCCTATGAAAGGCATACAGGGGGAAGGCTGATCGTTTACTCTCTGTGTGAACTATCCATTAAACTGGGAGAATACGTCCAAGCCCTGGAATATTACAAAGAATTTGTGCAGCTTGCCCCCAAGGACAGCGGCAGATACGTCCTTCAATATAAGCTTTATGAAGCCCAGGAAGTGAGCCTGGAAGAGAGGATCGAGGTCTTAGAAGAACTGAAGAAGCGGGACTACCGTGAGAAATGGGCTTATGAGCTTGCTTATCTGTACCATAGGGTGGGACTTGCTTCCAAATGCGTGGAAGAGTGCGATGAGATGTTCCTCTGGTTCGGGGAAGGGAGGCATGTGCTGAAAGGGCTGGAGCTTAAAATGCTCCATGGCCCCCTTAGCCCGGAACAGCAGGAAAAATATGACCAGATGAAGCAGACAGGGGGATTTATTACCCCCGACTATGTGGCGGACCAGGAGGCAATCCGGGAAAAGGTGGAGACCCAGGCTGAGGAAGAGGATGAGGAGGAAGAAGATGAGGATGACGAATTCAGCCTGCAGGAAAATATTCTTTCAGAAAATACCCAGGAGATCCCTGTAAAGGATGAACTGGACATACAGGTAAAGACCATAGATATCAGCCAGTATAATACCCTGAATCTCCAAAAAGAGCTTGCAGAGAGCATGAAAGAATTCCTGGAAGAGCATAAGACCCGCGAAATGCCGGTGGCGGAAGCAAGGGATCTGATGCAGACACAGGTCTATGAGCCTGTGAAGGGACTTGACAGCCAGACAGGCGGCATGGATATTGAAACAAAGGAAGAGAAAAGGGAGAGGAAAGAGGTAAAAGAGCAAAAGCCCGTGGCTATGGATAACAACATTAACCTGGACAGGGAAACAGGGGAGATCCGGGTATTTGCCAATACAGGCAAAAACGAAGAAGAGGATTATTCCGAGCAGCCCATACAGGCTGAACAGCCCATGCAGGTAACCCAGGCGCAGGCACAGCCTGCCCAGGTACTTACACAGCCATTGCCCAAAGTAGATAAAGCACCTGCCAGTAATGGTTCTGAGGAAGTGTTTTTCGGGAATACAGAAGAAGTGAACATCCAGGACGTGGTTATGGAGCTGGCAGAAAAAAGCGGTGTGAGGACACTCTTTACCCCGATCAATGAACAAGTGCAGATGCCATTGGTTCAGGAAGAGGAAATACAGCGGATGCCCATAGCCCAGAATGATACTGTCCCGGAGGCAAGCCCTAACCCTGCAATCAGCAATACCGGAATTATCAGGACTTTCCATAAACCTTCCGGTTATGATAACCTTTTATCCCAGGAATATGACGGGCAGATATCCCTGGTAATTCCGGAACAGGAAAAGATTGAAAAACAGATTACCGGGCAGCTCAGCATAGAAGATATCATGGCTGAGTGGGAAAAAATGAAGCAGGATAATGAGCGCAAACGGATGGAGGATATCCGCAAGCGTGTACAGCAGCAGACGGATACCCTTTTTGCTGATTTTGATGAATCTACCAAAACCGGGCTTTTAGAAGAATTAGAAAAAGCCATGGTGACAGCGGCAATGAAGGAAGAAAAAATCAAAGCGGCAAAGGAACTTCCCAAGGTTGTGAAAATGGCGTCAATGAACCGGAAAGCCCAGGAGGAGGAAGCAGGTTCCGGGGATGATGGCTGGGAGGATTTGCAGGATATAGGGGAAGGGCAGGAAGAAACTGCTGGCCCTGGGCTGCCTGGCAAAGAATCAGGGGCGATAGAGGAAACTGCGATAAAGGAAGAAGTCCCGCCAACCCCTGCCGGGCCTGGGATGGCTGGGAGGGAGCTGAAAAAAGAAGGAAAAAGAAAAATCCGCAGAAGGCCGCCGGAACTGGAAAAACCGGCAGAACCTGGGACGGAAGAGCCTGAAAACGATGAGGAAGGGCAAGTAAAAGAAAAGCCCGTAAAGGAAAAAGCCATAAAGGCAAAGCCCATAAAAGACAAGGCACTTAAAGGTGAGGAACCGGAAGATTCCCCGGAGGAGGAAAGGGAAGAAGAAATACAGACGGACCAGGAAGGGGCAGCGGAAACCATAGAAGAAAATGACAGTAAATTCACTGCCAGGGAAATGACTACCCCGGAGAAAGAACAGTTTGCACCCTTTATCCATCACAGGCGTACCAGAAAACAGATTGTGGAAGCCATAGATAATATCAGCATGGCTTCTTATACCGGAAATGTCATTATTACAGGTGAGGAAGGGACGGGAACGCTGGAGCTTGCCAAACTCCTGGTCAAAGAGATCCAGCTTTCAGACAGGAATTTCTCTGGAAAGATGGCGAAGATTTCCGGGGCTACCCTGAACAAAAAAGATGTAGGGGCTACGCTCAACAAGCTAACAGGGGGCGCTTTAATAATTGAAACTGCGGCATCCCTTAGGAGGGCAACAGTGGAACAGCTCTTAAAGGAGCTTAACCAGGAAGAAAAGGGAATCATTATCCTTCTTGAGGATACGAAACCGAAAATCAATGAGTTGCTGGTGAAAAACCCGGAACTGAAAACAGCTTTTAACCTGAGAGTGGATGTGGAAGCTTTAGACGACCATACGCTTGTAAAATATGCAAAAAAATATGCTTTAGGACAAGAGTACGCAATTGACGAGCTGGGCATATTGGCATTACATACAAGAATAGCGGACATGCAGACCAGCGACCATGAGGTCAGCCTTGCGGAGATAGAAGAATTGGTGGATGAAGCGATTTATTATGCCGACAGAAAAACGCCAAAGCATTTCTTTGACGTGCTTCTGGGAAAACGGTATGATGAGGAAGATATGATTGTCCTTCGGGAAGATGATTTTATGCATTATTAGGATTTGGGGGTTTTAAGGTATGGAAGAAACAAGTAAAAAAACAGAAGAAGAAGTATTCATTTCAGAGGCAGACCAGTATTTGTTTGCCCAGGGGACTCACTATGACATTTATAAAAAGCTGGGAGCGCACCCTGCTGTGAAGGATGGGAAGAAGGGCATGTTTTTTGGCGTCTGGGCTCCTAATGCGGCAAGTGTCCATGTGATAGGCACATTTAACGGATGGAATGAGCTGGCGCACCCGATGGAAAAAATTGGGCCGGGAGGGATCCATACGGCCTTTGTGCCAGATGTGGGCGTCCATGAATTATACAAATTTTTGATTACCACTCCTTCCGGGGAAAAGCTTTATAAGGCAGATCCCTTTGCAAACAGTGCAGAGCTCCGCCCGGGAACCGCATCCCGTACCGTTGATATTTCTGGGTTTAAGTGGACGGATGACACCTGGATGAAAGAACGGGAGGGAAAGGATTATAACAAAGAGCCTCTGGCAATCTATGAATGCCATATCGGTTCCTGGATGTGCCATCCAAGGCCGGAAGAGAAAAGATTCTATAATTACCGGGAATTTGCAGACAGGATTGTGGAATATTTAAAAGAGATGAAATATACCCATATTGAACTTATGGGAATTGCAGAGCATCCCTTTGACGGTTCCTGGGGATATCAGGTGACAGGATATTATGCGCCTACCTCCCGCTATGGGGAACCGGAAGATTTCATGTATCTCATTAACAAGCTGCATAAAAATAAAATCGGCGTTATCCTTGACTGGGTGCCGGCGCATTTTGCTACGGATGCCCACGGGCTTGGGCGTTTTGACGGGCAATGTATTTTTGAAGACCCCGACCCCAGGAAAGGGGAGCACCCTGACTGGGGGACGAAGATCTTCAATTATGGCAAGACAGAGGTGAAAAATTTCCTCATAGCCAATGTACTGTTCTGGATTAAGGAATTCCATGTGGACGGCATCCGGGTGGACGCGGTAGCTTCCATGCTCTATCTGGACTACGGCAAACAGGATGGGCAGTGGGTTCCCAATAAATATGGCGGAAATAAAAACCTGGAAGCCATAGAATTTTTCAAACACTTAAATTCTGTGGTCCTGGGAACTTATCCGGGATTTCTTACCATTGCGGAGGAGTCTACGGCATGGCCTAAGGTGACGGGAAAGATTGAGGATGAAGGGCTTGGTTTTTCCTTTAAGTGGAATATGGGATGGATGCATGATTTCTGTGAATATATGAAGCTGGACCCTTATTTCAGAAAAGATAATCATTATGCCATGACCTTTGCCATGTCCTATAATGACAGTGAAAATTATATCCTTCCCCTTTCCCATGACGAAGTGGTGCATCTAAAATGCTCCATGGTAAATAAGATGCCCGGGTACCAGGTGGACAAATATGCAAATCTCCGCTGCGGCTATGCCTATATGTTTGGCCATGCCGGAAAGAAGCTTTTATTTATGGGACAGGATTTCGGCCAGGAAAGGGAGTGGAGCGAAGAGAGGGAACTTGACTGGTTCCTGCTGGGCGAAACTTTAAATAAAGGCCTTCATGAATATATGAAGGAGCTGTTAAAGGTTTACAGAAAGTATCCCTGTATGTATGAATTTGACAATAGCTGGGATGGGTTTGAATGGCTTAATTGCGACGACAAGGACAGAAGCACTTACAGCTTTATCCGAAAAGCATCTAATGGGAAAAACAGCCTTTTGTTTGTAATCAATATGACACCTATTGCCTGGGAGGATTATGAGCTGGGAGTGCCGGAAAAGAAAAAGTTCAAGCTTCTTTTAAACAGCGCGGATGAAAAATTCGGCGGGGCAGGGGAGATTGTTTCCAAAGAAATTATGGCGGTAAAAGGAAAATGTGATTATAAAGATTATCATATTACCTTTGACCTTCCCGCTTATGCGGCTTTGATATTTGTTTTTTAGGAGCCATTAAGAAAAAGAAAAGATATGCCGAAATAAAGGGTAAGTGCCATTGGCGCTTGCCCTTTTTAAGTTGTTAATTGATGGATATCACAGAGGAATCATTATGAATATCATTTTTGACGGGACAAAGGCATCCCAGGCATATGCAGACATAGACAGGGAGTTACCTCCACAGGCTGCCAGCCGGAGCGCAGGAACTGCTGCAGGCGGTTTTGCCGTTGATTTTTCCGGTTCAGCCCTGAATAACAATGCTTACGCGGAACACGGAAAGAGCATGGAAGAAGTGATGCAGGAAGTGGGGCAGGAAAACCTTACCGCCCAGCGCAATTATATGGCGGTTATGTCTAATTCCATGTCCGATGAAGATTTCGCAAAGCTTCAGGAGGAAGGGTTCCATCCTGGCAGTACGGATATAGAAACGGTTGTAACCATTGTGGATGAGATTAAAGCAGCCCTTATTAAAGGGGGAACCCATATAGAGGGCTATACAGATAACATAAGCGATGAAGTGCTTGAAAGCATTACAGGCAGTGAAGCTTTTGCAAATGAACTGAAGAAGCAGTTTGCCAGAAGGGATATCCCCCTTACAGAAGAAAATGCTGCCGCTGTCACTGAGGCTTATCAGATATTGTCACAGGCAGGCGTACCCAATGACGGCAGCATAAAATATATGGTGGAAAACGGCATGGAGCCTACCCCTGAGAATTTCTATACGGCAAAGTACTCCGCCCATGGGAACGGGAGCCCCCAGGGAAAGGGATACTATGCAGCAGGTAACGGTTATTATGCCAAAAAGCCGGAAGAGGTTGATTTTGACAGTCTCCGCCCTCAGCTTGAAAAGGTAGTGGAGGAGGCAGGGTTTCAGGTAAATGAAGAGAACCTCCAGGATGCAAAATGGCTGGTGGAAATGGGAGTTCCCCTGAACAGGGAAACCTTTTCCATTTTAAACCAGGTCCGGCAGCAGCATTATCCAGTAACTTTTGAGGATTTTTTAACTGCGGCGGCATGTGCAGTAGCTGACGGCGTCAGCCCTGCAAAGGCAGTTATAGGCAGAAAAGAAACATATACCGAACAGGCGTCGGCCCTGGTGGAAAAGACCGCTTCCATAAGGGAGCTGGCGGCGGACATTATCATGGCAAGGGATATTCCCCTTACATTAAGAAACCTTCTGGCAGTCCATGATGAGCTTATCCATGGCCATGTGAAGCTGGAGGCCGAAACTGATATAATGGTGAACCTGCGTGGGCGCAGGTTATTGGAAGAAGTAAGGCTGTCCATGACAGTGGAAGCAAACTTGAAGCTCTTAAGAAGCGGTTTCCAGATTGAAACGGCACCTTTGGAGGAGCTTGTAGCGAAGCTGAAGGAAGCGGAAGAAAATTATGCCAAATCCATGACGGGGCAGGTAGATGCCGGGCAGGCAAAAGAAAAGATTTCACTTTACCAGGAAACTTTAAGCATTGTACGGAAAATACAGTTTTCACCTGCAGCTATTGTGGCAAAAATATCCGAAAAAGAAACTCTGCGGGATGTATGCGATTACGGGCAAAGCCGCAGCCTTGCTTATGAGAAAGCGGGAGAGAGCTATGAGACGCTGATGACCTCGCCCCGCCAGGAGATGGGAGATTCCATACAGAAAGCGTTCAGGAATATTGATGATATCCTTAAGGATATGGGGCTGGATGTTTCCGATGCCAACAGGCGCGCCTGCCGGATACTTGGCTATAACAATATTGAAATTACGCAGGAAAATATCCGCCAGGTGAGGGAAAAAGATGAACTGCTTCTGGGTGTGGTGGAACAGATGAAACCTGGCAAGGTTTTACATATGATCCGGGAAGGGGTAAATCCCTTAACTATGTCCCTGGAAGAACTGGGAGATTATCTGGGCAGGCAGGAGGATACAGCCCAGGAGATGGAATCCTACAGCCGTTTCCTTTATAAGCTGGAAAAACAAAAGGATATAACAGAAGAAGAAAGAAGCGCCTATATAGGAATTTACCGGCTGGTACATCAAATTGAAAAAGGGGATGACGCCGCCGTAGGGGCGTTATGGCAGACAGGGGCTGAATTTACCTTAGGTAATCTTTTAAGTGCAGTGAGGACCGGTAGAAGGGGTTCAATGAACTATACGGTGGACGATAGCTTCGGCGGTGTCAATGCCAGAAAAACCGGGAAGGAAACAATCAGCGGCCAGATTGCCAAAGGATACCAGGCATTATCCATGCCGGATAGACAGGAACTGGAACAGATTCTCCAAGAAGCGGGGGATGAAGAGGCAGAAAAGGAATTTGACCATATGGTCAATGAGCAGGTGCGGAATGCAGTAAAATCCGAAAGGGAGGTGCTGAGGCATCTTTCCGATTACAGTGCGCCTGTAACTGCCGATAATCTGCTGGCGGCGGAAAGCCTGTTAAAGAACCCTAAGGAAATCTGGAAGAAAATAGAAAAACTTGGGGAACAGGAAGAACCACAGGAAACAGGGAGCGAGGACGTGGAAACTTCCCTTACTGAAGCAGGGAAGGAAGTTTTTGAGGCCTTAGAGGGCCGGGAAGGAGCCCAGAAAGCCTATGAAGGGATGCAGGAGGGCATCCGTAAGATTATAGAAAAAATGGCTTTTTCCCACTCTTATGGGGCAATGGATGTAAAAGCCATGAGTACCCTTTACAAACAGGTGAAATTTATGGGGAATATGGCAAGGGAAGAAAACTACGAGATCCCAGCCAATATTGGGGGAAGCCTTACCTCTATTAACCTGAAGATCATACATAAAGGACAAAAAGAAAGCAAGGTAGCGGTGGCTTTTGATACGGACATTTTTGGAAAGACCGGGGCAGAGTTCCAAATAACCAATAAGGGCCTGACAGGCTTTTGTATTTGCAGCACCAGGGAGGGAACCGGGCTTTTGAAAGAAAAGAGTGCTCTTTTGAAAGATAAGCTTTCCAGGGCACAGATACAGCCAGGGGAACTTTACTTCTTAACCAGCGAGACTCTTAACCTTGCAGATTTTTCTTTAAAGGAATCAAACGGCAGGCAGCCGGGGGATGATTCCAGGCTGCTTTACAAGGCGGCAAAGGCATTTATCGAATATGTACAGGACACAGCGCAAAGAAAGGAAATATAACTTATGAAAATCAATTATAATGTATCCGCCGCAATGGCCCTTAACTCCTTAAACAGGAATGATAACAGATTACAGACTTCCATGACCAGGTTATCTTCCGGTTTTAAAATCAATTTTGCCAAGGATAACCCTGCGGGCCTTGCTATGGCAAAACGTATGAATTCCCAGTTAGAAGGCATCAGCCAGGCGACCCTGAACGCAGGGGACGGCGTATCTGTTATTGAAATTGCAGACGGCACCATGTCGGAAATCCATGAAATGCTTCAGAGGATTAATGAGCTTGCAGTAAAAGCCTGTACCGGCACCATAACAGACGGCGACAGGGAGATGATTGACAATGAAGTACAGCAGTTAAAGGAAGAAATTACCAGAATTTCCAATGAGACAGAATTCAATGGGCAGAAAATACTGGATGGTTCCTTTGATTTGAAAGGATATACAGATAACCCGGATGTAAAAGTAGTTTATTATAGTGATGCAGTGGTTGCCGGAAATTATGAATTGGAGCTGGAGGCTACATTAAAGAAAGATAATGCGGGTAATGTTATAGAACCGCAAACAATAGACACTGCAACTTTTACTCAACTTTCTTCCAATGATGTTTCTGCTGTTGCCATTCCTAATGATATTGCCATTAGCCTGATAGATGGGAATATTATCACGCTGAAAGGCAGCAATGATTTTGAATTAAGGGTAAGGGTTACAAAGGATATTAACACCGCTGGCAATCCTGTTATTATGAAATTGGAGGGCTTTGGCGCTATGGACCAGCAGATTGGCGCTAATGAAGGGCAGCAGATTCCCATCAGGATTCCCAAAGTTTCCCTTGAAAATATGGGAATATCAGCTATTAACATGAAAACCGAAGAAAGCTCCACAGATGCCCTTGAAAGAATGGACGGGGCTATCAAATATGTATCTTCTGTACGGGGCAGGCTGGGGGCATACCAGAACCGTTTGGAACATACCATCAGCAGCCTGGATATCACCAATGAAAATCTCACCGCCGCATACTCCCGCATTATGGATACGGATATGGCGGAGGAAATGACAGAATATACCACAATGCAGGTGCTTGCCCAGGCAAGTACATCCATGCTTGCCCAGGCCAACGAAAGGCCTTCCCAGGTGCTGCAGTTATTGCAGTAACAGAAAGATAGGGGTATAACAGATGACCAGGGAATTGAAACAGCAGTATACGCTGAAGATTACGCAGGCAAATAAATCGCAGTTGATCGTAATTCTTTATGAGATGTTTTTGGTTTATATTGATGAAGCAAAACAGGCTCATGAAAAAGAAGACAGGGACGGATTTAGGGACAGTATCAGAAAAGCCAGAGGATGCCTGAATGAACTTACGGCATCCCTGCATCTGGAATATGAACTGGCTAGGAACCTGCTGCAGCTTTATCTCTATGCCAGCAGGCAATTGGCAAAAGCAGAAGCACGCAATAGAGTAGGGGAATTAGCCAGCGTAGAGGATATGATGGCTAAACTCTGCGAGGCTTATGGACAAATCAGCAGGCAGGATACCACCGGCCCGGTAATGGCAAACACACAGACAATATATGCCGGGCTCACCTATGGAAAAAATACACTGACGGAGAATTTAACCGATCAGGGTAGTAACCGGGGGTTCCGTGCTTAAGGCAGCAGGATGTGTATTTTCTTCAGGCAGCGGACACAGGGCCGCTGCCTGTTCCATTAAAAATTTGTAGCGTTTCAGCACAGAATTTACCTCATAAATGTAGCAGTCGATTAAGTCCGGTTCAATTACATTATCAAAACCTGCGTAAGCGATTTCCAGGGCTTTCTTCGTTTTCTCCAGGTCTGACAGCAGTGCATTACGTTCGATTTCCTTTTCTGAAAGAGTACGGTTCACGCGGGAACTTTGGCTAAAATACATTTTCATATTATCCCTCATTTCTAAGAAACTGCAAAAGGAATTGTTGGGCAGTTCCTGTCTTCTCTTTACATATTATTCCGATATTATCCAATAATTACCTGATATGTTATGAGTATAAGCAAAAATATTTCTCTTTATTCCGGCATATGCAAAGAAATTAGGACATATATTGAATGGAAGGGGGGAGGCATTTATGGATACATTTTCAGGCGGTTTTATGATTATCGGTATACTGGTACTGGTCTTGGTTATCGGTGCTGCCAAAAATAAGGCGGAATGGATTATAAATTTTGTTTTAAGGGGAGTCCTTGGAATGGTTATGGTTTATTTTGTAAATTACTTCCTTTCCGGCAGGATTCCAGGAATAGAGATAGGATATAATCCTGTAACTTTTATTACATCGGGAATATTGGGGATTCCGGGGGTGTTAATGCTTTATGGGATTAATTTCTATATGATTTTATAAAAAATGCCATATTTCCTTTGACAGGCTTTGAAACCCTTGATTTTTTCAAGGGTTTGGCAGTCATTTAATAATTTTTCATAAAAGTACTTTACAAAGTAATATTTCTGATATATAATCTGATTCATAACAAAAGACAGTCTTAGTTATCTATTGTAAATGTTTCATTCTTTGAAAGTCGTAGGAAAGTTTCTTTCCACCTTTTCAAGTAAAGTAACCAGAAGTAAATAAAACAGAAAGGGGTCATAGTTGGACAAAAGAATCCTTGCGATTTTTGACTGCGAGGAGAGTTACGCATATCGGCTCATGGAGTTTATCAGTGAAAAGTTAAATCATCCATTTGAAATTTACGTTTTTACTGACAGAAATAAATTCTTTTCCTGTGCCAGAATTAAAGATATTGAGTGCCTTCTCATCTCAGAAACCGCCTATAAACAGGATGTGGAAGCTGTCAAAATTCCACACATCATTATTCTCAGCGAAAGCGGGGAGAATCTGAACAAAGATCTACACCATATCAACAAGTACCAGTCATGTGAAAATATTTTCCACGAAGTAATGGAGTATTATACAGATCAATCGGGCATTGTGCCGGGCAGGCTCCGCACAGGCACGAAAAAAATGCGTATTATCGGTATATATACGCCTGTGGGGAGATGTTTACAGACAACTTTTTCCCTGACCCTTGGGCAAATGCTTGCCAGGCATCACAAAACCCTTTACTTGAACTTTGAAATCTATTCCGGCTTTGCACGTATGCTGGGAAGAAATACTGACAGTGACATTTCAGATTTGATGTATTATTTTTCCTGTGCCAGGGAAAAGCTCTCATATCGCATGGAAAGCATGGTGGAGACAGTGAACGGGCTGGATTTTATTCCCCCGGCGGAAATTCACCAGAACCTTACGGGAGTAAGGGGGCACCAATGGCTGGATTTGTTCCAGGAAATCGAACAGGCAAGTGAATATGAATATATGATTCTGGATCTTTCCGACGGGATCCTGGATTTGTGGGATGTGCTAAGGGGCTGTGACTGTATTTATACAATTACAAGGCAGGACAGCCTTGCCGTGGCCAAAATGGAGCAGTACGAAAAGGCCCTGGAACGGCTGGACTATGGAGATATTGCTGCCAAGTCAAAAAAATGGAGATTGCCAATTTTTAAGGAATTACCCCTCCGTTTTGAAGAACTGACTTATGGGGAACTGGCAGGCTACATAAAAGAAAATATATTCCCGGATCTGTTGGAGGAAGATGGAAAGCACCAATAGCAGCATGGATTAGGAAATGGAATAGAGGATAGAGATGAATAATGAGGATATTATCAGCCTGCAAAAGCTGATTATGGAAAAGTTGGATCTGTCCAAACAGATGTCGGAGGAGGAAATCCGGGAGTTGATCGACGAAGAGATAAAGCAGGAAAGCAAAAAGCGCCATTTGGAGATTTCCCAAAGAGAAAGGCTGCACAGGGACATTTTCCATTCCGTCAGGCAGCTTGGAATTTTGCAGGAGCTGATTGAAGACCCGGAAATTACAGAAATCATGGTAAATGGGACAGAGGGGATTTTTATTGAAAGAAAGGGGAAACTGGAGCGGCTGGCTATTTCTTTTGATTCTGTAGAAAAAGTAAGGCACGTAATCTGGCAGATTACCGCAGGCTGCAACCGGGTGGTAAATGAAGCTTCTCCTATTGTGGATGCCAGGCTGCCGGACGGCGCAAGGGTAAATGTGGTGTTGAACCCGGTAGCTGTTAACGGCCCCATACTCACCATCAGGCGTTTCCCGCCGGAGCCGGTTACTATGGAGCAGCTCCTTTCTATGGGATCCCTTACAGAAGAGTGCAGAGACCAGCTTGCCCAATTGGTATGGGCTGGTAGCAATATTCTAGTAAGCGGGGGGACAGGATCTGGAAAGACTACGTTTTTAAACATCCTGTCGGGCTTTATCCCTCAAAGAGAGCGTGTAATCACCATTGAGGACAGTGCGGAGCTACAGATCAGGAACATTCCCAATTTGGTCCGGCTGGAAACGCGCAATGCCAATGTGGAGGGGTGCGTGGAAATCACTATCCGGGATTTGATAAAGGCTTCCCTTAGGATGCGCCCGGACAGGATTATCGTAGGCGAGGTGCGGGGGAAGGAGGCAGTGGACATGCTGCAAAGTGTCAACGTAGGGCACAGCGCTATGACTACAGTACATGCAAACAGCGTAAGGGATGTGGTAAGCCGGCTGGAAACCATGGTTCTCATGGGAATGGAAATGCCTGTTTCTGCCATACGCAGGCAGATTGCCTCAGGATTCGATGTAATGATCCATTTAGGAAGGCTTAAAGACGGCACCCGGCATGTATTGGAGATTGCGGAGCCGGAAGGCTTCCTGGAGGGGGAGGTTGGGATGCGTACCATATATCGGTTTGAGCAGACAGCAGTAACAGAGAGCGGACAGGTGTTAGGGGAACTGAAAAAGAAAGGGGAATTCCTATATGGGGAGAAAATTCATTCCGCAGGATAAACAAAAAGAAATGCTTTTGTCCTTTTCCGAAAAGGAAAAAAGATTCCTGGCAGGCAAAAGTATTTTGGTGGTTTTGCTGTTAAATTACTTTTTTTACCAGTCTCTTTGGGCCATGGCCCCTCTTTCGGTAATTGGAGTGGTGTACTTTCAGACAGAGAAAAGGGGGATGATGCAAAAGAAAAAAGAACTGGCAAGGGAGCAGTTTAAAGAACTGATGCTGCTGGTATCCACTGGGCAAAGGGCAGGATTTTCAGCAGAAAATGCTTTTATTTCAAGCTATCAGGATATGAAGGCGCTGTATGGGGAGGAAAGTGCCATATGCCGCGTAATAGAAGTACTGAAATCCGGAAAAGAAAACAATATTGCTTTTTCTAAACTGTGGAAACAGATTGGAGGCCAGCTTGGCATTACAGAAATTAAGGAATTTGCGCAGGTGTATGAAATCTCCCATGAAAGCAGTGGGAATATGGCGGCTGTTATGGATAAGACAGCGGATATTATTGTACGGAGGATTGAGACAGAAAAAGAAATAGCCGTATTATTAAGTGCCAGGAAGCTGGAACAAAAAATTATGAATGTTATGCCATTCGCTATTATGCTGTATATCAGCATCACTTCGCCGGGATATTTTCAGGGATTGTATCATTCCCTGGGAGGAGCCCTGATTATGAGTGTTTGTCTGTTGCTTTATGTAAGCGCCTATGTTTTGTCAGTTAAAATGATTTCCATAGAAATCTGAATCTTTGGAGGAGCAGATCCATGAAAAATCCCTTTATCCCTTTGGCAGCAAAATTATATAAAAAATATCATTGCATGAGAAAGAAAACAAATTATCAGAAAATGTATGGGGAATTGCAGCAATTATATCCTTTAAAGGATACGGAAAGGCTGTATGACGATTTCCAGATACGAAAGTTAGCATTAATTCTTACAATTTTATTCATTGGGACAGTGTCCGCCGTCTGCCTTCATCTAAACAGCCGGACAAAGGCCAGCCTGGCGGAAGGGGCGCAGTTAGTCAGAAATGAATGGGGCGCTGGAGACTACAAAATTATCCTGCGGGCAAAGGCAGAAGAGTGGAGCAGGGAAATGCCTTTTCTGGTACAGGAAAGGGCGCTTACACAAAGGGAAAAGCAGGAGCTGCAAGATAACCTCAAAGTCCGGCTACCTGATATTATTAAAAAAGATAACCAGGATTTACAGCATGTAACAGGCAATCTGGATTTAGCTGTGTCTGTACCAGGGTATCCTTTTAAACTGGCGTGGGCCAGCGATAATACAAAAAGGGTCAGCGGAAGAGGAGAGGTTAACCGGAAAGGCATTGAGGGAAAGGGGGAATGGGTAACGCTTACGGCAACAGTTACTTATGGGCAGGAAAGAATCCGTCTGGATTTCCGGGCTTTGCTGCTGCCGGAAACACTAAATGAAGAAGAAGGTTTTTTCCGTATGCTGGAGAATGAACTGGCAGAAAGGGAAGGAGGGAGCGGGAAAGAAATATTTCTGCCGGAAAGACTGGATGGAAAAGAAATTACTTGGGAAGAAATCCGGCAGGATTACAGCCTGCTTTTGATCTTGTTTTCTTTTCTTGCCATGATATTGGTGGGCAAGGGCATGGAAAATGATCTTGAAAGAAATTGTAGGAAAAGAAACAGGCAGCTTCTCACAGATTACCCTGCGTTTGTAAGCAAGCTCCGTCTCTATTTATCTGCAGGCCTTACAGTAAAAAGTGCATTTATAAAAATCACTGAGGATTACCGCAGCCAAAAGCAACAAAGGCATTATTTGTGCGAAGAAATGCAGATTGCCTGTTATCAGTTGGAAAATGGCATGATGGAGGAACAGGTCTATCAGGACTGGGGAAAGCGGTGTGGGGAAATGAGATACCGTAGGCTGAGTTTTTTGCTGGCAGTGAATTTAAAGCAGGGAAACAGCAGGCTTTTGCTGCTGCTGGCGCAGGAGGCGGATGCCGCTTTGGAAGAGCGCAGAAGCATGGCGAGAAAAGCGGGGGAGGAGGCGGGAACCAGGCTTTTACTCCCTATGACGCTAATGTTGGTAGTAGTGATGTTTCTTGTCCTGCTGCCTGCTTATATGGATTTTGGCAGTCTGTAAAAAGAAAATTAGTTAATGGCACTAAGGTTATTGGCGGCAGAAAAAAGGCTAAATGGGCGGGCAATAATCTAATGTGTGCCGGAATGGAGGAAAAATGAGAAGAAAAGGAATCAAAAATTTATTAAGGGACAACCAGGGGATGGGAACCGTGGAAATGATTTTAATTATAGTCGTGTTGGTAGGGCTGGTTTTAATTTTCAAGAACCAGATTATGGATTTGGCAGCTACCATATTCCAGAAAATATCCGCGGACAGTTCCGCTATCTTAGCATGATGAAAGGATATTTAACAGTGTTCCTTGCATTGTCTTTATCTGTTATGACAGGTTTTGTGCTGCTTCTTACCGGCGGGGCGGTGAGAAATGCAGGAAAGGTCAGGCTGGAGTGTGCTGTGGATACAGGAATGAATGCAGTTTTGTCAGAATTTCATACTGTATTGCTTGAAAGATATGACCTTGTTTATGTGGATATTTCCTATCTTGGGCAATCCCCTTCTATTTCTAATATGGAAGACCATCTGTACTATTATGTAGAAGAAAATACATCGAAAGTCCTGGAGGGGGAGAACGCCCCTTGGGGGAGGATCATGGTTGAAAATGTTTCGATTCCGGATTTTGAAACGGCAGCAGCCGATTTGGGAGCTTCTATGAGAAACCAGGCAGTGTGCTATGTAGAAGATACCGGCATTTCTGGAAAGGAAAGAGAAGTATTTTCCCATATGGATGAGATCAGAAAGCTGGATGCGGAAGACCCGATGGGCCAATGGGGGAATGTGATGGATCAATTAGCGGGAATGGAGCTTCCAAAGATTGAAAAGGAGGAGGGGGTATGGGAAGAAGTTCCTCTCTCCAACCCTGCAGACTGGGTTTATGCCATTGCGGGAAGCGATCTTTTTTATCTGGCCAATATAAGCACCCAATCCATGAATCCGGCGAAAATCTCTCTCCAGGATTATATTTCCCACAGAAAAATAGTTAATACCCATAGCAGGGGAAGGATGTACAGGGAAGATGAAGATTTATTTCTCTCTTACCTGTTTGATAAAATGGGAAATTTTCTAAACCCCAGGGAAGATTCTCTTCTTTCCTGCCAATTGGAATATCTTGCCTATGGGAAGAATTCAGATTTGGGAAACATGAAGGCGGTATCCGAAAAGCTGTTAAAATGGCGGTTTGCAGATAATGCCTCAAGAGCCCTCTCTGACGGGAGCCTGAAAGCCAAAGTGATTTCCGTAGCGGAACAGCTCCTGGCAGTGGGATTAAATGAGGCTTTTAAAGCGCCTGTTGTGGAGAGTATCCTATATGCCTGCGCCTTTTTGGAAAGTGTGGGAGATGTACAGGCAATATTTAACGGGGGCAGTATCCCAATAAGGAAATCTGGACATCAAATGTCAGTGGACAATGTTCTTACAAGTAATTTTTACTGTACCAACAGCAGCACCGGATTTTCCTATGGACAGTATCTTGCTGCCATGATCCTGATGGTAGATGAAACAAAACAGAACCTGCGGGCGATGGACATTATGGAAATGGACCTACGCTACCATGATGGTAACAGAAACTTTTCTATGGATTGGTGTGTGGAAAGGTTTGAGGCAAAAGTCGCCTGCCGGGGCGGTTATGGGGATCACTATCTCTTGGATCGCAAATACGGGTATTTCTAGTTAAAATTTGATAAAAGAAGAAAGGAAAATGCTCTCTGGAACCAGGGCAAATAAATGATAAAAAATGACAAAAATCCCTTCTCTCAAAATTAAAAGGAAAAAGAAAGCATGGCAGTCCGGGAGAGCATTTTTTCTTTCTTCCGAAAAAGTAAAAGCAAGTATGGCGGTAGAAGGAAGCCTTGTTTTACCCCTGTTTTTGTTTTTTATGATGACAGTGCTCCTTAGCCTTGAAACGGTCCGTTTCCAGTCGGATCTAGCCCAGGCACTCCACCAGGCAGGGAATAAAAGCGCCTTTACAGCATACCAGGTGAAATATGCAGGAAGCAGGGTACATGATACAGAAAGCCATGTAAGAGAATATTTAGGCAGCCAGATTTACCCTTATCATTGTGTGGAGGGAGGAGAATCCGGCGTGGCTTTCAGGGATCTGTCCGCTGCCTGTGAGGACGGAAGGGTTGAGCTTTTGGTGGAATACCGGATTAAACCTTTTATCCGGTGGCTTCCTGTTGGGGATGTGAAGTTTAAGGACAGATTTTTAGGACATGCGTGGACAGGCTATTGGGGAAATGAAGGACATAGGGATGAAACGAAGGAAGATTATGTGTATGTTACCAAAACAGGAAGCAAGTACCATATGTCCCAAGATTGTACTTATTTAAGGGTGAAAGTACAGGCGGTGGATTATGGGCAAATGGAATTTCTGAGAAATCAGTCAGGGGGAAAATATTACCCCTGTTTAAGATGCAGGCCGGTAAAAAGGGGTATGGTTTATATTACTGCTGATGGAGGGAGCTTTCACAGTCAATCGGATTGCTCTTCCCTGAAAAGAACAGTGTATATGCTTCCTTTAAGTGAGGCGGAAAAAGATTATGATGCCTGCGGTAAATGCGGGTGAAGGGAGGGTTACATGGCAGCTCATTGCGGAAGCCTGATATTTCTTGCCATATTGGCACAGGAGGATATGAAAAAGAAAGAAATATCGGTTAGGAAAATTTTCCTGTTTGCCTTATGTGCCATATTGTACAGGATTGGTGTGGGGCAATTAATCTGGGGGGAAGTGGTAAGATGCCTGATTCCTGGGGGAATGCTCATACTATTATCTTATTTGACTGGGGAGAGCATTGGTTATGGGGATGGGACAGCGGTTATGGCTCTTGGGCTGTGGATGGGAGGCAGGTTTGCCGTGCTCTCCGTATGCGCCGGTATTATGCTGTCAGGAATTTACGGAGTGTCCTGCCTTATCAGGCATAGAAAAGAACCCATACCATTTATCCCCTTTTTATTGTTAGGAATGGAGGCTGTATTGGCATATGCATAAGAAATTGAAGGGCTATTTTACAGTGGAAGCGGCATTTATTTTGCCAGTAGTATTATTTTTGTATTTGATGATTATTTTGGCGGCATTATTTTTATATTGCAGATGCCTTATATCACAGGATAATTTTTTACTGGGATTGCGGGCAGGGGAATTTACCTGGGGCGAGGAGGCTTATGGAGAAGTTATTTATGGACAGCAGGAAGGAAGTTTTTGGCCTGGGGAGGCTTATGTGAGGGAAAGGCAGGAACGGAGAAAAACATACTATCCATTTTTCCCTGCACTGACAGGGGATTATGGGGAATTCGGGGATTATGTATCTGTGAAAAGCCGCCAAAAGGGGCTGGATATACCCATTATAAAGAAAGTACAGAGAATAAATCCTGTGGCAATAATCAGGGAAGGGAGAAAAAAATAAAATGTTGGATGTGAAATATTATAAGGATTACAGTCATAATTATCTAATATTAAAGGATAATGGGTGTTTGTCAGAGAATGTTTATCAGCGGAAAATGATAACGGAAAATAAAATAAAGGGACTGCTGGAAAGCCAGGAAAGGCATATTAACGGGGATATCCTTCTCTATTATGAGATTACTTCCAGGCAGAGCCTGTTTAGTATTTATGAGGGAAAAACTATTGGAATGGAAGAACTGGGAAAATTTTTTTTACAGTTAAAACTGGTAAATGATATGCTGCAAAAGTATTTGCTTGATGGGAACTGCCTTGTTTTGTCTCCGGAGTATATTTTTCGGAATCTTGAAACACAGGAGTATTATTTCTTATACTATCCTGATCCTGATGAAGGTGATTTTACAGAGCTTCTGGATTTCTTTCTATCCAGAGTAAACAATGAGGATCCCAAAGCAGTGGAGGCTGTGTATAAAATAGCCGATTTAGTGGCCAGGGAACAGTTTGTGCTGGATGAAATCCTTAAGTGGTTTCAGGATGATGTTGTGGAAGGAGAAAAGAGTAAAAACAGGGAAACACCCACTTACAAAGGGGATAATCAGGACATTTTGGCATATCAGGGCGAAAACAGGGAAGAAACAGGGCAGGCCTTTGCGCCGGGCAATTTTGGCGGGCAAGAAAAAAAGTACGGAAAAGTGGAATGGAAAAAGATCATCCCCTTGTGGGCAGCAGGGTTTTTGGGTGGGGCGGTATTGATTTATATCATGTATACATTTCAGCTGTCCTACCAGGAGGAAATGTATCTTATGATTGGCTGGATTGTAGTTGCGGCATTGGCCGCAGGCCCTGGGGCATGGATTCTTTATCTTAGCTATATGAATGGAAAAGAAGAAGGTCAGGTTCAGTTAAAGGGAGAAAAAGCATATCCTTATGTAGCTACCGGTGAAAAGGAGGATATCGCATCCAGACAGGATTTGGGAAACACAGTTTTTATTCCCTGGACGGAAAGCTGCGAGAATAAACTTTATAGTATGGATAAAAAGAACAAATGCCATATTGACCTTGAAAAGCTTCCGGTTACAGTGGGAAAACTTGCAGGTGCTGTGGATATGGTAATTAATGAAAAGAGTATCAGCCGGATGCATGTTAAATTTTCAAAAAACGGAAACAATATTTGTATCACAGACTTAAATTCTACAAATGGAACCTTTAGAAACGGTATGCGGCTGTCTCCTAACGCATCTGAGGTAATAGAGCCGGGAGATGAAATTCGTCTGGGAAAGCTAAAATTTATTTACAGATAGAAAAAACCGCCTTATACTGAAGATAATAGTTTAAGGAAAGGCAGGGGTGATATGAAGATCAATATCTACTATGGCGGGAGGGGACTGATGGACGACCCTACGTTGTATGTAATCAATAAGATGCAGACGGTTTTGGAAGAACTCCATGTGGCTGTTGAACGCTTTAATCTTTATGAATTAAAAAACAGCATAACGACGCTGCCTCAAACCATCAAAACAGCCGACGGCATTATACTTGCCTCAACGGTAGAATGGTATGGGATAGGAGGTTATATGCACCAGTTTTTGGATTCCTGCTGGCTTTATGGAGACAAAGAGAAGATAGCAAAAACCTATATGTGTCCTATTGTTATGTCTACCACCTATGGGGAGAGGGAGGGAAAGCTTACTCTTACCGGTGCATGGGAAATTTTGGGAGGGCTTCCTTGTAGCGGCATTTGTGGTTATATTGCCGATCCTTCCATTTTTGAGGACAAGAAGGAATATAACGTGATCATTGAGAAAAAGGCTGAAAATATGTACAGGACTATTAATCAGAAAATGGCATGTCTTCCTGCCAGCAACCAGGCGGTGAAACAGAAAGTTTCCTTTACTAAGACCATTGACCTGACACCTCAGGAATCAGAACAGCTATCTCAATACGTTTCTGACGACAGTTATGTAAAAAGGCAGAAGCAGGATATCCAGGAACTCACCAGTTTGTTTAAAGATTTAATGAACAATGGAGGGCAGGAGGAGAACGAGGAAGAATTCATTAAGGAATTTAAAGGCCATTTTGTCCCTCAGCCGGGACTGAAAGCAGTTTATAAAATGCAAATAGAAGGAAAGAAGAAACCTCTTATTATAAAAGTTGACGGGCCGGAAGATACTTATTCATATGGCGGCACGGACAAAGCTGATGTAGAGGTATCAATGAGCAGGGAAGCTATGGAAGACGTTATTTTCGCTAGAATGACATTTCAGAGAGCTTTTATGAGCGGGGCAATGAAAATGAAAGGGGATTTTAAGATTTTCCGTTCGTTGGACCAGATTTTTACTTTTATGGAAAAGATATAGACAGGAGAAGAAAAATGAAACAGGATGATTGTATTTTTTGTAAAATTGCAGGAGGAGAAATTCCTTCCCACACCCTTTATGAAGACGGGAAGTTTAAGGTCATTCTTGATGTAGCCCCGGCAACCAGAGGGCACGCGTTGATTATTCCCAAAAGACACTATGCAAATCTTTATGAGCTGCCTGAAGACATGGCGGCGGATGTGATCCGCCTGGCGAAAAAGATGATGGAGAAAATGACAGATAAATTAAATTGCGATGGATTTAATCTGATACAGAATAATGGTGAGATTGCCGGACAGACAGTATTCCATTTTCATATGCATTTAATCCCCAGGTATCATAATGACGGTGAGATCCTAAAATACACCACAATCAGCCCCAGCCAGGAAGAGCTTGAAGAAACCGTAGTACAAATAACAAAGTAAGGAACCGGAACTAACCTATGAGAATAATTCATGTGGATGAAATTGTTGAAAATGTAAAGGAAATGTGCATAGAAGCTAACTATTATCTTGGCAGTGATATGAAAGAGGCATTAGTGAATGCCGGAAATGGGGAGAAGTCTCCCCTTGGAGTGCAGATTTTACATCAGCTAGAAGAAAATCTGGAAATCGCTGCAAAGGACCGTATACCTATTTGCCAGGATACAGGGATGGCAGTTGTATTTATTGAGATGGGGCAGGAAGTACACATTGAAGGCGGGCTTCTTGGGGATGCTATAAACGAGGGTGTGCGGCGGGGATATCAGGAGGGATATCTGCGCAAGTCAGTGGTAGGGGATCCCATAGCCAGGGAAAATACAAAGGATAACACACCGGCAGTGATTTATTATGATATAACTGCCGGGAACAGCCTTAAGATAACAGTTGCCCCAAAAGGATTCGGCAGTGAAAATATGAGCCGTATATTTATGTTAAAGCCTGCGGAAGGGATAGAGGGAGTTAAAAGTGCAGTCCTTACAGCAGTAAGGGAAGCGGGCCCCAATGCCTGCCCTCCTATGGTAGTAGGAGTTGGAATTGGAGGTACTTTTGAAAAGTGTGCCCTGATGGCAAAGAAAGCACTTACCAGGCCAGTTTCCCAGCGGTCTGGGATTCCATATATACGGGAACTGGAAGAAGAATTGCTGGAGAAGATTAATCAGTCGGGCATTGGGCCTGGTGGGCTGGGCGGGAGCACAACGGCGCTGGCTGTTAATGTCAATACCTATCCTACCCACATTGCAGGACTGCCAGTAGCGGTAAATATATGCTGTCATGTAAACAGGCATTGTGTGAGGATCCTTTAAAAAATGTTAAGGAAGGAAAGAGCGATGGAGAGACATATTACGGCACCTTTTTGCGGGCAGATAGCAGAGGAACTGCACAGTGGTGATTATGTATACATAACAGGGACGATATATACGGCCCGGGATGCGGCCCACAAAAGAATGTCTGAGGCGCTGGCAGAGGGAAAACCTCTGCCCTTTGATGTAAAAAATAATCTTATATATTATATGGGGCCTTCTCCTGCCAGGGAAAACCGTCCTATTGGTTCTGCCGGGCCCACTACTGCCGGGAGAATGGATAAATATACCCCTGCCCTTTTAGGGCTTGGATTAAAAGGAATGATTGGTAAGGGAAAAAGATCCCAGGAGGTAAAGCGGGAGATCGCCCAAAACAGGGCAGTTTACTTTGCGGCAGTGGGAGGCGCAGGGGCTTTATTATCCAAGTCAATTATCAGCTCAGAAGTAATTGCCTATGAAGATTTGGGGACAGAAGCGATCCGCAGGCTCCAGGTGAAGGATTTTCCGGTGATTGTTGTCATTGATTCTGATGGGAATGATCTGTACGAAACTGTTATGGAAGCCGGGGGAAGGCTGTCATGAGAATTGCGCTTATGGTGATCAGGCTTTTTTTGAAAGCGCCTTATTATCTGTTCAGAATATGGTGGTGTGGTAAAAGCAGCAAAATTTCATTTGAAGAAGCTTACTGGTATATCAAAATGGTGACCCAAAAGGCCAACCGTGCAGGGAGAGTCACCATTGAAACCTATGGGATAGAGAATCTTCCGGAAAAGGATGGCTTTATTTTCTTTCCCAATCATCAGGGGCTGTTCGATGTGCTGGTATTTTTAGATTCTTGCCCCAGGCCATTTTCCTTCGTTGCCAAAAAGGAAGCAGGAAATATTATTTTGCTCAAACAGGTTATGAAAGCGTTAGGGGCTTACGCTATGGACAGGGAGGATATCAGGCAATCCATGAAAGTAATCCAGAAAGTAGCAGATAACGTTAAGCAGGGGAAAAATTTTCTTATTTTTCCCGAGGGGACAAGAAGTAGAATGGGAAATAAGATGTTAGAGTTTAAAGGGGGAAGCTTTAAAAGCGCTGTCAAAGCGAAATGCCCCATTGTCCCTTGCACCCTGATTGATTCTTTTAAGCCCTTTGATGAAAATTCCATCCGTCCAGTTACAGTTAAACTTATTTATATGCCTCCTATGTATTATGAAGAATATAAAGATATGAAAACAGTGGAAATTGCCAGCGAATTAAAAAGGAGAATTGAAGAAACAATGAAAACCTATTTATAAACATACTTATATGTATAGCAGGTTTTGGGTGAGGCAATTTAAGGTGCCTTAATAGCCAAAATAGTATGTTTAAAAATATTTTCAAAATTATGAAAAAAGCCATTGACAAATAAAATATGCTTATGTATAATAAGACTCACGTTGAAAAACGCACAACAGAATATTGGTAGCGGTGTAATTCAGAACAAGGAGAAATACTCAAGAGGCTGAAGAGGCGCCCCTGCTAAGGGTGTAGGTCGTTCACGCGGCGCGAGGGTTCAAATCCCTCTTTCTCCGTTCAGCTATCAATAGGATGAGAAGTATCATGATGATACTATATTTTTCACTAACTTCATGAGAATGAAAAAATAGTTGAAAAAATGAAAAATATGTATTGACAAGCGAGTGGATGGATGATATAATTCATAATTGTTGCTTGACAAAGCATAAGGAAGTAAAAAGAAAAAACTTCCAAAAAAAGTTAAAAAACCTCTTGACAAAGGGAAACAGCTGTGGTAAGATATCAGAGTTGCATCCGGAGAGGGGCAGATAAGTAAGGCCAGTACCTTGACAACTAAACAGCAATGCAGCCCTGAAAATCCAGGAAGAAGCAAAGCCCGAGAGGGCAGGCCTCCTGAATGGGTATTCAGGGGGAAGACCCGAGGGATGCCTGGAGGGGCACCTGAGGGGGCGTAACGGAAACAAAAACAGTAATAACGGGAAAGACAAGCCAGAGAAGGCCTGTAATGACCGGGAGGACTCGCAGTATAACATGAGAGTTTGATCCTGGCTCAGGAT
>CAJTVD010000058.1 GCA_910579495.1 uncultured Lachnospiraceae bacterium
CCGTTTCCATTTTTTCAGTGCCTACATAGTGCCTTTCCACGATGATTTTTGTGGGTGGGTGCTGTCGGGTGGCTCTATGCTGTGTATTGCTGTCCTTGCTCATAAATCTGCTCCTTTACAATAAAATAGAGCGCATAGACTGGTTTCTATACGCTCTGACGCTGTGTTACTTATTCTGTTGTGATTGTGGTAATAATTTACACTATGCAATCTATTCTCTTGAATAATCAATTTTTTTGAGTATCAAGACTTTTGAATAATCGCAATGTTTTTCAGACTTCACTGTTAAACCATATTTTTCAAAATAAGTTTTTAAGTCTTTTTTTATAAATGTTTTATAAGGTTTTGGCTCTAAAACTTCAATTGGTAAAAATAATATTTTATTAAACCATTTTTTACTTCTTTCCCATTCGGTTATGATTATTTCGCCATAATCTTTTAATACTCTTTTTGCTTCAATGATAATTCCCTCGGCTAAATCATCATCTATTTCATGCAAGACCAATGACAACAATATTTTATCAAAACAGTTGTCTTTGAATCTCAATTTTGTTGCGTCCATGAAGTACAATTTTATATTTGATATGTCTGCCTTATGTGCTTTTTCCCTTGCAATCTCTAGCATATCCTTTGATAAGTCAATCCCTATCACTTTTGACTGAGCATTTGCCTTTGCTATTTTTAAGGCATTTGTCGCTGTACCAGTACACAAATCCAAAACGCTGTCGCCATTTTCTATTGTTTCAAGTACAATTTTTCTCGGACTATTTTTATAATTTCTAAAATAGATAATATCTACTAAATCATAGAACTTTGACATTGTTTTATAAAATACTTCTGATTTCATTGAATACTCCTTAATCTTACAAATTTGTTCAGTCACAATAATATCACAATTACAAGCATATTTCTATCAAATATTCATTATATTTCTTCCTCCCTCCGTTTTGGTCTGCTTTGTTGCCTGTTGTGCTGTCGGCTCTCGTTCTGAAGCTCTCTCTCAAGGTTCTTTTTGCTGTAGCTGATAACTTCCGCATAGGCTGATTCTGTGGCGGTCTTGTCTGCTCCCTGCCGATACTGTCATATTCGGATTGCAAAGACTTTTTCTAAGTTTCTGCTTGCGTCATTTTTGTTTTCAATCATTTCTGATACCTCATTCTTTCTAAAATAAATTGCCTGCAATTTATTTTTGCTGTGCTTGATAGTTCCGAAAATAAAAAAGGTAGCTGATTTACTGTTAAAATAAATCGCTACCAAAAGGTAAACAATATTCAGTTTTTCATATCTTCCTGTCCTAATAATGTAAGAAGTCTTGTTTCTTATTATTTCATCAATCCCTTTTTCTTGGCATAGTCGTAAATAAATGAAACAAATGCTGATATCAACAATATAAAGACAGTCAGCATATCCCATACATCAAGAATAGGCTCTGCTGTTATTTTCGATACCATTACATTGATGACAAACATAAACGGAATGGCTAACAAAAAGGATATTCCTAAAGCAACTAACTTTCTTGTTTCTCCAATGCGCCTAAAAACTGCAACTATTATCCACAAGAATACGATTGAAGCTACTGCCATTTCTGCGCCAACTGAAAACACTTCTTCCACTTTTACTAAATTGCTCAACAGGAACAAATAAGGAACGATAAAAACACTTAATGATATTAAACTTACGATAATCCCTCTTTTTCCTAATATAATACTTGGGAACGATATAACCCATGCAAGAACAATCGAACTTACTGGAATTAGTGACCACGTTAAATCGCCGGATATTGCAAGATTGCAAATAAGACATACCATAATTCCTATCAAAAGTGCCACCGAAAAAAGAATTGAAATAATCACATTCTTTGTCATGTTATTTTCATCTTTTCTTTTCAAGGCAACTAAATTTTCATCTGCCTTTTTTTCATAACTTTCCATATCAATTTTCTCCCCGCTTAATAGCTCGTTTACTGTGATTCCCAGTATTTCGCAAAGTTCTAACATTATAGATGAGTCGGGCATACTTTTTCCTGTTTCCCATTTAGATACAGCCCTGTCCGTAATGTTCAGTTTTTCTGCCAACTGTGCTTGAGTTAGTTTTTTCTCTTTACGACATTTGGCTATAAATTCTCCAATCTCTGTCTGTTTCATCATATTTTCTCCTTTCGCCTGAAATGATACGCCTGATTGTATGTTTTTTACACGAATCAGTAGTTGAATTGGGGAGATTCAACCGTTGGTTGGAAAGTTTTTATCTTTTTTCCTACCAATATATTTTTGATTTATTGAATTATTCAGTGATATTATTTTACCACAAGCACACACACAATTCCATTAAGTTATGCTTAAACTTCCCTTTCCCTATTTTTTGCAATCATCATCTGCCTTGCCCGTTCCCTCTGCTCTGTGCTGACCGCCCTCAGCTTGCGGTAACTGACGTATGACTTCGGAAAGGAATAGGTCTTAGATACCTCGTCCTGCCCTGCCAGCTTGTATGTGTCGGGGAAGTCGGCAACAAGCGTGTCAAGTTTCCTCATGACTGCCTTATCCCTTGTATAGAGGGTGGCGGTCTGTTCTCCTGCGTTATAATTGAGAATACTTTCCTGCTCGTATCGTGATAGTTTCATAGTGCCATATCCCCCTTTCCTTTGCTTTGGGTTCTGTGCTGTTTTTTCTCGGCAACTGTCGGCTGTTTCGCCTGTTCCTTTGCCTTGGCTAACCTTGTCTTTATGGAATGGTCACGCTCGGTCAGTTTCCGTCTTTTGGTGGTGGCGGTCAGTTCTGAACACGTTTCTTCGGACAAGGCATTTAATTTTTTCAAAGTATTGCTTACTATCTGCTTCAAACCTGTATGATAGAAACAGATTTGCTCCAGTCTTATTTCGCTTCATCTTTACCAGGTTTTCGGCAGTTCGCAGGGAGGCTTGGTGACCAGGGGAGCAGATTATCCAAAAAACTGTGGTCAGTGTCATCCAAATGCTTCGGTATCTCAGTGAGCAGATACTCAAAGTAATCGTATGGTTTCAGGTTGTTTGCTTTTGCGGTTTCCGCTATGCTGTAGATATCCTTGATCCCATTTACGTCATAACCAAGGGTCACATAAACTGCCAGGTTTTTTGTTTCCATCTCCTTGCGGACTGATACATACGGGCAGTCTACAAACAGGAATGTATAAAATTTCTTAAGAGGGCGGTCCGGCCATCCATCAGCCGTTTCGGTCGCTCTGTCTGTGATCGCCGGTATCGTGTCATGGGATATTTCGGAGCCATAAGGGGTGCGGACAAAAATGCTGTCTCTTTTGGACATTAACGCTGTAAAAAGTCTAATAGAATCAAACGGAAAGCCTTCCAGAAATAGGATCACGTCTTTATAACTTCATTTTTTTGACCGGCAAAGACTGGTTTTTTTGACAATAACCTTTTATAAGTTTAACCTGTTATTCTCATTTTCGGCCTTGATTATATTCTACAAGTGGAATATAATGATAAATGAAAAGATATTCGGGAAGCAAAAACCAGGGAGGGGAGAATTATGTTAAAGCATGGGATTTTAGGCCTGCTGAATTATCACAGCTTAACAGGCTATGAAATCATGGAAGTGTTCAGGGATTCCCTGAATTTTTTCTGGAGCGCCCAGACAAGCCAGATTTACCGGGAGCTTCAGGGGTTGGAAAAAAAGGGATGGGTGGGCAAGACACCGGTTCCCCAGCAGGGAAAACCGGACAAGAATATTTTTTCCATTACAGCGCAGGGAAAGGAGGAGCTGCTCCGGTGGCTGGCGGATGAGAGCCCGGGGATCGTTGCAAAGGAGCCGGTGCTGATGAAAGTATTTTTTATGGGGGAGCGGAAACGGGAAGAAAATATCTGCTACTTTCAAAGGATGATATCAGACTGCGAGGGGTTCCTCCAGAGGCTTTCCCCAGTACCGGCGTATATTGAAAATTACAGCAACTATCTTGGCCACAAGGAAAAGTCCCTCTATTGGCAGATGACAGTAGATTATGGGCGGAGAAAAATGCAGATGTATATAGAGTGGGCGAAGAACTGTATCAGCCTGTTGGAGAAACAGGGCATGGAGGGATGAGAATGAAAGTTTTGGTGATCAATGGAAGCCCCAAGGGCAAGGCAAGCAATACCTATCAACTGGCCTGCGCTTTTTTGGAAGGAATGGAAAAGGGGGGTGCAGGGGCAGAGGAAATGCAGGTAGAGGAGATCCAGGTAAACTGCCTGGATATAAAGCCCTGCCTTGGCTGTTTTGGCTGTTGGGGGAAAACTCCCGGGAAATGCTGCATACAGGACGATATGGAAAGTGTGATCCAAAAGCTTTTGTGGGCGGATGTGGCTATATGGAGCTTCCCGCTCTATTATTATACCGTTCCGGGGGCATTAAAGAATCTCATTGACCGCCAGCTTCCTATGGTACTCCCTTTTATGGCAGAGCGGACGGATGGCGTAGGCAATGGCAGCCATCCGCCCAGATATGACATGAGCGGTAAAAAGACAGTGGTAGTCTCCACCTGTGGTTTTTATACAGCAGAGGGAAACTATGACGGAGTGCGCAGCCTTTTTGACCATATGTGCGGGAAAGGCCAGTATACGGCGGTTTTTTGCGGCCAGGGAGAATTGTTCCGGGTACCGGAGGTCTCAGCAAGGACCAGGGCATATCTTAGCCATGTAAGGGAAGCAGGCAGGGAGTATGTAAAGGGCAGCATTTCGGACAAGACACAAAAGGCGCTGGGGCAGCTTTTGTATCCCAGGGAAGTTTTTGAGCGTATGGCGGATGCCAGCTGGGGGATTGGGAAAGAGGGCATGGAAAAGGAATCCGGGGCTCTTACCTTTACCAGGCAGATGGCGGCACTGTACCGGAAAGAAAGCTACCCAGGCAGGGAGCGGGTGCTGGAAATGTATTACACCGATATTGGGGAATGCTATCAGGTCGTGCTGGGGAAGGAGGGGGCAACGGTTTTATGCCATGATTTTAAAACCTTTACTACAAGAATTGAAACGCCCATTACTCTGTGGCGTTCCATTGGGGCGGGGGAGATCCGGGGAGAAGAAGCCCTGATGAAACAGCTCTATAAAGTAAAGGGCGATTTCGGCCTGATGCTGGAATGGGACAAATGTTTTGGCAGCGGGGATGATCACAGGGAGATAGGGGCAGTGGAAGGCGGTGGGCAAATACAGAAGCCCTGTAAGAAGACCCATATGGGGATCTTGCTGGCCCCGTGGATCGTATTCTGGGCGGCCGCCCCGGCAGATGGCTATCTGGGAGCCCTAATTTGCCTGGCTGCCTGTGCGCTGACACCTCTTGTATTTTATCGGCACCAAAAGACAGTGTACGATTATCTTACAGGAGCCCTTGCCGCAGGGTGTTCCATTGGGCTCCTTGGTGGGGTGCCGGTACGGCTTGCAGTGCCTGTGTCCTACTTTGCCTTTGGCTGTATGTGGGCGGGTTCCTGCTTTGGGAAGATCCCCCTTACTGCCTGGTATTCCATGAACGGTTATGGGGGAGAAAAGGCGCTGGAAAATCCCCTTTTTATAAAGACCAACCGGATCCTTACTCTGATGTGGGGGATATTGTACCTGCTTATGCCCGTGTGGACCTATGGGGTCATGGGAACTGGCGCGGGATATCTTGCAGGGGCGGTAAACTCTGTGTTTCCCATTCTCCTGGGGGCATTTACCGCATGGTTTCAGAGGTGGTATCCGGCGAAGGTGGCAAGGGGAGGGTGACTTCTCATCTTGCCGGATCCAGCAGGCAAAAATAGTGGCCCCATCTGCAGTGCCGCAGGCAGGAGGCTGAAAAAACAAAAATGTAAAATATGTACAGGTAATTCAGAAATTCTCCACTATGATTATGCAAATTTGCATGTTACCTTTTTGGTAGAAAGCATGTGCTAAAGGAGGGAGGATTTTAAATGAAATTTCACAAGTTAAGCCTGCCGCTGCGCCGGGCAGTTGCCGGGTTCATGGCAGGGGCCATGGTTTTTGGGCTGTCTGCCTGCCAGAAGCCCCAGGAAACCACAGCGCCAAATACGCAGACCCAGCCCCAGGAAACCAATGAGGGCGATTTGGAGGAAACGGAAGAGCCGGAAAATGACTCCGGAACAAAGGAGCCTGCAGGCGGGGAGGAAGCCCCGGATTATCTGCCTACGGAAGAAAACGAAAATGAGCAGGTGGTCATGAATGGCCAGCCGGAGTCTTCCTACTGGTTCCCCCAGCAGCTTCTTGACTGGGATGCGAAGGAGGACCCGGACCTTGCCTACAATATCAGCACGGTTCCCCTTGCCCAGCGGGCGGACCGGGAAAAGCTCCAGACGGTGAACAGCACCCAGAATAAGGAGACCCAGGTAATGGCCATTTCCATTATGAACAGCAGCACCAGCGGAAATGCGCCTCACGGGCTGAACAAACTAAAGAGCAATACCTTTGGTTACCTCCAGTATGTAGACCTGCTGGTATACTGGGGCGGTTCCTCAGGGGAGGGGCTGATCGTGGCGCCCAGCCCGGATGTGACGGACATGGCTCACAAAAACGGCGTAAAAGTCATTGGGACCTGCTTTTTCCCACAGGCTGCCCACGGGGGGAAACTGGAATGGCTGGATACCTTCCTGCAGAAGGAAGAAGACGGCTCCTTCCCCATAGCGGCAAAGCTGGCGGAGGTTGCGGATACCTATGGCTTTGACGGATGGTTCATTAACCAGGAAACTGAAGGGGACGATACCGGAAAGCTTACGGAAGGCCATGCGGGCCTGATGCAGGAATTTATCAAGTACTTTAAGGAAACCTACCCGGAACTGGAATTGGTATACTATGATTCCATGACGGAATCAGGGGAGATGGACTGGCAGAATGCCCTCACGGAAAAGAATGCTGCCTATATGGTGGACGGGGAGGGAAATGCCCTTGCAGACCATATGTTCCTGAACTTCTGGTGGACCAACGACAGCCTGGCAGACCAGGAACTGCTGAAAAGCTCTGCGGAACTGGCAGAGGAGATCGGGGTGGATCCTTACGATCTTTACGCAGGGATGGATGTCCAGTCCAACGGCTATATGACCCCGGAAAGATGGGATCTGTTTGAAAACCCGGAAGGGGGGACTTATACTTCTTTAGGCCTTTACTGCCCAAGCTGGGCATGGCAGACAGCCGGGGATCCTGTGGAGATGGAAAAGAAAGAGAATACCATGTGGGTGAACGGAAAAGGGGATCCCTCGGCGGAAGTAGAATATTCGGATCCTACAGCGTGGAGGGGAATATCCAGGTATGTGGTGGAGCGGACGCCTCTTACCTCCCTGCCCTTTACTACCAACTTTAATGTTGGTAACGGCTACAACTTCTTTATCAAAGGGGAAAAGGCATCAGCAATGGACTGGAACAACAGAAGCCTTGCAGATGTGCTCCCCACCTACCGTTGGATCATGGAGAATGAAGGCGCCAACAGCCTGGCACCCAGTTTTTATATGGCGGATGCCTATTATGGCGGCAGCAGCCTGCGGCTGTTTGGGAAGATAGATGGGGGCGCTGCCACTAAAATCAAACTTTACAGCGCTATGCTCCCGATCACAGAGGGAACGGCCTTTACCACCACCGTTAAGGCTTCCCAGCCTACTGCCCTTACCCTCATTTTGACGCTGGAGGACGGCACGGAGCTTACCCTGGAAGGGGATGCAAAGGCAGGGGCGGACTGGACCACTATCAGCTATGACATTTCAGAGGCAGCAGGAGAGACAGTGACAGCTATTTCCTATAGCATTGTTTCCGATACGGCGGACGATGTCTATGAACTGCTCTTTGGAAATCTGTCCATCGGGGATATGGGAGCTTCGCCTGTGAGCACGGTCTCCAATGTAAAGGTAGAGGGAAGCGAGTTTGACGAGGACGCCCTGCTGGCAGGGGTAAGGCTTTCCTGGAGTGTGGATACACCGGCGGATTATTACCAGGTGTTCCGCATCAACCAGGACGGGACCAAATCCCTGTTGGGTGCCTGCAATAACACTTGCTTCTATATCAATACGCTGCCCAGGACAGACGATACCAATAAATCCAACTTCCAGGTAGTGCCGGTGAATAAGGCACTGGTAGAAGGGACCGCCGGGGAGGTTACCATGGACTGGCCCAACAACAGCCTGCCCAAAGCGGACTTCACCGCAGACAGGACGTTAGTAGCCCCGGGCATGGCAGTGAAGTTTGAGAGCCTGGCATCCCAGAACACCACAGAGGTGGAATGGGCCTTTGAAGGCGGGGAACCGGCTGCCAGCACAGACACTGCCCCCAGCGTGGCTTATGCCCAGGCAGGGGTCTATGGGGTGACTATGAAAGCGAAGAACGCCGAAGGGGAAGCGGAAAAGGCCGTGGAAGGATATATCGTGGTAACTGAAGGCGCAGGGGAAGAGCTGGCCCTCTTATCCCAGAATATGCCCACAGAGGCGACAGCCTTTGTCAATGCCAACGAAGCGCCGGAATTTGCGGTGGACGGTGATGTGGCCAAGAAGTGGTGTGCAACAGGTACCCCTCCCCATGAGATCACCATTGATCTGGGCGGCATGAAGACCATAAGCGGTGTTAACATCTCCCATGCCCAGGCAGGGGGAGAGTCCCCGGATATGAACACCAAGAGCTATGTGATCCTGGTAAGCGAGGACGGGACAGAGTTCACAGAGGTAAAAAGCGTTACAAGGAATACGCTGGATGTGACAAAGGATACCTTTGCCCCCACAGCGGCAAGGTATGTGAAAGTATCCATTGTAAAACCCACCCAGGGATCGGACACAGCGGCCCGTATTTATGAGATCGAAGTTTACGGCATGGATGGTGTGGAGGAATAATTTAGCCCTTAAAAATAGAAATTTAATAGTTGTCCCTTTGGGTGAAATATTATAGGATAAAAGAGCAGGGGGCAGGTGTTAAACCGGCAGCCGCCTGGGAAGAGCCCAGGCGGCTGCGTTGCCTGAATGCAATAATAAAAAGCGTAACAGTCCTGGCAGGCAGTGTATAAGCAAATAGGGCACAAATACAGGACTGGGACAGGAGGGACAATGTTTTTAACATTTAAGAAGCTGGAAAGCAGGGTGGAGGAACTGGAGGAATACCGTTACAGGGAAGGGCAGGCCATAGAGCGTTTTCTGGTGTGTGAGGATACCCAGCACAAGACAGCTCCCCAGGTGCCGGTATCCTTTGAAAACTGGGAGGAAATGCACCTGGGAGATATTTGGAGGGGGAGAGACCGGTATCTCTGGCTCCATCTGGAAGCGGAGCTGCCCCAGGAGATGCCCGGAAGAAAGGTCCTGGGCGTGTTTGACTTTGGTAAAAACGGGGATGGGAACAATTCCGGCTTTGAAGCCATGCTTTATCTGGACGGGAAGCCTTACCAGGGGGTAGACCGCAACCACAGGGAAGTTTTTTTTACAGGCCGGGAGGGCGGGGGTACAATAGGCCTTACTTTCCGTCTCTGGTCCGGGCTGGAAGGCGGTGGGAAGCCCCAGGAGATGGAGCATAAGCTGAAAAAGGCATGGATTGGATGGCTGGACGATAAAACTGACGACCTGTATTTTATGGCGGACGTCCTGCTAAAGACCATAGCCCAGTTGGATGAAAACGATCCCACACGCCACGGGCTTTTGGCAAATCTTGACCGGGCAATGCACTGTATTGACTGGTCAGAGCCGGGAAGCGAGGAATTTTACCGGACAGTGGCCCAGGCAGATGATTTACTCAATGAGAAGATAGACAAAATGGGGAAGCACTCTGACATTCATGTGTATGCGGTGGGCCATACCCATATTGACACGGCCTGGCTGTGGCGGTTAAAGCATACCAGGGAAAAATGCTCCCGCTCCTTCTCCACGGTGATGCGGCTGATGGAACTGTTCCCGGAATATCTTTTCCTACAGACCCAGCCCCAGCTTTACGCTTTCATTAAGGAAGATTTCCCTGAGCTGTATGAGGAGATCAAAGAGCGTGTAGCCCAGGGACGGTGGGAAGCGGACGGCGCCATGTGGGTGGAAGCGGACTGTAACCTTACCAGCGGGGAATCCCTGGCACGCCAGATTCTCATAGGAAGCCAGTTCATCAAGGAAGAATTTGGCAGGGACGTACATTTCCTCTGGCTGCCGGATGTGTTTGGCTATTCCTGGGCATTGCCCCAGATTTTGCGTAAATCCGGTATTGATATGTTTATGACCACCAAGATCAGCTGGAACCAGTATAACCGGATGCCCCATGACACCTTTTACTGGAAGGGAATTGACGGGAGCTGCGTGCTCACCCATTTTATCACCACCCCCACAGTGGACAGCCAGCCGGGAAGCTGGTTTTACACCTACAACGGGGAGCTGATCCCCAAAACCGTTAAGGGCGTATGGGATACCTATACAGAAAAAGATATGAACCAGGACCTGCTGATCTCCTATGGTTTTGGGGACGGGGGCGGCGGCGTCACCAGGGATATGCTGGAACGGCGCAGGAGGATTGACAAGGTTCCCGGTATGCCCCACCTGAAAACCTCCACTGCAGGGGCGTATTTTGAGAAGCTGAAGGAAAATGTGGAAAATACGGACAGCTATGTGAATACCTGGGATGGGGAGCTGTACCTGGAATACCACCGGGGGACCTATACCAGCCATGGGTATATTAAGCGCATGAACCGGAAGATGGAGTATCTCTACCGCAGGGCGGAATGGTTTGCCGTGATGAAGGCACTGGCAATGGGGGGAGATTTAAAGGAGGCCCGGCAGGAAAGGCTCACGGAAGGATGGAAGCTGCTGCTCACAAACCAGTTCCATGATATCATCCCAGGCTCATCCATTTTTGAGGTTTACCAGGACTGCCAAAAGGACTATGCCCTGATAGAAGAAATCGGGAAAGAAGTGGAAGCAGATTTCCTTTCCTGTGCAGAAAAAAAGGAGCAGGTATACACTGTAATTAACGACAGCGGCTTTGCCATGGACGGCATGGTGCTTTTGCCGGAAAAAGAGGGAACCTGCGCCCGGCTGGGGGATGGAAGGGCTCTTCCGGTACAGAGGACGGCCCAGGGGCTGCTGGCGATGGTAGAGGCTGTACCGCCTATGGGGTGGGTACAGGTAACGGTGGGCAAAGAGCAGGGAGAGGCCTGTGAAAATGTGCTCAGGGCTGATAAACGCAGCTTTGAGACACCCTATTATCTTCTTGAACTGAACGATTACGGGCAGATTACCCGCCTTTATGACCGGGAGGCTGGCCGGGAAGTGCTCCCTCCCGGGCAGAGGGCAAATGTGCTCCAGGTTTTTGAGGATAAGCCCCTTAACAATGACGCCTGGGACATTGATATTTTTTACCAGCAGAAAATGAGGGAGATCACGGAACTGACAGCTTTTGAGGTTACAGAGCATGGCCCCCTGCGGCTTACCATACACATGGAGTGGGGCTACAGGCATTCAAAGATCAGCCAGGACATGGTTTTATATGGGAAGGACAGAAGGATTGATTTTGTGACCCAAATGGAATGCCATGAGACCCACCAGCTTTTCAAGGCGGCCTTCCCTGTGGACATCCGCACCACCTATGGGACCTTTGATGTCCAGTATGGCAATGTGCGCCGCCCCAACCATTGGAACACAAGCTGGGACCAGGCAAAATTTGAAACTGTTGCCCACCGCTTTGCGGACCTTTCCGAGTATGGCTATGGGGTCAGCCTTTTAAATGACTGTAAGTATGGCCATGATGTGAAGGATAATGTACTGCGGATCACCCTCCTTAAGACAGCCACAAGCCCTGACCACAGCCAGGACCAGGGGGAACATTTCTTTACTTATTCCCTCCTGCCCCATAAAGGTGATTTTATACAGGGACGGACAGTGCAGGCGGCATGTGCCCTGAACCAGCCTATGGGCGTGGTAAGCGGCAAGATGGCCCTTCCTTTTGAAAGCTTCCTTTCCTTTGACAGGGAGTGCGTGGAGGTGGACGCGGTGAAGAAGACCCAGGACGGCAGGTTTGTTGCCGTGAGATTCCATGACTTTACCGGAGGGACCAATTCCCTTGGGGTCAAAACGGGATTTTCCTGGAAACGGTACTGCCAGGGCGACCTGCGGGAACGCCCGGTGTCAGAGTGGAGGCAGAAGGAGGATATTGTACTTAAGGTAAAGCCTTATGAAATCATAACCCTGCTTTTCGAACTATAGTTTTTTCAAAGGGAGGCTGGCATGAAAAGAGAATCCAGGCACTTATATCAGAAACTGCGGCTTTTTTATACGGTAATTTTAGTCTGCGTGGTTGGCCTTTTGGTGGTTTATTCCATTTCAGCCTCCCGGAGGCAGGAACAGGATAAGAACCTGGAGTATATGCGCATGGCGGGTACGGAGGCCCGGAATTATATTTTGCAGTGCTCTGAAAATGCCAGCTATTTCCACGGGATTTTGTATAATTCTTACAATGAACTGGAAGATTTACGGCATTACTTAACGGATGATGTGGATGAATATATGAAATTTCGCCTTGACAGCTACGGAAGCAGCGCTTCCGTAGCTTATTCCGGTATTGAGGGCTTTATTTCCTCCATGTTTGGCAGCTACAGCCAGCTAGAAACCATCCGCCTTTACAGCCTGGCCCAGGAGATCATGACTTATTACGAAGCTGACGGGACCAGGCGCAGGGAGAGGGTGTCCATGCAGCAGGCCCAGGAGGCGGGCAGGGAGGCGGTAAAAGGCGGGCGCAGGAAGGAAGCCTTGAGCTTCCGCAAGGATTTGCTTGACCCGGTCTCTTTAGCGCCCATTGGATGGGTGGAGCTGGGCTTTTCCGGCAGCAGGTTCCGGGAGATCGTGGCGCTGTACGACAAAGCCCAGATGGTGGTCTGTAACAGCTACAATGAAGCGGTATTCCTATCAGAAGAGGAAATGGCATGGGATGGGGAGGCGGGCGCTTTGGATGAGGAAGATAGCCTTTATACCCGGGAGGAAGTGGCGGATGCTTACGGGATCGTGACAATCCTGCCAAAGAAAGATGCCGCCCATGGACCCCCCTGGAACATGCTTGTGATTCTGGCCCTTGGGGCACTGCTGATTGGGGTGGGGGAGATGGGGATTTCCCTGTATCTGGCGGAGATCATGAAAAGGCTGGGCACCATCGTGGAGGGGATGGAAAAGCTGAAAAAGGGGGATCTAAGCACAAGGATTTCCTTCCGGAAAAAGGGGGACGAGCTGGATATTATTGCGGATAATTTTAATTTGATGTGCCAGGACCTTAACCTGTATATCCAAAAAAGTTATCTGGCGGAGATTGAGCAGAAGAATGCGGAGATGGAGGCGCTGCAAAGCCAGATCAATCCCCATTTTTTATACAACACACTGGAAGCCATACGGATGAAGGCAATCTGTAATGGGGACAGGGAGGTGGGCAGGATGCTTTACAGCATGGCAGCACTGTTCCAGAGCCAGCTAAAGGAGGCGGACGTAATCACACTGGCACAGGAGCTCCATTATGCAAAGCGGTATATGGAACTGTTTGAATACCGTTATCTTGGGAAATTTAGCTGGAAGGTTAACTGTGGGGACAGGTTTTTGCAGGTACCTATTATAAAATTTGTGATCCAGCCGGTGCTTGAAAACTATTTTGAGCATGGCATCCGGCTGGAAGCAAAGGACAATGTGATCAGCCTGGCCGTAAAGGAGATGGGGAAGTTCCTCTTAATCCTGGTGGAAGACAACGGGCGGGGAATGGCACAGGGGGAGATGGAAGAGAAAAATACCGCCCTGCAGGCAGATGTGATGGATTTCCACAAATCCATGGGGCTTGGCAATGTAAACCGGCGGCTGAAAGCGGTGTATGGCCCGGAGTGCGGCGTTACCCTGGGGGAGGGCAGTATGGGCGGGCTTGCAGTAACCTTAAGGTTTTTGGCGGATAACAGTGAAAAGTAAAAGGGGAATGAAATTGGAGGAGCATAATGCGGAAAGTAATGTTAGTGGAGGATGAGGAATTTATCCTCCAGGGGCTTGAGAATATAATTGACTGGGAGGCACTGGGGCTTACCATTGTACATAAGGCGCATAATGGGGTGGAAGCTTTGGAGATGCTGGAAAGGGAGAATGTGGAAATCATTGTAACCGATGTGCGGATGCCCCTGATGGACGGGCTGGAGCTTCTGGAAAATGTGCGCCACAGGGATGCAGCCATGCGTTTTATCATCCTCACAGGCTTTAGTGAATTTGAGTATGCCAGGTCAGCCCTGCGCCTGGATGTGGAGGATTACATTTTAAAGCCTATTAATGAGCTGGAGCTGATCAAGGCACTGGAAAACTGCCTTGCAAAGCTGAAGCAGTCGGAGGAGGAAAAAACTTCCCAAATAGACCAGAAGGTAGAATTCTTGCAGTTCCTGGAAGGGGGGATGGAACAGGGGGAGAGACGCCGGTATTTGGCGGAAATAGAAGCGGGGCCGGAGTACGGGATTTTTTATGCTGCCATCATGAAGGTGGATATGGCCACCCTGGAAAAGAATAAGATCACTGATGTGATACGTTTTATCCTTCACAGGAAGGTGGACGGGGAGCTGAGGCTGCGCCACCTCTGGGGAGGGAATATTCTCTTGCTTTTTATCTGCCAGCAAAGGCTTCCCTCGCCCGGTGAGTGGTTTGCCAACCTGCAGGACGGGATGGAGATTGAAACGGGGATATACAGTTTCCTGGCTGTTTCTGACTGCTTTACCGACCTGAAAAAGCTGCCGGAGGTGTACCGGAATATTGAAAAACTGCAAAAGTACTTACTTATTGACGGTTACGGAAGCTGCGTGGACGAGATCAGCCTCCAAAACCGTACCAGTACGGACGTGGCCATTGACAAGGAGAAGTTTTCCAAGATGATCCTGCAAAAGGATGTGACTGGCGCCTCCGGTTACATGGAAGACCTTTTTGTCAATAACATGAAAAAGGACGCCTCTGTGGATGTGCTTTACCAGATTGCGGTGCGCATTGCCCTGATCCTCCAGGAGATACGGGCGGAGTATAACCTGACAGGGGAGGGCAGGCAGTTATCGGACATCATTGGGGGCATCTGGCAGGCGGAGGATATTTTTTCCATTAAGGCCATGTTCCTGGCGGAAATAACAGACATCATCTCCTGGCTGAATATGGAAAACCTGCAGTACACGCCTGTAGTGCGGCAGATCATGGCGGAAGTAAAGAACAGCTACCAAAACGACATGAATTTAAAGACCCTTGCCTATAAATATCACATGAACACGTCTTATTTGGGGCAGATTTTCCAGAAGGAGGTGGGCTGCCCTTTTTCCCAATATTTGAACAATGTAAGGAACAGCGTGGCGAAAAAGCTGATTCTTACCACCAACATGCGCATAAACGATATTGCCAGGGAAATCGGCTATTCGGACACCAGCTACTTTTACCGGAAATTCAAGCAGAGCTATGGCGTATCCCCGGCAGCTTTGCGGGATATGAAAAATTACTGATTCCTGCGTGGCCTTCCCAGCCAGGGGACAGTATGTTGTATTGCACAAAAATTATAAAATTTTTCTATACAACTGTAAAAAGTTCATAAAACATATAAATTTTAAACTACAACGTAAGTACCCACTTTGTTAAAATATTAGTATCCATTAAGGCATTGGTAGTGATATTGCACAAAAAGAAGTTTTGGCATGCAGGGGTAAAAGGATGAGGAACCAAAAAAGGCGGTGGCTGAAAGCTTTGGCCCTGGCGGGGCTGGTGGTTTGTTCCGCAGGGTGCGGCAAAAGGGCAGCGGAGACGGAAGCCCGGGGGGAAACGGTGCATTTGGTCTGGTATCAGATCGGGACGGTGCAGAAGGATGGAAAGATCGTTGAGAAGCAGGTAAATGATTATATATCAGAAAAAATCGGTGTGACAGTGGAAATCATCCCGGTGAACTGGAACGATTATAATGCCAAGATGCGCAGCGTCATCAGCACCGGTGCCCCTTGGGACATGGCCTTTGCCAGCTCCTGGGCCAACGACTATCTGGAAATTGCCCAAAAGGGGATCCTCCTGGAACTGGATGAGCTTTTAAAGGTGTATGGAAAAGACCTGCTTTCGGACATTGACAGCCGGTTCTGGACAGCCGCCACTATCAACGGGAAAATTTACGGCGTGCCAAGCCAGAAGGAAATCAGCAATATGCCCATGTGGGTCTTTACAAAGGAATATGTGGATAAATACCAGATCCCTTATGAAGACCTCCACACCCTGGAAGATTTGGAGCCATGGCTTTCTCTGATAAAGGAAAAGGAGCCTGATGTGGTGCCCCTTTACCTGATCAGCGAGTTCACTGCCCCTACCTATATGGATAAAATTACTGATCCTGTCGGTATTGAATATGGAGACGGAACGCTTACCGTTAAAAATGTATTTGAGACCAGCCGCATGATGGAAACACTAAACACCATGCACAGGTATTATAAGGCCGGATACATTAACAGCGATGCGGCGGTAGCGAGGGATGACAGGAATGTAAAGCGGTTTGTCACCAAAGGAGACGGGCAGCCCTTTGCGGAATCAACATGGAGCATGACTTTGGGATACGATGTGGTGGCTTCTCCCATTATGGAGAACCAGGTCACTAACGCTTCCGCCCGTGGGGCGCTTACCGTGATCTCAAAGGACTGTGAAAACCCGCAGAAAGCTGTTGCCTTCTTAAATCTGGTCAACACGGATATGTATCTCCGGAACCTGCTCAATTACGGCATTGAGGATGTGCATTACAGGAAAGTGCCGGTAACGGAGGAAGAGCTAAAAGCCGCTTCGGGAAAACGTTATATTTATGGCTACAAGGTCCATGTGCTGGAAGATAGTGGGTATTCGGTGCCGTATTATGTGCAGGGCGGGCTTTACAACACCTGGGTGCTGGACACAGACCCTGTGGACAAGTGGGACACCTTCGTTACCTATAACGAAAACTCCCAGGAAGCGCCCACTTTTGGCTTTGACTTTGACGGAAGCAGCGTATCCGGGCAGCTTTTTAATTTCCGCATTATTCTGGATGAATATGGGCCGGCGCTTTATACAGGAAGCGTTGACCCGGAGGTTTATGTGCCTATGCTCAACCGGAAGCTGTATGAATATGGGATGCAGGATGTGATTGACGAGATGCAAAGACAGATTGATTCCTGGAAACAGTCTTCGTAAAGAAGAAAGAGAGGGAGAAAAATGAGTAAAGAAAAGTTAGCGGGCGGGAAGAAAAAGGACAGATGGTCAAAACGGGATACAGAACTTGCGGTTTTGACCGTGCCCACGGTAATATGGTACATTTGCTTCTGCTATTTTCCCATGTTCGGTGTTTTGATGGCATTTAAAAATTTCAAGATCATCGACGGCACCAAGAGCTTCTTTTACAACCTGATGAAAAGTGAATGGACGGGATTTAAGAACTTTGAGTTCCTTTTTAGTTCCGGCTCCGGCGCTCTGGTGGTAAAACTGACCCTGCTGTACAATATCGTGTTTATTATTCTGGGGATCGTGGTTCCAGTATGCCTGTCCCTGATGATGAGCCAGCTTTACAGCAAGCGGTTCGGGAAAGTGGCCCAGACATTTATGTTCCTGCCCTACTTTATGTCATGGGTAGTAGTTACCTACTTTGTGTTTGCATTCTTAAGCCCTGACAAGGGCCTGATCAACACTATGCTGGTAAATTCCGGAAAGGAAGCCATCAGGTGGTACCAGGAACCCAAATACTGGCCTGTGATTTTGGTTTTCCTGAGCCAGTGGAAGGGCATGGGCTATGGCATGGTAGTGTATCTGGCATCTATTACAGGGATTGACGGCACACTTTACGAAGCGGCAATGATTGACGGTGCTACCAAGTTCCAGCAGGCGGTAAAGATTACCCTGCCCCTTATGAAGCCTGTCATTATTATGATGTTCATACTTGCTATGGGCGGTTTGGTGAGAAGCGATTTCGGTCTCTTCTATCAGGTGACGAAAGCCTCTGATTCTCTGTACACGGTAACAGAGACCATTGATGTGTTTATCTACAAAATGATCAAGACCCAGCCTAACCCCAATATGGGTTCCGCAGCGGCATTCCTGCAGTCTGTGGTAGGGTGCGGGCTGATCCTGCTTAGCAACTGGATCGTGAAAAAAGTCGATAACGACAGTGCAATTATTTAAGGGGGTGAAGAAAATGGCAAAAACCAAAAGAAAAATGGAAGAAGACCCGGAAGTTTTATCAAAGATCAACCGTGTGAAGCCGGTGACCAATATCATTTTCAGCGCCATATTCGTTATCCTTGCGCTGACCTGTATCATTCCGGCGATCTTTATCGTGGTGATATCCTTTTCCAGCATGGACAGTATCAATGAGATTGGCTATTCCTTCTTTCCCACCTCTTTATCCTTGGATGCGTATGCCTATTTGTGGAATAACAGGGTGATGATAGGGACAGCGTTTCTGGTTTCGGTGTTTGTGACCATTGTGGGGACGGTCATAGGCCTGTTTTTGACAGCAGCTATGGGGTATGCATTATCCAGAAGCAGCTTTAAACTCAAAGGGATTTATACGGTGCTTGTATTTATCCCTATGGTATTTGGAGGCGGCCTGGTCTCTACCTATAATGTGTACAGTTCTGTTTTGAATATAAAGGATACTATCTGGGTACTGATCCTGCCGCTGGCAGTTTCTTCCTTTAACGTGATCATCTGCAAGACCTTTTTTAAGTCAACGATCCCCCAGTCTATCCTGGAGTCGGCAGAGATCGATGGAGCGTCCCAGATGCGCACTTATTTTACCATCGTGCTTCCTATTTCCAAGCCGCTGCTTGCCACTATTGGTATTCTGCTGAGCTTTTCTTATTGGAATGACTGGTTCTTATCTTTGATGTATATTTCCAATACAAAGCTTTACTCCCTGCAGGCGGTTTTGATGAGTGTAGAGAAAAATATTGAGTTCCTGGCGCAGAATGCGGATACCATGGGGGCTTCTATTGCCGCCTATGCGACCAATATGCCCAAGGAGCCTATGAGAATGGCCATGGCGGTGGTGATCGTATTGCCTATCGCCTGTGTATATCCGTTCTTCCAGCAGTACTTTGTATCCGGCCTTACCATTGGGTCCGTGAAAGAGTAAATTACTGCCTCGGGGTTTTAAGCCTAAGGGGCAGATAATTAAATAAAAGAAAGGGGTTTTTATATGAAAAAGTTATTTTCAAGAATTTTAGCTTCCGTGTTAGTAGTTATCATGGCAGCCATGGTGTTGGCAGGATGCGGCGGCAAGTCTGATTCAGGTTCAGGCTCCAGTTCCGGAGATACTTCCGGCGGTGGGGAGAGCTCCGGCAGTGCGTCAGCAGGAGGGGAAAGCAGCTCCGGTTCTGCTGGCAGCGGGGAAACAGTAATGCTTAAGTGGATCCAGATCGGCAGCATTCCCCAGAACAACGATGCGGTGATCGCGGCAATGAATGAATATTCCATCGAAAAGATTGGCATTGGCGTGGACATTTCCTATCTGGACTGGGGTGTATGGGGCGATAAAGTAACTGCCATGATCAACTCCGGCGAATACTGGGATATCATGTTCACCAACGGCGACAAATATACGGCAGGCATTGCCCTTGGCGCTTTTACGGATCTGACAGATATGCTGGCAGAGGTTCCTAGCCTTACGGAACTGATTCCTGAAAAGGTATGGGAAGGGGTGAAGGTAAATGGTAAGGTCTACTCTGTTCCTACCTATAAGGATTCCTCCCAGACACAGTACTGGGTATGGGATAAGGAAGTAGCAGACAAATATAATATTGACTGGGAAAATATCCATACTGTAGATGAACTTGACCCGGTGCTTTATACCATCCAGGATGCTATCAATGCAGGAGAGATCCAGAATACCCAGTATGCCCTGTCCATCGCATCTGACGGTATCAATGGTTTTCTTATGAATTACCAATCCCCCATTGCCCCTATCGGCGTGCGGTATGACGACCAGGAGGCAAAGGTGGTGAATGTATTTGAACAGGAAGATATCATGAACACCTTAAAGCATATGCATAAATGGTTTAATGATGGGCTGATCAATCCTGATGCGGCAACCACAGATCAGGGACCTAAGTGGTGTGTGGTTTCCTCAGGACAGGGATTCCCTGGTGCGGAAGTGTCCTGGGCAACAGGGCGTGGCAAGGATGTTTATGCGGAACCCTTTGCAGGGCCTCTTTACTCCACGACCTCCATTTTAGGTTCTGTGAACGCGATCTCCGCATCTTCCAAATATAAAACAGAAGCATTAAAGTATCTGGAATTTGTCAATACAGATGAAACTATGAGAAATATGTTTGCTTATGGTATTGAAGGTACCGACTTTTCAAAGAATGAGGATGGCACCATCACCAGAACAGAAAACTGCTACAGTCCGGCGACCTACTCTCAGGCAACCTACTTTACCCTGTATCCTGTAGCACCTAACGCGGCAGACCAGTGGGATAAAGTGGAAGAGTGGAATGAGACAGCAGAATCCTCTGTACTTCTTGGTTTTAACTTTGACCGTACCAACGTGGAGACAGAGATCGCAAACTGCTCACTGATCATGAGCCGTTATGATAAAGAGCTTTATACTGGTACGAGAGATCCTGAAGAAGCAGTTCCCGCTTTGTATGAAGAGCTGGAAAAAGCAGGGCTTGAAACGATTAGGGAAGAGTATCAGAAACAGATCGATGAGTGGCTGGCTTCCAAATAAGGGAATGATTTTTAGGAACAACAGGCAGCGCGCTTTGCGGACGCCCATATAGTAAGAAAAGCCCTGGCTTTCGTTTATGACGGAGGCGGGGCTTTTTTAAAACTGTCCTCCTGCAGCGTGGAGTGGGATAATAAAAAGCAGGGCACATTTTTAAGTTTTATCTGACTATTGATGTTATTGATCATATACAATCCATGCGTTTTCAGATATACTTAAAAATAGAGATAGCAGCTATGATTAGGACGCCATACGGTTAAGATAATAGGGAAAAAAGGATTAAAATGGAGAATAATGAATTATTTTTAAAGATAATAAAATCACACCCTGGCGGAATTTTTGTAAAAATTCCTTTGGCGGTAATAAACGGTTCAATTTTGCCGTTTACTATGTTATTGACACAAAAAATAGTAGACAGTATTTCTATTGATGGAAATAAGGCTTTGATCTATACTGCCCGGTTAGGGGCAGTATTTATGCTGTCCATTTTCTGCCAGCATTTTGAAGGCTATTTAGATGTGCAAATTGCAAACCGTATTGACCTTAGCTTTGGGCGTGGAATCTTTTTGAAATGCTCTGATATCCCGTATATCAATTACGAAAATACAGAAATGTATGAAACACTTGGACGTGTTTTGGAAAAATACAAGGCTGCTTCTATTGGAATCCTATCATTGATAACATCAATGATCCGTTCCGTTACAATGTTTGTAGGCATTTTTTATTATTTGGCTATGGTACGGTGGTGGATTCTGCCTGTTCTTTTAATAACGGTAATTCCCGTCTTTATTCTTACAATACATACCTCCATGAAAGACTACGATACATTCAGCAAATACTATCCATTTTTGAGAAAGGCACAGTATCTGTCTGGTTTGATGACAGGGCGTGGTTCGGTTAAAGAGTCCAGGCTGTTTCAATATAAAAAGTTTGTTGAAAAAATGTGGGAGGTTTCAATCCGGAAATTCCAAACTGAGCAAGTCCATGCCAATATTGGACCCAGGTTTATAGCTGGGGGATGTGTTTTTTTGCAGTATGCCTTTACAATACTTAATCTTATGTTTATTTACCCTTCGGTAATTGACGGACAGGTTACATGAAATTCAGGCAGGATTACTACAAATTGATTAATATACCAAATGACTTTAAAGCGAAAACAGATACCGGGCAAACAGGCGATACTGTGTTTTCTTCACTTGAATTAGAGGACATTTGGTTTAAATACAACCAAGATGGCCCTTACATTTTATGCGGGGTCAGTCTGTGCATCCAGAGTGGTAAAAAAATCGGAATAGTTGGTGAAAATGGCTCAGGTAAAAGTACGCTGATAAAAATAATTTTAGGCCTTTTATCTCCCAGCAGGGGAAAAATATTATTAAATGGTATTCAAATAACAGATGAAAATAGATATCTTTTAAGAAATATGATGAGTGTGGTGTTTCAGGATTACGGGCGTTACAATTTGACTATGCGTGAGAGCATTGCCCTTGCAAATCTTCACGAAGTGGCTAATGTTGAAAAGATGAAAACAATAACCAGCAGTATTCATAGAGAAGACGATTTTTTTAGCTCTTTTAGGAACGGCATAAATACAGAACTTGGTAAGGATAGATGGGATGGACAGGATTTATCAGGTGGGCAATGGCAAACAATTGCGTTAATACGGGCTGTTTTTGCAAACCGTTTTATCCTTGTCCTGGATGAACCTACCGCAGCCCTGGATCCATTGGCTGAAGTAGATGTCTATAAACATATATATCATTCGCAGGATATTCATACGGCAATTCTTGTTACACATCGATTTGGAGCTATTGTTGCGGCAGACCTTATTTGTCTTTTGTCAGATGGTATAATTCTTGAATGTGGCAAACATAAAGAATTATTAATGATAGATGGAAAATATACTAAAATGTTTGAGGCACAAAGCAAGTGGTATTCCATGGATAAACAGTCCTCTAAAAATATGACAGGGGAGGATGGCAATGAATAATTTACCGGATAACAAGGGAAAAGAAGAAACTGTATTTTCGGCGTCGTTAAGATTGATTGTAATGGTTTTTAAAGCAGGGAAAAAACAGATAGTGGCACAGCTATTTTTGCGTATTATATGTGGTTTGCTGCCAGCTATTACGGCTATCATCTGGCAGCGCATTTTATCATCCCATCAATTGGAAGGTTCACAGCAATCTAGAGCATTACAGAGAAAATATTTTTAGAAGAACGCCGCTCCAATATACAGATTACTTGTATCCGTATCTTGATAGATCTAATTGAAAAAGGAACAACGGTTGGATCATATGTGTTATGTGTTTATTTAGCGCTTTCAAAAAAGATCAGTATAGCTGATCTGGGGGCGGTTATTGTTTTGATTGGACAGTTTCTGCAAAATTTTACTAATTTTATAAATCAGATAAATGGCATACATGGCGAAGCGCTTTCAGTACATAGTGCAATGGGATATTTTGGCCTTTTGGCCGAAAAACGGGAAAAAACGTTGCATTCCGTAGATACGGTCAACTTTAAAAATGTGTCCTATGCATATCCTGAAGAAGAAACATCTGCAGTAAAAAATATTAGCATTACTTTGAAAAAAGGAGAAACAATAGCTGTTGTCGGGAAAAATGGTTCTGGAAAAAGCACTCTGTCGAAATTGGTATTAGGATTGATAAATCCCACAAACGGTGAAATCAAAATTGGTAATGATCCCATGTGTGATGTCAGTTATGAAACCCTTTATAAACCTGCCACAGCTGTATTTCAGGACTACGTCCATTATGCTATGAGCGTTAAAGACAATATATCTATTTCTAATTGTGAATCACCATTAAAAGCCGATGATGCCTGTCAATTGTTGAAAAATCTTGGCATAACATTTGTGGATGAAAATTCAAATATCACAATGCAAACGGAACTTGGAGTGGAATTCGGAGGTGTTGATTTGTTCGGCGGGCAATGGCAACAATTAGCCATCGCAAGAGCCGCTTACCGGGAGGCAAAAATCATCGTATTGGATGAGCCTTCTTCTGCTTTGGATCCATTGCGTGAGGCAGAATTGTATGATACCTTTAAAAAATTGTGCGAAAATAAGATTGGCATCATCATAACGCATCGGTTAGGAATGTGTATGTTTGCTGATAAAGTTCTGGTGCTGGATGATGGAGAAATGGTTGAATTTGGGACGAAAGAAGAATTGCTTAAGAATAATGGAATTTATGCCCAAATGTTTCAGTTACAGCAAGGGTTATATGCAGAATAATCTTTCCCTGCCTGGCTCTTATGTTTTATGGCAAAAGAAAGTCTCTTATGATATGATGTATAACAAGAGGGACAAGCGGTTTAGGAAATGTGTGGCATCAGGGGAGGAAAAGTAATGATACACGAAACATTGGATCTGGAAACAGAGCCTTTATTTACGCCGGAAGCATTTTACGGAAAGCATGAAAAAATATGTGATGTGTGCGTGGTCACTTTCTCTTATAAGGTGATGGAATGGGCACTGCAGCATTTGGAATGTGAACAGGTGGCAGAGATTGGATGCTGTAATGGAGACCGCCCAATTTATCTGACGGAGTGGAAAGGGAAAAAGATTGCGTTTTATATGACTATGGTTTCCGCGCCGGGAGCGGCTAGCTGTCTGGAGGAGGTTCTCTGCCTAACCGGATGCCGGGAGTATGTGGTGTTTGGTTCCTGCGGGACTTTAAATCGCCAGTTGACAGAGGGAAGGCTGATCGTGCCGGCTTGGGCTTACCGTGACGAGGGATTTTCTTACCACTATATAGCTGCCTCTGAATATATAGAGATGAAAGATTGGAAAAAGGTAGCGGACTTTTTGGAAAAGAAAGGCTTGCCCTATGTAACAGGGCGCACATGGACGACGGACGCCCTGTATCGTGAAACCTCTGGAAAGGCTGGAAAAATGAGAAAAGACGGGTGCATTGCCGTAGAGATGGAACTGGCAGGCATGCAGGCTGTCTGTACGTACCATGGCTTGATATTAAAAGCATTTTTATTTGCCAGCGACTGCCTTGGAACGGAAGAATGGCATAATGAATTGCTGGGAAGTGAACGTGAGTGGGACACACAGGTGAAATGCTTTTTGCTGGCGCTGGATTTGGCATCCTAAAACATATAAAACATAAATTTGATGAATATTTTTCAGACACGAAATGAAAAAGGCTTTGCCAGATGTAGATGATTTGAGAAAACTGTTGGTTAGTGAAGAACAGGAATAAAGGAAGATTTTTGGGCATATGGATAATACGGTTGATATAAAAACCATGCGGCCACAATCCGGCGCTGGGTGAACGCCGACAAAAAGAAAGAGGAACCGCCTGTTCGGAACCGTGATTACAGTGTAGAGGAAGGAGAAACCATATGATAGAGATTACCGCAGAAGTCCGGGCAGCCATTGACCGGGCCGCCGGGGATATGGAACTTGCCGGGGACGAATACATAGAACCGGCTGACGGGCTTATCCACTGTAAGAAATGCCGTGGCAGCCGCCAGACTGTCGTGCCCAGGTTCGGAGGCTCCGGCTATTTCATGCCCCGCTGCCTCTGTCCCTGCCAGCAGAAGGCGCAGGAGGAACGGAAAGCCATGGAGCGTATCAAACGCCGGAAG
>CAJTVD010000059.1 GCA_910579495.1 uncultured Lachnospiraceae bacterium
GTCAGCCACACAGCAAGCATGAAACATAACCTTAATTAAGTTGGATTATACTAGTGAGGTTGCTATGACACTTATTATGCCGGAAAAGTATTACCAAAAAACGAGCGGGCTCCGTTCTCTGTCAAGAAGCCTGATTTCTATATTGAATCCCTTGATTGCTACAGCATTGTACTCATTTATAGGGCTAAATGGTGTAATAGCGGTTGATATCAGCAGCTTTCTAATTGCGTTTACAGCATTATTGTTTTTTGTTAAAATTCCAGAAAATAAAAATAATAAAAAAGAAAGTGTGCTTGTTCTTGCTAAAGAAGGGCTTATGTTTTTGAGAGAAAATCCGCTTATTATGGCACTGATTTTATTTATGTCCGGTGTTAATCTGGTAGCATCTGCCTTTGATGCTGTATTGCCTGGTCATGTGCTTCCTAATCCGAAAGGCGGCTCATCTGTGTTGGGAATTGTAACATCTTGTTCCGGCATTGCTATGATTGTTGGCAGTTTGGTAGTTTCTGTTTTGCCAAAGCCAAAAAACAGGGTAAAGATTATTTATTTAACGATGCTGTTTTCATTAGGAACCGAAAACTTTTTGTTAGCGTTTTCCAGAGAACCATTATTATGGTGTATTGGGCAGATGATCGGATGGATTCTTGTACCGATTATGAGTGCAAATTTGGATGTGGTTCTCAGAACCACCATTCCTGTGGAATTACAGGGACGTATCTATGCCTGCCGCAATACGCTTCAATTTTTTACTATTCCTATCGGATTGTTTATAGGTGGTTTTATGGTAGATAACGTATGTGAACCGTTTATGAGAGTATATGGTAATTTATCAGTCCTAAAAACGTTCTTTGGCCCAGGGAAAGGTTCCGGCGCGGCACTTATGATGCTGATACTTGGAGTAAGCGGAAGTTTGATCTGTCTCATCACGGGAAAAAAATTAAAGAAATACCAATATAATGAAGAATAGTTTTATTTACAAAAGGGCGGGTCACCTCGCCCTTTTGTCTTTGCTATGATATATCCGTTCAGTATGCTGTCTATCGGTTTCTTTTTGATAATCTTGCAACTGTTTAGGCTGGCATAGCGCAAAGCCTTGAAAACAGGGGAAACTTATGGAAAAAGCTTACAAACTGGAATTTATCTCTCTTTCTATTTTTGCAATTTGATGAATAATCCCAGAAAAACCTTCTGAATCCGATTCTAATAAGCCATGCGTCATATTTTCCATCAAAAACATTTGTTTATATGGTGCATTTACCTTTTCGAAATATTCTTGTGCTAATTTGTAGTTTGTTTGATAGTCCTTATCCCCATTTATATTATAAAATGGCACTTGATAATCAAATCTGTCTTTCAAGGAGAACGAAGCAAATTCCTCGGAAGCTAAAAAATCCAAATATACGCCCATATTTCTCTTGAAATAATCTATCCAATCAATGATAGAATAGTTCGGATTAAATATGATCGTTGTAATTAAATTATAATCAGAACCATTTACCATCATGTCATAGCCATATTTTTGCATAATTGTATTTCTTGCACTAATGTGTTCCATAGTAACATTGCCAGGTGTTAATTGATCTATTAATTTCAAAGTTTCCCCGTCACCCTCAGCCCATGATATTGCTTCTTGCCTAAAAGTCTCCTCATTTTCCAAGTAATCAACAAGCTGTCCTGTCCCAATAAAGCACTCATAATATTCCGGGAATTCAAGTACCAGATTTGCTCCGTAAATAGATCCCCACGAATGCCCAAGAACCGTGATCTTATCTTTCGAAAGGTAATCCAGTATAAACTCTGTTACTTCCTTTCCATCTGCCATAAATAATTCTCGTGTCAACACGGTACCATCCTGTTGTGCATCATAGCTTTTTCCACAATTACGCTGATCCCATGTTACCACAGTATATACATCTGCCCATTTTCTCGTAAATGCATAATCAATATCACTTGTTGCCGAGCCCGGGCCACCATGCAAATATAGCAAGACGGGATCATCTATGTCCTCCCCATAAATATTGATCCACTGCTTCGTGCCATTAACATCAATATACATCGACTGGTTAATACCACCATCTGGAGTTTTGGTGTAAATTGCTTTCCCTATTGCCCTAACTAAAAAAAATGTCACGATCAATGCTAAAATAACAAGTGCTGTCCATTTTATGATCTTAAATAACATATATTTTCTCTTCATTTTAATTTCCCCCACAACTCTCCAGCTCTGCTTCAGGCACCCTCACTCCTAAACCGGAAGTTAGCGAAGCGGTAACAATTCCATACTTTTTGCCCGATCTAGATTTGCTTTAAGGCCGCCATATGGAAACGGCTTTCCATGCCCCGGATATATTCGCTTCGGCCTAAGGGCGATGACCGTTTCCCAAGATCGCCAAAAAGCTGTTTTGTCCTCTGCCCAAATGGTTATTTTGTGTAAACTTGGCAAGCCATTCATAGCAGCATCACCGCAGAACAGAGAGCCGTCATTTAGCAAAAGGGATATGGAATCGGCGGTATGGCCTGGCGTATCAATGATTTTCCCCTGCAGCGAAAGTTCCACCTGCTTGCGGTTTTGCCCGGTTACCTGAATACATCTGCATTGATATTCCTGCTTTATTGCGGGAAACAAATGCCTGCCCCTGCCTACAAGCTTCATCAAGACGCAAAAGAATAGGGCAAGCCTGCCCGTACAGCCGCCGCAGAATGAGTTCTGTCCTCTATATAATCTTTCTAACGCCTTGTCACTCATAACAATTTCGGCGTCAGGGCATTGCGAAAGTATCTCATTCAGATAACCTGCATGGTCATCGTGGGCGTGTGTCAAAAAAACATATCGTATCTGCCTGGGATCTATCTGCATCTTTGCCAACCGTTTTTTGAAATGTGCAAACCCGTTTTCATACCCTGTATCAATCAGTACATACCCATTGCCAAGTGGATATATCCAATTATTTACGATCCTGCTTCCTGCATTGAGCATAGATATTTCCTCTTTTTCTTCCTCTTCATCATCGTCAGCTTATATTGATCTCTTACATAAACTTCTTTTCTATTTCCGAATCCGTTTTATAAAATCCCAGAAACAGGAATCCCCATCCAACAATGCCCCCAACACTTAGGGCTGCCTGGATAGGGACATGAAATAAAAACATCACTGCACTCAATGCAATCTCAATTAGTCCCAAAATTTTTCCAAAGAATATGAAAATATCGGGCGCAATACTTTGTGCATAATTCCAATGATCCTGCGTTTTTCGTGAAGTTGGTGTGTTATATCCATTATTCGGATCCATATCTGACGCAGGATGTTTCTTAAAGATATGTCCCACAAAAATCATTACAAATGGCATAATTAAGTTTATCACCAGTAAAGAATACATACATTTTCACTCCTATCGTCACCCAACCTTATGAAAGCACTGGCCACAAAAACCATACAGATTCATACTGTATAGTTTTTATTCCGCATACCCATAGTACATCACCTTTCTTTCGGCTCTCCCTTTCTCTTAAAAACATAGATGGCCGTATTGATGATACATAACACCACAAAAAGACCCGTAAAGTTAATCCAAATATCCCTGTATGCTGTTTTTGCCAACGGTTCCCGCAGTCCGCTGAACCAAACATACGCAAACGCCAATAGCTGGGAGGGAATATATGCAATCAAATATCTGAGAGCTAAAGGCTTAACAGGCAGATTCGTAAACAGTCCAAATGCCACTATCCCAATCAGGAGGACCATAGCCCTGTCTAATTCGTGCCAATTACCACTTGGGTCTTCATAAATACCATTACAAAGGTACAAGACGCTATTCAACAATGTTAATACTGTATATAAAACCGAGTAAACCGAAATGATACGGATCCATTTTTTCTTATTCATTTTCTCCTCCAACCAAAACAATCCGGACAGCCGAAACCATTCCGCCATCACAGGTATTGTCTTTTATAATTCAAAACAACCCAATACTGCGCATTTGCCACCATCTCCTGGTATTGATACTACACTAAAAATCTGAATTCTGATAAGTCCGCAAGTTCTTGAAAATGCTAAATTTATAGCATGTGAGTTTGCCCTTATGCTTTCCCTTGTGTTATATCCTTTTCCCAAACAATCCAACAGATTGTTTTTGTTACTGAACTCTCATAAGGGCAAAAATAAGGGAAAGAAAAAACTGTAACAAATTATAACATGAAATGAACAGGACAGGAAGAACTGATTGGAATGCTTTCACAAATTTCTCAAAAACACAAGAAGAGTGGTAAAATATTTTCTTTAAACATTACCAAAGCTGTTCCAAAGCTGAAATAGAGCTTTAGAACAGCTTTGGAGAAATTCTATTTTTTTACTTCCCAATATCCAAATCGTTTCCCTCCTTTACGTTCTATTTTCCCCTCATCCACCAATTCTTTCACAATTTTTTGTATATGTGTCCTCGTTTCGTTAAAAGCTTCCTGCAATTCCTTTTGAGTTGCTGTCGGTTGATTTTGTAGATATTCAACTATTTTCATTTTCAAAGCTGTATTCTCAGCTTTGGAATCCAGCTTTAAAACGTGCTTATCAGATATTGAAACAGCAGTTAACTTTATCATAATATCTTCTGAATGTACCACATACTCTGGCTGTAAGGTTCCGTATTCGTTATATACTTCAAAGATTTTTTGAATCCCTCGTCCCCAGCTTTCAATGTAGCCTGCTCTAAAAAACGCTCTTGCAATTTTGGGATTATATGGTCGGGATTGATGCCTTTGTAACAGGGATTCCATTGTCCAATCGGAGGGAAATACGCATTCATTACTAATATACATTGCATCATCTTCAATACGAATCTGTATAGGTATTCCGGCACTCCAACGAGAATGTACAAGTGCATTATAAAGTGCCTCCCGCACTGCGTCTTTTGGAAAAGGATATGTTTCTACTCTTGTTAAATTGTCAAGTAAACTGTTAATCCATTTGCTGTAGGATGCTTTCTGGACGCTGTGGAAGGATCAGCAGCACATGGAGGACAAAGATATTCCCCCTTGTTTCTATACTCATAGCTCCGCCATATTTTTCGGCCACCGTTTTTACATTGGACAGCCCCGTCCCTTTTTTGAACGCGCCTTTACCACGGAAGCTGTTCTCAACCTCCATCATAAGGAAATCCCCCTGTATGCGCCCGGATACCTGGATATACTTTTCCTTGCCAGCATCCAGGCTTTTACATGCATGGATTGCGTTGTCCAAAGCATTGGACAGGACAATGCAGATATCAATATCCCGCAGGCCGCAGGGGTACGGAAGAAGAAGGGAACAATCCACGCCTATCCCCATGCTCTTTGCAATCCCCAGTTTGTTTCCCACCAGGACATCCACTACCGGGTTATTGGTGCTGCAGGGGAAGGACATTGTTTCCGCCATATCGTCCATATCTTCCATATAGCTTACCGCCTCCTCCAGTTTCCCGCTCTGGATGAGTTTTTTTACCACTGCAATATGGTTTCTGATATCATGGCGGAATGATTTTGTCCTGTCATAACGGGCTCTCGCCTCTTCCACATACCGGTTCAGGGAATGCTCTTCCTGTTCCAGCAGCGATAATTCCGTGCTGAGGCGGAAATTCTGCTGCAATTTCTTATAAGAAAACAGTATGCAGAACAGGCTTAAAAGTCCCAAAAAATGCATGGTGAACAGCTGCCAGTGGCTGAGCAGGTACCTGTAAGGCCCTCCCTCATCTAAGACCTCAAACTGGAATTCAAATGAGATTTTATTGATATACTCACTCATAACAAATATCATCAGGACTGGAATGAAAACCAGAAACATCTGCTGCTTTTCCGCTGCCGTATAAAAGGGATACGCCACATCCCTTGGATAAAAGACATCCCTGGAATAGTAACGGTACAGCATATAATAACAAAACCCGGTAAGCGCCAGTGACACCGCCTCGCTGGCCAGCATGGCCGCAATACCATCCGTATCATAAAAAACAGCCGGCAGAAACGCGCATAAAAGGCTTATCAGGGAGTTCACAATTCCATAGCATAACAGCACGATTTCGGTCGTCAGGGCTGCATACAAAAGGGAAGACTTGATATCCGCATGGCAGGCCAGCACCCCGCATGCTGTAAGAAGAAACACAATCACCATAAAGCCGATTATTGTTCGCACCGGGATAAAATTATTGACAATTACCGCACATAACGCAAACAGGAAATAAAAAGGAGGCCATAGTTTCTTTTTCAGGCTTTTTACCAGAAAATAAAACTGGAAGGCTCCTTCGATGACACCCATAATATAGATATTGAAAAAATCTAAATACTCAGCCATTTTCTCTGCCTCATATGTATCACCTCTTATATATTTTTCATATACTGCAGGACAACCCCTGAGAACTCCTTGCTCCGCAGCCGTGATACAGGAACCTCCCCGCCGTTATCCATATAGGCAGTCCCGTTTTTATATCCTTTTAAATGCTTCAGATTGATAAGGTAGCTCCTGTGGCACCGAAAAAAATGATTGTTCAGCTTCGTTTCCAGATTTTCAATCCGTTCATAATAATCAATAACCTCGCCAGAAGCCAGGTTCAGATATATTTTCCGGTCTATGACCTCACAAAAGACAATCTCATCCTCCCGGATGATGCGGCCCTCATATCCCTTTTGGACCAGAAGGCTGTCTTCGCTGGCGTTTTGCATAGAAGCGCAAAGGCGCTCCATGGTTTTTTCAAACTGTTTTTCATCCACCGGCTTGATCAGATAATCGTAGGCCTGTACCTCAAAAGACCGGAACACCATCTCTTTCAGTACTGTGATAAAAATCAGAAAGCCCTGGAACTTATCTGCCCTCAGTTTCCTTGCCGTTTCCATGCCATCCATGCCCTTCATCTGGATATCCAGAAACAGGATGTCGATCTGCCCATCGTAGCCCAGCAGCTCTTCACCACTTAAAAATGTCCGAAGATGGATCTCCCTGTTCTTTTTACGGAAAAAATCGGAGACAAAAGCCCTTATATGGTCGGACATATGTTTTTCATCATCACAGATTGCAATACGGATCAATGCGCCACCTCCCCGCCACCGTATAGGCAGACATATTATTATAGCCTGCCCAAAACATGAAAACAATTTTATTGCTATGAAATGCTTTTTGGCTGCCACGAAATGCATAACTGATTCCCACCTTCGTCCGATACGTTCGTCCGATACCGGTTCGATACTACGCGGGCCGGCTTATTGTAAATGAAAATAACCGCCATGATAAATTGCGGTTACCATGAACCGAGAAGGATGTTCTGCCTGGTGTAATCGTGGGCCTCCTACTATTCATATAAACTATCAATCAAATGTCCAACCATAAAATCAAAGGTTTCCATGTGATCGTATGGAAGAATATCCTTATTTTTGATATTTATAATTAAAGAGTAAATAACTGACATCGCCAAATCCGTATCAACCTTAAATTTCAAATTCGATTGGCCTAAAAAAAGCTGTTGGCCCATATGATTGGATTCCTCTATTTTTTTTGCCTGTTCCTCTGATAATTTATTCATCAAAATTGTAAAATCCGTACTGTCCGAATCATACAAAAAAGTGTTTTTATCATATTCCCGATAAATGAGCTTTAAGGCTTCAGCAACACCATACTTATCTTTATGTTTTTCGATTACCTCTGATGCCGCATTGCAGATTTGTTCTTGCACGGAACACAACACTTCACAAAAGAGAGCTTCTTTCGATTCATAAAAAAGATAAAACGCCCCTTTTGAGATTCCTACCTGTTTACAAAGGTCATCGACACTTGTTTTCTTATAACCATACTGTGTCCAGCTCTGCTTACAGGCCTCCCGCAAACTTCTTTTGATATTTTCTTTTTCTCGTTCTGTAAAACTTCTTGCCATATCGTTTTCTCCTTACAATGACCTAAAACACTGTATCAGTCACATACACAATACGCTCTATGCCTGTAAACGTCAAGAAAAATATTTCCAAAGCTTTTCCCCATTCCTGATAATCCCCCCGACTGTTGAAGATATCCGGTGATGACACATTCCTGGGAAAGCCCCATCGCAAGAGAAGAGTCCCTGCAAGGTTACGCAAAACCGAACAATATCGTTTCTTTTTCCTCTGGTATAAATTTCATAGATTTCAAGCTCTTTATTGCCAATTCAAAATACCTGTTCATTTCTTGTTCTGCATACGCTAAAGCACCTGACTTGGAAAACAAATCCCTAATTGCATTCATATCCTCATAAGTTAAATTTTCTTTTCCATAATACCGAAGAAGAGTACTGAAATACTCTTTCTGGTTCCGTATATATGCATATAATAAAGTTTGCTTAAACTCTGTTATATCAGAGTCAACATTCTTCCCTATATTATCTTCATCTGCATAGATTCCAAGTATGTCATCTTTTATTTGAAATGCTATTCCCAGGCTCTCTGCAAAACTTTCTATTATAACTCCATGCCGTTCTTTTCATCCTCCATGCTACAATACCCTTATTTATTATACATGGTTTGTTGGCATATGGGAAGGGATCCCCCGGCAAATCCATCCTCAATGGCAGCCCATTCCTGTAGAGAAGGCATCCTGATTTATCCCTCATTCATACAACAACGTGATGCCATCATAATCACTTACCTGTATCGCATCTATATTTTGTTCCGATGATCTTTTATTATTTATGTAGACATTCCAATGCTTCTTCTCATTTTGACATTCATTGACCGATGTGATAATCCCATTATCATTCATACCGATCAATATTCCTTCATTCTTATTATTGATTGTTTCCACAACATCACGCATCGTCGGGGCACTATCCTTAAGAAGCATACTGGCCAGATACATAACGCCCTCCTCTCCCTGTATTGCTATATCTGCCCATACTTCCGCCTTATTATCGCCTTCAAATACCAATGTGTATTCATCCGGCTTTCTATCCGAGTTCTGGATTGCTCCAGCAATAAAAAAGATTGCAATTACTGCTACAGCCGACAAAATAAAAACTTTTATTTTTCCCATATTCCTTTACTCCTTATATCTGATTTTTTCAACTGCGGATTGTTTCTCCAACAGATCACTGCACCTGTTGGCAATGAACCATTGCAGAAACCAAAGCACTGCTGCGAGCAACAGGCTTTCCATTATGGGGAAGTAATATACAGCATAATCCGCCTGTTTTTTGAACATAAGGAATGCTATATATCCCGCAGGATAGCCTATTGCCATCCCTATTATGGATGAAACAGCCACAATGTAAAAACTTTCAAATTGTAACAGCCTTTTTTCCTGCCGCAATGTAAGCCCTATTGCCTCCAATATGCCCAATTCTTTCTTCCTGGACAAAACATTCGTAAATGTTGTATTCGCTAAATTAAAGACAACGATCAGGAACAGGATCATTAAAAAACCATGGGAAACAGCTGAGACCATATTTTTCTGTTCCTCAAGCTCCCTCTTTAAATCCATATAAGAAACGAGAGTTATATCTTCTCTCCCGCCCAGCATTTCCTGTAATTCTGTTTTAAGCTCCTGCCCTCCCTGGCTGCCTGCTGATATGACAATTCTCTGTATACGGGTATCCATGCCTAAATGTCCTAACAGGTTCTGGTGGACGATCAGATCGCATCCCGATGCCTTGTATCCCCGGTAAGTGATATTGTTGGAAACAATGGCTGATACGCTTACTGCAAATTTACTTCCATCCGATTTATTGAAATACAGCACATCCCCCGGAGACAGATTGGATATGCCATCATCAACGGCTATGATATAATTGCCTGTTTCCAGCAGCCCGGAATCAAATGTCCCGGCAGTTATATACTTTTCGGCACCTTCCAAAAATTCACTGTCGTATCCATACAGGATAGAGCCAATATCTTCATATCCTATCCCCAGCTCCATATATTCCTCCGGCAGCTCAATATGGTTTTCCGCGGATTGTTCTGCCCACCAGATACGTTCATACATGATTGTATGATAATTTTCTATTTCCTCATAATTGTCCAATTCATGAAGGAAGTCCGCATCCAGCAGGTCTATGTGTTCCCTGCCTCTTGAAACCGTATCAGAAATCTGTATGCTGTAGTCCCCTCCTATCGTCAGGTCCGCCAGGCTGTCTAAGTTCATGCTTCCTATGATGCTGCCTGCCACAATAAACAGAATAAATGTTGAGGCCACAGAAAGGATATTAAAGGCTAATTTTCTCTTATACCTGGAAATATAGGTATATGCCAGATATTTTATGCTGATTTTATCTGCCAGCTTTCCCCCATTTCTGTTTTTGATATTTACCGGATTGTAATGATAAGCCCCTGTCACGGATATCTGCATCATTTTTCGCAGGGGAGAGCCTGATGCGAACAGGACGATAAAATATCCTATGGCCGCAGCCGTTACAAAAGAGAGTACCGGAATGTCTGTAACAATCTCTGGCATGCCCCTGTTCATCTTATTTGTAAGAGGAACCACACAAAAACTCATGCCTGCCCCGACGGCAATGCCTGCCATGATGCCCAGCGTACCCAGGATCAGTGATCCATAAAGGACAAACATCCTTAACTGCAGGTCCGTTGCTCCTATTGCTTTGAATATCCCATATATTTTTATATTCTGTCCGAAATAGATATTGTAAATGTTAAGCACAACTATTATGGCTATAAAAAGGATAAAGCATATGATGACTGCCAGCCCGAAAACATCCTGTATTTCAATGCCGAACGCATCCAGGTATGCAGTATTATAATTGATATTTTCCTCACGGATTCCCATGGCAAGTGCCAGGTCTTCCACCTGTTTCCTGCATTCAAAATTTGATCCCAGGCGTATTTTCACATTGCAGGAAATTTTCTCTGATATACTTTCCAAAAAATCTCTGTCTAAAATAACATAAGAAATGTTACCTGCCCTCAGCGATTCTATATCGCCCAGGATACCCACAATCTGAAAATCCTTTTCTATCTGGCGGACTTCTCCGGTATCTATGTCCGCTATGTTAAATGACAAACGGATCTTTGCACCCGGTTCAGCCCCCAATCCCAATGTTTCCATAACCCACTTGTCCATAACAATTTCATCTTCTCCCTGGGGCATATGTCCTGCATAAAGATGATAAACTTTTTCCAGATCTTCAAAAGCAACAACCTGCGGCGAAATATAACTGCTGACAATACCTGTATTGACAATCTGCACATCATCAGCCTTGTATGTGATATAACTCCCGCAAATATCATGGCTCTTCCCTATTCTTTCAAGCTGCCATATCCCCACACCCATATATTCCGCATGATATTCCCCTTCCTTTTCCAGAGCCTCCTTTTTTTCCAGGCTCCTGTAACTGTTCCAGTATATGATCACGCTGAAAATAAGGCATACTGACAACATAACTGTGAATATGATCAGTAAACTTCTGCGTTTATTATAAAAGATATTTTTTATGGCAAGATGCCACATGGTTCCGTTCTTCATTTTCGTTTCCACTCCATCATCTTTTTTGGGTAACCGCAGCCCCGTCAACTACCCTTATGATTGTGTCTGCCTTCCCTGCAAGCATCTCGTTGTGGGTGACAATCAGCAATGTCTGGCCAAACCTTTTACATACATCCAATAATAGCCGGAATACCTTGCCGCCTGTCTTACTGTCTAAATTCCCTGTCGGTTCATCTGCCAAAACGATTGACGGTTTCAGGACCAGTGCCCTGGCGATTGCCACACGCTGCTGCTGCCCTCCGGAGAGTTCTTCCGGAAAACTATTTTTTTTAGCAGACAATTCCAGACGCTCCAACAGTTCACATGCGAATGCTTTGTCTAATGATTTTCCGTCAATCCCTACGGGCAGGATGATATTTTCCCATACATTCAGAAAAGGCATCAGATTATAGGATTGAAAAATAAATCCGATATTCCGGCGTCTGAACACAGTCAGGTTCTTTCCTTCATCATAAATAGATGTCCCTTTAATAAAGACCTTTCCGGCATCCGGCTTATCCAGGCCGCCGAGCAGGTTCAGCAAGGTACTCTTACCCGCACCCGATTGTCCTATGATAGAAACGTATTCCCCCTTACTTATACTGATATTTACATGGTCGACGGCTTTGGTCACTGTTCCGTTATGGCTGTAATACTTTGACAAGTCTGTTGTTTTTAAAATTTCCATACCTTTCCTCACACTCCATTTCCTATCCATTAGGATATCATCCATTTCACAACAAACAGACAACGGGGAAAAAAATAATAAACAACGGGCAGCACGCTCCGCGAACTGCCCTTATGTTAAAAAAAGAAGCTGCTTTCACAGCTTCCTCTTTGCCATATGTTATTTCACCTGAAATGTTGCCCTTGCCATGCCCCCGCCCTCGGAACGGTTTTCCACGGTGAGCTTCCCTCCGTGTTTTTCACAGCATATCCGGCTGATATACAATCCAATCCCCAGATGCTGCAGGCCAGTTTTCTGATGCCCTCCCCCGGCCTGGTGTATGTCTTCTGGCAGTGAAAATCCCTGAGGATATCCTTTTCCATCATCCGCCACTTCCAACGCCAGGCTGTCTCCGTCGAGGATAAAGCGGACTGAGACATTCTCATTTGCAAACCGCAGGGCATTGGATATCAGGTTTTCTGCCACTTCAAGGACAAATCCGGCATCTGCCTGGAAATCTTTATCAGCATATACCGGAAGGAATGTCACATTTCTCCCATACTCTTCCCCCAACACCCCGGCCGACATCCGTATCCTGGTTTCCAGCTGTTTCAGGCTTGTCGGTTCCCAAACCGCTTCCCTGGTCTCCAACCCGGACAATATGCGCATCGTTTCCACAAAACGGTTTATTCTGTCAATCTGCTCCATCCCTTCCTGCAGCATTTCTTCTGTCTTCTCCTGGCTTAATGCACTCCCTGGCAAAAATTCCAGCATCATTTCCTGATATCCCCGCAGGGTAGCAAGCGGTGTGCGGATATCATGGGCTATAGCTGCACGGAGCATCTTTTCTGCTTCCACCATACGCCACATCTTCCGGTTATTAGACTCCAGTTCTGTACGCATCTTTTCAAATTCCGCACATAATTGTCCCAGTTCATCATGATTCTCATAGTTGATATGAAAGTCAAGGTTATTCTCCTCAATCTGCCTTGAGGCAGCCTTTAACTCCTGCAAAGGCTTCTGTATCTTGTTACGGTAAAACAACAGTACGGCGATCACGATTCCGGGGACAGAGAATACCAGAAATCCATATACGAGAATAAAATCACACAGTTCTAAAAGAAACCTGCCCTGCCCTGACCTGATATATAAATCCGGCTTGGCAGGCAGATTCCCATCATAATATACGGAACCGTCACTGATTTCCTTTGCAGACTGCACCTGAACTCCGAAAGCCGCTGCTCCATAAGCTGCTATCCACAGCAGAAGGCTCACGAAAAGGCTGATAAAAATATATAGGATGACAGACTTTCTGATTGACAGGTTTCTTAATTTATCCATTTATAGCCCACTCCCCAAACCGTTTCAATATAATCCCTCTGTGTATGCTGCGCCAGCTTTTTCCGAATCCGCCGGACTAGCTCTGTAATACTGCGGCTGTCACCCTCTGCATCGCAGCCGCAGATTCTCTCATAAATCTGCTCCCTGTCAAATACCTGCCCCGGATGCATGGACAAAAATTCAATAATTGCATACTCTGTCTTTGTAAGTTCTATTGTCCCGCTTTCTACTTCTACCTCCCTGGCGGTATAATCTATCATCATTCCATTGCGTGAATAATATTTTGTATTCCGCTGCCGGCGTTCTTCCCGGTTCAGATGGGCTGTTATCCTTGCTTCCAGTTCCTTCAAACTAAACGGTTTTAATATATAGTCATCCCCGCCGGACAGCAAACCGTTTACCCTGTCCTGCTCATCCACTCTTGCCGTGAGAAAAAGAATCGGACAGGATACCTTATTCCGGATCTGTCTGCATACTTCCAACCCGTCCATATCCGGCATGTTGATATCCAACAAAATCAAGTCCATTCTGTCACGGCATTTCTCTAATGCCTCTATGCCAGTAGCCGCACTCCGCACATCATAGTTCTTCATGGTAAAATAATTCTCCAGCATTTTCACTAATGCCCTGTCATCGTCTACGACCAAAAGTTTATACTTCATGTTTTCCTCCTCTATACATATTTATATCGAAGATTTTTCTACAAAGTATAGACAGTATTCCCGACGTTCAGATTTTTTCCAAAAAGACAGATAAGCTTCAGGACGCTTTTCCTGTGGCAGTACTTTCAAATGGCTGGTACGCCATGCACCCCCAATGTTTGCCCTGTTATAATGTTAAAAGAAAAATTATGAATCTAGTCAAGCATTACTGATATGCAGGTTTACAAAAAAAGATTGCTGCTCCGGCGCTACAAATAAATAATCCCAACAATGGATGAATCCCATTTGTAACGGGCTTAAACACTGAATCACCGACTCCGGCCTGTACCACAAAATAGAAACAGAACGCGCCCAAATACCCGGCAACTGGATTTTTCACAACGGAGGCGCAAAGCTGCCTTGCAAACCCTAACACCACACATGCTGCCACAGCCCATTCTGGGGAAAAATATGCCCAGGCCAAGTATAATGCCCTGCATGCCGCAGCAGAAGATGCCGACATCTTTGGTAGGGTGCTGAAAAGCAACACTGTCCACATCCGGCTCTACATAGACTCCTACTGGGAGTACCAGAAACGCCTTGACACAATCATAGATGTACTCCTTGCTTCTGTTGATTGCCTGAAAAGAGATCCGGTCTATGAACACATCCAACTAGTCCAATCGCTGCGGGGTATTGGCTTCATGAGCACAGTGGTCCTGGTCGCAGAAATGGGAAACTTTGACCTGTTTTCCTCCCCAAAGAAACTGTATGCCTACTCCGACCTAAATCCTGTCCGGGAAGTTCAATGGGGATAAGGTACAATGCCAAAAAAGGAACCAGCCTCGCCAGGCGCATCCTGCATATGGTATCACTCAATAACCTTAAGGTAGACACGGTCAACGAGATGCCCATAAATCCGGTCATCCACAGCTATTATGCCGACATTGATATTTTTTATCTGGACTTTTAACCTTTTTGGTAAATTCATAAAGTCCTATTCCAACAGCTAAAGATAAATTAAGGGAATCTATCTCTTTTGAATGAGGAATTAGTATGCTTTTCCCCACATCTAACCAACCATCATCTAACCCTGTAGCTTCATTTCCAAAAACCAAAGAAAACGGCACATTTTCGGGATAAATTTCATCTAAGGCCACTGCCCCTTTTAACATAAACGGATATATTTTTCTTTCATTGCCATATTTTTTGTAATATTCTTCAAAAGAGCTAAAGCTTTGAAAATTTATATGAAAAAGAGCTCCCATAGTAGCACGTACAACTTTGGGGCTAAAAATATCTACCGCAGGTTCAATTACCGCTAAGTCATGAATCCCAAATCCAACACATGTACGAATAATAGTTCCCATATTTCCGCTATCACTCGGATTTACAAGTACGACGTGATTTCTATTATGAACCAATTCGCAACTATATTTTCGAAAAACCCCGATTAACAAACAGTTATCTTTATCTCTAATCCTTTCTATAATATGGTCATTTATTGTAATATCAATATTATTTTTTTCACAAATGTCATATACTTTTTTCCTATTTTCTTTTGAAACATTCGTATGCAGAAGAACCATTTCCACATATTGTACTTTATTTTGTAAAAGTTCAAATGTAGGAAACATACTAAAAGTATATGAATGACTGTTCTTTTTATTATATTTTTTCAATTCCTTATTTGAAATCATATCTCTCTCCATTTTTCAATTATATCACGCTTGCTTACTACTATTTTAAACAATTATTGTTTTCTCCCAATATTCTTCAAAATATAATAAACACTGGACTTTGCGCATAATTATTCCAATTATATATTGACTTTTCCTCTATACCATAGTCTTGTTCTCCATATACGCAGAAGATAGGGCATGGAGGTAATGTCAGATGCCATTCATCTGTAAAGTTATGTAGTAGTAAAAAATCATTTTTTACTACTGGCAACAAATAATCCTTAAACTCTTTACTATGCAAAACGTCTTCCGGCACTTTTCTAACATTCCGCATTATGTCGTAGAGGTCTTTGTCCGATTTTAATTGCAGTTTCCATCCTCTTACCTCTTTGCGTATAGCTTTCTTTGCTTTCTCACTGATTGCCGGAAGGAATTTTATAAAGAACTTCCCATATCTGTTCTTGGCATGTCTTGGATGGAATATATATCCCAGAAAATCAAAGAAAGTATTCTCATGATTCCCTCTCCGGTCATCGTCTTTGCAGTATACTATCCTTGTCTTCTCCTGGTTCAGTTCCAAACGATAACTCTGGAACCTCTGTCCCAACCTTCTCCGCAGGTATTTCGCCTGTTTCTGGGAGACGCAGTGCGCTATCCCATCATCAACATATCTTGCCCATGGTATCGCCGGAAATTCCTTTACCATGGAATCATCGAACACATAGTGCAGGAACAGGTTCGCCAATACTGGGCTTATCACCCCGCCTTATGTGGAGTTAAATCCGCCTGCCAAAGCATTTCCATAGCCCAATAGCAACAGGCAAAAAGGAATACCTGCTATCCGATTATAGCACAGTATTCCTTTTTGCCATAACATTTTTTAAGGAGAAAGGAATAATATCATGGCATTAGACAAAAACGGGAAAGGACTTCCAAAAGGATTTTACAAACGGCCAACTATAATTATACTATATATTTAACTGCAGACTTCTTATAGAACAGCAGACCTTGCAATCGCTCCCATCCCAAAACAGATATTTATGAACATAATATTGCCAAAAGCGACTTGTACCTTTCCGTCTCTTTTTTTATATCCCTGGCGGTGACACCGTAATACAGATATATCTTTTTAAACAGCTTCTTCAACTCTTTCATGGTTTTCTTATCCCCGCTAAATGAGCCGCCAATCACCTGCCAGACAGTCTCCACCCCTATCTGCATCCTGCCGTTCCCAGAACACTTTATCTCATATATGTGAAAATCTATAGGGAAGATATCATCTGCAATTTCCGCTGCTATCTTCTCCCGCTTCTGGAGCTGTTCATAGAATGCTTTTAGAGCTTTCACATCTTCCCCTTCGGGCGGCTCCAAATCCATCAGTTCCCCAAGCAAATCCGGGCGGTGACGCATTACAAGGGATGCCTTTAAGCACTTCCTCTGTTCCTGATAATTAAAAGACTGCTGCGAAACCTCAGTCGCACCGTATTCCCGTTTCAGCAGTTCCACGACTTCCTCCAGTGTATGGGGATTGGCAGTAATCCGCTTTTTTATCCTGTTGCTTTTTAATTTGCGGAAATGATTCCCTATGCGTGTTTTGAATTTCACCTTGCCGCCTTTTCCAGCAATAAAAATACTTGTAGGTCCATCAGCGCCACCTATAATGGATACACTGCCTGCGCCCTTTCCCATATCTACATCCCCCATTCAAAAAATAAATCCTGGTCCCCGATTCCCCAATCTGCCGGAAAGCCAGGGATGCCTGCCCTTGTTCACCTGTGGATTATTAGGTATATTCAACTATAAAGATATTTCTTACTCAAACTCACCACTGATACTTCCTCTTTGGATGATATACATTTCCGCCTTTTTCAGAAAATTTCTTTTCGTAGAGTTGGCACTTATATTTATTTCACAATCCAAAGAATAGACTGTAAAACGATAAATATGCTTTTTCTCTTTCGGCGGCTTCGGCCCTGCATAACGGTGCAGGCCATATCCTATTCCCTGGCGGGCATTCCCCAACATTGGCACAACCTTGCCAGCTGGAATGTTTCCCTCTATTTTATCAGCGGCGGGAATATTCCATATGATCCAATGCGTAAAATCCTTAACCGGATGTGATAAATCTTCCAATGTAACAGCGAGAGTTTTCGCATTCGGGGATAAGTTTTTAATTAAAAATTCCGGCGATATGTCCTGCCCCCGCCCCGTATATTCAATGGGAAATCTGCTTCCGTTATCCATGCCAATACACTGAAATTCCAAAACATCATTATTCATAATTCCTCCAAATATCTTTAATCCACTTTTCAGAGCCACACCCATACCTAGCAGTTTATTCTTATATTCCCGGCAACTTCCTCCCCCTGATCCTAAGATTCCCCAATCTGCCGGAAAGCCGGGGATGCCTGCCTTCTGTGCCATAATGTATCCTATAACTGTTCCAGCTTCTCCAAAAACGCCCTATAAAATTCTCCTTCCTTGATGCGGGCCTGCTGGATCTCTATGCTCCTGGGCGTATATACTATGGGATGTTCCAAATCGTACAGCGCCTTTTTCGTTGCCTGGACCGCAGATTCTACCGTGCTTCCAAGGATGTCGAAATTCTCCATTTCACCCTTAAGCTGTTTATCAAGCCGCTGCACCATCATCTGCGATATGTGGCTCATCATTCCGTTGCCCTGGATTCCCATGCCATTCGCATTTACTTCTTTCGCCGCCTCCATCCACGCATCCTTCACTTCCTGTGGGGCGCCCCGTCCGGCCATCTCAAAGGCTCTCTCATCCTGGTCGGCTGCTTTGCCTTGCGCCGCCCTTTCTTCCACCGTTTCCAAGAATCCCACAGCCCTGGATTCCGCGCTTCTTCCTGCCTTCCTTGCCGTGTATCCTGTCAGCGGATATCCCGCTGTTCCTATTCCGTTAATACCTATTTTTATCCTCCATTTCTTTCTTATGGCAGCCCATCTGTCAGTCAAGGCCGCACTAGCTCCCTCGTAATAAGTCCGAGCAATTTATTCCCACATTCCCCGACAACCTCATCTCCCTGCTCCCCAATTTTCCTATCTGCTAGAACACCAAAGATGCCTGCCCATCCTATGCCCCGGGTCAAATCCACCCTGTACTTCCATACCAGCAACACCAGCATTTATCTCCTGCCTCGCCGCCCGGAACGCATCATAGTAGGCAGCCTTCAAAGCCCCATGTGCTTCATACTGTACTGTTTTCATGGTTTATAATTAGCTTTTACTTCTTTTGTAGCGAAAACATACCAATTTCCATCAGTCATTTGAATCTCAACCGTTCCCTCATCAGAACCATACTGGTAGCCATATCCTTTTCCAAAATTGCTCTGATTATCTTCTGTCGGTACTTCCGAACCAGAACATTCAGAAGTGATTTGTCCATCCATGTCTTCGCAACGGTTATCAAGAGTACTTTTATAGCCAGTATCATAATAGACAACACCATTTACCATTACACAAGGGCAAATATCTCCTCCGATTTTATCCATATCTGTATTATCAATAGGAACATCCGTTACTGCTGCATCTGAAACATCGCTTTTAGTTGTCTTATCCCCACAAGCAACGATGATAAACATACCTACTGCCAACATAAAGACTAACATGATAAATTTTTTCATACTGCCTCTCCATTCCTTCATCATTTTAATATGATAGTTCCCCTTTCAATCAGAGCCACTCCTGCTCCCCTGCAATAAATCCGGGCAGATTCCATCCCCCTGCTCCCAATTTTCCAATCTGCCGGAAAACCGGGGATGCCTGCCCTGCCTTGTCAGGCTGTGGCTTATTAGACGCACCTCCAGGGGTGTTTTGCAGTGGTATCTGCCCTGTGGCCGTTCCTCACTGTAAAAACGCAGGTAATCTTTAATGGCATATCCCAATGAAGCCTCATCTGTTATTTTAAAAGCTGCAACCGTCCTGTCAAATGTTTCAAATACCAGCCTGTTATCATTTCTTGCACTGGCAACATAAGCTACGGGGTACCTGCCATACAAACCCAAAATAGCACTTAAATACAGCTTCTTTTGTTCTCCAGGCACTTTAAATCCTGTCACATCCGTAGCCCATTTCTGATTCGGGGCAGATGCAATGCCTGATTGTTAAATATTTGGGTTCATGGCATACTTTTCCAGGCCTCACACCCTTCCGGGTTCTTTACCCGGAATAAACCTGGCTGTAAGAAACGCCATACTTTGCTGCCGTATTCTTATAATCACGGTTATGGTTTATACAATAATCAACGGTTTCTTTTCGTTCTTCTACCGTTGTTTTTCTCCGTGCTTCTGCCATATAGGCCTCCTGTTTTGAGCCGTAATCCTTAAGCCCTCTATTGGCATTATACACCTTAATCCATTGTCTTAAAACAGAACGGCTGGATATTCCGTACCCGGCAATGATGTCATTCACGGAACCTTCACCATCCATTACTGCTTCTACGCATTTTATTTTGAACTCTTTAGAATAAGTCCTGTTCTTTTTATGGCAGAATGCAGTTATCCCATGAATCCTGTATTCATTAACCCATCCTGCTAATGCCGAATAACCTATGCCATATTTATTGGCAAGGAATTGAATAGAACCTGTTCCATCTATATATTCCTGGGATACCCTGGCTCTAAATTCGGGTGTGTGTTTTGGTCTTGACATGAAAAACACCTCCAAAGCATCAGATTTTTATATTTAATCTGTCTACTTTAGAGGTATCATATCACTGTACGGTAAGAAACTCGTTGCTCTTTTTATCATTTTAAATATCAAGTACCCTGCTTTTTTCTACCTACATCCTCACGGTTTAATATAACACAAATTTACCCGTAACTATCTAATCGTTAAAATACAATATAATGGTGGTTTTCTGATCTATACCAACCTGCGTTGATCCTGTCGGTTATAAAGAAATCTCCTCACTTCCATGATCGGGGAAACCTCATCATCATCGACCACTACATAATAGATTATAAAATTATCAACATAGATGCGGTAATAAGCATATTTCCGCTCCCGGATGGAATGATATGGTTCAAAGGATTCTGCCACCGGAAGCCGGTCCAGTATGGCTTTCTCAACTTTATCCAATAGGTCACTGACAGCTTTGGGGTTTTTCAGCTTTTCAGCGATATACGTTATCTTTTCGTCAAGATCCTCATAAAAAAGCGGCAGGTAACGTAACCTGTATTTCTTATCATACATTTATTTTCCTCCGAAGGCTCCCAAACACTTCCTCATGGGTCATTCTTCTGCTGTCCTCTGCTGCTGCCCGGTCTGCCTCGTCCAGTGCCGCCTCTATGCCATCTGTAAGCTGGGAATACATGTCCAGGCTGAGAACCACCATAGCGCCATATCCGTTTTTTGTAAGGTATACTGGCTCCCCTTCATTCACAAGCCTTTCAATGTCCGGGAATTTATTTCTAAGGTCTGAAACAGGTCTGATCTGTATCATATATCACGCCTCCTTATCTTAATTCTATCATAATTTTATCATTTCTTTTATTCTACCTGATTATACATCAAAATGCAATGAAAACAGGGTGTTTATTTAACAAAAGGTCTGGCATGAAATTGGCACAATTCCGCACAAAATTGGCACGGTTCTGCTCTTTCCCCGTAAATAGGCCGTGGACAGTGAATATATCGTAGCAGCTGATATTTTCCAGGACAGAAACGATGTATGGACACTGGTCCCATTTCTGAAGGCAATGGAAGAAAAACTGGGATTACGGTACCCAAGTGTAACAGCGGGTTCAGGCTACGGAAGTGAAGAAGGTTACAGCTTTTTAAGGGAAAACAGACAGAAACCTTATATCAAACCGCAGGCCTATGGGAAATGGAAAAAGCGCAACTTTAAAAAAAATATCAGCAAACGTGAAAACATGGGATATGATGAAAAAGCTGACACATACACCTGCCATGCCAGGAAATCATTGTTTCCTCTTTTTACTAAAAAGCAGAAAAGTAAAAGTGGCTACGAACCGGAAGTAACTGTTTACGAATGTGAAGACTGCGGAGGATGCCCTTATAAAGAAAAATGTACCAAAGCAAAAGGCAATAAGCGGTTATATATTTCCAAAAGTTTTCTGGAGAAGCGGCAGGAACCTTACGAAAATATCCTGAGTGAAACAGGGATCAAATATCGGATGAACCGCTCCATTCAGGCCGAAGGAGCATTTGGCGTTCTGAAAAATAATTATGAATCCCAAAGATTTCTGCTTCGTGGGAAAACAAAAGTAAAACTAGAAATTCTTTTGCCCTGCATAGGGTATAACATCAATAAGCTACATAAAAAAATACAAAAAGAACGGACAGGAAGCCATCTGTTTGCAGTGAAAGGAACAGCTTAAATCCATGGAAACAGGGATCGTTATTAAAGTACGCCAACCAAAATCCAGCAGATTTTCTTGAAACAGGAAAACGCTGGATTCTTTGTTAGTAGAAATAGAGCAGGAGTATCGCCCAATCATCTGATTTGATGATTTTGCGACACCCCTTATTTAAAGGAGATCCACAAATTGAGACCGAAAAACAAACTGCAGACACCTGCCCCGGCAGGTAAAAAGCCTAAAGCCAGGTTCTCCCCTGCGAAGGCCTCCTACTATGTATTCCTGGGTTTTATGATGTTCCTGATGGCCACGCAGCCGGTCTATGCCTCGGATGTATGGACGAAGGCCACGGAGATCATGAAGGACGTCTACAACCAGATCGTGCTCATCTCCACCGTGGCCGCCATCGTCACCGCTTCGGTGGCCCTTTTGATGATGAACTTCTCCCGCTCCGGCCGCACGGTGGGCGAGAGCCGCGCATGGCTGAAGCGCATCTGCATCACCTGGGCGATCTTAAACGGCCTGGGGGCCGGCATTGAGGCGGAGAACCCGGTGCGCCTGAGCATCCGCTCAGTCCTCTTCATCCTGCTGGCCTATTTCTCGGACGGGATCGTGGATACTGTCTTAAAGATCGGTGGAACCCCCTATCACTGGATCATGGATTCCGACCTGCCCGCTTTAAGTTTCGCTGACTTTAATTCGGTGATGTTAGCTATCATCGATGTCTGCGCCAACGGTGCGGTGGCGTTGATCACGCTGATTATCGTCCTAATTCTGGCATGGAACTACCTGAAGCTCCTTTTGGAAGCGGCAGAGCGGTATATCCTTTTGGAGGTACTGGTCTACACGGCGCCCGTGGCATTTTCCATTACCGTAGTGCTGGGTGCCCTGCTGCTGGCGGCCTTGAACCCTGATCTTCAATGATACGGTCATTCCCAGGATCACACGGGAGATTGAAGGGCTGTTTGGTTAAAAAAACTGAATAAAAGTTTTAGGGTCAGACCGCAGAATTATGCGTCTGGCCCTCCTTTTTTATTTGTATAGAAATCTTTTGAAAGAAATGATTGGATTTTATAAAAATTTTAGAAATTTCCAGTTCAAGTTGGCCATTTCAGGTTTTGAAAAGGTGGGTAATGAAAGTGAAAAGATTTATTCACTTCCATTACAATGACTTTCCAATTCAAATGAGCCATGTGTGTAGGAGGTGAAAAAACTTGAATCAACAACATTGTAATATTTATCCCTTTTTAAAAGCGGTACATGGATGCTGGCATAATGCATTGTTTGTCAAGTGCGAGCATACAGTCTGTCCTCATGGCCAGTCTCCGCCCTGCGGAGGATTCCTAATGGCTGTAGATGCAGACGGCTCTCCCATCCTTATACCTGTAAAAGTCTTAAAGCAGGTATCCGGGGAATCCATAGAACCGGAAGAATGCCGGGCTGTCTTAGGGAAACAGACCTTTGAGACCGTATATGGCCTGTATATTGAGTGGCACACGGTATCTTCTACGGACTGCCCGCTTCTGGAACTCTGTCAGGCTTCCAATCAATGCCACTGCTTTTAAAAAACAGAAAACAAACAAAACTGCCACAAACGGCAGGAACGGAGGTGACCAATGAAAACCATGAAAAAATACAACCTGAAATGCCCTTACTGTGGCGCCCCGGCCATCTGTCGGCCTGCCAGTACTGTCTACGGAGCGGATACCATTGACTATGGGAGTTATCTCTACATCTGTTCCCGCTGGCCTGCCTGTGACGCCTATGTGAGCGCCCATAAGAAGAACCGGAAGCCTATGGGGACCATGGCAAACCGCAGCCTGCGCCATAAACGCATCCTGGCACACCAGGCTTTAAAAAGGCTCCAAAAGGAGCGGCATATGGATAAATGGGCTGCCTATATATGGCTCCAGGCAAAACTGGGCCTTGATGAAAGCCAGGCCCATATCGGCATGTTTTCAGAACAGATGTGTGAAAAGGTCATTTCCCTGTGCCGTTCGCCTGCAACTCCAGGCGGCGACATGGCGGCTTGAAAAGAGGTGAACATTTATGAAATGGGATATCCCCTTGACCAGAGAACAGCAGGAACTGGTGGAAAACAACCTGTCCCTTGTCTACTGGGTCATTATGGAAAGCATCCATGTGAATGAAACGATATACGGATTCGGGTACGAGGATCTGTATCAGGAAGGCTGTATCTGGCTGTGCCATGCGGCAACCACCTATAACCCTGCACGTTCCCTTTTTCCCACTTATGCCAGAAAGATCGTGCGCAACGGCCTGCTCTCCTACTGCCGGCAAATGTGCTTCCGGCAGCGCCGTTTTACTTATCTGACCGTAGGCCTGCATGGGGAACTGTTAGCTGACGGGGAACTGGTCACACCACCGGATGATTTTCATGTGCAGGTGAATATGATAGAAACCCTTGACCTTCTGGCATCCGCCGAAAAGAAATACCAGGGTGTGACAAAACTTGGGATCGAGGCCCTGAAGCTGAAGCTGAAAGGCATGAGCGTTTCCGAGATTGCTGACCTGTACCATGTGCCGCCTCCCCATGTGGGCGCATGGATCTCCCGTGCCACCCAGAAGCTCAGAAAAGACACACCTTTCTTATCAGGGCTTTTATGACTGCCGCCGCAGGCAGACTTCTTACTACAGGAAAACTAGCCTGCAAATAAAAAGTCAAGCTAAATTGAAAGAATATTGAAAAATTTATATAGGTTGAAAAAAAGGGGATTACAACAAGACCGCCAATGTATGCCGGTCTAAAAGATATGTGTGCTGTGTTTAGTCTGGTGCAGGAAGAGTGGAGAGATATTCTTTAACCCTTCCATAGTAGATACGTAAAAACTTATTGGCGCCAGCAGTCATGTAAACGTAATAAGGCTTGCCCTGGGCACGTTTTTTGTCCATGAACAGATATACTGCATCATCCGGCTTGGTTTTAATCAGCACATCCATGATCTGGAACAGAGTTTTGCGTAACACTGGCGAACCGTGTTTGGAGGCATGT
>CAJTVD010000060.1 GCA_910579495.1 uncultured Lachnospiraceae bacterium
ATTATACAAAATTAGAGAAAAAAGTCAAATTCAAGGTTTTTCCCATGGCAAAAATCAAACCAGATTTACCCAAATGGGGTTTTAAAATGGAGGTAAATTGTCCTGAAATCTGTACAATTGGGCAAGTTGTGGAAGGTGAACAAAAAAAGTTTGATTTTTGCATTTTATTTGCCGTATTGTGCAATTAAAATTGTTTAAAAGCAGGTGATGTGTGAAAAATGACTGATAAAACAAAAAAACAGCAGATTCTGTCATTTGAGATGCACATGGAAGAACAGTTTAAAGAGGGAGGTGTATTGTTGAAAACAAAACAAAACAGGAAAACATTGCCGGGGAAGAAAAAGGAATCTTATTTCCAATATTTATGGAAACATAAATATCTGTATCTGATGCTGGTACCGGCGCTGGCCTACTACCTGGTTTTCTGCTATTTACCAATGTATGGGGCGAGTATAGCATTTAAGGATTTTAATCCCATGCTGGGGATTATGGAAAGCCCATGGGTAGGGTTTGACGTATTTAAGGAATTATTTGGCTTAAAGAAGTTCTATGCTGTATTCTGGAATACTTTGCGGATCAGCATGGCCCGTCTGGTTTTCGGGTTCCCCTTTCCCATCATTGTAGCGCTGATGCTCAATGAATTGAGGGAGGGAAGGCTAAAGAAAGGTATCCAGACCGCCATTTATGTACCCAATTTTATTTCCTGGGTGGTAGTGGGAGGCATATTGACGAACCTTCTGTCCATGGATACAGGAGTGGTCAATGGGGTAATCAAAGCCCTGGGATTTGCCCCCATTGGGTTTTTAACTGACGAGAAGTATTTTGTATCCACGATGGTGGTATCTATGATCTGGAAGACCTTTGGATGGAATACCATCATTTACCTGGCGGCAATGACGGGGATTGATCCCCAGCTTTATGAGGCGGCCACAGTAGATGGGGCAAACCGATGGCATAAGCTGCTTCATGTGACCATGCCCTGTATCCGCTCTACCATTGTAGTGGTACTGATTACCCGTATTGGCGGATTGATGCAGGCAGGGTTTGAACAGATTTTTGTCCTTTACCATCCAGGGGTATACAAGACGGCGGATATTATTGATACCTATGTATACAGGACAGGCCTGCAGGAAGGGAAATTTGAGATGGCAGCGGCGGTGGGGCTGTTTAAGTCCATCATCAATTTTATTTTGTTGGTAATTGCCAATAAAACCGCCAGAATGGCGGGAGAGGAGGGCGTTTATTAAATGAGGGCAAATTCTCTAAAAACCATAAAGGGCAGTGGGGTGAAAGGGTCTTGGGGAAGCAGGGTTTTTAATGCCATAAATATTACTTTGCTGATCCTGCTGGCGGTGGCAGCCTTTTATCCTTTCTGGGACTGCCTGGTGGTATCTGTTTCATCGCTTAAAGGGTATCTGTCCACCAATGTCCACCTCTGGCCTGCCGAATGGTCCTTTGAAGGGTACAGCTATATGGCCAGGAATGCGGATTTGTGGATATCCTATGGGAACAGTATTTTAATTACTTTAGTGGGTACGCTGGTGAATATGGTAATCACAATCATGGCAGCTTACACACTTTCCAAAAAAAATTTAAAGGGGCATCGTATTCTGATGTTTCTGGCGGTGTTTACCATGATGTTTTCAGGGGGCATTATTCCCACCTATATTGTAGTGAAGGACCTGCATCTGATGAACAGCCTGTGGTCTATGGTCCTGCCTTCTGCGGTAAACACCTACAACCTGATTGTGCTGCGCAATTTTTTTGCGGATCTGCCGGCTGAACTGGAGGAGGCGGCATTGCTGGACGGGTGTACGGATGTGGGGGTCCTGTTCCGGGTCATGCTTCCGATTTCCAAACCTGCGGTGACAACAGTTACCCTTTTTTATGCGGTGGACCATTGGAATGATTTCTTTTCCGCAATTATGTATATTAACAGCAGGGCAAAATGGCCTTTGCAGTTGTTCCTGCGTTCCATGCTGTTTGAAAATGATGCAGCCTATTCCGGCGGCGGTGAAAGCCTGTTTTTGTTGGGGCAACCTATGAAAATGGCGGCGGTAATGATGGCGGTCATACCGATTATGTGCGCTTACCCGTTCTTCCAGCGATACTTTGCCAAAGGTATCACTTCCGGGGCGGTGAAAGGATAATTAGTAGCAAACGAAAAGAAAGTGAGGTATCATTATGAAAAAGAAAAAAATAACATGCCTGTTTCTGGCGGCAATGCTGGCAGCGTCCCTGGTGGGGTGCGGCACAAAGGCAGGCACGGTGCCTGGGCAAAAGGGGGAGGCATCAGGAGACAATGGCAGTGGGGAGGCACCGGATGGCAAAGACAATACCGGCAGCGGGGAGAGGACGCCGCTTAGGTGGCTGACCACCGGTGATGCAGCCGCCCAGGTGATTAAGGGGGACGACCGTATCATCGAAGAAATCAACAACAGGTTGGGGATTGAACTGACAGTGGAGATTGTACCCGAGGGAAATACGGAGAAGGTCAATGTGGCAATGGCTTCCGGGGATTTCCCGGATGTGGTCACAGGGGACTATGGGACCAGCGCAACCCAGCAGTGGATCGACGACGGCATGGTGATTGCGCTGAATGGCTATATGGATGCCAATAAGGATATGGAGGCATGGCTGGAGCAATATGGATGGTCTGCAATCAATGGGAATTTTTATGGGATTCCCTTTATTACCCAGTATGACGCGGCCAATACGCTGATTGTGATGAGACAGGACTGGCTGGACCATCTGGGGATGGCGTACCCGGAAACGCTGGAGGATATGAAAGCGGTGCTGGAGGCGTTTACTTTTGGGGATCCGGATGGGAACGGGCAGGACGATACCTATGGGTATTCCGCTGAAAAGATATCCAGTGCAAATGCCACGCCTTTTGACTGGGTGTTCTTTGGCAATGGCCTGGAATATGCGGATTATGCGCTGGATGCACAGGGGCATGTGATTCCCTGGTTTGAAGACCCGTCTTTTATCCCCAGCATGGAGTACATCAAGGGGCTTTGGGACAGCGGCGTGATCGACCCGGAGATGATGCTGAACGATGCGCCCAAGAAGGAAGAAAAATTCTATCAGGGCAAAGTGGGGGCAATACCGGCTACCCTTTTCCGGCATGTGAGCCGTCATGAAAGCAACCTCAGGGAATTAAATCCTGATGCTTCTATCGTCTATGGGCATGCGCCTAAGGGGGCCGGGGGAACCTATGGGCTGAGCAAACAGGGCAAGGGCGGTAAGATTACCTGTATCACGGCTGCCTGTAAAAATCCTGGAAAAGCCGCAGAATTTATGAATTTCATGGTTTCCGCGGAAGGGAACGGCCTGCTCCGGCTGGGCATTGAGGGGATCCATTACACCAAAGAGGGGGAACAGATTGTATTTAATGAACAGGAGCGGGCAAAAGATGCTTTTTCTCCTGACGGCTGGGCCCATGCGCTGGCCTGGGGATCCTTCTACTGGCCATTGGAGAGCAATTATATCCCGGCCACAGACCCCAACAGGGACAGGGTGCAGGAATCAGTGGCGCTTGCCACAGACAGCCAGGTGAAAAACCTGGTCAATAGCAGGACGGCAGCGGAGATTGAGAAGGCATCGGTGGTGGATGATGTGTTTGTACAGTATTTTAACGATATGATACAGGGAAAGATCAGCATTGAGGAAGGGACAAAGAAGCTCAGCGAAGACTGGCGTTCCCAGGGCGGCGATGAGATTCTGGAAGCAGTCAACGCCATCTATCAGGCAAAATAACGGACAAGAAAAAGAAAGGGGCGGGCTCTTTAGGCCCGCCTGTTGGAGGAAGGAAGATGGATAAAAAACCAAATATTATATTTATTCTCACAGACGACCAGGGAGCCTGGGCGATGCACTGCGCAGGCACGCCGGAGCTGTATACGCCGAATCTGGATAGGATAGCCCGGCAGGGGATGCGCTTTGACAATTTCTTCTGCGCGTCCCCGGTCTGTTCCCCGGCCAGGGCGTCCTTGCTTACAGGGACAATCCCTTCTGCCCATGGGATACACGACTGGCTGCGCAGCGGGAACCTGGATGGGGAGAAATTTGCTGCCCAGGGCAAGGAGAACCCCTATGGAGGGGGCTATGGGGACGAAAAGAAACCCATTCCCTATCTGGAAGGGCAGACGGCTTATACAGATGTGCTGGCCAGGGAGGGGTATCGCTGCGCCCTGGCGGGTAAATGGCATTTGGGGGACAGTGTCCACAGCCAGCATGGATTTTCCAGATGGTATACCATTGGGCTGGGAGGGTGCTGCTATTATCACGGGGACATGGTGGAGGAGGGAGAGATTACGGTTGCCCATGGCAAATATGTGACGGAAGCCATTACCGATAAGGCGCTGGCCTATCTGGAGGAATTAAAGGAGGGCCCCTTTTACCTGTCTGTCCATTATACTGCGCCCCACTCCCCCTGGGGGGCGCAGCACCATCCCCAAAAGTGGATTGATTACTATAAAGACTGCAGTTTCAGCAGTATCCCGGATATCCCGGACCATCCGGATATGACTACCGGGCCTGTTTATGGCACGGAAAACCGGCGGGAAAACCTGACCGGGTATTTTGCTGCCATCAGTGCAATGGATGAACAGTTAGGGAGGATTCTTGGCCGGGTGGAGGAACTGTCACTGGCAGAGGATACGCTGGTTATTTTTACGGCGGACAATGGGATGAGCATGGGCCATCATGGTATTTGGGGAAAGGGGAATGGCACCTTCCCCCAGAACATGTTTGATACGGCGGTAAAGGTTCCCTTTTTGGCGGCATGGAAGGGACATATCCCAAAGGGGAGGGTTTCGCAGGATATGGTCAGTGCCTACGACCTTTTCCCTACGCTTTTGGAACTTACAGGCTGCCCTTATACGGAAGACAGGCCGCTTCCGGGCAAAAGCTTTGCAGGGATATTGCTGGGCAGGGAAACGGACAGGGGAGAGAATGCAGTGGTAGTATTTGACGAGTACGGGCCTGTGAGGATGATACGCACCAGGGAATGGAAGTATATCCACAGATATCCCTATGGAAAAAATGAACTTTATGACCTGCAGGCAGACCCGGGCGAGGAGCGTAACCTGTATGGGGAAGAGTCCCTGGAAGAAAAAGCGGTGGAAATGAAAAAGCGGATGGAAAAGTGGTTTGGCTGTTATGTGGACCCGGAAATCGACGGCACCAAGGAAGGGGTCACGGGCCTGGGGCAGCTTGACAGGGCAGGCCTGTGGGCGAAGGGAACCCAGGTGTATGCACAGTCCTGATGCCGGTAAGGGTTTTCGGGATGGCGTGGAAGCTTTTAGCCCTGCCAGAACCTCAGCAGATGATGGCCCCCACCCTTATTACACGGAACAGCTCCTGAAAGGGCTGAAGGAGAGGGACGTGAAGGCAACCTTTTTCATTACAGGGAAAAATGTGGAGATGTATCCTGAAATTGTAAAGAAAATCCATCAGGAGGGTGCTTCAGTAATACAAATGACACTTCCACAATATCTAATGGACAGGATAACTGGGCACGCATAATACTTGCGTGCTTTGTTGCGTTTATGATAAGATTGGTTATAGCATATTACCGGCAAAACCTGGGAGCGCAGGGTTAAAACATTTTGGGCTGAAAGCTGTGGGGATGATTTTTGGGCGGATCCCGGAAGGAAGGGAAGGAGGGCGCATATGGCGGTGACGATACAGCAGATTGCGGAGAAGGCGGGGGTGTCCCGGGGGACGGTGGACCGGGCATTAAATCAACGGGGGCGCATTAACCCGGAGGTGGCGGAACGGGTCTGCAAGATAGCGGAAGAGATGGGCTATGTACAGAAAGGGAGAAACAAAAAAAGCGGTAATAAGTTAAAAATAGGGGTGGTTACCCAGCTTTCCAAATCCCCCTTTATGCTGGAAGTGAACCGGGGCATTGGCCGGGCAAGGCAGGAGCTTGGGGAACGGGGGATCCAGGTAATTGTAAAAGAGGGGATTTCCGTGGATGAACAGGAACAGCTCCATGCCATTGAAGCCCTGGAGAGGGAGGGCATACAGGGGCTGGCGGTAATGCCGGCGGACAGCGAGGCTATCCGGCTGAAGCTAAACGCCCTGGCCGGGGAAAGGCAGATCCCGGTAGTTACCTTTAATTCGGACATTGCAGGGGTTAAAAGGAGCTGCTATGTGGGGATGGACAACCGGAAAAGCGGGCGCACAGCGGCGGGGCTTATGGGGATGCTTACCGGGGGGACGGGAAAAGTGCTTGTGATCACCGGTTTTTTTACCAACAATGTAAACAATAACCGGGTAGAGGGCTTTATTGAAGAACTGAAAAAATCCTTCCCGGCGTTGCAGGTGGCGGGGGTCCACGGAAGCTTTGACGATGAGGGGGAAGTGGAAAAAATTATTATTGATACCATGATGAATGTGCCGGGAATCAACGGGCTGTTCGTGGTCTCCGCAGGCCAGGCGGGGATTGCCAGGGCCTTTGAAAAACTCCGCCTGGAAAGAAGGCCCTATACCATTATTTATGACCTGACCCCCAGGAACCGGGAGGCGCTTAGCGTGGGGACGGCGGATTTTCTCATTGACCAGAACGGATATGTGCAAGGATACGAGCCGCCCTTTATCCTTATGGACATTTTGCAGAAAAAATGCCTGCCGGAGCAGGAATGCAGGTATACAGATATTAACATTAAAACGAAATACAATATTTAACGGGCTTAAGGCATGGGAACCGCCTAAGGGGGGTGCGTGCGAAAGCGTGCTATTATTGGGAAAGAGTGTGCGAAAGGAAAACAGTTCCATGGGCCAATTGGGCCAGTCCTTTGGGGTGAAGGGAAAAACGGGCGTTGCCTCTGTATTTTATGTATAAAATGTACAGTTTTTTCTTGCATTTTTTTGCATTACGTGCTATTATAAATAATAACAAATGAAGGAAAAAGCACGCAATAAATAAAATTGCACGCAAAATGGAGGGAAGAAAGATGAAGTATGTAGAATTTGATCCATCCAGGCCTATGGACATTGTGCTTCTTGGGCGGGTTGCCATTGACTTTAACCCCGCATACAATGACCAGGTGAAGGAGGAATTCAAGCCCTTAAAGAAAGTCCATATGTTTGAAAAATTTGTTGGGGGTTCCCCGGCGAACATAGCAGTAGGCGTTACCCGCCACGGGCTGAAAGCAGGGTTCTTTGGGAAAGTGTCCGACGACCAGTTTGGGGATTATGTGGTGGATTATTTCAATGAGCAGGGAATCGACACCACCCATATTACCAGATGCCAGAACGGTGAGAAGCTGGGGCTGACCTTTACGGAGATGCTCTCCCCCAAAGAAAGCAGCATTTTAATGTACCGGAACTGTATTGCGGACTTGCAGCTCCATGTGGACGACATTGACGAAGCATATATCAAAAATACCAAAGCACTGCTGGTTTCCGGCACATCCCTGGCAGAAAGCCCTTCCAGGGAGGCGGCAATCAAGGCAGTCATGCTTGCCAAGAAGAACGGCACAGTAGTTATTTTTGACATTGATTACCGGGAATACAACTGGAAAAATACCGATGAGATTGCAATTTATTATTCCATGGTAGCCAAAGAAGCAGATATCATCATGGGCTCCAGGGAAGAATTTGACCTGACCGAGAAACTGATCAGGCCAGGCATGTCGGATGAGGAAAGTTCAGCATACTGGCAGGGCTGCAATGCGAAGATCGTGGTGATCAAGCATGGCATGAAGGGGTCTACCGCCTATACCTGTGACGGGCAGAAGTTCAGCATCAAGCCTTTCCCTGTGGAGGCAAGAAAAGGCTTTGGCGGCGGCGACGGATATGGTTCCGGCTTTTTATACGGCCTGTTCCAGGGGTGGGAGATTATTGACTGCCTGGAGTTTGGCTCTGCGGAAGCGTCCATGATGGTAAGGAGCAACAACTGTTCCGATTCCCTCCCGGGGCCGGAGGCAGTGGAGGCATTTATTAAGGAAGAGAAAGAAAAATTTGGAGAGATGATAGCCAGAGTGTAAGGGGATTACCAAACGGGCTGAAAATTAGGAGGATACAGAACATGGCCAAAACAACAAGAATGACTGTAGCGCAGGCAATCGTAAGATTTTTGGATAACCAATATGTTTCCATGGATGGGGTGGAGACAAAGTTTGTAGAAGGGTTTTTTACCATTTTCGGGCATGGGATTGCCGTTGGCTTAGGAGAAGCCCTTGATTCCAATCCCGGAAATTTAAGGGTATTGCAGGGAAGGAATGAGCAGGGAATGTGCCATGTGGCCATCGCCTTTGCAAAGCAGAGCAACCGCATGAGGATTATCCCCTGCGCTTCTTCCGTAGGGCCTGGGGCGGCAAATATGGTAACCGCCTGTGCTACTGCCACCGTAAACAACATTCCGTTACTGGTATTTCCGGCGGATACCTTTGCTTCCCGGCAGCCTGACCCGGTGCTGCAGCAGCTAGAGCAGAGCAACAGCCTGGCAACTACCACAAACGATGCCTTTAAGCCTGTGTGCAAATACTGGGACAGGGTCACCAGGCCGGAAATGATTATGACAGCGCTGATCAATGCAATGCGGGTGCTCACAGACCCGGCGGAGACAGGGGCTTGCTGTATCGCCCTGTGCCAGGATGTGGAAGGGGAATCCTATGATTTCCCGGAGTATTTCTTTGAAAAGAGGGTGCACAGGATCACCAGGCCTGTTGCGGTAGAAGAAGAACTGGAAGAAATTGCGCAGGCCATAGCAGGGGCAAAGAAACCGCTGGTAATCGTAGGCGGCGGCGTGCGTTATTCCCAGGCAGGGGAAGCGGTGGAAAAATTCTGTGAAGAATTCCATATTCCCTTCGGGGAAACCCAGGCAGGAAAGAGCGCGTGCAAATCCAGCCATCCTTATTGCCTGGGGGGCATCGGTGTGACAGGCACCTACGCTTCCAATATTATTGCAAAAGACGCGGATGTGGTGATTGCCATCGGCTCCCGGATGTCCGACTTTACAACAGGCTCCAAGCGCCTGTACCAAAATGAAGATGTAAAATTCATCACAATCAACAACTCACGTTTCCACGCTTACAAAATGGATGCGGCCAAAGCGGTGGGGGACGCCAAAGCCACCGTAGAGGCACTGGCAGAAAAATTAAGGGCTAAAGGTTATGTTTCCTCTTATGCAGGTGAAATTGAGGAGGCCAAAGGCAAGTGGGAAGAAGAAATGGCAAGGCTTGCCGGAATTGAATATACAGGAGATGATTTTGAACCGAATATCAAGGCAAGGGATCCCCGGACCGTTCCTGAGTTTGTAAAGCTCACCCAGGGGAAAATCACCCAGACCGCTGCCCTTGCGGCAATCCGCAGAGTGATTGACGGGGACGCCACAATCATTACCGCAGGGGGCTCCCTCCCAAGCTGTATGCAGAGAATGTGGACAACGGATAAGAGGGGAGGATACCATGCGGAATATGGTTATTCCTGTATGGGCTACGAGGTTGCGGCCACTCTGGGCGTTAAATTTGCAGAGCCGGACAACGAAGTGTACTGCGTAGTGGGTGATTCCAGCTTCCAGATGCTCCACAGCGAGGTTATGACCATCATGCAGGAACGCAAAAAAGTAAATATCCTTGTATTTGATAATTGTGGCTTTGGCTGTATCAATAACCTGGAAATGAACCATGGCATCGGAAGCCTTGCAACGGAGTTCCGTTACACAGATGGAAAGAAGCCCTGTGGGGAGCTGATCCCAGTTGACTATGCCAAGGTAGCGGAAGGTTATGGTCTGAAATCCTACACCTGCCGGACCATTGCAGAACTGGAAGACGCCCTTAAGGATGCCAAGGGCCAGGAAATCGCCTGCCTTTTCGACCTGAAGGTCATCCCCAAGACGATGACAGACGGTTATGAGTCCTGGTGGAACGTAGGGCTTGCGGACACATCCGTGAAAGAGTCTGTAAGGGAAGCCTGGAAAGGCGTAAAAACAGGAAGGGAAGAAGCAAGGGACTATTAATATTTCTTATAGGAGGATTTATGGGCAAAGTATTTGGTTATCCGTCTTTTGATGAAAAAGGCGAGATGGTGCTGACAACTTATGACAACGAATATCAGGCAATGATGATGGATATCCGTGTATACCGCATGGGCAGCGGGGAGAACAGGAAATTTTTCAGGCAGGGGGAGGAGACGGCGGTCCTTCTTTTATCCGGAAAGATTACTTACAAGTGGGAAGGGCAGGAGCAAACTGTCACCAGAAAAGACGTATTTACAGAAGGCCCCTGGTGTGTCCATGTATGCCAGGGCGTGGAAGTGGCAGTAACGGCGGAGGCAGATTCCGAGATTCTTGTACAGTGTACCCACAATGACAGAAGCTTTGCAAGCCGCCTGTATGCGCCGGAGGATGCCCCCTGGGGATATTCCAGCGTTGGGAAATTCGGCAATGTGGCGAAACGCCGTGTAAATACCATTTTTGACCACGACATTTCCCCAAAGTCTAATATGGTCCTGGGGGAAGTGCTCAACGACAAGGGAAACTGGTCAGGCTACCTGCCCCACAGGCATCCCCAGCCGGAAACCTATCTTTTCAAGTTTGACCGCCCGGAGGGCTTCGGTGCAAGCTTTGTAGGGGATCAGGTATTTAAAAGCGTGGACAACAGCTTTTCCGCAATCCCTGGCGGGGAGCTCCATCCCCAGGCAGTAGCGCCAGGTTTCCAGATGTATACCTGCTGGATGATCCGCCATTTAGATGGCAACCCCTGGCTCCAGACAGACAGATGCGAGGACGGGCGGTACGTATGGCTCCACGATGTAAATGAATAAACAGTAAGGATAACCGGCTCCCGCCCAAAGAAACGGGCGGGGGCGGAACGATATATAGGAGGATTTGACGATGGCAAGAGAGTTTATTATCCCGGGACAGATGATTACGGGAGCAGGTGCGTTAGATATGGCAAAAAGCGCTTTAGGCCAGTTTGGCAAAAAAGCCATGATTGTAACAGATAAAGTGATGATTGAGCTGGGCAACTGCGCCAAGTTAGAAGAGGCTTTAAAGGAGCAGGGCATTGCCTATACCATTTATTCAGAAATCACAGGGGAGCCGACGGATGTTATGATTGACAATGGCCTGAAACAGTACAAAGAAGACGGCTGTGATTTTCTGGTTGCCCTTGGCGGCGGCAGCCCCATTGATTCCATGAAAGCGATTGCCTCCCTTGTAAAGAACGGGGGAAACATTTCCGATTATATGGGAAAAATCATTGATGTGGAAATGCCTCCCATGGTTGCCATTCCTACCACAGCGGGAACAGGTTCCGAGGCAACCCAGTTTACCATTATCACGGATACAAAAAAAGACATTAAAATGCTGTTAAAAGGAAAGGTGCTGATGCCCAACCTTGCCATCAGTGACCCCCAGTTTACCATGACTGCCCCGCCGAAAATCACAGCGGCTACAGGCCTGGACGCACTCTGCCATGCAGTGGAAGCATATACATCCAATAAAGCGCAGACCCTGTCCGACACCTTTGCCCTGTCAGCGGTGAAACGTATTTTCAGTTACCTGCCTGCAGCATTCCATGACGGGAAGGACGAAGAGGCGAGAATCCAGATGGCGGTAGCGGCACTGGAAGCAGGCATTGCTTTTAATAACGCTTCCGTTACCCTGATCCATGGAATGAGCCGTCCCATTGGCGCATTGTTCCATGTAGCCCATGGCCTTTCCAACGCTATGCTGATGAAGGAGTGCTTAAGCTTTGCTTTAGAGGGGGCATACGGCCGCTTTGGGGAGCTGGGCAGAATCATCGGTGCTGCGTCTTCGGAGGACTCCGATGAGGAAGCCAGCAAAAAATTCCTGGATGCGGTAATCGCCCTGACCAAAGAGCTGGAGACGCCAACACTGGAGGAGTATGGCATTAATAAAGAGGAGTTCTTCCATGTAATTGAAAAGATGGCCCACGACGCCATGGAAAGCGGAAGCCCCCAGAACACCAGAAGAGCTATCTCCCAGGCGGATGTAGAGCAGATGTACAAAAACCTCTGGTAAGAGGAAGCGGGACGGGCAGGGAAAATGGAATTAACGAAAAAGCAGACGAAACAAAGATTATTAATGATGATATTTGGCGCTTTTGCCATATTTTTTACAGGTTATCCCCATATATGGTCCGTTTACCAGCCCTACGTGATGGAACAGGCGGGATGGAGCCAGGGCCAGGCGTCCATGTGCTTTTATCTGTCCTTTGTCACATTTGTGTTTGGGAACATCATCGGGGGGCGGATTCAGGATAAACGCAGCCCAAGGCTGGTGGTATTTATCGGCGGCGGGATATTTGCGGTGGGCGTGCTGCTGTCGGCGTTCCTGGTCATCCCTTCCCCCATCCCCATTTATATCACCTATGGGCTGATGCAGGGATTTGGGCAGGGAATGATTTATACCACAATTATTTCCACTGCCCAGAAATGGTTCCCGGGCAGGACCGGGTTTGCCTCAGGGATTGTGGTGACCGCCAACGGCTTATGCGGCTTTTTCCTGGCGCCTATTAGCAGGAAGCTTCTGGAAAAGGGCGGAGCGGGGCTGGCCCTTTTGGTGATTGGGATTGCCATTACCGTATCCTGGATCCTGTGCAGCCTTTTTTTCTATGTGCCGGGGGCGGAGCTTGCGCCAAAGGGCAAAGGTGCAGGGACGGCCTCAGGGCAGAAGCAGTATACCTCCAAAGAAATGATACATACCAAAAGCTTTTACTTTCTTCTGGCAACCATGCTCCTGGGGCTGATGTCTTATTTTATCCTCTCCCCGGTATCCCAGACCTACCAGACAGAGCTGGGGATTTCCACCCATTTGGCGGTGTGCGCAGTGATGTTCGGTTCCATTATGAACGCAGGCACAAGGCTGGCGCTGCCCACGCTGGCGGATAAGGCGGGGCGGATTGTGTGTATCAAAGGCGTCCTGCTGGTATCTGTGGGGGCAATGCTGGTACTTGGCTTTTCCAGGTCCATAGCCGTAACCGCGGCGATTGTGGTAATGTACGGCTGTTATGGCGGGATCATGGGCAGCTTCCCTTCCTTTACCAGTTCGGTTTTCGGAATGGCCCATTCAGGGGAGAACTATGGCTATGTGATGTTCGGCATTGTGATTGCTTCTTTTGGGGCACCCGCCATTACCGGCCTGGTGACAGGAATGGGATATGGCATGCAGGGGGTATTCCTGATTGGTGCGGCTTTTGCTGCCATGGCTTTTGCCAGCCTGCTGATGCTGGAACGGGAACTGAAAAAAATGAGCAAATGAATAAACACAAAAACAGGAGATTGAGATATGGCATTGGTAACAATGAAAGCCCTGTTAGAGCAGGCGAAAAAGGAGCAAAGAGGTATTGGCGCTTTCAGTGTGGGCAATATGGAGATGGTTAAGGGTGCCCTGGAAGCAGCTGAGGAACTTAAAACCCCTATCATCCTGCAAATTGCGGAGGTGCGGTTAAAGCATTCCCCCCTTGCGCTGATGGGGCCGATGATGGTGCAGGCGGCAAAAGAAGCAAAGGTGGACGTGGCGGTCCATTTAGACCACGGGCTTACCATGGAAGTGGTAAAAAAGGCACTGGCGCTGGGCTTTACTTCTGTGATGTATGACAGCTCTGCCTATTCTTTTGAAGAAAACATGGCGCGTACAAAAGAGGTGGTGGCGGCTGCCGGGGAGTATGGGGCAACTGTGGAGGCTGAGCTGGGGCTGGTTGGCGGAAGCGAGGATGGAAGCAGCGACCATGGCGTTAAGTGTACCAACCCGGAGGATGCCAGGGTATTTTGTGAAAATACTGGCATTGACGCCCTGGCGGTGGCCATCGGCAATGCCCATGGCAATTATCCGGTAGCCCCCACCCTTGCCTTTGACGTGCTGGAAGAAATTCATAAAAAGACCAACCTTCCCCTGGTGCTTCATGGGGGGAGCGGCATCACGGACGCAGATTTCCAGCGGGCGATTTCCCTGGGGATTGTGAAGGTGAATATTGCTACGGCAAGCTTTAACAGCCTCACCGCACATGCGCAGGAATATCTGCGCACACAGGGCGGGCATAATTACTTTGCCTTAAACGAAGCCATGGTGCGGGGGACTTATGAGAATGTTAAGCATCATATAGAGGTGTTTAACTGTGAAAATTGATTTAGGCTGGCCAGTGGGCTTGTCTTTGCATAAAGACACTCATGGGAAGAATATACTGAAGAAAATCAGTGCAAAGAGAAATTCTTTATGGCAAGGACAAAAGACAGGGCGCGGCAGTCCCTTGGGGAGGTATCTGCACCTCTTTTCCGCACTGCTACTTATGCCAGGCTTTCTGTTGAAAGCAGCCTGTCGGAGAGTGGCTCAATCCAAAGCCAGCAGATGCTGATGCGGGATTATCTGAAAGAAAAGAAGGAATTTTATCTGGTGGGGGAATATAAAGAAATGTAAAATGCTTATTTGATACAAAGGGAATAGGCAGAGTATTGTGAAAATAGGTGAAAACAAGGGATTCCGGCACAGTGGGTGTTGCTGGGAGCCCTTGTTTGTTTTAGGGGCTGTTTTATGGGGTGCGGGGGCAGCGCTTACAAGTGGCCCAAAGGCGCCCCCCCTGGAGCCGCGTTTGAACCCCTTGTTGCCCCATTTGCACCCCCTTACATATTGGGGAAACGGAGCCTTTGACGGTAGATTTAGACGCCCCAATATGATAAAATAAAGTCCTAAAAAACAGTAAAACGAGGTATCATAGCTGTATGGTGGCAGAAACGATTTTGATTGTAGATGATGAACAGGAAATTACGGATCTTCTGGAAATATATTTGAAAAACGAAAACTATGTTGTGGGCAAATGTTACAGCCCTCTGGACGCACTGGCCTTTCTGGAAAAGGAACCGGTAAGTTTAGCAATATTGGATGTGATGATGCCGGGGATAGACGGGTTTACACTCTGCCAAAAGATAAGGCAGAAATATCTGTTCCCCATTATTATGCTGACCGCTAAATCGGATGACATTGCCAAAATTCAGGGCCTGTCTTTAGGCGCTGATGATTATATTGTCAAACCGTTCAATCCGTTAGAGGTGGTAGCGCGGGTAAAAACACAGCTCCGGCGCTATAAGCAGTACAATGTAAATCCGGCAGGCACGGATGGGCCGGCAGAATATGATAATAAGGGGCTTTATATCTGCCCTGCCAGCCATAAATGTACTTTGAATGGAGAGGTGCTCTCACTTACCCCTTTTGAGTTTCACATCCTTTGGCACCTGTGCAAGAACCGTGGAAGGGTGGTATCGGCGGAAGAGCTGTTTGAAACCATCTGGGGCGAGGAATTTTTGGAAAGCAACAATAACACTGTAATGGCCCATATTGCCCGGATAAGGGAAAAGATGGATGAGACGCCGCGGAAGCCAAAATATATTAAAACAGTCTGGGGGGTGGGGTATACCATTGAGTAAGCACACAGGCAAAGAAACTGGGGCTAGGGATTTTCAAAAGAGGCTTGCACTAAGGACAACAGTCCAGTTTCTCACAGTTACCATTGTTTTTGAGGTGGCCTATATTCTGCTTAATTTGCTGTTTTTGATAATAATGGGTGCAACAAACCTTGACCAGACGGAAGCGTTTCAGTGGTTTAAGCCATTTATGGTTCCTGTTATGGGGGTAGTGTCAGTGGTGGGATGCGGATACATTTCTTATCGTTTTATGCTCCGGCCTTTAGAGCATTTAGAGGAAGTTTCAGAGGCGGCAAAAAAGCTGGCACAACCTACCGATGCCCCGATTATGCTTTCCGGCAGCCTCAAAAGCATAGAGGATGGCCTGAACAGGGTGCGGCAGCAGGCGCTGGAAAGCCAAAAGGATGCCCAGGTTAAAGGACAGCGCAAAGAGGATTTGCTGGTATATCTTGCCCATGATTTGAAAACCCCCCTTACAAGCGTTCTCGGATATTTAAAGCTGATTGAGGATCAGCCGGAAATCACGCCGGAGCTGGTCCACAAGTATAGCGGAATTGCCAGAAAGAAAGCCCAGCGTTTAGAAGAACTTATCAACGAATTTTTTGAGGTCACCCGGTTCAGCACACACAAATTGTCATTAGAGCAGGTACAGACCCATTTAAGCCGGATGCTCATGCAGATTACCTATGAATTTAACCCTATTCTTGTGGAAAAAGGGCTGGAATGGGATTTGCAGATTGCGGAGAATGTTGAAATCATGTGTGATGCGGATAAATTGGAACGGGCCGTTGATAACCTGGTCCGCAACGCAGTCAGTTACAGTTATCCAAATACGAAAATTTTCTTTTCTATGGAACAAACAAGTGACAGTATCAGGATCTGTATCCAAAATAAGGGGCCTGCAATACCGCCTGAAAAGTTGGGGCGGATATTTGAACAGTTTTACCGGCTGGATGCTGCCCGTTCTTCCGGTACAGGAGGCGCTGGGCTGGGACTGGCGATTGCAAAAGAAATCATCGAACTGCACCATGGGACGATTGGTGCATACAGTGAGGGGGAGAATATCCAGTTTGTGGTCCGGCTTCCCCTGGACAGTCAGAAAATCGCAAGAATTTAGTCACAAAGAAATCATGTACCACTCATAATAAACGAAAGCACTATTTCCCCTGCCTTGATATACTTTCAATATTAAGGCAGGGAATTTTTATGTTAGGAGGGTCCAAAATGAAAAAACTAATGGCCTTTTGTTTTATTATCCTCTTTAGTGTCCTATCAGCGTTGTCTTGTTTTAACTTTGCCTTTGACCCGCTGGACCGGATAGAGGGGGATAAAATTACCATCACCATTGAAAAGCCAAAAAACATAAGCAACAGGGATTTTCTTGCAGAAATTGACCATGCGCTGGAGGTGGCCAATGGGGACTTGATGCTGCGCCGGGTTGAAAATGTGGGTGGTAAAGCCCATTATCAATACTTCAAAACCAGCCATACCACAGATTTTTTGGACATCAGCACCAAGGCAGGTGGCAGGCACCTGGAAAGCGGGGAATGTATTTCTACCACAGAGCCTGCCGGATATACCGTATATCGGCTAAACGCTCCGGGGCTTATGCAGGATATTTCTTTATACCCATGGGCTGATGCAAGGCAGTATGACCTTTCTGCAGCTACTTATTATGTGAAAATGGGCCAGCAATCTGCTGTAATAGACGTTCTCAGGCAGCTTGGATACAGCGTCACGGCCAACCCGGCAGCCTATATTTCCGGCCAATTTTCTGTTTTGCTTTTCGGCTTTGTCCCGGCCTTTATGCTGGTGGCAAGCATGGCCTTTTACGTCCTGGCTGGCGGGAAAAAGAATGTCCTTAAGAAAATGGAGGGTTATAAGGCCCGCGACATCTTAGCGGATAATGCCAGGGAGATATTCCCGATATTTGCAATCAGCTTCCTGGCGGTTAAAATGGTTAATTTGATGGTAGCTGGGGCGTTGTACCAAACTGCGTTACCGCAATATATCCTGTTTTCCCTGCCGGACATTGCTATTTTGGCAGCTGTAGCCTTGGCAGGCTGGATACTTTCAGCATTACTCATCCGCAGGCAGAACGGTACCGGATATATCAAGGGCCGTGTCCCAAGACGGGGGATATATGTTACAACCATTCTGGCAAAAGGGGTATTCGTTGCTTTTATCATCTTTTTCCTGTCCATTGCTGCCCGTAATGCTGCCATTTCGTATCATACGGTGCAGGCGTCACAGTTCCTTGCGGATAAGGTGGAGGGATATGTGACGGTCCCGGTTAACACAAGCAATGCTTCTGCGCAAAATCTGGCTGAAAACTACAAAGCCTTTTATTTAGCTACAGTGGGGCGCTACCAGGGTATTTTGGTGGATTCTGGCAATTACGAATATAACCTGATTAGCGGGCGCACACCGGCAGAAGAGTTTGGCCAGACATCCATTACGGTCAACCGCAACTATCTGGACTTTAACCCGATTTACCATAGGAACGGGAGCCTGGTCACCGGCGGGCAGCTTTCTGATACCGGCGTTTATGTGCTGGTTCCTGCATCAAGGGAACAGGAAAAAGAAACATGGCGTGGCTATGTCCAGAGGGCCTACGGAATGGAGGCAGTCTTTATTCCTTATGACGAAGAGGCCAGTAAAATCTATTCTTACAACGCCAATACAGGCACAGGAAATTATGGCGCATTAGGGGATCCGGTTATTTTAGTGATAGGGGATGAACAAATAGATGGCATCTTTGCCCTAAGCTATTGTTCTAAAGGGGCTTATTTTCTAAATGTTCCCGGAGAAGACGCTTATACGGAGCTGCTGCCGGTTTTGCAGGAAACCGGGATTGCCCCGGTGACGCTGGGACTGCCCTCGGTTGCGTCTACTTTTTCAGAAACCGTCAATCACCAGCGGCAAATGCTGGCGCTCTATGGTACGCAATCGGTGATACTGCTGCTGGGGCTAATCTGCCTGTGTATCTTCAGTGCGGGACTGTACTGTGAAAATTATAAAAGAAAAATTGCCTGCTGTCTGGCGGAAGGATATTCCCTGCTGCACTGTATCCAAAAGCATTTGGCAATTGCCCTCATTTATTATGTTTGTGTAGTTGCGGTGCTTCATTTTGCCAGCAGGGAAATGAGGGTATCCCTGAATTATCTGCTTCTGCCTGGGGCTTTTGCTGGCGAGCTGGTAATCACCCTGGCCATCAGCCGGGGATATGCAAAAGAAAACCTTTATCAAATTATGAAAGGAGCTGAATGATATGGCAGACATTATCTTATCCAATATCTGCAAAAAGTTTGGCGGCAAAACCCTGTTTAAAAATTTTTCCCTGAAGGTTGGGCGGGGAGAATTTCTTGCTATTATGGGGGAAAGCGGTGCAGGAAAGACAACTTTACTGAATATGATGAGCCTGCTGGAACGTCCGGACAGCGGGAACATTGTCCTTTGCGGCCAGAAGAACCCGGATTTTTCCTCCCCCACAGCGGTCAGCCTGCGCCGCCGCCATATCTCATATTTGTTTCAAAATTACGGCCTGATTGATACGGAAACTGTGGAAAGCAATATGCGCACCGCAACGCACTTTAAGGCCATCAGCAGTAAAAAAGAACGGCTTTTGATTGCAGGTGCGCTAGGAAAGGTAGGATTGCAGGGATATGAAAAGAGAAAGGCCTACACATTAAGCGGCGGGGAACAGCAGCGTGTGGCACTGGCAAAGGTAATTGCCAAATCCCCACAGATTATTTTTGCTGATGAGCCCACTGGCAGCCTGGATGGACGCAACAGGGACTATGTGTTGGAGATCTTGCAGGAGCTTAACTGCCAGGGGAAAACGATCGTTGTTGTTACCCATGATCCTTATGTAAATGAATGTGCCAGCCGCCACATCATGTTAAAAAACGATGCTTCCCTCCCCAAATGCCAGGAGGGCGAAAATACATGGAATGGCTTTTCCGGTGTCTCCTGATAGAATAAATAAAAGATGGGACATATGCAGTGCGTAAGCTGAAGGCATTTGAAAAAGGAAACCCTGCCATTTCTGCAGGCATGATACTTTTCAGGGGACAGGATTTTAAGAAAAACTTTAAGGGCGTTTTGATCATTTGGCATCAATGCCCCGTTATTATTGATATATACAAATCTGTTAAGGAGAGGAGCTGATAGCATTGTGGATAGGGAAGAGGGGCGTTCCATGGAAGAAGTACCTTCCGATGATGACCTGGTAGGACGGATAAGGCTTGGTGATGAAAAAGCGGCTGAGGAATTGATCAAACGTTATTATACATCCATCTTGTATTATTGCAAAAGACAGTGCTTTAACTGGGAGAGGGCAGAGGATCTGACGCAGGAGACTTTTTTGAAGCTGTTTAAAAATCTGCCAGGGTATAAAGGGAAAAGAAAATTTAAGGCATATTTATATACGATAGCAAAGCATCTGTGTATTGATGAAAGCAGGAAAATAGAAGTTTATCCATTGGAAAATGAAGAGGAAATCAGGGATACAAGTGATGGGATGCGCCAAATAGAGGATAAATCAGAAATAGATTATCTCTTAAAGGTTTTATCACCGGAGCAAAGAGAAGCGGTCATTTTACGGTTTGGGGAGCAGCTTTCCTTTTGGGAAATCGCAAAGGTAATGGGATGCAATTTGCGCACAGCACAGAGCAGGGTTAGGAATGCCCTGAAAATTATGAGGAAGGAGCAGGAAAATGGGAGGTAAGGAGTTAAAGAGGTATTTGCAGCAGTCCTTACGGCAGGGGCCAGGACTGGAAAAGAAGCCTGATGGAAATGGGGCCAGGATGAAAGAAACGATAAATTTATGTACTGAAATAATGCGGGAACAGAAATTGGGGCAAAAACCCCAAGAAGAACCAAGAACAGGTTTTATCCAGTATTTATCAGATATTTTCCGTTTTGAGGGGATATCTATATTGGGGTTACAGGCGCTTGTATTATTTACCGTGTGCCTGAAAATTTCTACAATAGAAGATATTCCCCAATATATACCGGTTTTCATGCCCCTGTTTGTACTGGCAGCCATGCCGGTTATGTTCAGATGCCAGTATTATGGGATGAGTGAACTGGAAGCTGTTACAAGGGCTTCCGGTTCACAGATTCTATTGGCAAAACTGGTTCTGGCCGGGGCAGCAAATCTTGTATGCATCACAGTCCTTATTTCTTTTGGGGTACATCTCCAAGATTCGTGCAGGGAAATAGGGCGGATGATTTTATACTGCCTGGTTCCCTATTTGGTCTGCATGGCCAGTATGCTGCGCCTGATTCGGCTGCGTAGGAAAGAAAACATACAAATATGCACAGTATTAGTGCTTGGTTCCTGCCTGTGCTGGGGAGTACTGGCAAAGACTATGCCGTGGCTGTATGAAGCGTCTGCCTTTGGCATATGGATCGTTGCTTTTTTGTTTTTTGCGGTGTTTTTTATAAAGGAAATTTGCTTTATCATAACAACAAGAAAGGAAGGGAAAATATATGGAATTATCAATTGACCGTTTGACAAAGCATTACGGAAGTAAAATAGCGGTAGATTGTGTCAGTGCAACTTTAAAACCGGGAGTCTATGGGCTTTTGGGAGCCAACGGCGCTGGAAAGACAACGCTGATGCGGATGCTGTGTGCCATTTTGGAAGCAACATCGGGAGAGGTTCTTTTGGATGGAAAGGAAGTAACCTCTATGGGTGCCGATTATAGAAATGTATTGGGGTATCTTCCGCAGGATTTTGGGTATTATCCGGGTTATACTGCAAAGGAATTTTTGATGTATATTTCTGCCCTTAAGGGGATACCAAAGGACATTGCCCAAAAAAGGACGGGAGAATTATTAGAGGAGGTAGGTTTAGGTGAGGCTGCCCATAAGAAACTAAGGACTTTTTCCGGCGGTATGAAGCAAAGGGTAGGAATTGCACAGGCATTGCTTAATAACCCGGAAATTCTGGTCTTGGATGAGCCGACAGCGGGATTAGACCCCAAAGAGAGGGTGCGTTTCCGCAACCTGCTTTCCGATTATGCAGGAGATAAAATTGTGATTCTGTCTACACACATTGTTTCTGATATTGAGGCAATAGCGGATGAAGTCCTGCTTATGAAAAAAGGGAAATTTGTATTACAGGGCAGTGTCCCTGATTTAATTAAAAAAGCGGAGGGAAAAGTTTGGGAGCTTACGGTGCCGCAGGAAGATGCAAGAAAGTGGCAGGCAAAATCAACGGTTGCAAATTTAAGGCATGAGGGCAGGCAGGTGGTGCTGCGTATCATTTCAGGGCATATGCCGGATGGGATGGCTGTTCCATGTGAAGCAACCTTAGAAGACTTATATCTATATTATTTCCCCACAGGGCAGGAAGGAGTGAAGTAACTATGGAACTATTTTTGTCGGAACATAAAAAACTATGGCGGAGGGCTGGCACAAAAATAAGCGTTTTCGTGTGTTTCCTGTATCTGGTAGTATTCGGGAGTATCCTTTCTTTTCAGTGGTTTAATTTTGGAAGCAAAGTTGATTTTACAAGCTCTGATTTCGGGAGAAATTTCAATGGATATGCCGCTATAAGAGACCGGCAGGAGTATGCGCTTTCATTTGGGGGAGACTTAACTGACGGATCCCTGCAACAAATAGTACAAGATTACCAGCAAATGGAAGCGGCTGATAGCAAAAGGGCATGGGATTTAACTGACTGGGCCATTCTCAATGATTGGCTGAGAAATTTGTGGCCTGAACTTCATGAGCCGGGAAGCTATCAGGTTGCTATCAGCTATTTTGAACCGGAAAAATTGACCGATTTTTATGGAAGAAGGCAACAGGTCCTTGAAAAATATCTGGAAAATAATAATCAGACGGGGAAAGAAAAGGAATATTTACTGCAAATAGATGAAAGGGTAAGTAAACCATTTTATTATGGATGGATACAAGGCTGGCAAAATCTCCTGAGTAAGACGATTGATTTATCGGCAAAGTCAATGGCACTGTTTCTTGCGATTGTTTTGTCCACATTGTTTGCCGGAGAATGGCATGACAATACAAGCTTATTAGTACTGACAACAAAAAACGGACGGAAAAAAATTGCTTTTGCTAAAATAGTTACCGGCCTGGTGTTTACAGTGGAATTATTTGCAATGGTTGCAATTTGCGGTATTGTATCGCAGCTTTTCTTTATGGGGACTACCGGGTGGGATATGCCGGTTCAGATGATTAAACTTACTGCAATTGCACCTATGAACATGGTGCAGGCAGAAATTTATGAGTGGGCATTTACACTGCTTGGGATGGCCGGATATGCCGGGATTGTTATGCTAATATCTTCGGCTGTAAAAAGTAATGTGCTTGCATTAATTCTTAGCCTGGCAGTTGTATATGTTCCAACGGTAATTGAACCGTATCTTCCCGGCGTATTACTGAAAACGTTAAGTTTCATTCCATTAGTGGGAAGTGGGACTGATATTTTCCGGACATATACATTCCATATCTTTGGAAAATATATCTGGTCGCCATATCTGATGATTATCGTCCCTGTGCTGGTTGGTATTGCGTGTATGCTGCTTGCTGTGAGGGAATGGGCAGGGAAAGTGAAACCAAGGGGCAATGGCAGAAAACAGGTGAAAGGAATACATGATGTAAAAGGCTGAAAGGGAGAGGCTTATAGAAGAAGGGGAGAAAATGCCGGAAAAAATGGCAGTCCTATTACCTTTTGCCGATATATAGGTTATAAAAGAATTTGCAAGGCGTGGGTATTTCCATCTATTTATAATGGTGAACTGGCACGCCTGAAAAAGGAGTATGGGGAAAATGTAAAGGGAACCGGGGCGGCTGTGGGCAAGAGATGAGTTGGAGGATAAAAGGAATGGAAAATATGCGGGAAAGTATTAAAGGCAGGTACGGCAATGAGATTTTAGGGAAAGTGTTCCAATATTTTATGAGGACAATCCTGCATTTACAGGATAGCGGGATTGAAAAACTGCCATTGCAGAATGACTATGATTACTAAAACTTCCTTCGGCAGTTCCATCCCATCCAGCCTGCCGGAGTATTCGTCCGGCTTGCGGATGGCCGCCTGGTATTTTCGGATTTTGAGGTTTGGTGGGGTTCACCGGAATGGCTGGTGAACCCCATTAGTTTTGCCTGTTTGTTTGCGAAATTTGTGCCAGGCAAAAAATCTACTGATGATTCGCCTGTGGAGTGAACATAATTTTTCCATAAGGTATTGACTATTCCCTTGGGGGTTAGTTTATCATATTTTTGGAGGTGAGAATATGCTGATCAATGAAGTGTGCAGGGAATGTTCCTTAACCAAAAAGGCTATTGAGTATTATATCGGGCAGGGGATTGTTGTCCCAGCCATACAGGAGAATGGGTACCGCAGTTTTTCAGATGAGGATATTGCTGTTTTGAAAAAAGTTTCTGTTTTAAGAACCCTGGGATTATCGGTTGCAGATATCCATGATGTCTTATCGGACAAGGATGCGGCGGCGTTAAATGAAGTTTACCACAGGAAGGCTGTGCAAATGTTTCTCCAACAGGAAAAGCAGGAGCTGATTCAGGAGCTTGCGTCAAAACATGATTGGGAACAGATACAGGGCAGCCTCCATCGGCTTCAAAAAAAGCAGATGGTTTTGGAACGCCTGGCAGATGCCTTTCCGGGATATTACGGAAAATTCCTCTGCCTGCATTTTGCACCCTATCTTAATTGTCCGGTTTTGACAGATACACAGCAGGAGGCGTTTGATGCAATCATCGCTTTTCTGGACAGTGCTGATTTTGATATTCCGGATGATCTGAAAGGGTATCTTGACGGGATAACCCTGAATCTTGGCAGTGGATTTATGGAAACTGCATCTTCCAGTATAAATGAGGCTGTTAGTGAAACAGAAAAATATATTGCAGGCCACCATGAAGAAATTGAAAGCTATCTTGCATATAAACGTTCCGAAGAATATGAAACTACGCCTGCCGGACGTCTGGGAAAGGAACTGCGCCGGTTCAACAGTATGGGCGGATATAATGACATATTTATTCCGGCAATGTGCCAGTTAAGTGAATCTTATCGAAAATACCATGAAGGATTATCGGCAGCAAATGAAATACTTTCACAAAAATATCCAGAGATGGAATAATATACGGACAAATAAGCCCGAAAATAAATACGGGGAGGTTCTATATGGAAAACATTTTAGAAATATCAAAATTAAATAAGTCTTACACGGATTTTTCATTGACAGATGTTTCATTTTCCCTGCCGGATAACAGCATCACTGGATTTATAGGTGTCAACGGTTCGGGGAAAACAACTACAATCAGGTCTATTTTAGGGCTGGTAAAATTCAATTCCGGGATTATTAAGTTATTTGGACAGGACATGGACAGAAATACAAAGGCACTCAAAGAACGTGTTGGCGTTGTATTAGATGAGGGCGGATTTTATGAAGAATTAAGTATGTCTGAAATGAAAGGGATTGTAGCCCCGGCTTATAAAAACTGGCAGGAACGGGATTATAATG
>CAJTVD010000061.1 GCA_910579495.1 uncultured Lachnospiraceae bacterium
TCTTTACATTACCGGTGTGCCGCCTCCTTGTTTGGTTAAATCCCCAGAATATCCATTACTGTCTGTTTCATGGCATCCTTTCCGCATATCCGCTTATGCAGGACCGGGGCCGTCCTGATTTCTTCAACCGCCTTCGGCACTGCTGTATGGGAAAGGCCGGATAGCTCATCCGCCAGCCCGAAATCATCCATCCCAGGGTATTGGCCGCCAATGGCGTCCATAACGCTTCTGGTAAACTTATAAGGGCTTGCAGTGGATGCAATCACCGTTGCCTTATGGTCTCCTGTTTCCCTTTTATATTTTTCGTATACGCATGCCGCCACAGCGGTATGGGGGTCAAGCACGTATCCTGTATCTTCATACACTTTGCGTATAGTCTCAGCCGTTTCCTCCTGGCTGGCATAATTCCCATAAAAATCTCCCAGCTTTTCCATCATATCCCCGGTAACCTGATAGCTCCCCCCCTGGCCCAGGGCCGACATAAACGCCAGGTTCTGGTCCGGGTCGTTGCCACCGATGCGGTAGATAAGCCTTTCCAGGTTGCTGGAAACCAAAATATCCATGGAGGGAGATGAGGTCAGTACAAATTCCCTGTTCCTGTCATAGGTGCCGCTGCGGAAGAAATCAAAAAGCACTTTGTTTTCATTGGACGCACATATCAGCTTTCCAATGGGAAGCCCCATTTCTTTTGCATAAAAGGCTGCCAGGATATTCCCGAAGTTTCCGGTGGGAACTGTCACATTGATCTTTTCCCCTTCCTGGATGCGCCCCTCTTTTAACAGCCTTCCGTAGGCATAAACATAATAAACAATCTGGGGTACCAAACGCCCGATATTTATAGAGTTTGCAGAGGAAAACTGGAAGCCCTTTCCCTGCATATATTCCGCCAGTTCCCTGTCCCCGAAAATTTCCTTTACCCCCCTTTGGGCATCGTCAAAATTCCCATGGATCCCGACAACATATGTATTTTTCCCTTTCTGGGTCACCATCTGCTTTTCCTGAATAGGGCTTACGCCGCTTTTGGGATAAAAGACAATGATACGTGTGCCTTCCACATCCGAAAAGCCTGCCAGCGCCGCTTTCCCGGTATCGCCGGAGGTAGCTGCCAAGATAACGATTTCATTCTTTACCTGATTCTTTTTGGCAGAAGCAATAAGCAAATGTGGCAGGACCGATAACGCCATATCCTTAAAGGCAATCGTTGCCCCATGGAAAAGCTCCAGATAAAATGCACCCGCGGCCTCCTTTATGGGGACGATTTCCTGTGTATCAAACTTTTCATCATAGGCCTTAGAAATGCACTCCTCCAGTTCCTGCCTGGAAAAATCCGTAAAATACAGCTTCATCACCTCGTAGGCTGTCTGCTGGTAGGTCATCTGAGAAAACTCTTTAAGGGTTTTATCCAAAACCGGTATCCTCTCAGGCACAAACAGGCCGCCCTCTTCCGAAAGCCCTTTAAGGATTGCTTCTGAGGCTGTTACAGCCTTTCCTTTGGCCCTGGTACTGTTATATAAAATTTCCATCCTTATACCTCCGCATATCGCAAGGCCTCCCTGCGATACTGCACAATCAAATAAATTTTTCAGTCTTTTCTCCCGAATCCGTCCCATATTTTATCACAAAATATGCTCTTTTACAATGAAAAGAGCATATTTGCCTTATATTTATTTCCTGCTGGAATCTATTTGGGCTATCATCTGCCTGTAAAAAATTCATGTCCGCCATGTTCAAACAATTTCACCAATGCATTATCAAACCATCTCATTTTGCCCGGATCTGCGCTTTTTCTGGCTGCAAAGTAAAGTGCGCCCTGGGTAATGTCCTCTCCTTTCAGCACCCGTTCCACCGCGTTGATAGTGGCCTGGGTCACTTTAACTTTCTGGTAGGAGCCGTTTCCCACAGGAGAAAACTGATATACGCCGTTTTCCTTCTGCATAACCACTTCTGTGACCGTATCCGGAAATCTGCTGCTGTTTACCCTGTTCATGACCACTCCTGCCACCAGCATCCTGCCGGCTTCATCCTCGCTTCCGGCTTCTGCCTGTACAATTTTCAGCAATGCTTCGTAATCTGCCTGGGACAAATCGTACTTGTACTCTTTTTCCATAACAGTATAGTCCACCACTCTCTGCCCGGATGCCGCCCTTTTGGGCATACCGGAAAACCTGTCCATCCGGGCCCCAGGGCGCTCCGCCGCCGAATCCACATTAAATGCCGGCATGGAAGCAAGCTTGTTCGCCTGCACCCCTTTCAGGCAAAACCATCCTGACAGTACCATCATGTTGAACAATAACAACTGCATTACAAATTTTTTATACATGCTATATACGCGTCCTTTCTTTGCTCCGCCATATTCCATATACAGTAAATGGGTTTTATTTCTTTGCTATAAAACTTTCTTCACATTTGTAATAGTTCTTTAATATTTTATACAGTTACTGCCAAAAATATTTCTAAAATTTGCATTTGGGGGGAATTTATTTCAAATTTGTGTTTTCTATGGTAAAATAAATGGGAAAGAATTGATTATTTTAAGGAATTTTAATATGGACAAAAATTTACTTGGCGTATCCTGCGCATACAAAAAAGACGGCAGCATTTACTACCGTTCTTCTATCACCTATAGGCAAAAACATATCAGCCTGGGAAGTTATCCCGCTGCGGATACCGCCCATGCCGCTTACTTAGAAGGCAGCACCCTGCTCTTTGGGATACAGCCTGCCCTTACAGATTATTCCTCCAAAAGTTCTCTGCCTTTTGAAAAATGGGTCTGCCTGACCAACTTCAGGGATAACAATATTTACTTTTCCACCCCCATTTATATACGCAAAAAATATTTTGATTATTTCCTGTCCCCGGAAGAAATCCTGAAATTTGATATGGATGACCTGTTCTATTATTCCTCCCACAAAATCATGCGCAGGGGCAGGCATTTTTTTGTTGCGGACTATGGAATGCAGGTTAATATCATGAGCAGGTACGGGATTAAAAATTACGCTGTAAAGGACAGGGATTACCGGTTCGTGAACGGTGATGATATGGATTTCAGATATGAAAATATTGAAATTATAAACATTTATCATGGCGTTACAAGGAAGGACACCCAAAAAGGCGTCCGGTATGTGGCAAAAATCCATATAAACGGCAACTACACCATCGGCGCATACACAACTGATATTGAGGCTGCTATCGCCTATAATAAGGCCATTGATATTCTGCAAAAAGCCGGCATAAACAGGCAGTTTTCCCCAAATTACCTGGAAAACCTCTCCCCTTCCGCTTATGCCGACATTTATACCAAATTACACATTTCTAAAAAAATAACGGATTATCTGCGGGTATAATCCACAAAGCTTATTATGTAAGGGGTCTCCTTCTCTATCCCCTCCACCTGCTGGGCTTCCCCATATTTCCACATTTTAAACTGGTAGGGATAATCCGGCACCGGGGATTGGTCGTTTAGCCATATATCATATTTCCCCAAAAGCTTCCTGGGCTGCAGTTCCCCTAACAGCCAGTCCGTATTTCCGTATAGGATAGGATGATACCCTTCCTTCTCCATATAAGATAAGAAAGTTTCCGCCGTCTTTGTTTTCCCCGCTTCATCTAAGGCCTCAATCCGTGCTTCATCATTGGCAATATATTCCATCACATATGCCACCGGATATGTGATTTTGTAGGGAATCAGATTGCTTGCTACAAATTCGGCTTCCTCCTGCGCCTCCTGGACGCTCACCGCCTGGGAAAAAAAGGTGACTCCCACTTCCAGCCCGGCATTCTGGGCATTGGTGATATTGGCGACAAAATTTTCATCCAGGGAAATGACACCGCTTTCGTATCCCCTGCCGCCCAATTTGACCATCACGAAATCAACTCCTGATTTTTTCAGGGCTTCAAAATCAACCTCTCCGCTGTCTTTCGAAAGCTCTACCCCAAGGCTGGAATTTTTTTCCCCGTCCAGGTAGTATTCCATTTTCCCGCCGTTAATTTTAATATTTGTAAAATCATAGGTATAAAGAGGAATGGTATCGGAAATTTCCACCCATTCTTCCGTGCCGTCATGCCTGGTTACCTTAACGTGCATTCCGTCCGCCGCCAGTTCTTCCTCCGTGGGTTCATGGGATGGCGTCGGGGACGGGCTTGCGGTAGGTGCAACCTCTTCCGTTTCCTCTTCCTTTTCGTACATATCCCAGAAATCCAAATCCTCCGCCCGCAGCTTATTTTCCCTGTATAATTCTTCCATATCCTCCTGGCCCTGGGCAAACCGCATCTCTTCCTCCTGGGCTGGCGTGGAGGTAGGCCGGGACAGATTCTTTCTGGCAGCCTGGGTATTTTTCTGCCCGTTGTTGCTTATAAAAACAGCCGCAAGGACCACCAGGATAAAAACAGACACGCCTATAATGGTATAAACCACCGGCGCACCTATGCCCCTGTCATCATCATCTCCGGGTAAACGCATATTTCTTCACCAACTTTCTCTTTTCAAATCATGCACATAACTATATAATGGCAGTGATGGGATTAAGCCCTTTATTACTATACATGAAAGTACCGCTTATTACAACCCAAAATCGTTACCATATATGGGGAATCCATTAACAGGAGATTTATGATGCAATTTAATAGATTAACAAAATTGAAATGTCTGTTCCTTGCCCTGGCAATGTTTTGCCTTTCTTTTACAGGATGTGTTCTTTCTCCTGCCGCTTCCCCTGTGAGTGCAACCGGATTTTATTTCGATACTGTAATTTCCGTCACTGTTTATGACCCCTCCCAGGAACCGCTGCTTGAGGAATGTATGGGGCTTGCAGAGTATTATGAAAATCTGTTAAGCCCCAATAAAGAAGGCAGCGACATCTGGGAAATCAACCACAGCCAGGGAGCTTATGTGACGGTGGATGAAGATACCCTTTCCCTGCTGTCTGCTGCCCTTTCCTATGCCCAATTATCCGAAGGGCTGGCAGACCCTGCCATTGGCGCGCTTTCGGGTTTATGGAATTTCGGCTCCGGTAACCAGGAAATCCTCCCCGCCGCCTCACAGATCAAAGAAGCTATCTCCCATGTGGATTATCAGGCAATTGTCATTAAGGGAAACCAGGTCAAACTCACAGACGTCCTCACGCAGATAGACCTGGGCTTTATCGCCAAAGGGTTTATCGGTGATAAAATAAAAGAGTTCCTCCTATCAGAAGGGGTTTCTTCCGCCCTGATTAACTTAGGCGGCAATGTAGTTGCCCTGGGAAATAAGCCGGACGGGACACCCTACCGTGTTGGGATCCGGGATCCTTTTGGCTCCCCCGGCTCTGTCCTGCTGACCCTGGAGGTATCTGGCGAGAGTGTGGTTTCCTCTGGAAATTATGAGAGATTTTTTGAAAAAGACGGGAAAAGATACCATCACATCCTCTCCCCGGAAACCGGTTACCCGGCGGAAAGCGGGCTTGCCCAGGCCACCATTATAAGCCCCGCCTCTGTGGATGGGGATGCCCTTTCCACCCTCTGTTTTCTTTTAGGATATGAAAAAGCCGCCTCCCTGCTGGAAAATTACCCGGATATCCGGGCAATCTTCGTAGCGGAAGACGGCAATGTGTCCTATGTAAATTTTCACTGACCAGGGATGTTATCCTCAAAATAGCCATCCCCTTTTCCGGGGAATGCCTTACAGCCCGGACGCCTTTTATATACTGGTTTTTCCCGCCAATATGTTGTTGTAATCCTCCAGGTTCCTGGCAAGAAGTGCAGGGGTATCCAGCCCATAGGGGCATTTGCTTTTACAGCTCCCGCAGTGGAGGCAGTTTTCAATCTTCTTCATCTTCCCCTGGGCTTCTTCTGTAAGCCAGCCTGCAGAAGGGGATCTTCTAAGCAGCAGGGACATTCTGGCGCAATTGTTGATTTCAATGCCTGCCGGACAGGGCATACAATAGCCGCACCCCCTGCAGAACCCGCCGGACAGCTCCTTCCTATCCTCTTCTATGGTTCTTCGGATCTCTTCTGTCATTGACGGAGGCTCGGTGATATAAGATAGAAATTCGTCCAGCTCTTTTTCCCTCTGTACGCCCCATATAGGCAGTACATTCCCAAACTGCGCCGCATGGGCATAAGCCGCCCGGGAATTGGTGATCAGGCCGCCTGAAAGGGCTTTCATTGCAATAAATCCCATATTAGCCCTGCGGCATCCCTCCACCAGTTCCTCATCTTTCTTTGTGGCCAGATAGCTGAAAGGGAACTGCAGGGTCTCATACAGGCCGCTGTCAATGGCTTCCTTTGCAATTCCCAGCCTGTGGTTGGTGATCCCGATATGGCGGATCTTTCCCTCTTTCCTGGCCTCCAGCGCCGCTTCATATAATCCGCTCCCGTCTCCCGGCCTGGGGCAGAAATCAGGATTATGGAACTGGTATATATCAATATATTCTGTCCGGAGCTCTTCCAGGCTTTTGGCAAGATCCTTTTTCATTGCCTCCCCTGTCCGGGCACCAGATTTGGTGGCGATGTAGAGATTCTTCCGGATCCCTTCAAAGGCAATGCCTAACTTGTATTCACTGTCACTGTAGGCCCGCGCCGTATCAAAAAAACGGATGCCTCCCTGGTATGCCTTTTTCAGAAGGCCAACAGCGTCTTGCGTGCTGATCCTTTGTATGGGCAGCGCACCGAAGCCGTTTTTGTTTACTGTGATGCCGGTACTTCCAAGGGTTACCTGTATATCATTATCTTTCATGCTCAAACCTCCGTATATCTACTCAAAATTTAACTGAGTCATATTATAATACTTGATCTTCCTGTGTTGCTCTTCATATTGAAAACTTAGATAATCATACTTTTCAAAATCCATTCTCCAACTTGGATAGTAGCACTTTATAATATAATTTATAAATCTGTTAAAACAGATTGGACAACTGGTATTTATTCTACAATCTTCATTTTCCATATGAATATGAGAGCGAGGATGAAATTCGCCATCGTTTTTTACATCAAAATCCACCCTTATTGGGCTACGCATCAGAATATGGTTTTTCGTTCCATTTTCCTGTAATAAACACTCAATTGTTTCTACCAATCCAAACTCATCAACCATATTACTGTCAACAATAACAGGGCATGGCCACCATAGTAAATTTTCTGATATGATTCTATTTTCCATAAATGAAAAAGAACATCTGATTATGGAATAATCATTAAAGATAGCCAGATAGGCATTATCTGATACAATCTTTAAGTATTGGTCTACTCTGAGAAAATATTTGCTACTTACTTCTCTTCCCCCTTTATGGTTATTCCAGGTAATTCTTGTTACTTGATTATTTTCCTCTATTTTGGGTATATTATTATGCAGAACATATCCATACTTTAGCATTTGCTCCAAAGTATTATGAATTTGTAGCCTAATATTTTCTACATTTTTATTCATAATCCTCCTCGTCAAATTTGTCTATTGTTTTGTCAATATTTTGGAATAGTTCTGACAACTCTGGAAGGATGGAAGCATCTATAGCTCCTTCTTTGATCATTCTTGAAAGATCTTTTGCCATTTTGGAAGCTGTCTTCATTTTTTCCAGCTCTTTTTCTGTTCTGTCTCTATGGATCAAATTCATCTTCTTTAGTTCTGAGGCAGTTGGCATGTTAAATTCTAAGGCATAATCATTTTTTATACATTGATCCATTTCAGATTCCAATTCTTGGATCCCATCACCAACACCACATATCCTCACCCAGGCTCTGGAACGGGTAATTGCCGTAAATAAGATATTTCGCACCTTACGTAACTCAATATTCTGTGAGCAATAATCAGCATTCAAAATATATACCATAGGCGCTTCATTTCCCTTTGCCCTATATATATGGGAACAGGTAATGCTTCCTTCCACCTTAAAAGTATCTCTGTTTGTTCCCACTCCAATTAGATTGGATGCTATCCCATTGGCAAGCAAATACTTTCTAAAATCAGCATAATCTGACTTTGCATAATAAGTATCAGGAAATATTACCAATACATCGTCCGGGTCTAATTCATCCTTTTCAATATTTTTTTTGATCTCATCGGAAACCCATTTGTATTCTTGTATTTTATTGGTAAATTTTTTAATACTGACAGCATCATTTTTATTAAGCAATTCCGTAAAATATTTTGGCGCCGCCTCTTCGCTTCTTACAAGTTTTACATATTTCCCATTCTCTAATGTACCCGACATAACTTTATAGCCAATATCAGTCCATAAACCACTTTCGCTGAACAACTGAACCAGACCAGCTTTCCTATAGATCCCAAACCCCAAAGCATGTGCCAGAGTCAATGCCCATGGGGTATTACGATAACAAATAGGCAATACAATATCTTGTCTTGCTTCGCATCTGCTATTTTCCAATATTACTTTTGGAGTACCATCCAGATTGGTTCCAAACATTTCTTCTAAAGAAGGCATACTGTCATTTCCAAGATTCTGTAATTCGTCATATGCAAAAATTACTCTTTTAGGTGTTTTTAATAATTGATAACATAATCTGAAAAAATCGCTTGGCATATCCTGAGCCTCATCGATTAGTATTGCATCATATTCTTCATAGCTTTCGTTTTCCGAAGCATTGACTGCTTCACTGCATATCCCATCAAACGCCCGATTCACCCCATATTTGCTTTTGGCATTTGTATAAGTTACTGGTGTTAAACCAATTTTTCTTGCAGCAATCGAATAAATCCCTTCTTCTGCATAAGTCCCCCATGCATGAAGAATATGCAATTTGTTCCAATCTGGCTCATCATTAATAAATTCCCTGGAAAAATTAGATATCATTTCACGAAACTGCTGAGACAGAGAACGAGTATAATATGTTACCGCTATATTCCAATCCGGATATTGTGCATGTAAATATGCTGCCTTTAAAGCCAAAACAACCGTTTTGCCGGAACCAGCCAAACCACGTATTCTTTGTGGCCCTTCCGGCACTTCATAAGCTGCCTTCTTTTGCCATTGATCAAGATTGGCAATTTGTTTTTCTATCTCTTTTATTTTTGCCCCCCGAGAAGCTGTTTCCTTTACGTTTCTTCTTTGCTTTTTGGGTTTCATGGTTGATATTTTCTGAAGAGCCTCTATCAGTTTTTCGTAATATGATGAATCAAATCCAACAATATCTTTTTCCAAAACATCTTTTAAGTCATCCTTATAGGCATAAAAATATTCTGAAGTCGATTTGGGTATTTCTCCTATTATTAAATAAGTAATTACATTAGGCTCTACTGCCAGACGACGCCCTTTTCGCAATGATTCGTAACTGTTTAATGTATTTGTTATTTGATAGTACAGGCTATCCTGCTGATCCTGAGCGTCCCCATTATTTTCAAAAATAAAAGCTACCATTCCTTTTTCTTTTGTAACTAATAAAGCATCGATCGTTACCATTCTATCAGTAGTCGCAGACAATGGATACGATAAGAACAAAGTTCCTGTATACTTTTTTTGTACTGAACTCATAGCTTCAATCAAATCATTGGCGGCAAATTGATTTTTTATTGCACCTCTTACGATGTCAATCGCCATATTAAATACCTTTACCTTTCAAAATTATATTCTTGCTGCTATCTATTTAATCATGTATTGAATATACAAAAGCATGTTTAAAAAAATATTCCCTATAAATGTAGTACGCATACTTTATAAAAAATAGTTTTTAAACATGCTTAAGTCTTTTGGTAATTTGTCGTTTACTATACTAATGAGCCACTATGGACTTCCTGGGGCATTTACTTGCACAGGCTCCGCACCCTGTACACTTCCCATGATCAATGGTGGCATTAAAGTCTGCCACCTCTACTGCCTGGGAAGGACAGTTTTTCTTACAGAGCTGGCATCCGATACAGCCCACAGAACATTCCTTCATGGTAACCGGCCCCTTTTCCCTGGAACTGCATGCGACCACATATTTGGCGTCATAAGGGATCAAAGTGATCAGGTTCTTGGGACACACTGCCACACATTTCCCACATGCCTTGCATTTTTCTTTATCTACTACCGCTACACCCTTTTCCACATGGATAGCGTCAAAGGGGCAGGCCTTCACACAGCTTCCAAACCCCAGGCACCCGTAATTACAGCTTTTTGCGCCGCCGTTGGGTACGAAAGACAGCATCCGGCAGTCCTCTATGCCATGGTATTCATAATCCAGGGTGGTTTTGTCACAGTCCCCCTGGCATTGTACATAGGCGGTCATCCGGACGCTTTCCCCTGCTTCCACCCCCATGATACCTGCGATCACTTCTCCTACCGGCTCGCCTCCCACAGGGCAAGCGTTTACCGGGGCTTCTCCCTTGGCGATCGCCGCCGCCAGGCCGCTGCAGCCCGGAAAACCGCACCCGCCACAGTTGTTGCCTGGAAGGGCCGCTAATACCGCTTCCTCTTTTTCATCTACTTCCACTTTAAATTTAATAGCTGCCACGCCCAGAAATAAGCCGATCAACAGCCCTGTGCCGCCTACCACTGCCACGGCCAGCAATACTCCCATGATATTCATATTCCACCTCCTAGAGCAGTCCTGAGAACCCGCAGAAAGCAATTGCCATCAATCCTGCGGTAATCAGCACAATGGGCATTCCCTGAAAGGACTCGGGGATATCATTGTATTCCATCTTTTCCCTGATACCTGCCAGAATCACAATGGCTATGGTAAAGCCAAGGGCTGTGGCAAAGCCATTTACGATCCCGGTAAGGATCCCGTAGTTCTTCTGCACATTGGTAAGGGCAACCCCAAGCACCGCACAGTTGGTGGTGATCAGCGGCAGATAAACGCCAAGGGCCTGGTACAGGGGTTTCATAAACTTTTTCAAAAACATTTCCACAAACTGCACCAGTGCCGCGATCACCAAAATAAAAACAATGGTCTGCAGGTAAGTCAGGTCAAAGGGTTTTAGTATGTATTGATAAATAGCCCCGGCAACAGCAGAGGCAAGGGTGATAACAAAAATTACCGCTGTTCCCATGCCTGCCGCTGTCTCGGTCTTTTTGGATACCCCAAGGAACGGGCACAGCCCCAGGAACTGGCTTAACACTACATTGCTTACCAATGAGGACGAGATCAATACGATCAGCAACTCTTTAATCATTGTTCTTCTTCTCCTTTCCACTGATGCTGCCGGATGCCGCTTCTTTCGGCCCCAAATGGCCTTCCTCCAAGGCCTCACCGTAAAAACGCCTGCTGCAGCCAGAATCCGCGCAGTTCATACAGTCGGAATTGCAGCCAGACTGGATCTTGGACATATCCCTGCCCTTTTTCTCCCCGGCGATCTTCACTTTGTTCTGTATGGCCGTCAGGGCCGCCAGCACGAAGAACGCTCCCGGCGCAAGCACAAAGATACTGCAGGGCACATAGCTTTTTGGCATAACTGCTGCTCCAAAGAGTTCTCCCGCCCCTAACAGTTCTCTCACTGCGCCAATGATTGTAAGGGCAACGGTAAAGCCAAGCCCCATGCCAATGCCGTCAAAAAGGGAAGGGATCACACCGTTTTTGGAAGCATAGGCTTCCGCACGCCCTAAAATGATACAGTTTACCACAATCAGGGGAATGTAAAGCCCCAGGGCGTCATACAGAAAAGGAATAAACGCTTTTAGCAACAACTCTACCACTGTCACAAAAGAAGCGATCACCACAATAAATGCCGGGATCCTCACTTTGTCCGGTATGATTTTCCGCAGCAAAGAGATAAACATATTGCTGAGGGCTAACACCACCATTGTGGTAAGCCCCATGCCCAGCCCGTTGATTGCCGATGTGGTGACTGCCAGAGTCGGGCACATTCCCAGCATCAGCACAAAGGTAGGATTTTCTTTTACCAGCCCGTTGATAAGCCGTTCCCATATCTTATTCTGTTTCATAGCCGCCTCCTAACTGGGTCTGAAAATAGTAAAGACCGCCGTTTACCGCCGTGGTAATTGCATTGGTGGTAATGGTCGCGCCGCTGATGGCATCGATCTGGTTTTCCGATGTGGCGCCTGTTTTGGTATAGGCAAAAGCGGTCACGTTTTTGTCTGCAAACTGGGGCTTTAGCACGTCTTCCGCTTTCATGCCAAGCCCTGCGGTCTCTGAGATCGCCAAAATGGAAATCCCGTTCAGGGTCCCCTCATTCTGGATCCCCATGGTAAATGTGATATCGCCCCCATAGCCCTCATGGCTGGTTACCGTAAGCACATAGCCAAGCCTTGTACCGTCTTTGTCCAGGGCTGCCAAAAGGTTTTCAATGGTAACGCCCTCAAATCCTGCTTCCTTCCATTGGTCCTGCCACTCCTGCCCTGCTTCCGGAAGGGAAAGTGCCTGAAATTCCGAGGCGGATGCAAATACCTCCCCATATGCTTTCTTTGCCGCCTCTTCCTCAGCTCTTGCAATGGGCTCTTTGGTAATTTGATACACAAATCCCAGGACCAGGCCGGCACATAAGGTGATCAGAAAAAGGATGGCAGCGTCTTTTAACATCTTTTTCATGCTCTTTCCCCTCCTTTTCCAAAGGCTTTGGGCATGGTCACCTTTTCAATCAGCGGCGCCAGCAGGTTGCCCAATATAATGGCATAGGAAACGCCCTCCGCAGAAGGCCCAAAGATCCGGAAGATCCCGGTAAGCAGGCCCAGGACGATACCATACAGGTACTGCCCGTTTTTGGTAATGGGCCTTGTAACATAGTCGGTAGCCATAAAAAACGCACCCAACATCAGGCCGCCCCCAGCCAGGTGCGCGCTGATAAACGGCAGGTTGATGCCATGCCCTCCGAACAATACAAGGAAGACCACAAAAGTAGCTATGTAACTGCCTGAAATTTTTAAGTCAATGATGCCCAGGAGTAAAAGGATACATGCCCCTATGACGATGGCGATCATGGAAGTCTCGCCAATAGTACCGCCGCACTTTCCAATCACCATATTCAGGATATCCACACTCTCTCCCGCTTTCAGGCTGGCAAGAGGGGTGGGGCCTGTATAGGCATCACACTCAAAGTTGCACATAATAGATGTATAGGAAATCAGCAGAAAGCACCTGGCGCCCAAAGCCGGGTTCATAAAGTTCTGCCCCAGCCCGCCGAAGAGCATTTTCACCACCAAAATGGCAAAGACGCCTCCAATCACCCCAATCCACCAGGGGGCTGCCGGGGGAAGGTTCAGCGCCAGTAAAAGCCCGGTCACCACCGCCGAAAAATCACCGATGGTCACCTTTTTTCCCATTCCCTTCTCATATAAATATTCTGTCAGTACGCATGTAACTACTGTTATCAATATTAAAATAAGCGCATCCAACCCAAAATTGTAAATGCCAAAGCCCGCCGCAGGAAGCAAAGCGATCACTACCGCCAGCATGATATTACTGGTGGTGACTTTTGACCTGATATGGGGATTGGATGAAACCTTCATCAAATCACTCATCGTATTTCCCTCCTCCTACTTTTTCTTCTTTGCAAGCTGCATCTTGCGCATGGATTTAATCACCTGGGTCAGGGGGCGCTTAGCGGGGCAGACATAGCTGCAGCATCCGCATTCGCAACACTCCATGCCATTATTTTTAAGGAACGCTTCCTCATTATAATGCTCCGCATAATCCGACAGTTTCCGGGGAACTATCCGGCTGGGGCATACCTCCACGCATTTGCCGCAGTTGATGCAGGGGCTTGGCTCCATGGCGGATACATCGTCCCTGGTCATACATAGCAAAGCGGAGGAAGTTTTGGTAATGGGCACATCCAGGTCAAAAATGCCAAAGCCCATCATAGGGCCGCCGGATACGATTTTTACGGGCAGGTCTTTAAAGCCCCCCGCCTCATCCACCAATTCCCGGTAATTGGTCCCAATCCTCACCTTGAAATTGGCAGGGGCTACAACAGCGTCCCCTGTGATGGTGACAATCCTGTACATCAATGGCCTTCCCCCGATCACCGCATTATAAATGGCAATCACTGTATCCACATTGTTGACCACGCAACCTGCATCTGCGGGAAGCATGGCGGAATGGATCGCACGCCCTGTGGTGGCATAAATAAGCTGCCGCTCAGACCCCTGGGGGTACTTGGTCTTTAAAGCCTTAACAGTAATTTTGGGCTCATCTGCCACAATTTTTTTCAAAGCCTCAATACAGTCGGGCTTATTGTCCTCCACTGCCAGTATTCCCCTTGCATTTTCAAACAGGCTTAGGGAAACCTTAAGCCCCCCTATCAGTTTTTCCGGCTCTTCTATCATTTTCCGGTAATCAGATGTAAGATAGGGTTCACATTCTGCACAGTTTACGATTACATATTCAATATTTTCAGGGGACTTGGGGGAAAGCTTAACAGCCGTAGGAAAACCAGCGCCCCCCATTCCCACAATTCCTGCTTCCCGGATAATCGCAATCTTATCATCACGGGTAAGCTCTTCAAAGGGGATCATTTTCCGCCACTTGACCTCGTTGTATAAACCGTCGTTCTCTACAACGATACTCATTACATTGTCCCCGGTAACTATCCGTCTTGGCTCAACCGCCTTGACAGTACCCGAAACAGTCGCATAAATGTGCGCAGAAACAAAGCCCCCCTCCTTTGCAATCATCTGCCCTGCCAGCACTTTGTCTCCTTTTTTGACAATCGGCTGTGCAGGTGCCCCAATGTGCTGGGACAATGGATACACCAAATCGCCCTTGGGCAATACTTCCCTGATTGGCGTATCCTTGGATAAATCCTTGCCGTCATAAGGATGGATCCCTCCCACAAACGTTAATCTCGCCACTCCATTCCCTTCTTTCCTTTTATATTTTATCAGTATGTTAACTGAATACTTTTCATCCTTTTAAATATACTATTTTTTTGTCGTATTTACAACTGATTTCTTTGACGGAATATGACAGGAAATTTTATACATTAACATTGTAGATACTGTTATTTCCCCCACAGGGCTTTTCAAAAAGTTTTTTGTCGAAAACACTACAGTATTTCAAAAAAATATGCTAAACTAAACAGGTAATACTTTTTGCAGGATGAGCAGGAACGGGGGATTTTTATGAAAACAGAAGAAATTATTCTTGGCAATTTCAAGTTACAATATCCTTTGGAGCGGCTGGCTCCCTTAAACCAGATTTTGTTTCTGGATATAGAAACCACCGGATTTCTTTCCTCCGGCTCCACCATCTATTTGATTGGCTGTGCTTTTTTTTCAGAGGGGAACTGGATGATACGCCAGTGGTTCGCCCAATCTGCAGACGAAGAAGGGGAACTGGTGAGGGTCTTTTTGACCTTCGCCGAACAATACACTTACCTGATCCATTACAATGGCAATACTTTCGACCTGCCTTTTATTAAACATAAGGCGGCCAGGTATGGCCTTGCCTGCAACTTTGACCAGATGGAAGGGCTGGATATCTACCGCCGGGTTGCTCCCTACAAAAACTTCCTGAAAATTTCGGACTGTAAATTAAAAACCGTGGAAACATTTTTGGAGGTAGGGCGGGAGGATACTTATAATGGGGGAGAACTGATCCGGGTCTACAAGGAATTTACCTTTTCCCATGATTACCGGCTATACCATACGCTGCTTTTACATAATTCTGAGGATATGAAAGGAATGCTTGAAAGCCTCCCCATTCTTGCCTATTATGATTTATTTAATTGCAGCATCAAAGCGCGCAAGGTCCAGGCCAATTACTATAATGATGTCCACGGCATTCCCAGGAAAGAGCTAGTGCTGCAGCTCGTATTTCCTTCTTTTCTTCCAAAGCCCATATCCTTTATGGGGAAAGGGTGCCACTTTAAGGGGGAAGGGCATGAAGGTATCCTGATCATCCCTATTTACGAAGAAGAACTGAAATATTTTTACGCCAATTATAAAGATTACTATTATCTTCCCACAGAAGATATGGCCCTTCATAAGTCCATCGCCTCATTCGTTGACAGGGATTACCGCCAGCAGGCCACTGCGGCCAACTGTTATACCAGAAAGTTTTCCTGCTATCTCCCCCAGTGGAGTGTGCTTACAACGCCATTTTTTAAACGGGATTACAATAGTAAGGATTTGTTTTTTGAACTGACAGATGATATTAAGAAAAACAGACAATTATTTTCAACCTATGCAAGCCATGTGCTGAACGCGATGGCACTACAGGATTGACCAGATATGGAACGTCATAAAGATTTCTTTATGGCGTTTTTATGTGCATGGTGTAAAAAAAGAGACACCCAACGGATGTCTCTATGTATTTATTTGCCAGGACGCTCATAGTAGAAAGAATTCTTTCTCTCATAACCCATTTCGCGGTGATTGATAATCTGTTCTGTGCTCCCGATAAACAAAACACCGCCAGGTGCCAATGACTGATAAAATTTTCTGAATACCTCATCCTTGGCTTCTTCTGTGAAATATATCAGCACATTACGGCATACAATCATGTGATAGCCCTTCACATAATTGTTCTCCAAAAGGTTATGTTCCTTAAATTCTACCCGCGACTTAACATCATTGGATATTTGATAAGAAAGCCCTATTTTGGTAAAATACTTCTTCTTCAGGTCGTCTGGTACTGCTGCTATGCTCTTTTCACTGTAAAGCCCCACCTTTGCCTTGGCAATCACCTGTTTATCCAAATCCGTTGCCTGAATATGGATTTTATTTAAAGGGATATGCCTGGACAATGCCATAACAAGTGAATATGGCTCATCTCCTGTAGAACAGGCTGCGCTCCATATTTTCAGGTTCGTACCAAACTTGTTGATAAGCTCCGGTATGATTTCCTTGTCCATTACTCTCCACTGGTCAGGGTTCCTGTAAAACTCTGACACATTGATGGTAAGATAATTTACAAATTCTTCAAACTTTGACTTATCTGACCTTAGAACCTGTACGTATTCCTCATATCCTTTGATACCGTGTTTGGTGATCAGCGCATCTATCCTGCGCTTCATCTGCCGTTCCTTATAACTGCTTAAATCTATTTTCGTCAAGCTGAGCACTGCGCTCTTGAATTTCTCATAATCATAAGCCATAATAAGTCCGCCCTGAATTCATAATTTTGTAGGAGTTCCATCAGAGACAACACTGCCATAGTGAACGTTTTAAAAACCAACGTCCACTATAAAGCAGATAGATATTTATTCCTCAGCAGAATCCGCCGCTATGGCAGCATCAATATCCACTGACACTGCTTCCTCTTCTCCTGCCTGTCCTTTGGTCTCGGAAGAAGAAAGCGCTTTAATGCTTAAGCTGATCTTCTTGTCTTCGCTGTTGAAATCTACTACCTTAGCTGTTACCGTATCGCCTGTCTTAAGCACATCTGAAGGCTTTTCAATATGCTCCCTGGAAATCTGGGATACATGAAGCAATGCGTCCACTCCCGGCTCAAGCTCAATAAACGCACCAAAATCTGTCATTCTGGCAACCCTTCCGGTTACCTCCCTGCCTATGGCATATTTTTCATCTGCGTCCTTCCAGGGATTTGCATCTTCAAATTTAAGGCTTAAGGCAATCTTCGTACCGGAGATATCCTTGATAAAGGTCTTCACTTTATCCCCTACCTTAAATACCTTCCTGGGATTTTCAACACGTCCCCAGGACATTTCAGAGATGTGCAAAAGCCCGTCCGCACCGCCAATATCAATAAACGCGCCGAAATCTGTTACATTTTTAACAACGCCCTCTACTACATCGCCAATCTGGATACTCTCAAGGAGCTTTCTCTGCATTTCCGCCTTCTCCGCCAAAAGAAGCTGTTTGCGGTCGCCGATATAACGTCTTCTCTTGGGATTATATTCGCTGATTACAAACTGTACTTCCTTCCCGGCATATTTGTTAAGGTCTTTTTCGTATACATCAGAAACAAGGCTCGCAGGGATGAAAATCCTTACTTCATCGACTACAACACTCAGCCCGCCTTCCAATACCTGCGCCACCTTGGCGGTAAGTACTTCCTTATTATTGAAGGCTTCTTCTATTCTCTTATTGCCGCGGTCAGCAGCCAGTCTCTTGTAGGTTAAGATGACCTGCCCTTCGCCGTCGTTTACCTTAAGGACTTTTACTTCCATGGTGTCCCCAGGCTTTGCTACGGTTGTAAGGTCAACATTCGGCTCATTGGTATATTCGCTCCGCGTCAAAATGCCGTCAGACTTGTAGCCAATGTTAAGTATGATCTCTTCCGGCTTAACATCGATGACTGTGCCTTCAACTACCTCTCCTGTATGTATTGTCTTTAATGATTCTTCCAACATTTGTTCAAAAGTTAATTCTGACATAATTTTGAACCTCCTCAATAATATTGTTGGGGGTGGAAGCCCCCGCAGTGATACCCACCAGAGCAGCAGTTTTAGGCAGTTCTAAATGCAAATCTTCCAGTGTCTGTATAAAATAAGTGGCTTTACACTTCTCCTGGCATATCTCATAGAGCTTACGTGTATTGGAGCTGTGCCTGCCTCCTATTACTATCATTGCATCGACTTTGGCCGCAATCTGGGCAGCCTCCGTCTGTCGTACTTCTGTTGCGTTACAGATAGTATTAACAACATTAACATTGTAACCTCTTTTTTGAAAAATTTCAACTAATTCTTGAAATTTGTTGTAGTTAAATGTCGTCTGGGCTACAATGCACAGGTTTTCCCTTTTGTCAAGGGGAAATTTTTCGGCTTCCTGGGGAGATTCTACCACTTTTGCCGGCCGGCAGCACCAGCCCATAATGCCTTCTACCTCAGGATGGCCCGGGTTGCCTATGATGACAATCTGTTTCCCCTCCTGGCTTTCCTTTTCCACAGTCTTGTGTATCCTTTGTACAAAGGGGCATGTGGCATCAATATATTCCAGGCCGTTTTCCTCAATCAGCCCATAAATTCTCCTGGGTACGCCGTGGGAACGTATTACCACACATCCCTGCCCCAGGCCTTTTATCTCCTCTTCTGACTGGATCACCCCAACACCCTTACTGCACAAATCCTTTACCACTTCTTCATTGTGGATAATAGGGCCGTAAGTATAAATGTCCCTGCCGCTGCCAATCTGCCCATACACCTTTTCCACTGCCCGCCTGACGCCAAAACAAAAGCCTGCGCTTTCTGCCAGTAAAACTTCCATAATCGCTCCTTTATTACAATATTGTAACCGGCCAAAGGGCATTATAACCGCCCTAGCGGCACAAATCCAGAATTTCCTGCACTACTTCATCAATAGCCATGTCCGAGGAATCTATGAGCACCGCGTCCTCTGCCTGCCTTAAGGGGGCGATTTCCCGGTTCATGTCCTGGGCATCCCGTTCCCTGATATCCTCTTCTATTTTCTGGAGGCTGCATTCTTCCCCACGGGCAGCAAGCTCATGGTACCTGCGCTTTGCACGCACACCGGTCCCGGCGGTAAGGTAAACCTTTACATCCGCTTCCGGCAGCACACAGGTGCCAATATCCCTTCCGTCCATGACCACATTGTTGTTTGCCGCAAGTTCCTTCTGCAAAAGGGTAAGCCGCTCCCTTACTTTGGGATTCTTGCTGGTGGCAGAGGCCATATTCCCCACCTCTTCCGTCCGGATAAAAGCGTTTACATTCTTTCCATTTAAAAAAACTGCCTGCTCACCTTGCTCATAGCAAATGGTGATATCCGCTTCCATGCATTTCCTTTCCACCGCCTGTATATCTTCTGGGTCCACATCACATGCCAGCAGGTAATATGCCATCGCCCGGTACATAGCTCCTGTGTCCACATAAATAAACTGTTTGATTTTCGCCACCTTTTTGGCGATAGTACTCTTTCCTGCCCCGGCAGGGCCGTCTATTGCAATCTGGTAACTCATATGCCCATCCCACCTTTCTTTATTCCATGCTGTATTCTATCTGTGAACCCCCATCTTCCGGCAGATTCCGTTTCCAGTTCTATTTATTCTTCCCCAGATGCGCTGCAGCCTGCCAGATAGCCGGTTGACCATGCAATCTGCAGATTAAAGCCTCCTGTAAGGGCATCCAGGTCCAGGACCTCGCCGGCAAAATAAAGCCCCTTTACCAGCCGGGATTCCATGGTGGATGGATTGACCTCTTTTACATGGACGCCCCCCTGGGTTATGATTGCCTCCTGGAAGCCCCTGGTGCCCGTAACTGTAAGGGGGAGCTTTTTCAGCAGCCCTGCCAGCCTGGCCCTCTCTTCCCGGGTAACCTCATTTATCTTTTTTTCGGGCAGAATTCCCGATAAGTTTACCATCACCGGGATCATTTTGGTTGGGAGCAGGCCATCCAGGGCATTTTTAAACTGACGGTTTTTATTTTCCTCAAAGTCCCTTAAAAGCCTTCTGTCAAGCTGCTCTGCTGACAGGGCCGGTTTTAGGTCAATGAAAAGACCCGCCCTCATACCATAGCACTTCTTGGCATAATAGCTGCTGGCACTTAGGACCAGCGGCCCACTAACCCCAAAATGGGTAAACAGCATTTCCCCAAAGCCCTGGTATATTTTTTTCTTTCCATTTACCACTGCCACTGATACATTTTTCAGGGAAAGCCCCTGCAGTTTACTGCACCAGCCCTCATCCACTGCCAGAGGGACAAGGGATGGCTTAAGCTCCCTGATACTGTGGCCTGCCTCTGCGGCGAAAGCGTAGCCATCCCCCGTAGAACCGGTGGCTTCATAGGACTTGCCCCCGGTGGCAACAATCACAGCGTCTGCTTTTATAACGTTTCCGTTTTTGAGCTTAACCCCACAGACATGGGGCTGGCCTTTGGCGCTGCCGCCCTTTTCCATAAGGATTTGGGAAACGCTGCTGTTTAAGGACACTTTTACCTGGTTCCTGGCCATCTGCCCATTTAAAGCGGCAATAACGTCCGAGGAATGGTCTGAGAGCGGGAAAATCCTCTCCCCCCGTTCTTTTTTCAGCGCACATCCCGCCTTTTCAAAAAACTCTTTTACCCCCTGGTTGTCCATCCTGCTAAAAGCACTGTACAGAAACTTTTCATTGCTCACCAGGTTATGGAAAAATTCTTCTTTGTTACAGCCGTTGGTGAGATTGCATCTGCCTTTCCCTGTAATAAAAAGCTTTTTTCCTGTTTTTTCATTTTGTTCCAGGAGCGTTGTTTCCGCTCCCCGGGCTGATGCACTTATGGCAGCCATCATGCCCGCCGCCGATTATTGTCACCTGCTTCATAAATCCATTCCTTCCTTCTTCATCAGCGGATAATGCAGCATGGGTTCTTCCTCTATAAAATTGATTTCGTCATTTAAGTATACCTGATAATTGTTCCATACATTTTCCAGGGTTTCCAGATTTTCCTTTACGGTCTCCGGCTGCCGCATGCAAAGCGCCACTACCAGCGCATTGATCACGCTCAAAGGGGCCACAAGGGAATCTACAATAGAAACCATATCACTTCTTGCCAGAAGATTGCAGGAAGAATACAGGTTCATGGGAGAATGGATACTGTCTGTGATGGTGATAACCTTGGCGTTCCTGTCGTTGGCAAACTCCATGGCTTTCAGGGTCCGCATGGAATATCTGGGAAAACTGATACCAATAACGGCATCCTGTTCCCCAATCCGTATCATTTGTTCAAACATTTCTGTAACACTTGTGGTTTTAACAAGGACAATATTCCCCCGGATCATATTCAGGTAAAAATACAGAAAATCCGCAAGGGGCTCACAGCTCCTTACCCCCACAAGGTAAATAGTCCCGGCATCTAAAATTGCGTCTACCGCTGCTTCAAAGGCTGCTGCATCCAGATTTACAATGGTATCCTGTATTTTTTCCATATCCGCCCGAAGAACGGAATGCAGGATTTCGGCCTGGGTGCTTTTCCCATACTTGGCTCCCATCTTCTGGACAGAATTAAACTTACTCCGCACCCATTCCTCCAGCGCTTTTTGGAACTCCGGGTAGCCTTCATACCCAAGGCCTGCCGCAAACCGCACCACTGTGGACTCGCTGACCCCTACAGTCTCCCCCAATTTCGCCGCCGTCATAAACACGGCTTCTTCGTAATGGTCGGAAATATATGTGGCTATCGCCTTATGCCCTTTGCTCATTCTCATATATCTGTCATTCATCCTGGTTATGATATCCTGCTTTTGCTGTTCCATTTCCTTCTCCCCTTCTTACATATGACAGATGTTATTATCCTACGATATTTTTTACGGGATGTCAATATACGACATTTTGTTCACACAGTTGCCCATACAAAAAAACAGCGGTTTACACCGCTGTTTTTAAGGCATGGAATGATCCTAAACTGCCCCTCCGGAAGCCTTACTGCCTGCCACCGCTATATAATCTTGCAAATCTGTTATAAACTGTTCCCAGGAACCAGGGTGCTCTACAAAATACAAGGGACATTTTTTGCCGCCTTCGTCGAAATGCCTTCTCATATCCCCTGGCTGCAAGTGGTATTCCTCCAAAAGCCAGGCACACAGACGGATCAGCGACTGATAGGTCGCATCTGTGAACTTCCCGTCATCTTGCTGGTAACAGCATTCAATGGAAATGGAATCGTAATTCCTTCTCTGGACTGCATAGGCAATCTCATTCAGGGGGATACATTGGATGATCTCGCCTTCATATCCTATAATAAAATGGGCGCTGGCAGAAGTTTCACCTGTTGTGCCCAGATTCTCAAAATAACTCCTGTTCTGGGCGGCGCTTGTGCCTTTGTTGGCCGTATAATGGACAAAAATATTGTTAACCTGGGTCAATTCCTCCCCCGGGCGGGAATACTCATTCACCGTGAGGAAATCCTGTTCTATAGGCGGTTTTAACATCCCATTGTCACTTTCTATGGTTTCTTCTTCCCTGGGCGTATTAATAACCGGCTTAATGCCTCCCTTATCCCTTTCGTTGACAAACAGCTTCGCCGCCATATAAACCAGCAAAAATACCAGCAATATGATTACCAGAAGGAGACTTGCCATGGCGGTAAACCTGGCCAGGATCCGCTTTCTCCGCCTTGCTTCCCGTTTGCGTATCCTCTCCTGCTGCACCTGCGGGTCTATGGGCCTTGGCCGCCGTCTTTTTATTCCTTCCTGCTGTGCCTCCCGGCCTGCCTGCCTTGGCCTTGGCCTTCCATTGCCCTCAGCCTGCCTGCCGTACCCGTCCATCCGCCTTCTTCTTGGGGGGTATGCTTCCTGTGCTTCTCTCCTATCCGGCACTCTTTGGGTACTTGGCTGCCTTCTGTAATTTGAGGTGTTCCTTGTATCCGGACGCCTTCTGCGCACTGTATCGCTTTCGGGCCTTTGCACTCTTTCAGTGCCAGGTGCCCTCCGGTGTCTTCCCGGCGCATATCCGGTATCAGGCGCGTATCTGGCATTTGGCGCTCTTCTTACCGCATTATTTGATTCATTTCTGACACGCCTGCCTCCATCATCCCGCGATACATCAATAAAATCCAATTCCATCCCGCCTCATCCTTCGTACACCAAACTAAAATATACTCAGCAAGCAATATTATAACAAAAAGGTATATAATTTAAGTTAATATAATATAAATTATTTA
>CAJTVD010000062.1 GCA_910579495.1 uncultured Lachnospiraceae bacterium
GCCAGGATGGCCTTCCACCTGGCGGCTGCCGTATTTCCGGGGTTTGAAAAATCCTGCCGCCGGTGTTATAATTTATCTGTACAAATATATGGGGCGGATATGGATAGCTACGTCCGCCGGTTAAAAAATGATTGGGAGGAAACTATGTATAAAGCATCACAACAACGGTACCAGTCCATGAAGTATTTCCGCTGCGGTGCCAGCGGCTTAAAGCTTCCGGGGGTTTCCCTGGGGCTGTGGCATAACTTTGGTGACACGGCTTCCTATGAAAATATGAAACAGCTTATATTTACGGCTTTTGACCATGGCATCACCCACTTTGACCTGGCCAACAACTATGGCCCAGAGCCGGGGAGCGCGGAGCGGAATATGGGGCGCATCCTGAAAGAGAGCCTTGCCCCTTACAGGGACGAGCTGGTCATCAGCACCAAAGCCGGTTATGACATGTGGGAGGGGCCTTACGGCGACTGGGGAAGCCGGAAATACCTGCTGGCAAGCCTTGACCAGAGCCTGATGCGTATGGGGCTTTCCTATGTGGATATTTTTTACCATCACCGGATGGACCCGGAAACGCCTTTGGAGGAAACCATGGGTGCCCTTGCCCAGGCGGTTGCCAGCGGCAAGGCGCTGTATGCAGGGCTTTCCAATTATGACGGGGCAACAATGGAAAAGGCGGCTGCCCTGCTTGGGGAGATGCGATGCCCCTTTATCATCAACCAGAACCGTTACTCAATTTTTGACCGTACCATTGAAAGGGACGGATTGAAGGAAGCCGCCCGGGAGCAGGGAAAGGGAATCATTGCTTTTAGCCCCCTGGCCCAGGGAATGCTCACAGACAGATATCTCCATGGTATACCGGATGACAGCCGGGTCAGGACAGATGGGCGTTTCCTGAAAGAAACCTCCCTTAGCAAAGAGCGCATAGGGCAGATAGAAAAGCTGGACGGGATTGCCCGGGAGCGGGGGCAGACGCTGGCGGAGATGTCGTTAAGCTGGGTGCTCCGGGATGGGGCTGTGGGCAGTGTACTGGTGGGCGCTTCCAAGGCTTCCCAGATTCTGGATAACATCGGCGCACTGAAAAATACAATGTTTACCCAGGAGGAGCTGGAAAGGATTGACAGGATCTCCCTGGGGAAGGGATGATGCGCCCGGCGGCGCTTCCTTTTGCAGAAAAAAGCGCCATTGGCTTTAAAACCAGTGGCGCTTTTTATTTAATTTGATTTTTTCTTTCCGATCATGGTAAAGCTAATGATGGCGGCAATAATATAGAGGACGATGGTCACGTAAAGAACCATCTGGTAACCGCTGGGATTTACAATGATGGTTTCTGCCCCATGGGTCAGCTCCACTTCCTGCCCGAAACGCTTAACGATAAAGGAAGCCATCTGGTTTCCGGTAAGCCCGGCAAAGGCCCAGGCGGAAAGGGTGATGCCGTGGATGGCACTGATATTTTTCATTCCATAGTGGTCGGAAAGCAGGGTAGGCACATTGCTGAAGCCTCCGCCGTATCCGGCGTTTACCACAAACAGCAGGATCAGCACCAGGACCATAAGGAAGGTGTTCTGCCCCATGTTGGTAATGCCCTGGGTAAGGATTACCAGCCCCGTAGCGGCAATGGAAAGAATGAAAATAATTTTGTAAATGGTATTCCTGTCCTTAAAGGTATCCGCCCAGGCGGAGAAGCCAAGACGCCCCCCTGCGTTAAACACTGCGGTGACAGAGGAGAGCACGCCTACCATTCCCACCAGCCCGATACATTTCACGATCATCTTTTCCTGTGAAATCAGGGCAAGCCCGCAGGTGATGTTCAGGTAGAACATAAGCCAGATGCCGATAAAGGTGACGGGCTTTTCCTTGATTACGTCAATGGCGCGGGCACCTTTAGAAGTAGAGGCGGGCTCATGCCATCCTGCAGGCTTGGCAAGGAGCAGGTGCCCCACAAACATCATGGCGAAATACACCACAGCCAGGATCAGGAACATTTTGTAGATGCCTCCCTCCCCCAGGGAGCCTAAAAGAGCCTGCATAATCGGGCTGGCGATTGCCTTGGCTGCCCCGAAGCCTGCTACGGCAAGGCCGGTGGCAAGGCCTTTCCTGTCCTCAAACCACAGCATCAGGGTTTTTACAGGAGAAAGATAACCGGTGCCAAGGCCGATTCCCATGATAAAGCCGTAGCACACATAAATGCCGATCAGCGACAGCATACTGCCAGGATGGGCGCCGCCGTACCAGATAAACAGCCCTGTGCCTGCCATGCCGGAGGCAAAGCAGATAGCCGCCAGGAGGGAGGATTTGTGGATATCCTTTTCTACGATATTGCCCAGAAAGGCGGCAGACATTCCAAGGAAGAAGATGGCGAAGCTGAAGGCCCATTCAGTAGCTCCCTTGGAAAAACCAATGTAATCGGCAATTTCCTGGCTGAAAATGGACCAGCAGTAAACAGTGCCGATGCTGCAGTGAAGTAGTAATGCGGGTATTGCAGCCCTTACCCATTTGTTTTGGTTTTTCATTTTGTACAACTCACTTTCTCATCATTATGTATTCACTCCAATTATACATTAGTACTGTGATTTTGCAAAGAGGTGAAGGCTATTTTTGGCGTAATATTATTTTTTACTGCATGGGGGTTTCCTGGCATAGGGTGCCATTTCCTTTTCATATACGCCAAAGAGGCACATTGGTATATTTTCTCTTATATGGGGAAAATTAAATTGACAAATCGGATAATTTACTTTATGATACAGTGAGTAAGCGCATTGGGAGCTTCTGGAAACAGTGGGTGTATGGGGCATGGGCCGCGGGACCGGTTTCCCGGAGGGCAGGACCCCGGGCGCAGGCGAGGACGAAGACCAGTAGCATGAATTATCGCTTCCAGAGAGCCGGGGTGGTGGAAAGCCGGCAGAATGAATTCATGGGAAGAACAGCTTTATCAGCCGTAAATAAGAATAGGTGAAGTGACTGCGCAGGCAGTAAGTCAGGTGGCACCGCGGATTTGTGTAATTCGTCCTGAATTGATTTGATATCAGTTCAGGGCTTTTTTATGCGCAGGGGCACACAGCGGCAGGAATTTTATAAGGTGGATAACTGCAAAACCGATGTAGGGAAGAAAGGAAGGAATAAGGATGGAGATGTCAACGTTGTACCGTGAATGTACATTAAACCAGATTTCTGAGGGCGATATCGGAAGGGAAATGAAAGTGGCGGGATGGGTGGAAAATATCCGTGACCACGGGGGCGTGTCTTTTGTTGATTTAAGGGATATGTATGGCGTTTTACAAATTGTCATGAGGGATACTTCATTATTAAAAGGGCTGGGCAGGGAAGAATGCGTGAGTATCAGGGGAAAGGTGGAGAAACGGGATGAGGAAACCTACAATCCCAAAATCCCCACAGGGACCATTGAACTGGAAGCCCACAGTGTGGAGGTGCTGGGCAGGGTTTACGGCCAGCTTCCCTTTGAGGTGGCTTCTTCCAAGGAGATCAGGGAGGATTTGCGGCTGAAATACCGTTTCCTTGACATGAGGAACCGGAAGGTAATGGAGAATATCGTCTTCCGTTCCCAGGTAATCCGTTTCCTGCGGGAGAAAATGACGGAAATGGGTTTTATGGAGATACAGACCCCGATTTTGTGTGCATCCTCCCCGGAGGGGGCCAGGGATTATATTGTGCCTTCCCGCCATTATAAAGGGAAATTCTACGCCCTCCCCCAGGCACCCCAGCAGTATAAGCAGCTTCTTATGGTGTCCGGGGTGGATAAGTACTTCCAGATTGCCCCCTGCTTCCGGGACGAGGACGCCCGGGCGGACCGTTCCCCGGGAGAATTCTACCAGCTTGACTTTGAGATGGCCTTTGCCACCCAGGAGGACGTTTTCCGGGCAGGGGAGGAAGTGCTCACGGCAGCCTTTGAAAAGTTTGCGCCGGAGGGCTATGAGGTGGGCAAAGGCCCTTACCCGGTAATCAGCTACCGGCAGGCAATGCTGGAATTTGGCTCAGATAAGCCAGATTTGCGCAATCCCCTGCGGATCATTGACCTGTCAGAATTTTTCAGCCGCTGTACTTTTAAGCCTTTCCAGAATAAGACGGTGCGTGCCATCAAAATCCAGGGACGGCAGTCCAAGGGCTTCCATGAAAAAATGCTGAAGTTTGCCACGGAGATTGGCATGGCAGGCCTGGGATACCTGGAAGTGCAGGAGGACTTATCCTATAAGGGGCCTATCGACAAATTTATCCCCCAGGGGCTTAAGGCAGAGCTGAGGGAACTGGCAGGCCTTAAAAAGGAGGATACGCTCTTCTTTATTGCGGACAGGGAAGAGCGGGCGGCAAGCTATGCGGGGCAGATCCGCATTGAGCTGGGAAAACGCCTGGATATCTGCGAAAAGAACGCTTACCGTTTCTGCTTCGTGAATGACTTCCCCATGTTTGAGCGGAATGAGGAGACGAAGAAAATTGAATTTACCCACAACCCCTTCTCCATGCCCCAGGGAGGCCTGGAGGCTCTTACCACCAAAGACCCGCTGGATATCCTGGCATACCAGTATGATATTGTCTGCAATGGGGTGGAGCTGTCCTCCGGGGCAGTGCGGAACCACAGCCTGGATATTATGGTAAAAGCTTTCCAGATTGCAGGCTATGGGGAAGAGGTATTAAAGCAGAAATTTGGCGCTCTTTATAATGCTTTCCAGTTTGGCGCACCCCCCCATGCGGGAATGGCGCCAGGGGTTGACAGGATGATCATGCTCCTGCGCAATGAGGATAACATCAGGGAGGTGATCCCTTTCCCCATGAGTGGGACTGCCCAGGACTTAATGTGCGGCGCACCCAATGAAGTGACGGAACAGCAGCTCCGGGAAGTGCATATTAAAGTGAGGCAGTAAGATTGCAAACACCCCCAAAAGAAGGGCGGAAAGCCAGTGGCAGGCCCTTCTTTTGGGGGTGTTTGCGCGGTATCATTTTTCCTCTGCTATAATTTTGAAACAGTGGTTGTATTCTTACAGAAAAGTAGTACAATAGAATTGTTTTCTTTTATCAGGATAAGAATCGGGGTTAAATAAAGAATGAAGCATCGCAATGATATGAAGATTTTTGTGGTGGGCGGCGGGAAAATCGGGACTGCCCTTGCCGTGCATCTGGCCCGGGACGGGTATACGCTTACAGTAATCGACAGGGAGGGGAGCGTGGTAGATTGCATGAGCAATACGGTGGATGTGATAAGCTTCCAGGGAAACGGCGCTTCCTACGGCATATTGAAGGACTTAAACGTCAGTGAGGCAGATATGTTTATTGCTGTGACGGATTCCGATGAACTTAACATTTTAAGCTGTCTTACCGCCCATATGCTGGGGGCGAAGCATACCATCGCCCGCATCCGGGACGTGGACTATTCCCGGCAGAACCGTTTTTATAAGGACAAGTTGGGGATATCCATGATCATTAACCCGGAGCTGGCCACAGCGCTGGAGATTTACCGCCTCCTGCGTTTTCCCCTGGCTACCAGGGTGGAGGTATTTGCCCGGGGGCGGGCGGAGCTGGTGGAGATGACGGTAAATGATAAGTCGCCCCTGGCCGAAAGATCCCTGATTGAGATTAACAGGAATATGGGGATCAACCTGCTGATCTGTGCCGTGGTCAGGCAGGGCCAGGCTTTTGTGCCTAACGGGGAGACGGTCTTAAAGTCCGGGGACGTCCTTTATATGACAGGGGCGGCGGAGGAATTCCGGAAATCTTTCAAGAAGCTGAAGCTGCCCATTAAGCCATTGCAGTCGGTTATGATTTCCGGGGGCGGGCGGATCTCCTATTATCTGGCGGAGGTTTTGATCAAACAGGGGGCGAAGGTGACCCTGGTGGAAAAAAATAAGGCGATGGCGGAGGAGATTTCTGCCGCAATGCCAAAGGCAGTGGTAATGCGGGACGATACCCTGGCATACTTTGATTCCATGTCGGGGACGGATATTGCCAACACGGACGCCTTTATTGCCATGACGGAAAATGACGAGTACAACCTGATTGCCGCCATGTTTGCGGAATCCCAGGGAATCAACAAGGTGATATCCCGCATCAGCGCCAAGTCAAGGCTGAAGGTGCTCCAGCCGGGAAGCCGGATCTGCACCATTTCCAGGGAGGATGTGGCAGCGGACCGGATTCTTGGCTATGGGCGGTCCTTACTGAACGCAGAGGACAACGACGCAGTGGAATCTCTTTACCGGCTGATGGACGGTAAGATTGAATTTATAGAGTTTAAGATTGATGAAAAGGACAGGAACTTAAATATCCCCCTAAAGAACCTGAGGCTGAAAAAAAATATCCTGCTGGGCTGTATCATCCGGGATGTGAGGACCATCATCCCCAGGGGCGACGATATGCTGATGCCCGGCGATACGGCGCTGGTAGCCACCATTGGGAGGCAGATAGCCCGCCTGGAAGATATTTTTGCAGACTAAAGGATTTTGGGAAGCCACAGCAGGGAGGATATATTAGGATGCTATGAATAAGAGAATAATAATCAGTATTATCGGAAAGATCGTTTTGACTGAGGTGATTTTAATGATCCCGGCGCTGCTGGTGTCACTGGCCTATCAGGACGGGGACGCGGCGGGATTTATCTACACCATGGTCCCTGCGGGGATCGGGGGGCTTTTGTTTACCCGGGTGAACCATTCCGGGCAGAGGATGAGCAGCCGGGACGGTTATTTCATTGTGGCTGCAGCGTGGATCATTGTGTCTTTGCTTGGGGCGCTGCCTTTGTATCTTGACGGTGTTTTCCCAACCTATTGGAATGCGCTGTTTGAGATTGTTTCCGGGTTTACTACCACAGGGGCGTCTGTCCTGGCAAAGCCCGAGGAACTGGGGCATGGGGTGCTTTTCTGGCGCAGCTTCACCCATTGGATCGGGGGGATGGGGGTCCTGGTATTTGTTATGATGGTAATGCCTATGGAAAACGACAATTCCATGCACCTGGTCCGGGCGGAGGTCCCGGGGCCTACGGCAGGGAAGCTGGTTCCCCGGATGCGCACCACTTCCATGATCCTTTATGGGATTTACGGGGTAATGACGCTGGTCCTTGCAGTGCTTTTGTGCCTCTTTGGGATGGCACATTTTGACAGCTTCTGCATTGCTTTCGGTACTGCGGGTACTGGTGGGTTTGCAGTTTCCAGTGCAGGCATTGCGGGCTATGGGAGCCTTGCCATTGAGGTCACCCTGGGAGTGTTTATGCTTTTGTTTGGGGTCAATTTCAGCGTGTACCATCTGGTTCTTCTCCGGAAGTTCCGGGAGGCGTTTTCCATGGAGGAGGTGAGGGTTTACCTGGTAATTGTGGCAGCTGCCACAGGGGCGATTGCGTGGAATATCCTGTCTTTTGCAGGAGGGATTGGGAATGCCCTGCGGCAGGCGTTTTTCCAGGTGTCCAGTATTATCACCACTTCCGGCTTTGCCACGGTGGACTTTGAGTTCTGGCCGGAATTCTCCAAGCATATGCTGCTTCTTTTGATGGTGGTGGGTGCCTGCGCCGGTTCCACCGGGGGCGGCATGAAGGTGTCCAGGGTTTTGATACTGGTGAAATCCTTTGTGGCGGAAATCCGCCAGATCATTAATCCCAAAGCCATAGTGACTGTCCGGGTAAATGGGAAACCTGTGGATAAAAAGACCTTAAGCTCCACAAGGATTTATGCGGCTTCTTATATGCTGCTTTTGTGTGTGTTTACTCTGATTGTTTCCCTGGACGGCCTGGATTTTACCACCAACTTTACTGCCGTGCTTTCCTGCTTTAACAATATCGGCCCCGGGCTGGCCAAGGTAGGGCCCATGGCCAATTTCAGCGTATACTCAGACTGGGCGCAGGTGGTGCTTTCCCTGGCTATGCTCACAGGGAGGCTGGAAATCTTTCCTATGTTCCTTCTGTTTGCAAAGTCAGCCCATGACAGGTAAGGCCCGGCGTTTATTACAAAAAAAGGGGATGTTTTCGGATAGAAAACATCCCCTTTTCTGAACAACGGTAAGGGTCAATACTCCATGGCTGGCTCTTCCCCGTTTAACACGCGCAGCGCCCCCTGGGCCAGGGCAAGAAGTTCGTCTTCGCCAGGGTATACGGTGATGGGGGCGATAAAGCCTGCCCGCTCCTGCAATCCCTTTACCACTGCTTTGTCATAGGCAATACCGCCGGTAACGATGATCTGGTCAACCTTTCCCTTAAGGACGCAGGCCATGGAGCCGATGTCCTTGGCAACCTGCATGATGAAAGCCTCGCGGATTTCCGCCGCATGCCCATCGCCCTCCAAAATCATTTTTTCCACGTCCCTCATATCGTTGGTGTTCACGTAAGCGTTAAAGCCGCCGTTTCCCACGATCTTTTTGTAAACTTCTTTTTCCGAATACTGGCCGGAGAAGCACATTTTGATCAGGGCACCGGAAGGGACTGCGCCTGCCCGTTCAGGGGAAAATGCGCCGTCCCCGTCCAGGGCGTTGAAGACATCCACCACCCTGCCCATTTCGTGGGCGCCTACGGAAACGCCGCCGCCCATATGGACTACGATCAGGTTGAAGGAATCGTAAGGCCTGCCCTGTTCTTTGGCAAAGCGCTTGGCAACCGCCTTCTGGTTCAGGGCGTGGAACACGCTGGTGCGGGGGAGCTCGGGAACCCCGGAATACCGGGAAATAGGCATCAGCTCATCTACTACCACAGGGTCTACGATATAGGAAGGGATGCCGATGGAATCAGCAATTTCCCTGGCAAGGATGCCCCCTAAGTTGGAGGCATGCTGTCCCTGCCTGCCGATCTTTAAGTCTTCCAGCAGGCCGTCGCTTACTGCGTAAGTACCGCCGGGGATGGGCTTTAACATGCCGCCCCTGCCCACAACCACCTGCAGGGAGTTGATGTCAAAATTCTTTTTTGCAAGGAGATCCAGGATGATCTGCTTGCGGAAATCCTTCTGGTCTACGATGGAAGCGTACTGGGCGATTTCCTCGGTAGAGTGGCGAAGGGTTTCTTCAAATAAGAGGGTTTCATCCTCAAACACGCCGATTTTGGTGGAGGTGGAACCGGGATTAATGATTAAGCTTTTAACTGCCATGTTGTATTCCTCCGGATAATTAGTTATTTTTGGACATTGCTTCCGCTACAACAGCGCCTAAAGCAATGGAATTTACCTTGGTTTCAAAATCATCGGAACGGGAAGTTAAGATTACCGGCGCTTTTGTCCCGGTGAGGATATTCCCATTTACCACCTTTGCTGTATGTACCAGGCACTTGTAAACCAGGTTCCCTGCATGGATATCCGGGAAAAGAAGAATATCCGCGTCTCCCTGGATGGCCCTGCCGGTGGCACCTTTGTGCTTGGCAGCCTCGGGGTCAATGGCAAGGTCTAAGGACAAAGGCCCGTCAATGATACAGCCCGGAAGCTTCCCTTCCTGGTTCATTTTGGTAAGCTCCCCTGCCTCAACAGTTGCAGGCATTTTGGGGTTTATTACTTCCACAGCCGCAAGGGGCGCTACCTTGGGATTTTCAATGCCGCAGGCTTTGGTGATTTCCAGGGTGTTGTGGATGATGTTTACCTTATCCTCCAGCGTGGGGTAAGGGATGAAAGCCACGTCGGTTAAGAAGAGCAGATGGTCAATGCCCTCAATGTCAAACACACATACGTGGGACAAAGGCTTGCCTGTGCGCAGCCCCACTTCCTTGTCCAGGACGCTTTTTAAGAATCCTTTGGTGTCGATAAGCCCCTTCATGTACATGTCGGCTTTTCCGTCGTGCACCAGCTTAACCGCGGTAAGGGCGGCTTGTGTGGTATCCTCCACATGAATAATCTCAAAACCACTAAGGTCCATATCCAGGGACTGCGCGGTTTCTTTAATTTTTGCTTCGTCGCCCACTAAAATGGCGTCTGCGATCTTTCTTTCCTTTGCCGCCTTGACAGCTTCAAGCACAGCAGAGTCCTGGGCTACGGCAACAGCCACTTTTTTGGTCCCGCACTCATTGACCCTGGCGATTAAATCGGAGAATGTTTTGCTCATTTGTTCCCTCTTTCTGCACGGCTTTCGGCACGGAAGCGACAGCTGCTTACGGAGCCTGCGAATGCCGCGCGGACGCAGGCTCTTTGGTGCCTGTTGAAATTAATTGTAAAAAATACATCGTTAAAATAATAACACTGTTTCGTGGAAAATGCAATAATCACAGGGGATGGAAATCAAGAAAATTCATTTTCAGGAGGCCCGTTATTTTGTTAATTTTCAAAAAACTATTGACAGCGCCCTCCTGGTATGCTATAAAAAAAAGCAGAAACCGTTGAAGAAGAGTAAGTACTTTATGTAATCTTTATCACAGAGAGCCGCAGAGGGTGGGAAGCGGCATAGGGAGCATAGGGGAATGGGCTTCTGAGGGCGAACCGAAAGGGAAGTAGGTGAGACGGAGAGGAGACTCCGTTAACAAATCAAGCATATGATAGTATGCGATGAGCGGGCGCAGTATATTGCGCCAAGCCGGGTGGCACCGCAGGAGATAGTTTGCTCTTGTCCCAGCGTATGATTGGGAGAAGAGTTTTTTTGTTGCCTGAAAGGCTCTTACCGGATTTTCCCAATTATCCTATACTTTGTTAACAGCCCGCCAAAGGGCGCGGAATGGAGGAAAATATGAGCGAAGAAAAGAAAATCCCTTACAAAATTTATCTGGATGAACATGAGATGCCGGATGCTTGGTATAATGTGCGGGCGGATATGAAGAACAAGCCTGCGCCCCTTTTAAACCCCAGTACGTTAAAGCCCCTGGCCTTTGAGGAAATGAGCAGCATTTTCTGTGAAGAGCTGTGCAGGCAGGAGCTTGACGATACCACTGCTTACTTTGAAATCCCGGAAGATATCAGGAAGTTTTATAAAATGTACCGTCCCTCGCCCCTGGTGCGGGCTTACTGTTTGGAAGAAAAATTACAGACGCCTGCAAAGATTTACTATAAATTTGAGGGCAACAATACCAGCGGGAGCCATAAACTGAATTCTGCCATTGCCCAGGCGTACTACGCAAAGAAGCAGGGGCTTAAGGGGGTGACAACGGAAACCGGTGCGGGCCAGTGGGGGACGGCCCTTTCTATGGCCTGTGCTTACCTTGGGCTCGGCTGCCAGGTATATATGGTGAAATGCTCCTATGAACAGAAGCCTTTCCGCCGGGAGGTTATGAGGACTTACGGGGCAAAGGTGACGCCGTCCCCCTCTGAGACCACCAATGTGGGGAGGAAAATCCTGGAAGAGTTCCCTGGCACAACAGGAAGCCTTGGCTGTGCCATTTCGGAAGCGGTGGAGGCGGCGGCTTCCCAGGAGGGCTACCGCTATGTGCTGGGCTCTGTCCTTAACCAGGTGCTGCTCCACCAGTCAGTGGTTGGGCTGGAGGCAAAGGCGGCGCTGGACAAATACGGGGTGAAGCCGGATGTGGTCATTGGGTGCGCAGGGGGCGGTTCCAACTTAGGGGGGCTGATTTCCCCTTTTATGGGAGAAAAGCTGCGGGGAGAGGCAGACTACCGTTTCATAGCCGTTGAGCCTGCTTCCTGCCCCAGCCTTACCAGGGGAAAGTATGTATATGACTTCTGCGACACCGGAAAGGTATGCCCCCTGGCAAAGATGTACACCCTTGGCAGCGGCTTTATCCCTGCGGCGACCCATGCAGGCGGGCTTCGCTACCATGGCATGAGTTCCGTGCTCTCCCAGCTATATGCAGACGGGTACATGGAGGCTGTGAGCGTAGGGCAGACAGCCGTGTTCCAGGCGGCGGAAGAGTTTGCCAGAGTGGAGGGCATCCTTCCCGCACCGGAAAGCTCCCATGCCATCAAAGTTGCCATTGACGAGGCTGTAAAGTGCAGGGAGACAGGGGAAGGGAAAACCATCCTGTTCGGGCTTACAGGGACCGGTTATTTTGATATGAAAGCCTATGAACGGTTTAACAATGGAGAAATGACAGACTATATCCCCACAGACAAGGAACTGGCAAAAGGCCTGGCAGGGATCCCCCAAATCCCCGGGAATGAAATTTAAGGGCCGGGAAAGGGATAAACAGGCAGGGAAAGCGGCAGGAGTGATATGCCGCTTTCCCTGCTTTTTGGGAATATTATTAAATCATATCAGAAATTGGAGGAAATCATGTGGTTTGTATTTGCGTTATTATCGGCAGTTTTTGCCGCACTCACTTCTATTCTTGCCAAAGCCGGAATTGAAGGGGTAAATTCCAATCTGGCCACAGCCATAAGGACTGTGGTGGTGGTTTTCATGGCCTGGGGCATGGTATTTTTAACCCATGCCCAGGGCGGGATCACGGAGATTGGCAAAAAGAGCTGGGTTTTCCTTATCCTGTCTGGGCTGGCCACGGGAGCGTCCTGGCTGTGCTATTACCGGGCGCTGCAATTAGGCGATGCTTCTAAGGTAGTGCCCATTGATAAACTGAGTGTCGTGATCACCCTGGTGCTGGCATTTGTGTTCCTGCATGAGGGGTTTACAAGCAAATCCCTGACCGGATGCATCCTGATCGGGGCAGGGACGCTGGTAATGGTGCTATAACAGGGAGGGGTTATTATTTTGCTGAAAAACAGGGATTTCTTTCTTGAAAAAGGGAGGGCACATCCACTATAATAGTTATTGTTGGAAAAATCTGTGCCCTTCCGGGAGCAGGAAGCCACAGATAGACAGCAGGGCAACCACAAAGCATGGATGAATTGGAGAAAGTAAATGGATATTATATTAAAGCTGAAAGAAGAACTGAAAGTGGAAAAATGGCAGGTGGAAGCTGCCGTTAAGCTGATAGACGAGGGAAATACCATTCCTTTTATTTCCCGTTACCGCAAGGAGGCTACAGGTTCCCTGAATGACGAGGTGCTGCGGGAGCTGTATGAAAGGCTGAATTATCTCCGCAACCTGGAGGAAAAGAAAGAACAGGTTATGGGAAGCATAGAGGAACAGGGCAAGCTTACAGAGGAATTAAAGGAAAAAATCCTGGCGGCGGAAACCCTGGTGGTGGTGGAGGACCTTTACCGCCCTTACAGGCCCAAGCGCAAGACCAGGGCAAGCGTGGCAAAGGAAAAGGGGCTGGAGGGCCTTGCCCAGTATCTCCTTGCCCAGGAGGCGGGCCAGCCGTTGGAGGTGGAAGCGGCCAAATACATAAGTGAAGAAAAGGGCGTGAAGGATGAAAAGGAGGCGCTCCAGGGGGCAAAAGATATTATTGCGGAAATGATTTCCGATGAGGCGGATTACCGCATGTATATCCGGAACATCACCATGGAGGAGGGAACCCTTACCAGCACAGCCAAGGATGAAAAGGCCCAGAGCGTTTACGAGATGTATTACGCCTATGAGGAACCTTTAAAGAAAGCTGTAGGGCATAGGGTGCTTGCCTTAAACCGGGGGGAGAATGAAAAGTTCCTTACGGTTAAAATCCTTGCCCCCACAGAGAGGATACTGCAATACCTGGGCAAAAAGGTGATCGCCGGGGAAAATGAATTTACAGCCCCTGCCCTTAGGGAGGTGATACAGGACTCCTACGAAAGGCTGATCGCCCCTGCCATTGAGCGGGAAATCAGGAACGAATTAACAGAAAAGGCGGAGGACGGCGCGATTTCCGTTTTTGGCAAGAACTTACAGCAGCTTTTGATGCAGCCGCCTATTGTGGGCAGGGTAGTGCTGGGCTGGGACCCGGCGTTCCGTACCGGCTGTAAGCTGGCGGTGGTGGACGCTACCGGCAAGGTGCTGGATACCAAAGTGATTTACCCCACAGCCCCCCAGAATAAGGTGGAGGAAGCCAAGGCGGAGCTGAAAAGGATTATCAAAAAATATGGGGTTTCCCTGATCAGTGTGGGAAACGGGACCGCGTCCAGGGAATCTGAGCAGGTGATCGTGGAGCTGATCAAAGAACTGGATACCCCGGTGCAGTATGTGATCGTCTCCGAGGCGGGGGCTTCTGTCTATTCTGCCAGCAAACTGGCCACAGAGGAATTCCCCAACTTTGACGTGGGGCAAAGAAGCGCCGCTTCCATAGCCAGGAGGCTCCAGGATCCTTTGGCGGAGCTGGTAAAGATTGACCCCAAATCCATTGGCGTGGGCCAGTACCAGCACGACATGAACCAGAAAAAGCTGGGAGAGGCTTTAGGGGGCGTGGTGGAGGACTGTGTTAACAAGGTAGGGGTAGACTTAAATACCGCTTCTGCTTCCCTGCTGGAATATATCTCCGGTGTCTCTAAAACCATTGCCAAGAACATTGTGGATTACCGGGAACAGAACGGACGCTTCCAGAACCGCGCCCAGCTTTTAAAGGTGCCCAAGCTTGGGCCTAAGGCTTATGAACAGTGTGCGGGCTTTCTGCGGATTCCCGAGGGGGACAATCCCCTTGACGATACCAGCGTACACCCGGAATCCTATGAGGCTGCCTTAAAGCTTTTGGAAAAGCTGGGGCTTACCATGGAGGATGTGCGCCTTGCCCAGAAGCAGGCGGCGAAAAACAAGGGGACTTTGAAAAAAGAAGCCCCTGCCCAGAGAAAGGAAACAAAGGGCAGGCAGCCCAGGATGGTGATACGGAATACGGATACCGCTATGGGCAAAGCGCTGGCGGCGGCTATGGGAACCATGGGAGAGCCTCTTTCCCGGGAGCCGGAAGGAAAAGGGGGGAAAACCTCCCGGGGGGTTGAGGCAGGCGGCGGGACGGCTGCCGGGACGCTGGAGAAAAAAATCAAGGATAAAAAGCAGCTGGCCCTGGAGCTTGGCATCGGCGAAATTACTTTGTCGGATATTTTAAAGGAACTGGAAAAGCCCTCCAGGGATCCCAGGGAGAATATGCCTGCCCCGATCCTGCGCAGCGATGTGCTTGACATGAAGGATTTAAAGCCGGGGATGGTATTAAAGGGGACAGTGCGGAACGTAATCGACTTCGGCGTGTTTGTGGATATTGGTGTCCACCAGGACGGCCTGGTGCATATTTCCCAGATAACGGACCGGTTTATTAAGCATCCCCTGGAAGCTGTCAGTGTGGGGGATGTGGTGGAAGTGCAGGTGCTTACTGTTGACGTCCCCAAAAAGCGGATCGGGCTGACCATGCGGATCGGGGATAATAAGGGGCAGGCAAAGGGTACCCATTGAGAATGCTGATGGCGCGCTGGGTGCCTTTGGCAGGAGAGGAAGGAGAGAAGATGAAAGAGTATATTGCCATTGATCTTGGGGGGACCAATGTGAGAATTGCAACCATAAATGAACAGTTTGAAATTAAAGACCTGCACAAGGAAGCCACCGGGCAGAATGCGATCCTTTCCCAGCTGGTGCGCCTGATCAGGGAGCAGGGAAAGGAAGGCCAGGTACAGGGAATCGGAATCGGCATTCCCGGTGTGGTGGACAAAGAGGGGAAGATCCATTATATCTCCAATATTCCCGGCCTGGAGAATGTGGGGCTGGAAAAAGAACTCACAGACCATACAGGGCTGCCGGTATCGGTGATCAACGATGGCAGCGCAGCAGCCCTGGCAGAGGCACGGCTGGGGGCAGGGAAAGGCTATGAGTCTGTGTATTATGTAACGGTATCCACTGGTATAGGCGGTGGGTATGTTTATCAGGGAAAGCTGATACCGGGAGCCGCAGGCTATGCCGGGGAGATTGGGGGGACAGTTGTAAGCAGGAACCAGAAAGAAAGCTTCCGGGGATTGTACCCCGGCGCTATTGAAGGGATTTCTGCAGGAGATGCCCTTACAGAGAGAGGGAGCCGCCTTTGCGGCAGGACCCTGGCCCATGCAGGGGAAGTTTTTGATGCGGCAAGGAAGGGGGAGGGCTGGGCAGTTTCCCTTACGGGGCAGATGGCACAGGACCTGGCAGTGATGCTTGCAGGCATCAGCTTTGCTGTGAACCCGGACATTTTTGTGCTGGGCGGCGGGTGCATGAAAGGGGCGGACTGTTTCTATGACAAGATGAAAGCATATTACCTGGAAATGACCCCGGAAGGGCTTCATGGCACTGGTTTTGCCAGGGCGGAACTGGAAGAGCCAGGGCTTTTGGGGGCAGTGATACCTGTTTTATAGAGAATATATGCACACCTCCAGGCAAAGACCCCCTGCTTGCCGGCGCTGCCGCGTCTGGTACAAGTAAGGGGAAAATGCCCGGTTAAGCCTGTGGGCCGGAATGGATATCCGGGGGGATGGGCATACTATTGATATATCTTATAGAAGAAACAGGAAAGGACCACAGCCTATGAACAACCTTGCAGATGAATTACACCATGTCCAGGAACAGGCAGGAAGGGTATTAGCCGCAATCCATGTATTTGAATATGCCATAAAGTATCTGAATTATATGTCTGCAATAACAGACGAAAGGGAGCTTGGGGCTATGGGGGAAAATATAGCAGATGGGATGCAATGCCTTATGGATTGCCAGCGGAAAGTCATCAGCCAAATAGACAAACTGATGGGAACGGTGGAAAAACACTACCCGGGCCAAAGCGCCTTAAAGGAGAGCTGATGGCCAGCCCTCCTTTAGGTGCCTGAAGTGGGCAATATTTGCCCTATCTTATATAAATGCCAGCCAGTTTCATATTTTGGTCATAGGTCAGGCGGAAAGTAACGGTTACATTTTCATAAGATACGTTCATTTCCCCCACGGCAAAATGCACCCCTGACTGGACCAGCTCCGCAAGGTAAACTTTGCCGAAGCTGCGGAATTCGCCCCAGTCCCCGGGAATGGTGCTTTTGGCAGAGGATAGGGCTTCCTGGGTCAGGTAGGGCTGCATTTGGGGGATGGCGTTTGCCTGGAGGGCGCCATAATCGGAGCTGTTGATCTGCCCGATGGTTTCCTCCATTGCTTCCGTTACCTGTGCCTGGGTGAAATAGCCGCTTTTTTCAATATCCATACCTTTGGGCAGGAGCCAATAAACAAGGAATGCCAGGATTGCCATGGTGGCGATGGCGGGAACAATAATTTTCAGCAGTTTCTTTTGGGTGTATTTTTTTTGCTCTTCTTTTGGGATACTTTCATTAAAATCTTCTGCTATTTCTATGGGAGCCCCCATCTGTGCGGTGATGCCCTGGAAGGTTTCCCCCTGGCTGATCCGGCTGTTGATATCTGCCAATAGTTGTTTTTTGATTTCATTTCTCCTGTTTTTACTGCATTTTACTTTCTTGATGATTGCGTTTACATAACTTTCTGGTGTCATGGTCTTACTCCTCCATAATTCTTGAAATTCCTTCTGATATTTGTTCCCAGATGGCTTTTATTTCCTGCAAAGCCAGCCTGCCTTTTTCTGTTATCTGATAATATTTCCTTGGCGTCTGCCTGCCCTCTGCCTCCTGCCATTTGCCCTCCGCCAGCCCCTCGTCCTCCAGGCGGTACAGAATGGGGTATAAAGTGCCGTCCTTGAGCAAAAAGGCTTCCCCGCTTTTTTCCCGAAGTTCCTGGATGATCTGATAGCCATATTTGGGCTCCTTTTCCAGGAGCCTCAGAACCAGCATGTCTAAAACGCCTTTCTTTATCTGCCTTTCATATTTTTCATTCATTACAATCCCCCATTTGTGCGTCGTACCCCTGTGGGGGCAGGAACAAATTACTTTGGTATTTTATGTACTTTGTATTACTAAGCATATGGTATAACAAATAATAAAATCTGTCAATGATATATTAGGGAAATAGGATAAGAAGTACAAGAACCTGGCATAGATATGCCATACTTATTCGTGAAGAGTTCAGTTGCCTAATAAATTCACATGAACAGGGACACGAACAACTGGATTCTGGAAAACTGAATACAGGAGGTCACAAATGAAAGAACTGCCAGAAAGAATCCATGACGATACCAACGGTCTTGACTACGTTCTTGTGGGTGATTATTACATTCCCGCCCTGCGGCTGACGGAGGAATCCTTAATATCCTCAATGCTCTTTGCGTTCGCCGTGGCCAATCATTTCCGACATTTCAATAATCCAGTGACCTTCATACCGTCCCTTCCCGGAAATAAAAAAGCATCTGCCATTTCCACAGCGGAAAGCAAATGCTTCAAATCTCCATATCTCCGCCCTCTATTGCAGGATTTCCCTTGATGACGGCAGCCAGAATGAGAGCATGAGTATCTCGAACCAGAAACTTTTGTTGAAGGATTACGCTGAAAAGAACGGTATGCCCCAGTACGAGTATTACGTGGAAATAAAACTCGCTTAATTGATACAAAGGGAAAAAACAGAATATCGGAGAAACCGCAGAAATAAAGGCATTTGGCGATATTGGATACCGTCAGATGCCTTTTTCTTTTTATGGGTGCTGTACCCTAATGCAAAGGCACATGGTGTGACGAAAGCGGAAGCCGCAGCGATTATCACCCATGCCGCTTTTTATGCAGGATGGCCAAAGGGCTGGGCGGTGTTTGGTCTGGCAAAGGATGTGTGGAAAGATGAGACGGCAGGTGAGGATGCAAAAGCTGCCCATGCGGCGGAGATGGTGTTTCCTGTCGGCAAGCCTAATGATGGCTTTGCACAGTATTTTACCGGACGAAGTTTCCTTGCCACGCTTTCCACATCACAGGTTGGGATTTTCAATGTGACATTTGAGCCGGGATGCCGCAACAACTGGGCTGAAGGCCATGGAGGAATTGGCGAAGCTGGAGGCGGAGCGGGGGAATCCGGAATACATGGATACAGGCGAGGGAAAACGCAGACATTTGCAGATGGACTTACAACCGGGCGGCTCTTATGGGAAAGATGGAACCGTCGGCAAAGAAAAGGCTGCTGTCAGGATAGTAGGCAGTGAAAGCAGGGAGAAGCATGGCAGGCAGGACAGAAGCCGGCGGGCCAGCAATGAAATGTGTACCTTCCTGATCCTGAATATTTCATCGCTACAGTTGATACCCGTCAATATGATCGCTTATCGCAGCCAGTATGGCAGTGTGAATCCGGCGGGGATTATTGCGCCGGCGATTGTGGCGACGTTTGTGAGTACGCTGACGGCGGTGGTGTATTGTAAAATGAAAGATAGGAGACGGAGAGTGTAAGGACTCTCCGTATTTGTTTGCGCAAATCAATTAGACTCATTTGAAAATAATATGAAGTAAAAAATTATGTATTTACAGAAATATATTCTGTTTTATTGGATATAAATAAATACTATACAAGACCTAAGCAAATAATTGACCCAATAAAATCATAAAATTATATATTGACTTATAGATAATGTTAGTATAATGTATAATAAAATTATATGGGAGGAATAAAATGGAATACAAAGATATTACAGATAAATTTATAAAAGAATATTCAGACTATAAGAGTGATGTTATTAATTTTAGTGAGTATATAGAAGTAAATTGGAAAAATTCCTTGTCTGGAGATCAACTTCGTATTTTATTACAGGGTATAGATGTGAATTTTATATTAAAAAGCCTGATTTATAATGTTGAGACAGTGAAAAGATATAAAAGTAAAACAAAAGCAAAACGCTATGCTACAGTAATTGGGCAGTTTTTCAATTATATAAGAAAAACAACGGATATTGTAAATCCTGATTTATATGATGCAATTTCATATAACCGATTGCGAGAAAACTCGTATATGCAGCAAATGATGGCTTATATAGATAAGTGCGAAATGCTGGCTGGGATTGTTGAGCAGGAGCCGTTGACATCAACTGAAGCCGAAAAAGTATTAATATGGGCAAATGAACAATTTACTGCGCGGGAATGGGAGGATGCAACCAGTTTTAGAAAAGCAGTGGCAGCTATAGGGATAAAGATGATGATGTTATATGGAATTACATATCGTGAATTAAGAAAAATGAAATGGGATGACTATGATGAAGTGTATGATTGCATCACTGTTAATGGTTTTGAACTTCGATTACCGTTGAAATTATCTATTCAACTACGAAATATAAAAGATTTCGTTTTTGATAAAAAAATTGTAAATAAAGAAAAGTTAATGTTTGCTGGTTTTCGGGGAGAAGCATGGAATGATATAACATCATCTTCCGGAATACCTGATTATATGGGGATGTTGATTGGTATTACAAGTGTGACAAGTGTTGTAAAATATGGTATAAGTCAACTTTTGAAAGCGGGATTAAGTGATTCGGTTATAAAAAAGATGACAGGCGCGAGTGAAAAAGTTATTCAAGGCTGTTTGCTTCAGGAGGACAATGAATTGAAACAGATTATTAATACAAAAGTACTTATGGCAGATTGGTATTACGAATTTTAAAATTTCGACTATAGATAGAGGAAGAAATTTGGGAGAAATATATGAAAGATTTTTCTTTTTGGGAAGAGTATGAGGGTACACCTGAGGGTAGCGGCCGTAGCGAAAAAATATGGCTGATGAATCCTGACACAGGACGGACGGGTTTATTTAAATTTAAGAAAGATATTTCGACAACGGATCATGTTTCGGAATGTATAGCAAGTGACTTGGCGAATATTATTGGGATTCCTTGCGCTAAATTTGAGGTTGGATTATATAAAGGCAGAGAAGGCTCTATGAGTTACAGTATAGTTGACAATAAAGAGGAAACTCTTATTGAAGGAATTTATTGTATTAGTCTGAAATACGAGCATTTTGATACTGAAACCTTAATGGACTCAAAGACAAAAGATAAATATTCCTTGGAAATGATTAAAAAAGCATTGGAACCATTAGGGCTGTTTTGCGATTTCCTGCCGATTTGTATATTTGATTTTTTGATAGGGAATACGGACAGGCATCAGAGTAACTGGGCGTTAATAAGAAAAGATAAGGTAATGCGATTGAGCCCGCTATATGATAACAGTTCTTCTCTTTGCGCTTATGTCGCAGAGTCAAAGATCAATCAGTATTTGGGAAATGATTTAATGGTATGGAAATCATTGGTTGATACGAAGTCAAAGTCGATTATTCGCATTAGCAGCCGAGATACAAAACAGCCTACACATTTAGAGGTAATTAAATACATTCATAATAATTATTTCGGGCAAACAATAGAAATTGTAAAGAAAATAAAGGAATTGCTGACAGAAGATGTGATTTGCATAGTAGTAGATAAATATATAGAGATGCTTTCAATTAATAAAACAGACCTGATTAAAAAGTATCTTTTTTCAAAATTGCAGTTACTGAAGGAAGTATATGGAGATGTAGATTATGAGTATTAAAAATGGTAATGATTATTTGTATTTAATTTGGAAGTCAGGGCAATCCGGTCAACAATACATTGTTGGCCAGTTGACGAAAAATAGTCGTTATGAATTTCAATATTGTGATGAGGTAAAAAATGCAATCAAGGATGGATTTGCACCATTACTATGTTTCCCTGACCTAAATAAGCAATATGAAGATGAAAAGCTTTTTTCAGTTTTTTCTAGTCGTTTGCCAGACAAAAAAAGAAAAAACATTAAAGATATTTTGAAGAAGTATGGATTAGAAGATTATGACGAGTATGCATTACTTAAAAGAAGCGGAGCAAGGCTGCCAATTGACAATTTGGAGTTTATTGATCCTATTCTGGATAGAGAAAAAGATATAACGAGAATTTTTTTTGTATCAGGAGCCAGACATTACCTGAATTGTGAAGGGGATGATTGTTTAAAAGCGGTAGAAATTACAAGAGGAGATGAGGTTTCTTTAAAAAAGGATTCAGAAAACAAATATGATATAAATGCAGTGCAAGTGTTGGACCATTCAGGGAAAATATTAGGTTATATTCCGCGATATTATAGCAGTAGTGTGGCTGAATTGTTGGAAACAAAGAAAAAGATTTCATGTCATGTATATAATGTTGATAAAAATAAAAATTGTAATGAATGTATCAAGATAATAATGGAAATTAAAAATTAGTATATTTATAGCTATGGTAAACGGATAGATGGTTTTAGCAAGTAATAAATCTATGGTTTTAAAAAAGTTATCAAAAAGTTCGTGTCATTAACTTGACACAAGCCGACATATCCACCATGCGGATAAAGGCGGCGGGCAGATTCTGGTCTGTGTTGCAGGGCGTGGGTATTACCAGGAAGAAGGAAAAGAGGCGCAGGAACTCCGCCCCGGAGATGTTGTCAATATCCAGGTCGGTGTAAAGCACTGGCACGGCGCGGCAAAAGACTACTGACTGGATGGTTCATATGCTGGGACAGTCTGCAGGTGCGTATACGGATGCGGCTCACGGAATGACACTTTCTGCTGTATCGTTGCCGTATTATCGGTATATTATGCCTTATGGACTTGCAAAGTTCTGTCGTTTTGCGGTGAATGTGTGGGGTGTGGATGCCGATGGAAAATCGGAAGAACAGGTTGCGGCAGAAGGACTTTTCTGCATGGAAAGCTGGATGAAGGAGTTGGGACTTGCGATGAACCTGCGGGAGTTGGGAGCGGCAGAGGAAATGCTTGAAGGTATCGCAACCGGAACTGCTATTATGGATGGTGGTTATAAAGTGCTGAACCGTGATGAGGTGCTTGAGATTCTAAAGGCCAGTCTGTAGAGATTTTTATCAAAACAAATGAATGTAGAAAGTAAGAGGATTTTGTGGGAAAGAGCTATTCTAATTATAGCCAAATGAGGTGGTAACATCGGACGCATAACAATAGAATTTAATGAGCAAGATAAAGAATTTGTTGACAGACTGATGTGTGCGGTGGAACATTCTCCTGTTCCCAATGAACTATGGCTTGGCAGCGATGAGATGCTGTCCCTTTCAGAATTTGAAATCTATCCTCGCCACAGAAAAGTTTACCATGACGGTGTAGAACTGGATCTCATGGCAAAGGAATTTGATCTTCTTTGCCTTTTGGTTATGAATATGGGATATGCTCTTACCTATGGGCAGATTTATGAGAAAATATGGGGTGAGGATTCTATCGGTGATGAAAACAATTCTGTGGGATGTCATATCCGTAGCTTGCGGAGAAAATTGTTTAAAGAATACCCCAATGCACCATTTACAATTCGGTGTCATCGGAATATAGGGTATTGTCTAGAAATGATTTAAAATAATTTGTACATATATGGGCGGCCTGCCAGATTGGGCCGCTTTTTTCTGCTTTCATGTATGTTGTTTAGAGGAAGTTTCTGTATTCTAATTCTTTTTGATTTTGTCATAACTTGCGATATTCTATCGTTTCACTACGGTTTCACTTTATATAATTTCCCCATTGACAAGCTGTTGGGGAAAGACTGAATTATATGCTGTGTATCCCCGGAAAGGGGATGCCATGAATATACCACGGGCAGGGACAGGCTTCACGCCTCCAAAAATTCGCTGGATGCCGTGGAGTTTGAGGGTGTGGAGTACGGCACGGAAGAAACGCCGGAACGATGCTTGCCACCATGGAAGAGGACAGGCGTGTATCCTAATCTCCCGAATTTGTTATACATAGGTCACCTGACTTACCTATGGAATCCTT
>CAJTVD010000063.1 GCA_910579495.1 uncultured Lachnospiraceae bacterium
TTGAGGAAGTCCCTTTTCATTAAGGAGGACAACATGAAAAGGGCAAAACTGAATAACGACAAAATCACTGCTTTATATTGCAGGCTTTCCAAAGATGACGGCACGAACAATGAGAGCATGAGTATCAGCACACAGAAAACCATGCTGAAAGATTATGCAAAGCGCAACGGTTTTCTGAACTGCCAGTTTTACGTTGATGACGGTTACAGCGGTACAAACTACGACCGCCCCGCTTTCCGACAGCTTATCAAGGACATACAGGACGGGGAAGTGTCAACGCTCATCACAAAAGACCTGTCACGTTTGGGGAGGAATTATCTTGAAACGGGTACTTATATCGAGGTATTTTTCCCTAATCATAACGTGCGGTACATTGCAATCAATGACGGGGTGGACTCCATAGACAACGCACAAATGGATATTACACCGTTCCGCAACATCATCAACTTCATTTTTTTGACTGGCAAAGACTGGCGGCCCGTGCACCGCTTTAGCGGCATATTTCCTCTGCACGGGCCTGCGCATAAAAAAGGAACTGCCGCCAGCTACCCTGGGGCAATTCCCTCTTTTACTAAAGTTATGGTCTCCTACAGTTCTTCCACATACAGGACATATTTCCGTTCCCGTATCCATTCCAGCAATCCCGGGCGGTCTTTCCCTCTTCTCATTTCAAACCCAATGATCGCCGCCTGCCCGCTGCCATCGATCCGGCTCTGGGTCACTTCCACCGAGCCCAGGCTTACGTTCTGCCAGCTTACATCCTCCATGAACCTGCGTACATCCTCCCGGGCACTGAACTCAATATAAAGCTCAAAGGAACGGGCACAGCGGTGCATGGCCAGGTCGACCCTGGAAAGGATCTGTAAAATGAACATCACTACAAGCAATGTAACGATAGCGCCTTTCCAAAAGCCAATACCAATCGCCAGCCCCTCCACGCCGCACACCCACAGCCCTGCTGCAGTGGTAAGCCCTTTTACATGGTTGCGCCCTGTTACGATAATCGTCCCTACCCCAAGGAAACCGATTCCGCTGATCACCTGTGCTCCCAGCCGGGCAAGGTCTCCCTGATTGTTATAGGCAACTCTTATGTATTCGCTTGTGAGCATCACAAGGGCGGCCCCAACACACACCAGGGAATGGGTCTTCACCCCTGCCGCCCCCCGTCCCTTGCTGCTCCGCTCGATCCCTACCAGCATTCCTGTAAGCATTGCAAACGCCAGACGTATCACGACAGACCCAAGCGCAAGATCCGCTGTGATCTCCTGCATACCATCCATCTATCCCTTTTACCTCCTTTGTTTTTATTACTGTTTAAGCGCGGGATATCTGGAACGTCCTATCCTTCCTTTACAATACGGAAAGTCTTTTCATAAGGGGTATATTCATTAAAGAAAATACTGTAACCTGCACTGTTTTTGTCCTCCCCAGAGTAATGTCCCTTAAATGCATGGGTCCCATAGCCAGGCCCCACCAGGATCTTCTCCAGGCTGTTATGGATCTTCAAACAGCCGTCCCTTAAAATCAGGCTCTCTCCCTTCCCTGCAGTAAGGCAGAAGGCATCATTTTCCAATACGCTGCCTGCGGGAATATCCAGTTCCACCCGCAGGGGAAGCCCATCCAGCCCTTCTGTCTTTACCGTAACTTCAACTCCCTTTTCCAGTTCCTTTATGGTAATAGTGGTATCCACCTGGCTGGTAACTACCAGCTCTCTCTTCTTATGGTCCATGGCCCACCAGTCGGAAGTCCCCTGGGGCTCTGCAAACGGCTGGTAATACCATCCCCTGGCGGTGGAATGAAGTACGCAGCCATCCTCCGTCACTTCCATTTCCCTGGGGATCACATTGCGCACATCACAATAAGCTTCCCCGATCCGCAACCCCACCGGGAGGGCGCCAAATTTCACAAACAGGAAGGAAGCCTTGTTATTCAGTACACTGCATACATAATCCTTCTTTTTCACCCGGAGCACCTGGGAACCGCCAAAGTACCTGCGGTATTCCTCCAGATAGCCATAGCCTTTAAAGGTGTAGCCCTTCAGCCAGTCATACATCATAAAGATATACATAGGGCCGCAGGCAATGTCACCCCCTTGCATTTTACCCCGGAGCTCTCCCTCTCCCCTGGCCATGCTGTCCTTGATCATCTTATGGGCTGCCGCGTCAAAGGCTTCTGAGCCTGTCTTGTCTGCCATATAGGTGTACAGGTAAAAATACTGGTCAGGATAAAGGGCTTTTCCCTGGTCCTGCCTGGTGGAATTCTGGGTAAAAATGGTATCATCCCCATCTATGTAGTACAGCATCATATCAAGGTTTCTTTCCACATACCCTAAAAAGCTCTCGTCCCCTGTCATCTCATAAGCAAGGATCAGGGATTTATCCACCACTGCATTGTAATTCCCGGTGGAACGCTCCGCATACTCCCCGTCTGCGTCGCCGTCAATGCCCTCTGACAGGTACTGCCCTGCCCTTGCCCGTAATTGCCCTGCCAGTTCCTTTGCTGTAGCCGGGATTTCTCCCACAGGAGATCTGTGGCTGCCAAAATCTACTGTGGAAACCGCCAGCTCCCCATTTTCCTCTGTAAGCTTTGCCAGGGTAAGCAGCGCCGCCAGCACCGCCCAGCGGTGATTAGGCGTATGGAAACCGCCGCACATAATGATGGGGATGCAGCGCAGGATTACTTTCAGGTAACGCCCCTGCAGCTCTTCCTCCTCTTTCCCACTTCCATATTTCCTTAAAATCTCATATGCGCCGTACAGGCGGCGGAAACAGAAGGAAGTATCCGGTGCGGAATAAAAGTTACAGGTTGGATAGTCCAGGCTCCCATCCGGCCTCTGCCATTTTTCGATGAAGCCCAGCCCCCGCTTTACCGCTTCAAACAGTTCTGTATCTTTATAATACCTGCTTTCCGGGCTAAAGTAAAGACAAAGTGCATCTGTCATCATGTAAATGGTCCGTTTGCCGTCCGACACCTGGTTATCCATCATGCCAAACTGCCATCTTTGGGTATCCATTACCTGCCCTTTCAGGAAGGCTTCTGCCACTTTCTCAGTGGAATTTACTATATACTGCCAATATCTTTTCATATCTGTCCTCGCTTCTTTCCTTGCTGTAATCTGCATTATTTCCCGCTGTCATTGAGCCATTCCATGAAAAACAAAATGGCAAGGGCCTGGCCATAGGGCATAGGCTGCAGGGGAATCTCTTTGTAAAAATCTTTGCTCTCCCTTCCCATAGGCGTCCCATAGGAGACCTGCTCCACGATCCCATCCTCTGTGATACATCCCAGCACCGCATCCAGGGCTTTTTCCGCCGCTCCTTTATAGGAAGCGTCCAGTATGCCCATATTCACAGCCTTGGTGATGCCATAGGCAAAACCCGCTGTGGCGCTTGCCTCCTCATAGGAATCCGGGTCGTCCACCAAAGTATGCCACATGCCGCTCTTTGCCTGGAGGGATACCAGGGCATCCACCTGGTTTTTCAAGACCCCTGTAAGATAGCGCTCCACCGCCGGGGAGCATACCCCCATAGCGATCAGCTCCGGGATCGCCGCTGTGATCCAGCAGTTGCCCCTTCCCCAGAAAGCCCCGGCAAAGTGGTTCCTCTCCTTGAAGGTCCATCCATGATACCACAGCCCCGTATCCCTGTCGGAAAGATATTTCACATGGAGAAGGAACTGGTAAATGGCTTCCTCTATGTAATCCTGCCGTCCCAGGATCTGTCCCATATGGGCCAAAAACAGCACCGTCATAAACAGGGTATCGTCCCACATCTCCTGCTCGTTCACAGAGTCAGAGGTGATATGCTGCAGGCCGCCCTCCTGGGTCCTTGGGAAGTCCTTCATGATCCACTCAGCCCACTCTTCACAGGCCTTTAAGTACTCCTCCTTGTGGAAAGCCTCCCCATACCATGACAGTGCCAGCAGGGGCGTCACGGTATTGACATTTTTGGCCGGGAGCCCGATCTTAAACTGCCTTGCATAATAATCTTCCAGGATCTCCAGGTATTTCTTATCTTGGTATATTTCATAATATTTCCAGAAACCAAAAAGCCCCACGCCCTGGGTCCACTCCCAGAATTGGTATTTCCTGATATCGTCCGATGCCAGGCTGTTAGTCTTCATGTTTTCCAGAAAAGCCTTATCTTCCTCATACAAAACCTTTTGGAAGCTCTCTGCCAGCAGATGCAGCTTTTCCTTTACTTCCTTATCTCTTTCCTGTTGCATATGCCTCTCCCTTCACTATATTGCCTTTATATTTGATTGTTAAAAAAACGGCAATGGCTTTTGCCCCTTTTATGTCACTTTACTGAATCCCGGATAACCGAGAGCTCCTTCTTCAGCCGGGCCGGGATGCTGTCTTTCAGCTCCTGCCAGGCCATAAGAAGGGATGGGTCCGGCCTGAAAGGCCGGAATTCCATGGACGGCGCAAAGGCATAGGTGTCCTTGATGTACCTGCGCACCTGCTCCTGGGTCTGCTCTGTATCCTCTGCAAGCAGGCTGTCCCTGAACATATCCTGCACCAGAAGCCCGTCCGCCCCTGCCAGTTCCTGGCAGCTCTCCTGCCACTGGGGTATCAAGGCAATCACCCGTTTATCCGGCACTATTGCATGTTTCCCGGGCTGCAGGTATACCTCCGGGATCCCGTCCCTGTCCACGGATACCTCACCGGTATCCAGTTTTACCTGGTTCAGGAATTTACCATGGAAGCTTCCCTCCACCTTCCATACCTTTCCGTCTTTTCCTACATAAACCCACACATGCTCCAGTTCATAAAGATGCTGGATGTCATAATCAAACCAGATGGCATACTCAACCAGCCATTTGGTACGGTCCCAGTCTGCGGTAAGGAACCGTTTCTGGAAGGAGCCGCTTGGGGCATCTTCCGTAAACACCGTATAGCCAAGGGCGTCTATGGTAAAAGGTTCCTTTTCATCCATCCAGAAAACGGGCAGGTATTTTTCAGCAATTTCAAGATGTGTTTTCAAAAAGCCCTCCCTTCATTTTAGAAAAGCCTGTTACAATAATCTGTAACAGGCTTTTTACTCCCGGTGATTATTGCTGCTTCCAGGAATTTTTATTATTTGCAGTAATCAGGATCTTCTTTAGCCCTGGCTATTGAAGTACTCAGTCCTTCCGTCTAAGATCTTCTGGAGGCCTGCGTTTACCAGCTCATTGTAACCTGCTTCATAGGTTGCCTCAAACTGGTCAGCCGGGCAGCAGATTGTCTTATAAACAAATCCTACCATACGGGTCTTGATATCAGCGCCGTACATCTGCTCTGCTTCACACTTATAAGAGAATACAGGATAACGGTATTTGCCAATATCCATAACATCGGAACGTGACTTATACCACTCTTCTGTTGCCCACTGGGGATTCTGGTTCATGAATGCAGACTTCGCATTCAGCGCTGCATCGTTTACCCACTCAAAGTTCTGGTTCATGATGCTCAGGTCATCACATGTTCCCGGATATCCTTTTTCATGCTTCTTCTCCTTGGGTGCATCAATAGGAAGTCCCAGTTCATCATATTCATGTTCAGGCGTATAGTAAATGTTCACAGCAACTTCAGGATCAGCCATCCAGTTCAGGTATTTCATGGCTGCCACTACTTTTTCCTCACTTACTGTTGCAGGGATCATAACAAACATAGCATATCTCTGCTCAAAAGGTGTACGGTAAGAACCGTCAGGCAGGTCAAAGCACTGAACAGGGATAAATGTCTCATGCCCGATCTCGGTATTCAAAACAGCAATCTGGTCGTCCCTTGCGGTAACGTCATCCAAAATGAAACCTACGGAACCGTTAGCAACATCTGACTTTAAAACATCCTCGCTGGTATCTGTAGGGAAATCCTGGGAGATCAGGCCTGCATTGTACCATTCATTGAGCTGCTTTAACCCGTCTTTTGCCCCAGGGGCTACTACCACATATGTTTCATTGTAAACATACTCATCACAGGGAGTTTCGAAATTTACATAGGACCCGATAAAGTTCAGATACCCCTTCTCTGTGTCGGAACGTCCGCTCATGCCCCAGGGAATGGTCTTGGAACCGCCGAGGTTCTTATCCTTTACTGCCTGCAGGTATTCCCCAAGCTCTGCCTTTGTCTTGGGAACTTCCATCCCAAGTTCATCCAGCCAGTCCTTGCGGATATAGGATAAGTGCCTTGCACTCTCTGTACCTCTCTGCTTCATAACCGCATATCTTGCATCGCCCAGAAGGCCGATGGGCTGTGCTTCTTCACAATATTTGGCAATGTTGGAGCCATACTGTGCATATACTTCCGTCAAATCGGTGAGGGCGCCGCTGTTTGCATAGTTGTAATACAAATCCTGGTCATAAGTAAATACGATATCAGGGGATGTGCCGCCGGACATCATGATGTTCACTTTGTCATCAGATTCTGACCGGGGAACTGCCGTATAAGTAACATTGATGTTAAACTGCTCTTTTACCTGCTGCTGGATCCATTTGGTCAGGTTGTTGTCTTCTGTTGTGGTATTGGGCGCTGCATCGCCTCTGTCCCAAACCATTACATTCAGGTCAACTTCATCGCCAAACAGATCCCCTGCTGCTGCGGTTTCCCCGCCTGCTGCATCTGCTTCTCCTGCAGAATCGGTTCCTTCTGTTGCATCTGAACCGCCGGAGCTTTCGCCCTGGGAACTGGATGAATCATTTGCCGGTGTCTGTGTGCTGCTGTCAGAATCGGTTTTGCCACCGCATCCTGCCATTGCTGCTGCCATTGCCGCTACAAGCACAAGGGCAAGCGATTTTTTCATTAAGCTCTTTTTCCTCATTATTAAGCCTCCCATTATTTTATTTATTAAATATCCCGGAACCAAATCCCAGCAGGAATAAATTCCTGTAAGATAAGGTTCCTGTAGGATCATTTAATCCATCTGTTAACCTTTTACTGCACCAATCATAATTCCCTTTGTAAAGAACCTCTGCACGAAAGGATATACAATCAGCATGGGCAGCATGGAAATCACGATACTTGCTGATTTGATATTGTCTGCCACCAGATTACTTGTCATACCTTCCTCTACAGAAATCTTAACGGATTCCACAAACTGCTTCAGAACCATCTGTACGGTAAAGTATTTGGAAGAGTTTATGTAATACAATACATCGCTGATGCTGTTCCATCTTCCCACCGCATAGAACAGGCCAAGGGTTGCCAGGGTGGGATACACCAAAGGAAGAATAACGCTGGTAAGCGTCCGGAATTCACTGCATCCGTCAATCTTTGCCGCTTCATAAATAGCGGAATCAATACCCCTGAATGAATTACACATGATGATCATGTTATAGGCGCTAAGGGCACCGGGAATGATTAAGGCCCAAACGGTATCAATCAATTTAAAATCCCTTACATTCAAATACTCAGGGATAACGCCAGGATTTAAATACATGGTCAGTACAAACATAGTCATAATTACGCTTCCCCCCACAAGATTCTTCTTGGAGAGAGGGTAAGCTGCCAATACTGTCATAACAAGGTTGACCACTGTAGAAGCCAGCATCAGCATAATGGAATAACCAAAAGCACGGGCAAAACTGCCGCTCTGGAAGGATTTTACATAAGCTTCCGTATTAAAGCCAATGGGCAAAATGGTCACCCTGCTGGCGTTAATAGCCTCTTTGGCACTGAAAGACATTGAGATAACACGTAAAATCGGGACCATCGCTATGCAAGTGATCAATATAAAGAAAATTGTCCAAAATAGCTGGAATAATTTTTCACCTTTACTATTTAATGCGCTCATTACACAATACCCTCCTGTCCCATCTTCTTAATAACTGCATTTGCTAAAAGCACCAGCACCACGCCTACCACTGTCTGGAACAAGCCAATCGCCGTTGCAAAGTCAAACCGGCCTGCCGCAAGGCCTATGGAATATACATAAGTACTGATAACATCGGAAGCATCTTTCACCAAAGTATTTCCCATCATATAGGGACGGTCAAAGCTGATGGATACCAGTTTACCGATCTGCATGATCAGCAGGACAGTGATCGTAGAGGAAATCTGCGGCAAGGTCACATGCCAGATCCTCTGCATCCTGGTTGCCCCGTCTATGTAAGCCGCTTCCCCTAATGACGCATCTGTTGCCATGAGGGCTGCCAGATACACGATCAGGGAATAACCTGCGCCCTGCCATACACCAAAGAACCAATATACAAACCTCCAAAGGAAACTATTGCTTAAGAACGGGATGGAATTGAATCCCAGAGCGTTTACAATATTGTTTACAAGGCCGCTGGAGGAGAGCAACTGTGTTGCCACACCTGAAATGATAACCCATGATAAGAAGTTCGGCAAATAAAGCAATGTCTGCGTTGTCTTACGGACCCCGCTGCTGCGCAGCTCATTTAGGAAAATTGCCAGAAAAATAGGGATCGGGAACCCGATGACCAAATCGCCCAGGTTCAAGATCAATGTGTTTTTGAGCGCAGACCAGAAATCTGCTGAAGTAAATGCCTCCTTAAAATGGGCAAACCCAACCCATGGGCTGTTCCAGATTCCCTGGAAAACATTGAACTTTTTAAAGGCTACTACTACGCCTATCATAGGTTTATACTTGAATAAGATCATATAAACCACAGGAACTACCAGCATTGCGTATAGCTGCCAACTGTTGCGAAGGTAAAGCTTCATACTGCCTACACCCTTCTTTTTTACGGTACTCTTCTTTTTCCCATCCATCGCTTTTCTCCAATCTGACTACTTTTTTACTTATTGATTAGACACTTTCAATAAATATCAACAAGTTTATTCTAAACTTACATATACAATTTATCTATTCATCATTTGCTTTTTAGTTTTTTAATTATTGCATATTTTGCTTTATAATGAAACAAGAAGTATTTTCCATTGCTTCTTCCCGCAGGGGAGTATTTGACAATACTTGCGCCAAATGTACATAAAAATACACCCTCTGGCGACGGTGTATTTTGCTTTGAGAATATTGGTTTTACTGTCAGGGAAAGGCCCTTGAATTTTTCTAAGCAAAACGGCTCCCCTGCCCTGGTATCTTTCCAGTGGCTGCAGGAAGCCGCTTTATTTTAAAAGCTGTCTTTTGTTATCCTATTTCAGAAAGCTTCACCGGACGGTGTTCTTCCACGGACTTCTTTGCCGCAATCCCCATAAGCACAGGCTTTAACCCATCCTCCACTCCAAGAGGTGTATCTGTATCGTTCTCAATGGCGTCAATAAAGCATCCCACTTCTTTTGCAAAGGATTCCATGTAACGCTCTAAGAAGAAGTAAAGGGGCTTTTCCCCGGTAATGCCCTCTGCGTTGGACAGTACCATGCTGGAAGGGGCATCATTGGAAGTGGCTGCCATTCCTTTGGAGCCGAACACTTCCGCCCTCTGGTCGTAGCCGTAAACGGCCTTTCTGGAATTGTCGATCACTGCGATAGCGCCGTTTTCCATTTTCAGGGTGATCACTGCGGTATCCACATCCCCTGCTTCCCCGATTGCCGGGTCTACCAATACAGCAGACTGTACATAGATCTCTTCTGCGTCGCATCCTGCCAGGAAACGCACCATATCAAAGTCATGGATGGTCATATCCAGGAACATGCCGCCGGAAACTGCCGCATATTCTGCGCTGGGGGGCTCAGGATCCCTTGAAGTCACCCTGATAATATGGGGTTCGCCGATCTTGCCTTCCACTACCGCCTGCTTTACTGCGGCAAAGTTATGGTCAAAGCGGCGGTTAAAGCCTACCTGGTATTTAATCTTGCTCCCCTTTAAGGCAGCAATGACTTCCTTGATCCTGTCAAGGTCATGGTCAATGGGTTTTTCACAGAACACATGCTTGCCCGCTGCAATGGCTTCCAGGGAAATGGAAGAGTGGGTGTCTGTGGATGAGCAGATTAAGACTGCCTGGATCTCAGGGTCGTTTAAGATCTCTTTATAATCTTTGGCCGCATTGGGTACCCCCATGCTCTTTACCCAGTTTTCTGTCTCCTCATTCATAAAAGGGTCTGCAATGGTCTTGATCTTTGCGTTGCGCACAAAGTTACAGATGCTCCTTGTATGTACCTTGCCGATCCTTCCTGCCCCGATAATACCTACTGTAATCATTTTTTTCTCCTTTTCTTTTCTGAAATCTCTATCTTCAGGCGGCCATAGGGCCGCCTATAAACAGCCGCAAATCAAAGCCCGGTCTGCTCTGTTATGTACTTTCTTGCCTGGATAGCATATGCCAGGGGGTTGGCCTTTGCCGGGTCCTGCTCTGCCTCCACTACCATATAGCCCTCATAGCCGCTCTCTTCCAGTGCCTTGAAAATGGGTGCAAAGGTGATGCAGCCGTCACCCGGGACAGTAAAGGCGCCTGCCCGCACGCCCGCCAGAAAGCTCATCTTCTCCGCCTTTACTTTTTCTACCACTTCCGGGCGGATATCCTTTAAATGTACGTGCTTAATGCGTCCCGCATAACGCTTTACCATCTCCACCGGGTCTTCCCCGCAGTAAGCAAAGTGGCCGCTGTCAAACAAAAGGCTTACATAAGCCGGGTCCGTCCCCTGCATCAGGCGCTCCACTTCCTCAGCGCTCTGGACTACGGTTCCCATATGATGATGGAAGGTCAGCGCCACACCATATTTCTCTAGGGATAATTTCCCCAGACGGTCCAGCCCCTGGCACAGAAGCCCCCACTCTTCCTCATTCATCACGTACTTGCCCTCAAATACCGGCTGGTCCTGTATTCCCTGGGTACTGTGGCTCTGTTCGGAGACCCCCACAACCTTTGCCCCCATCTGGGAAAGGAAGGACACATGCTTTTCAAATTCCTTTTCCGTTTCCTCATAAGGCTTGCTGATCAGGAAAGTGGAAAACCATGCGTTGCAGATCTCAACGCCCCTTAAGGAAAGCGCCGCTTTTAATACCTCCGGGTCTTTGGGATACTTGTTTCCTACCTCTGAGCCGGTATACCCTGCCAGCGCCATTTCACTGACACACTGCTCAAAAGTATTTTCCTTTCCAAGATCCGGCAGGTCATCATTGGTCCAGGCAATGGGAGCAATTCCCAGCTTTACTTCTTTTCCCTCAAACATCTTCATTCCTCCTGTTTTGTTATTTCAATATCATAAGTGTTTTGATCTCAAAACTGCCAAAGGCCATCTCTATGCTGTTGCCAGCAAAGGGCAGGCGTCTTCCTTCCCTTTCCAGGATATCCGACTCCATCAGCTCTTTTACGGCAGGTACAAAGGAGATCCGCACCTTCTGGGGGCAGCCCACAGCCTCGTAGAGGCGGATCACCGTTCTTTTGCTGCCCTCCTCGGCAAGCTTTATGCTTTCTATCAGCACATGGGCCGGTTCCCCTGCTGCCCCTGCAATCTCCAGTAAGCCAAAGGATTTCCCAAGGATCCCCACCCGCTTTTGCAGGCTTTCCCCAAGATGGGAACGGCGGTTAAAGGAAACAGCCCTCTGGGCGATCTGGCCCCTCCGGGAATCCCCCTCAAAAGGATAGCAGGCATAGGAAAACTCCTGCCTCCCCTGGTCTGCATACATATCCGGCATCAAAGGCGCCCGCAGCAGGGTAAGGCTGATCCTGTCTTCCTTGGCACTGTAACCATATTTGCTGTCATTAAAGAGCCCGATCCCCCGGCTGCCATCCTCTAAAAGGCTGTATCTGTGGCCGCACACCTCATAACGGTCTTTCTCCCACTGGTAAGAGCCCATCACCGGGCGTTTTATTGCCCCAAAGGCAATTTCTCCCGTAACCTCCGCCGCCCGTACCGCCGCAGGGAAATCCACCTTCAGCATCCGGTGCCGCTCCTGCCAGAAGATTTCCGTATGGAATTCCAGCAAACAGCCGTCCTGGCTGATACAGATCCTTTGGGAAAAGGGGGAATCTTTCACCTGCCCTTTCAGCAGCCAGGCAGGGCGTCCCTGGTATTGTGACTCTTCCATGTGCCAAAGGGAAGTATCCAGGGCCTCCTCCTCCTGCTCGTACATACTGCCAATCTCCCAGGCATCATAATAACCGTTCACATTGCGGTACAGCCGCAGGGTATTCATGGGGGCATCCTTTGCCGTAAAATCCTCTCCCCCTTCTCCCCTGGAAAGCTTCCACACCCTTCCTGCACTGTCAAGCTCCGCATACAGCTCACGGCTCTTTAAATAATACCTGCCTTTTCCCGGGCAGAAGCCTATGCTCCCTTCCCGGGGAGGGGCTGTGAATGCCTCTCCCTGGCTTTCCTTCCCCTGGGGGGCTTCCCCTTCAAATGCATCCAGCACCTTTCCTAAAATGCCCTCACAGGCACCGGCGATCTGTGCCAGCTCATCTTCCGCTTCCTGGTGCACCCGGGCAATCCCCGTCCCTGGCAGGATATCATGGAACTCCTGTATTAACAGCCGTTTCCACAGCCCCTTCAGTTCCCCTGCCAGGGTGCAGGCATCTGTACTTCCCCCAAAGCCCGGCTGCCGGCCCTGGTAAAGCCCAAGAAGGGTATTCCAGTATTCCGCTTCCTTTAACAGGCATTCTCCCCGGCGCACTCCCTTTTTGGTTTTCGCCTGGGCGGTATAGGTTCCCCGGTGCCAACTTAAATACAGCTCCCCGGCAAATACATTGTCTGTGCCCCGCTCCTTTAGCCGCTCAAAATAAGCCACCGGGCTTTCATACCTGGCCCGGGGTGCCCCCTCTAAGTCGGCACATCTTCTGGCCATCTCTAAAAGCTCCCTGGTAGGGCCGCCGCCGCCGTCCCCGTAGCCAAAGGGATAGAGCATCCCTTCCATCCCCTGGGGCTGGACTCTGTCGTCCTCCCACCGCCGGACCATGTCCATGGGGGATAGGGGGGCGTTGTTCTCCTTATAAGTATGTCCTAATATCCGGCTGCCGTCAATCCCCTGCCACCAAAAATCATTAAAAGGAAAAGGCTCACACTCCGGATCCTGGCGTATGAGCTTCTGGGAGGTGAAATAAGGCACGCCGCACTGGCTCATGATCTGGGGCAGCGCACCGGAAAACCCAAAGGTATCCGGCATCCATGCCAGCTTGCAGTCACATCCAAGCTCCTGCCAGAACCATTCCTTCCCATAAAGGAACTGTCTGGCCAGGCTTTCCCCGCAGGGCATATTGGTGTCGCACTCCACATAAAGGGCTCCCTCCGGGATCACCTGCCCCTCTTTGATCTTTTCCTTTACCCTCTCCCACACCGCCGGATAGGATTCCTTTAAGTATTCCAGGATAGGCGGCTCGCAGAGGAGAAACTGGTATTCAGGATATTCCTCCATCAGTTCCAACTGGTTGCTGTAGGTCCTGGCAGCCTTCCGCCTGGTCTCCTCCAATGTCCACAGCCATGCCAGGTCTAAGTGGGACTGCCCGAAAATGGTAAATTCCGGGGCGGTGGAACCGTTCTTGCATTCTAACAGGGGGCGCAGGATCCCATCTGCCGATACCACAGCCTTGGTAAGTTCTTCCGCGGGAAGCCCAAAATCCACCAGGGTGGTAAAGCGCATCAGCCCTTCCGCCACCTTCATGGCACGCAGGGAACGCTCCGGAAGCCGGGAAAGCAGTGAATACAGGGCCTGGTAATCCATCCCCGCCTGAAAAATCTCTTCCTGCCACACAGCCACCTGGGAGGGGGCTGTCACCAGTTGGGGGACGTCCTGGTCGGAAAAGGGCTTCTCCCCTTTCCGGCAAAAACACCCTTCCTCCCGCCTGGGGCCATGCCCGGCATAGCACTCTGCCGTTATCCGGAAATGTTCCCCTGCTGCTGCTTTCCTGGACAGCGTCACATAGCTGTGGCGTTTATCCACTGAGCCTTTTTCCCTGCCGTTTACCCACAGCAGCATTTCCTCGCCAACCCCGGGGAAGAAGACGATCCGTTTCCCTTCCAGCTCCTCTGGCACCGTCCACTCCCAGAAAAACCAGCCGTACTCCCAAAATTTTCCCCACCGGGTTCCCACCGGCACAGGCTGCCCCTGGGCTGCCCCCTGCTTTTCCGCCTGGGAAAGGGAAAGCCTCTCCTTGGTGGAAAACCCGGCCACCGGCAGTTCCTCCCACTTTATCTGGAAATGCTTGGGAAATTCTTCCGCCCACATCGCCAGCCGGTCCTGCCACTGCCTGCCCGGCCAGATAGTCTTATTGCTCATATTCCCTCCATTCTGCCAGGAATAAAATTGCCAGCGCCTGGCCGTAGGGCATGGACTTTAAAGGAATCTCCTTGTAAAAGTCTTTGGAAAGCCTTCCCATGGGCGTGCCGTAAGATACCTGCTCCAGCACCCCCTCCGGGGAAACCAGGGACAGGACAGGCGAAAGCGCCTTCCGGGCCACCGCAAGATACTCCTCCCCCAAAATGCCTGTATGGATGCCCCGCAGGATCCCGTAAGCAAAACCACAGGTGGCGCTTGCCTCCTCATAGGAATCTGCATCATCCAGCAGGGTATGCCACATACCGCTTCCTGCCTGCAGCTTTGCCAGCGCGGATACCTGGTTCTGATAGGTTTCCGCCAGAATACGCCTCACCGGTTCCGGGCAGTCGATCATGGAAAGCACTTCCGGGATGGCAATGGTGATCCAGCAGTTTCCCCTTCCCCAGAAAGCCCCGGCAAAATTGTTCTTTTCCTTAAAAGTCCACCCATGATACCACAGCCCTGTTACCGGGTCCTGGAGGTATTTCACATGGAGCAGGAACTGGTACTGGGCTTCCTTTTTGTAATCTTCCCGGTCCAGGATGCGCCCCATGTTGGCCAGGAACAGCACTGTCATAAACAGGGTGTCATCCCAAAGCTCCTGGTCGTTCTCATCGTCCGAGGTCTGGTGCTGGATGCCCCCTTCCTGGGTCCTGGGCATACTGTCCATGATCCAGGAAGCAGCCTCCCGGCAGGGCTCCATATAGGCCTCGCTTTTTAAATGCTCCGCCAGATAGGACATAGCCAGGTAGGGCGCTACTGTGTTCACATTAAGGGGTGGGAATCCCACCTCTGTCTGGGTGTCATAAAACCGGACCAGCATATCCAGATATTCTTTCTTCCCGGTGGCTGCATACAGTTTCCAGATGCCGAACAGCCCTACCCCCTGGGGCCATTCCCAATGGGCGTACTTTTTCAGCTCTTCTTCGGAGATCTTTTTCTTTTCCCTCATATTCTGCATAAATGGCAGGTCATCCTCATAAAGGATCGGGGAAAACATTTTCATCAGCCGCTCCAGCTTCTCATCCACCTCCTGCGCCTGTTCTTCCTCCAGCTTCCGGTCCAGCTCCGCCAAAAGCCCGGGCAGCTGGGATGGATGGCTGATGGTATAGTCCGGCTTCCAGTCCTCCTGCTGGAATTCATGGAAATACCGGGGCGACCAGTCCAGCCAGATGGTGGTGAGCCCGAAACGGTTCCCCCCTGCCACGTCCTTTTTCAGGTTGTTGCCGATCATGACGATCCGCTTTTTGTCCCCCTCTGAAAGATGGAGCTGGTCCATGGCCGTCTGGAACATGATCTCCTCAGGCTTCTGCACACCAACAGTCTCCGATACTACCCAGGCATCAAAACAATAGCGCAGCCCGTTTTCCCTGTATACGTTCTGGAAAGATTCTTCCTCCCCGTCCGCTACCAGGGCAATGGTGTACCCCTCCTCATGGAGCTGGCGGAGCACTTCCCCCCCGTCCTCAATGAAATCCGCCCGTGAGACGATCTCCGGCTTTTCTTCCATATACTGCTGTGTGGATTCATCAATAATGGTATCTCCGCTGTCCGTAAAAACAATCAATGTTTTTCTTTTATTCATAGTGACCCCCATTTTTTATTGTATTTATTGCTTTTTTTTGTTATTATATTGTTACAGATATTATCTACGCCATCTTTATCAAAGATAAAATTGTCAAAAGGACAGGTAATTGCGATGATCAATCCTATTAGATATGAAGAGAAGCATTTTATTATCGTCAACGATATTCCCAATTCCATCTTTTATTTTTTTGATTTCGATATCCGCTATGCAAAAGAAAATATGGAATTTGAACACTTTCATTCCTATTATGAGATCCATGTGCTTTTAAGCCCCAATGCCATCCACTTCCTGGAAGGGATCCCCTATCCGATCCAGTGCAATGATTTCGTGCTGCTTCCGCCTTCCTTACTGCACAAGACCAGTTACCCAAAGAACGACCCTTCCAAGCGGCTGATCATTACCTTTATGTACAAAGATGACGGTTACGGCTTCCGGGATGCCTACAGCGAAATGTTAAAGCCTTTCCACCAAAAGCTCCCCATTTACCGGTTCCCGGAAAGCCAGCTCAATATCTTGACCGGGCTGCTGAACCAGATCGTGGAGCTGTCCCACCAGGCTGGCTCCCAGGAGCTGTCCGGGACCTATGAGCTGGTCCTGCACAGTATTTTTACACAGTTCCTATACTGCCTGGACCAGTTTCAGGGATATAATCTTTATGAAAAAGAAAATGTGGATAATAAAATCACAGAAAGGATCTATTCCGTTTCCAATTATATACATACCCACTACCGGGAAGACCTGACCCTGGAAAAGCTTGCCCACGATGCCTTTATGAGCCCATATTACCTCTCCCACCAGTTTAAGCGCATCACTGGCTATACCATCACCCATTATATCCACCTGGTAAGGATACGCAACTGCCAGTTCCTCCTGATCAACAGTGAGGACAAGATTACCCAGATTGCCTTTGACTGCGGGTTTTCCAGCTTTTCCCAGTTTAACCGCATTTTCCGTAAGCTTTGCGGGGAATCCCCCTCAGAATACCGGAAAAAGCATTTTTATACCCAGCAATCTGCCCACCAGCCTGTGGACAATTTATACTCGTGACCTAAGTATACTGGTAAATTTTCTGAAAATCTATGTGATATTTGTCATGTTATTCAACAGATGTTGCATTTTTAGCTTTTCTGGTAAAATCAGTGCACCACTGTGGGCGGCAGGCAAAAAATGCCCTAATTTTCCATTTCGATTTTCAGTTTGCCTGCCCCGAAGCCTGCGGCGGCCATGAATATCCCCAGCCCCAGCAAGACCCTGGGAGCGCCTACGCTGTCAAAAAGCCTCCCGCCCAGGTATCCGAAAATAAAACGCCCGCAGACCATGGAGATCACATTGCCAAGCACCTGGGTTCTTGCCCGGTATTCATAGGGAACCTTTCTGTTGATGTAGTTTAACAGGCACCAGGTCACTGCCGTAAAGCTAAAGCCCTGGAGCATATTACAGGGTATCGCCAGATAAGGGTTCCGGACCATGCCAAGCATCAGCCACCGGCACCCGGTAAGGAGCCCTGCAATAAACAGCACCCTTGCTGCCCCCAGCCTCTTTACGATCCGGCTCATCCCAATAAAAAAAGGGATCTCCGATATGGCACAGGCAAACATCAGTATCCCCACCAGTTTGCTGTCCCCGCCGATGGAGGTAAAGTAAATGGGATAATAGCTGGTAAAGAAACTCACCCCCAGCCCATGCATCAGTTGGAACCCAATCAGCCCCAGCAGGGTCTTGTTCCGGAAAACCACTGCCAGCAGGGAGCCTTTGCCTGTTTTGCCCCGGGCCTCATCTTCGGGCGCCTTCTTCTCCTTTTCCCTTTGGGGGACAAATCCCAGGCCCATGGTGCATACCAGGCATAAAACCAGGCATATTGCCAGCCACAGAAAAATGCCGGAATACTGGTCTTTCAAAAGGAAACCGGAAACCAGCGCCATGAGGGAATACCCGAAGGTGCCCCCTGCACGGATCTGGCCGAAATCCCACTTGCCGCCCCCTAATGTTTCCAGTGTCACATTGTCCATCAGGGGCATCACCGGCGCAAACATCATGCCAAAAAGGGTCACCAGAAGGCAGACAAACAGATAATTCTTTGTAACATAAAATGATAAGGAAAAAACCAGCGCAAAACAATAAAGGATCCGCAATACCATTACCTTTTTCCCTGTCCTGTCGCTTACCCTTCCCCAGAAAAGCTGGGAAAACAAAATGCCAACAGTGGAGATAGAGATCACAGTCCCAATCTCAGTGGCACTCATGCCGATCTGGTTAAGATACAGGTTCAGATAGGTATCATATACCAACTGCCCTGCATAAAATACAATATACATCATCAGATAGACGATGGGAAACTTGTCTTTACTTTTTTGTGTCTGCATAGCTGCCCTTTCTTTTTCATACAAAAAAGCTGCCAGATGCAGATTAGAAATCGCATCTGACGGCTCCCGTTATTTTTATTGGTAATTCTATCACCTTTTGGCAATTCTGTATATACCATATATAATGAACTTTCTTATTTGGATGGTTTTTCCTGCCCGCACCTGTATCCTTCCCTTACCCATCTGTACATACATAAAAATGCCACGGAAATCCCCAGGATAACAGCAATCCACTGGTTATGCCACCAGGCGGGCACTGCGTCCAGCATATGCAAAAGCCATCCTATGACAAATACAGGGGCACCTGCTGTAAGCCCCCAGTAAAGAGAATAGCCCATCATGGCTCCTTTGGAGCGGTAATTTTTTGAGATCTTATACCAAAACCATGAAGGTTTATAGTGTTCCCCATAAAACAATTTCATGTAGTAGTCGAAAATGCTCCTGGCAGGAATGGGTACATGCTCATAGCGGTTAAAATACCACGCGGAAAGCACGATCAGTAAAAAGAAAATCAGATTTGCCGTAAACAGTGCCCCCCATCCCAGGCCAAGCCGCCGCACCAGGACATTTCCTTCCATTGCCAGGTCCGGCGTATTCACAAAGGTGACCAGCCCGTCCATCAGATGGATCAGCAGATTTGCTATGGAAAGCCGGATAAAGCGGTACTTGGTCCTTACGCCAGGCTTCCACAGGGCAAGGAACGCCGCCAGAAAAAGGACACATACCACAAATATAATGACCCCGGCCTTAAAATTTTCCCCAAAGCTTCCCGCCAGAAATATGGCAGTGGGGCCGTCCGCCCCTCCTATTACAAATGATTGTGCCCTGCTGTCCATACCTGTTTCCTCCTTGCTGGCTGTAAAGGCTGTTATTCTCCGTTACTATATTGGCAGCCTGTACCCTCACAGGAACTCTTTTGCCTGCCCTTCCCCAAGCTGGTACTGCCCACAAAGCCTGCCCATAATTTCCTGTTCCCCAAGGCCCATGCTGCGCATGATTTCCACAGCATTCCTTACGGATTGTATATACTTTTCGCCCATCCTGTCCAAGTCATTTTTAGCTTCCGCCAAGTCATTCTGTGTCTCAATTAGGACATTTTGTTTTATCGCCAAACTGTCCTTTGCCTCCTGCAGGTCGTTACGCGCCTGGCCGAATTCATTCTGCATCACATCTATCATATACTTCTCCGTATTCCTGTCAAGCATATACAATTCTTCCGAAAACATCTCCATCACCTTCTCTATATTCAGACAGATTTGATAGGCTTCCCCGTAAATATCCCGGAACTCCGGGTACTTCTCCAAAAGCCCGATAATCACATCCGGTTCATCGCTGGAAAACAGGGTAAGCCACCCATCGCTTTTGTTGGCTATGTCTTTATTTTGCTGGCTTTTTGCAAAGATGTCAAGGGGGATGAACAGATATTTTTGCAAAAGATCCATTTCCAGCCCGGTATCAGATGGGGCAGTATTTTCTTATGGCGGCCACCAAGCTTACCAAAAATCATTGTCTTTTCCCACCCGGTAATATAAAATAAATAGACAAACTTAAGGAAAGGAATCCTACAAATGAACCTACATTTTCTCGGCGGTGCCATGGAGATTGGCGGCAGTTGTATTTATCTGCGGATAGCAGGCAAGGGCATCCTGATGGACGCAGGCATCCGTCAGTCCGGCTCCAAAGACCCTCTTCCCGATTTCCGGACTTTGCAGGAACAGGGCGGTGTGGACGCTATTCTCATAAGCCACGCCCATATGGACCATATCGGGACCCTGCCTATTGCCAGCAAGGCTTATCCCAACGCCCCCATATACATGACTGCCATGACCCAGGACCTGGCCCGGGTACTTTTATATGACAGCCTGAAGATCATGAATAACCGGGAGGGAGAAATCCCCCATTATTCCCAGCAGGACGTGCTTTCCATGCTGGGGCGCATCCATCCTTTGGGCTACCAGGCGCCTTTTCCCATTCTGGACGGGTTCACCCTGACCTTTTACCCGGCGGGGCATATTGCGGGGGCGGCTTGTATTTACCTTACCACTGAGGAAGGGAGCCTGTTTTATTCCGGGGACTTCTCCGCCTTTTCCCAGCGCACCATTGAAGGTATCAGCATCCCGAAGCTGCGCCCGGACATTGCTATTTTAGAAACCACCTACGGAAACCGCCTCCACGCTAACAGGCAGCTGGAGGAAAAGCGTCTGGTGGAACTGTTAGGGGAGTGTATCCGGGAAAAGAAAAAAGTATTGATCCCGGCTTTCGCCCTGGGGCGGGCCCAGGAAGTCCTCCTGGCCCTACGGGCCGCTATCCAGAACCAGCAGCTTCCTGCTGTGCCCGTTTACGTGGATGGCATGATCCGGGACATCAACATTATGTATACCCGGAACCCTTCCTATCTGAAAAACTCCCTGGGAAAACGGATCCTTAAGGGCAACGAGCCTTTTTATACCAAAGAAATACAGCCAGTCGCCCCTATGCAAAAACGGGAGGAATTATTATCCACCGATGGGCCTGCTATTTTCCTTTCCAGCTCCGGCATGCTCACCGGCGGCCCCAGCACCCTGTACGCCCAGCACCTTGTATCATCAGAAAACGCCTGCATCATTATCACCGGGTATCAGGATGAGGAATCCCCCGGCCGCCAGCTATTGCATCTCCTGGAAGACCCTAAAGACACCAGCATTTCCTTAAACGGCGTTACCCTCCCGGTAAAATGCCGCATTGAACAGGTAGGGCTTTCCGCCCACGGGGACAAAATGGAAATTGAAGGGCTGGTAGGGCGCCTCTGCCCACGGCACATTTATCTGGTCCACGGGAACCAGGACGCCATGGAAGAGCTGGGCAAGGATCTGTCCTGCCAGGACTTCCGCAGGCAGGTTTATCTCCCCCAATGCGGGCAGCGCTATGAATTTTCCCTCCGCAGCAAACGCAAACAGGCGGATTTCTCCCCTGCCTTCACCCTTGGGGGCAACCAGGCCTACACCCAAGAGGGGGAAAAGCTTCTCTGGGAATGCTGGCGGGAGCACTATCCCGGAAGATCCTTTTCCCTGTCCCAGCTTGCCCATATCTGGTATGGCAGGGCCATAACCGATGGAGGGACGCTGCAGTCCATGCAGGAACACCTTATGGGAAGCTGTTATTTCTCCCCTAATGCCAGGCGGCTGTTCCTCTGGGACGCCAACACGCCGGATGAGGTTGCCGCCCTACAGTCCCCCAAAGAGCTGACCCAGCAGCAGCTGGCCCTGGAGGTTGAAAAATTCTTCGGGAATTTTCCTTACCGGAAAATCGGATATCACATTGACCGGAAAGAAACAGTCCTGCAATTTGATTATCCTGATGCCCAAGACCTGTCCCTCTTCCAGGAAGCGGCAGATGCCTTTGCCAGGGCTACCGGCTGGACGGCACGGATAAATCCGGCAACCAACCATAATGCGGCTTCCTTCCTGCTATCCTCCCTGCTGGGGGACGGGATTGCCAAAACCTCTTACCATGTGGAGAAAAAAACCTATGCCGTCACCCTTACGGGAAAGGCCGCCGGGCAGCACCAGGCGGCTGCCAGCCAATTTTATTCCCTTACCGGCTGGCAGCTCTCCATCAACGGGCAAAAGCCCACCCCTTCCCCCGCCCTTTCCCCTGGGCCAACACCAAAACCTGGCCAGGGCTTCTTTTGCCCCTGCCAGGAAAATACTAAGATGGCTGAACAAAACCTGGCTTTTTTCTGTATTGACCAGGCTTTTGAAAACCTGCCTCACAGGCCGGACAGGAAAAGCCTGCGCCAGGGCAGCTGCCCCTCGGGGAAATATCTGGAACTGAGTTTTACCTCCCCTGCCCTGGGGCACAGGTACTGTGGGCAATTACAGGCACTTGCCGACCAGACCGGCTGGCATATAGCCATAGCAGATAAGGTGAACCAAAATGAGCTGTTTAAAACAGCCCAGCTTCTGTGCATGAAATTTGAAATTCCCTTAAGCAAAAATCCTTCCTACCTTCCCGCCCACAAAACCCTTCAGCTGAAGACGGAATTCACCGGGGATCCTAAAATACTGCAAAAGGCTGCGGATGAGTTTCTGGAAAAAACAGGATGTGAATGTACTTTCATCCATTAGCCATACACCTGGGGCGGGCATCCACCGTCCCCGGGCAATCCCCATATGCCCCCAGCAAAACAGCAGGCCTTCCGCCTATGCAGGCCGGGCCATATGCTTATCTATGTAAAATCCATTACCTCTTTGCCACATTGTCAAGTGAAGAATTCATTCTTTTGGGGTTTTCATACACAGAATCTTGTCGATGTTCTATAAATGTGCTAAACTGAACACAACAAATCGAAATTTACAGGAGGAACGAAATGAAAGAAATATTGGAATATAACCACAAAATACAATGTGGTTTATGGTTGATTCTTATTGGAATTGTACTAATAGTAGCTGTCATTTGTGGCGGTGAATTTTTTGTTAATCCGTTTGTGTTTCTGATAGGTTATTATGCCTGCTTTTTTGGAGTCAATGTAAACAAAAAAGTGAGAGAAAAACTTTCTCAAGGAGATATTTCTAAAAAGCAGATAAAGATGATTTATTTTTCGATTGCTACGTTGTTTATATTAATGTTTTGTAGTGCTGCCGCGTTTAGTTTCTTTCAAGTTTTTGTTTTGTTTTAATACAGAACGGACAGGAAGAATAAATAACATACGTGCTTGTGCAAGGGGATTGTAGAAGGGGAAGTTATTTTTGCATAAATCCAATGCAGCGTTTAACATTTCAACGGAGCGTTTCTTGAATATGGTGTTTCTTGTGATATTATGAAATCGGAAAGAAGGTGAAAATATTGAACGCTCAAAAAACAGGCAGTCTGATTGCTGCTATCAGGAAAGAACAAAATCGCACGCAGCAGGATTTAGCGAATGAATTGGGAGTATCAAGTGCAGCTGTTTCAAAATGGGAACGGGGTATCGGATTTCCAGATGTATCCCTTATTGAACCATTAGCTGCATCCCTGGGGATTTCCATAGCAGAATTATTCAAGGGCGAAAGAACAGAAAACAACGTTGATAACGAATATGAAAGTCTGTTGTCAGATGTTGTAAAAGTATCAGCAAATGAAAT
>CAJTVD010000064.1 GCA_910579495.1 uncultured Lachnospiraceae bacterium
ATTAGCCGGGCGGCTGCCCTCTCTTCCAAAACAGGTTTCTCACCTATTATTGCCTGTTAAAGTAATCAATGCCATCGTCAGGATGGAAATAGGTCCGGATATAACCGTCTGTGGAAACCACCACAAATTCATTAGTGCTTTCAATATAGTAAACATCGTCCCCATCCTCCGCCTCTGTCTTATGCAGGGCTTCCTGGCTGCCCACCACTGCCGCAGCCGCCGTCTGGTATTCCTCCGGCGAGGAAAAACCCATATCTATGCCATGCTTCTGGTAATGGCTGTTGAGATATTCTTCATTGCGGAATGTGAGGGCGGAATCTACATATACTTTTCCTGCTGTTTCCGCCGGGGATGCGCTGCCAGATGATTTGGGCAGCATCTGGCTGACCATTAAAATAACAACAATGGCGGCAAAAGTCACCATTTTCATGGCCAATCCCGGCTTTTTGGCCTCACCGGCTGTTTTTCTGTCCGGCTGTGCCCCCACCGGGCCCAGGCTTGGGGGAGCCTGCTGCACCCTGTCTGTTGTTTCTGCCTCTTCCCTAATTACCGGCTTCCCTGCTTTTTCTTTATTTTCCTGCTTTTCCCTGCCCTCTGTGCCTTTAAAGCTTTCTCTTTCTTCCTTCCCGCTTCCTTTGGCTTCCGGGGGCTGCTGCTTGTTCGCGTCCCGGCAATCCTTACACCTTCTGGGAAGCTGGAGATTCCTGCCTTTGTAAAAACTGATTTCCGACTGAGAAATAAAAAACTCTTTTCCGCATTGTTTACATGTTCTTTTCATTGTTAATTCCTTTTCACCCTTTTTCCGTCTGTTCCTGGAAATATTCCCCTTCTAAAACATTTTCTTGCCAGCCTTAACTCTATTCCATGCACGCCCCATTTAGGTTTGCATTATCTTCACCACAGCCTGAAACGCCGGACACCCCATTTGGCCAGTTTATAAACAGGAGTTTCCAGCTCCCTTGCGGCATTTTTCAGCTCCTTCCGGATTTCAATTTGCTGGGGACAGTGGCTTTCACATTTACCGCACCCTACACACTGGGAAGCGCTGCTGGTATTTTTGCGCATAGCCGTGCATTGCAGATAATCCATTCTTCCTGAAGGCTTTCCCTCCGAATACATGGCATTATAGCAGCGGAAGGTTCCCGGTATATCCACCCCTTTAGGGCAGGGCATACAGTAGCCGCAGCCAGTACACCCCACCTTCACCTGCCGCTGGATGGCTTCCCTGACCCGCCTTATCAGTTCTTTATCGGAATCTGTCATGCACCCTGCATATGCCCCGGAAGCCGTTGCCAGATTCTGCTCCACCATTTCCATGGAATTCATCCCGGACAGTACACAGGTTACCTCCGGCTGGTCATACAGCCATTTAAAGGCAAGGGCTGCAGGCGCACGCCCCTGCGGGTCTTCCCTGAAAATCTCCTTTGCAGCTTCAGGCAGCAGGTTTACCAGACGGCCGCCCCGAAGAGGCTCCATGATGATCACCGGGAGCCCCTTTTTGCTGGCATACCTTAACCCTTCCGCCCCTGCCTGGGAATGCTCGTCCATATAGTTGTATTGGATCTGGCAAAAGTCCCATTGATAAGCGTCCACCAACTGCCGGAACATATCTGTGCTGCCATGATAAGAAAAACCAATATTCCGGATCTGCCCTGAACTGAGCTTTTCCTCAATCCATTTATCCACGCCCAGGTTTTTCAATTTCTCCCAGGTAGCCAGGTCTGTCAGCATATGCATCAGATAATAGTCAATATAGCCGGTGCGGAGGCGGCGCAGCTCCTCCCTAAAGGTTTTTTCCACCCCGTCCATGGACTTGATCAGATAATGGGGAAGCTTGGTGGCAATGTAAACCTTGCCACGGCAACTGTTCCGTTCAAGGATCTCCCCCACCGCCGCTTCGCTGCCCGGATAAATATAGGCTGTGTCAAGATAATTCACACCGCCCTCAATGGCCGCCATGATTTCTTTCTCCGCTTTATCAAGGTCAACGGAAGCGCCCTTTTTGGTAAAACGCATACATCCATAACCTAACAGCGAAATGTCGTTTCCTTTTTTATCCTTTCTATACTGCACCCTATATTCCCCTTTCCTGCCAGCTAACCTGCTTTTTCTGCAAAAACCGCCAGCTCTCCGCTGACGGCAATACACTGCTCCCTAAACTTCCCGGGAATCAAATTTCTTAAAAGTTCCTCCCCCAGTTTCTTACCAAAAACTTTCAAATAATTATACCCTAAATCACTTGAAAAAGCCATACTCTCAATCACTTTTGTCACTTTTGTTTCCAGGCTTTACACTCTTTATTCCATCCGGGATCATGGCCGGGCCCGGTGAGCGTTTGGCCGGAAGGTTAACTGTTATGATTTGTTACGATTTCTGAGATATTAGATTTTATTTTGTTGAATCCATGGGTTTTCTGTGATATAATTTTTTTATGGGGTATTAGCGCAGTTGGGAGCGCGCAACATTCGCATTGTTGAGGCCACGGGTTCGAATCCCGTATACTCCATTCTGGAAGCCTTGGTTTTAAAGGTTTTTTATATTGCCCTGAGAAAAGGTAATCAACAGTTATTTCTTATCCATTGCCTATCTGGAACTCCGGGATACTGTTTAAAACTTCTGCCTTCTTTTCATTTGTTTTCCTATTGCGCCCATAAAACTGGTTTGAACAGACTGAATAAAAGGCAGATAGAGATTATCGTGCCTTACTTCCCCGCCCCGTAAAAGGTAAACAACACCACACAAAAAACCCCTGATAATCAAATAGGCTTCATTTTCGGGCTTTTAGCCGGTTGTGTGACACTAACGTATTACCAGCGGAGTACATATCCTGATAATTCTTCCTGCATTTTAAGCACCGTTGCACTTGTCCATTAAGGCGAAGGAAACCTTCCCTTGGGGCAAAGCCCATTTGGGGCAGACTCCGCCCTATATCCCATCAAAATTTTTTTAAATTTCCTCTTGATTTTTTAAAGGAACTATGCTATACTTCTTCATGTGATGCAGATGTAGTTCATTGGTAGAATATCAGCTTCCCAAGCTGAGGAGGCGGGTTCGATTCCCGTCATCTGCTTTTTAAAAGTTTTTGTTGTTAGCTTTTGAAGTATTATTATATGGAAAGTAATTAAGAAGGTAACCAGATATACGTCTGGTTATTTTTTATGTCTTGAATTTTGGAATGTTACAATAAGCCGACACGCTCTGCGGGCCGGCTTATTGTAACAATAGGGCCGGCAAAAGCCAGCCCTGATTTTTCCGTGGGAAGCCCACGGCCTGATTCTGTATCCTAAAAACGCAGTTTCCTGTACCGGTTAATGCATGCCAGGATTTCCTGCTTTCTCGGCCTTGCTAAGGACGAGGAAATATCCCCCCGCTCGAAGAGGCTCTCCAGCCCGTCCTTATCAAGCTGCTTTTCCAGCAGTTCCCCGACCTGCTTTAAAGATTTCCTTCCATCCAAAAGCTTTAACTGTGCGAATTTTAAAGCCCATGCCAATGCCGCCGTCTGTTCCTGGTCTTTTAACTGCTCTAAATACCGCAGTTCCACACTTTCCCGGGAGAGCAGAAGCTCGCTGGTTCCCATGGCCTTGATCTTGATCCGGTCGTCCTTCTTAAGCCCCATATCCGGCAGGGGGCACCTTTTATCCAGATAGGCAGGAAACCCTTCCTCACTGCCTGTCATCGCCGGATAATCCTTTGCCGCCTCTTTCGCCCTTTGGGTAATGTCGTAAGGCACATATTCCTTCATCTGTATCACCGTATCCGCCACATGGAAATAGGAGCCTGAACTGCCCGCCACGATTATGGAGGATATCCCCAGATCCTGGTAGAGGCTGTTCACCCGGCAGATAAAGGGCGTAATCGGCTCCTCTCCCGCTGAGATCACCTCCTGCATAAGCTGGTCTCGGATCATAAAGTTGGTGGCAGAGGTATCCTCGTCAATGAGGAACAGGCCGCTGCCTGCCTCCACGCCCTCCATCAGGTTTGCCGCCTGGGAAGTGCTGCCGCTGGCATCCTCTGTGGAAAAATGTGCAGTGTCCTTTTTGTTTGGCAGGTTGCCGATAAAAGGGGAAATATCCACACTGGCAATGCTCCTGCCATCCTCTGCCCGGAGTTTTACGGCCGTGGCATCAGAGATCACAAGCTCCCTGCCGTCCCCTTTGATATGGTTATAAACGCCGTTTTGCAAAGCCTGGAGAATGGTGGATTTCCCATGATAACCACCCCCCACGAAAAGCGTGATCCCCTTAGGGATCCCCATGCCTGTTACCGCCCCCTGGTTTGGCAGGTTTAAAGTCACCCTTAAAGAATCCGGGGATTTGAAAGGAACCGCCCCCTTCATAGGCCTTTCTGATATGCCACTCTCCCTTGGCAGGATGGCACCGTCAGCAACGAAGGCGCACAAAGACAGCTCCCCTAACTTTTCCCGGATATACTGCTGGTCCTCGCAAAGGCAGATTGCCTGCTTAAGCTTATTCTGGTCAATCTTGCTATAGTACAGGCTTCTTCTAACACTGTCTGGCAGAATGTCAAAGAGCATTTTTTCCAGCTCCCTGGCGTTGATGGTCCTGCCGTTTGCCGGGAACCCTGCCTCAAAGCGCAGGGTAACGCCCCCATCCTTTACCTTAAGGGCTGTCCGCTCCAGCACCTGCTGCCCGCATCTTGACACCGTTAGCAGCCCGCTCTTGCCGGAGCCTTTCGCCTGAAAGCTGCCCCCTGCAATCTCCCTGCCAAAAAGCCGGGTAAGGTGGTCCTGGAGTGTGACCCTCTTGGCAAGGGTATCATAAAATTCCTTGGGAAAGCCCGCTTTATCCGCCTTTACCCACACGGACAGCCGGGAAGGGGCTGCAAAGGGATCCCCCTGCACATGGTCAATGGAAAGCATGTAATCCTTAAAGTCATACTGCCCCCGCAGTTCCTTATACGCAGGGTATCCCCTGTGGTCAATACTTTTTAATTTGTTCCTTAACTCCATCGCTGTCTGCATGGTCCCTTACATCCTTTCCGGTGCTGCAAATCCCAGCACGTCAATACAGGTTTCCAGAATATCCCTGGTGAGAATAAGAAGGGCGATCCACCCTGATTTTTTCTCTGCATCCTCTTCTGAAACAATTTTCGTTTCATGGTAAAAACGGTTAAAAGCATTTGCCAGGCTATAAATAAAAGCACACACCTTATGGGGGGCGGATTCCTGGCAGGCGCTTTCCATCATACTGTTAAAGCCTGCAAGCTCCAGCATCAGCCCTTTCTCAGCCAGGCTGCCCGCTTCCCTGATGGCCGCCCCTTCCAGGCTGCCGCCCTGTTCCCGTATTTTACTTAAAATGGACTTAATCCTGACAATCGTGTACAAAATATAAGGCCCTGTGTCCCCTTCAAAGGAGGTAAACTTGTCTATATCGAAAATATAATCCTTGGACGCCTGGTTGGATAAATCCCCATACTTGATAGCGGACAATGCCACCACCTTTGCAATATCACTGGCTTCCTGTTCCTCCATCTGGCGGTTTTCCGTGATCTTCCGGTACATTTCATCATTGATTTCTTTTACCAGGAGCGACAAAGACATCACCCCGCCCTGGCGTGTCTTAAAAGGCTTCCCATCCTTTCCGTTCATAGTGCCGAATCCGATATGCAAAAGTTCCGTTTCCGGCACCACCAGCTTTGTCTTCCTTGCGCAGCGGAACATCTGCTCAAAATAAAGTTCCTGCCGCTTATCCGTAAGGTAAATGATCTTGTCCGGATGGTAATCCTCCATCCGTTCCACAATAGTGGCCAAATCCGTGGTAAAGTAAAGGGAAGCCCCGTCTGATTTCAAAATCATGCAGGGAGGGATTTCTTTGGTATCAGTCTCTTCCTTTACATCCACCACAAGGGCACCGTCGCTGTAATAAGCATAGCCCTCCTTTTTCATATATTCTACCATGCCCGGTATCAGTTCCTGGACATCGGACTCGCCCTTCCATAAATCAAAGTCCACCTGTAAGCTGTGGTAATTTTTCTTAAGGTCCGGGACGGACACATCCATAATATGACGCCACAAAGCCCTGTAGCCGCGGACACCCTTTTGCAGCTTAGTGGTCGCTTCTAAGGCGCGTTCTTTGTAAGCCTCATCCGCTTTGGACTTTTCGCTGGCAGTGGGATAAATTTCCCCCAGTTCTGCGATGGTAAAGGGAGCCTTTGTGGGATATTCTCCCTGAAATGACTCATCGAAATAGGGCAGGGAGGGGTCTCTTTCCTGAAGCTCAGTGATCACCAGGCCAATCTGCAGCCCCCAGTCCCCCATATGGATGTCCCCAATCACTTCATACCCGGCATACCTGGCAATCCGCTTGACGCTCTCACCGATAATGGCGGAACGCAGATGGCCTACATGAAGGGACTTTGCCACATTGGCCCCGCCGTAGTCCACGATAATCTTCATGGGCTTTTCCGGCATCTCCAGGCCAAATTTCGGGGAGGTGCCCATGTGGTTTAAATAGCCCGCCACAAAGGCTTCCCTTAACTTAATATTCAAAAACCCGGGAGCTGCCGCTTCCACACTGGCAAATACCTGGCTGCCCCCACATTTTTCCGCTACATCCCTGGCAATCATAAGGGGAGCCTTTTTGTACAGCTTTGCTCCCGCCATAGCGCCATTACACTGATATTCACATAAATCGGGACGGTTGGAGAGGGTTACCTTCCCGAGGCTGGCATCATAACCTGCCGCCCCAAATGCATTTTGCATTTCCTCCGAGATCAAATCCAAAAACTTTTTCATACTTATTCTCCTGTTCCGTAACTGCCCACGTGGCTTCTAAGCTTCACCTCCTGCCTTTTGAAGGATTCACCTGGACAACCAGGCAGACGGCGATTGGTTTTTATATCATTTGTATTGTAAAACATACTGCTGCCGCTGTCAAATATTGGCGCAGGTTTTATGGGTGGAAGGGCGTGCCAGCCTTTCCTTTTGGGAAAAAACGCAGCCACAGTAATCCTGTCTGTACAGCCCATACTCTTTAGACAGTTCCACCGACTGCTTATACCCATCCTTCTTCTTAAAATCAGACGGAAGGAAAGCCACCCCATATTCACCGGAAAGCGCTTCGCCGATTTCATTGATCTTCGCCGCATTTTTCAGGGGGCTGATCGTAAGGGTTGTGGTGAAAAAGCCGGCTCCCGCCTCCTTTGCCCTCTTTGCCGTTTCCATAAGCCGCAGATGATAGCAGGCAAAACACCGCTCCCCGCCCTCCGGGCACTGCTCCAGGCCTTTCACCTTCTGGAAAAACAGGTCCCTTTGATACTCCCCCTCAATCACTTCTATCCCAAAAGCATCCCCACTGTTTTCCGCCTGCCTGTTCAGTTCCCTGACCAGGCGTTTCTGCTCTGCCACACGCCTGCCATACTCTTCCCGCTCCGTAATATTGGGATTATAATAAAATACCGTTATCCGGAAAAAGCTTCTCAGATAGACAAGGACATAACTGCTGCAGGGTGCACAGCAGCTATGGAGGAACAGTTTCTTTCCTTTATTGCCCGTATCCTTCAATATTTCATCCAGTTCTTTTGCATAATTCCGTTTATTCATTTTCCCTGCCTGCTCCTGGTCCCTTTTGATGTTTTCCCAAAGCTGCCCATTTTCCGGCTGTATACCTGCCCAGGGAATAAACTACGATTTATTGTATCAACAGACATGGCTCTTTGCAAGCTGCATTTTTTGCCCAGGCGGCTTGCCCGTTTCTTTTTTTGTCCTCAAAATGTCATACAGATACCGTTTTCCGTCTTTTGCATGGGGCACCAGCATCCTTGGCTTAAAAAGCTCCCCTCTGCAGCCAGTTCTATCCTACCTGCAAAGGGGAGCCTTCTTAGTTTTTATTTTTTTAAGGGGCTTTGTCTGTAAATAATATCTTCCCTGCCTGGCCCGTTAGAAACCATGGTGATAGGATACCCAATCTGCCCTTCAATAAATTCCACATACCTGCGGCAATTCTCCGGCAGTTCTTCATACTTTCTGATTCCCCGGATTTCGCACTTCCATCCGGGCAGCCTGGTGAGAACCGGCTTTGCCTTTTCCAGTTTACAGGTTACAGGGAAATCCCTGGTCACTTCTCCCTGAATTTCATAGCCGATGCACACCGGGATCTCATCCAGGTACCCCAGCACATCCAGCACAGTGAAGGCCACGTCCGTAGCCCCCTGCAGCCTGCAGCCGTACTTAGAAGCCACACAGTCAAACCACCCCATCCGCCTGGGACGCCCGGTGGTAGCGCCAAATTCCCCGCCGTCGCCGCCTCTGCGCCGCAGCTCATCCGCTTCCTCCCCGAAGATCTCCGATACAAAGGCTCCTGCCCCCACTGCCGAGGAATAAGCCTTGCAGACAGTGATGACCTCCTTAATCTCATAGGGCGGTATACCCGCGCCAATAGCGCCATAGGCCGCTAAGGTAGAAGAAGAGGTTACCATGGGATAAATCCCGTGATCCGTGTCCTTCAAGGTACCAAGCTGCCCTTCCAGCAGGACCGTCTTCCCTTCCTTCAGCGCCTTATCCAGATAGGCAGATACATCACATACATAAGGTGCCACCATCTCCCGGTAGCTGTGGAGGGTTCCCAGCAGCTCCCCGGGATCAATCAGGGGCTTGTGGTACATGTGCTCCAGCATCACATTTTTCTGCTCACATACCCTTAATACCTTTTCCTTTAAAACCTCTTCCTCAAAAAGCTCGCTCACCTGAAAACCAATCTTTGCGTATTTATCAGAATAAAAAGGCGCTATCCCAGACTTGGTAGAACCAAAGGATTTCCCCCCTAACCGCTCCTCCTCGTACTGGTCCAGCAGGATATGGTAAGGCATCACCATCTGCGCCCTGTCGGACACACGTATTTGGGGCGCAGGCACATTTCTGTCTGTAATGCTCTTAATCTCCTTAAAAAGCAGGGGGATATCCAGCGCCACCCCATTGCCCACCACATTGGTGGTGTGGCTGTAAAACACACCCGAGGGCAATGTGTGCAGGGCAAATTTCCCATAATTATTCACAATGGTATGCCCTGCGTTGGCTCCCCCCTGAAAACGCACAATGATATCCGCCTGCTGTGCCAGCATATCCGTTATCTTACCTTTTCCTTCATCGCCCCAGTTAGCTCCTACTACTGCCTTAACCATTTTAACCTCCCATCCGCCGCGCCTTAAACTGCCTATATGATCTCCACCTGGCAGCGGCTTCCCATCCGCTTTTTACCATTTGATTATATCCAAAAGGTGACCATAAGTAAAATCAATATTTATTATAGGGATTATAAGTTTTTCTTATCAGCAAAAAGGCGCCCGGGAAGGACGCCTTTTCTCCAAAACCATTTAGGACATTTAGAACTGGTTGTTCTTTTTGCTGTCTTTGCAGTTAGAAGAATTAGAAGAACTGTTCTTCTGGCTATTCTGGCTGTTCTGGCTGGATTTGTTCTCCTGGTTCTGGTTGTTCTGGTTGTTGCTGTTCTGATAATCATTCTTTGACATTTTCAATTCCTCCTGATTCATTAGGTTACAGGAGTATTATTTCTTTTTTCCAATCTTTTATTCTTTCTCATTCCTAGTACTTTAGTACCTATTTTTTATTCAACATGCACAAAAATCGTACAAAATTTACATAGTACTTTTGTACTATATAAACATTGCATAATATATAATTATGAGCTATAATATATTTTGTAAACAGGAATACCCTTCAATTCCTATTTGCAACCCTTATATTAACTATTTATACTCCCCTGTAGAGGCCTGTCATATGCTGACAGGCTTTTACATTGCCTTCAATGCCCTCTTCCCGGCGGCAAACCATCAGAGCCTGCCAAACCATCCTTTCGCCCTTCCCGCCGCCTGCCTGCACAGCACTGCACACTTCCGCCCCAAAATAGCGCCATATTGGCAGAACTTATCCTTATATTCCAAAAACGCTTTGCTGCGAAGTTCTTTCCTGGCCTTCTGCTCAAAAACGTCCGCCACATTCTTTCCGATCAGCCTGGGGCTTCCAAGCTCTTTTGTAACCTCTTCCTCATTCCTGCCCTTGCGCACTTCTATTTCAATGTATTCCTGGTAATAAGAAACATAGTTAGCCGCTTCCCTGCTTCCTATCCTGCCGTTTAATACCCGCTGCAGTTCCAGTAAAAATTCCTTTTTTGTCATCCATGCCTCCTTTCACCGCCAACACCACCCTGCTTTTGCCTGTGCCCAGCCCCATACCGCCTGCGGCATATGTACCAAGAACCTTAAAGCCTGTCTGTTCCCTGTCCATATTCCAGCCTTTTCCCATAATCCTCCGGATCCGCAAGAAGATCCGCCATGGACCGGAATGCCTGCATGGCCATTTTTTCTTTATTACAGGTCCTGGGATTTTTACCTGTGTCCTTGATCAGGTTGTATCGGTTCATCTGCCACACATACAGGTCGCACAGGGAATAGCCCCGGACTTTCAGTTTATCCAGGAATGTATGGTGTTCGATATAATAGACCAGTTCTTCATAAAGCTCCCTCCGGGAGAGGATATCCATCCAGAGTTTATCAGCCCATTCTCCCTGGAGCCCCGCATAATCACAGACTGCATAAAAAGCCTGGCACACCTTTACTTTTGTTGCATCATATAAAATCCCCTTCATAAAACCACTTCCATTCCCTTCCTTAAAACTGTATCAGCTTCATAATCCTTTGGGCCATAACAGCCGCCAAAGGAAATCACATAAGTGGGGCAGCAAGCCGGAAGATCCTGCCCACTATTTTCTGGTAAAGGGGCAGCCTTTTGTAATAGTCCGGTGTAACCTCCCGGCATTTTTTCAAAGTCTCCTGAAAATCCTCTTCTACCTTTGCCACCACCAGGTTTCCAAAGAAACAGGCACCACACTCAAAGTGATGGTAAAAACTCCGGTAATCCAGGTTAATCGTCCCAACAGCAGCGCACTCGCCGTCTGCCACAAAAGCCTTTGCATGAATAAAGCCCGGGAGATACTCATAAACCTTCACCCCCGCTGCCAAAAGCTCGGGGTAAAAGGTCCGGGCAATGTAGTATGCCACCTTTTTGTCAGGGATACTGGGCAGGATCATGGCTACCTCCACCCCCCGGCGGGAAGCATAGCGCATAGTTTCCAGAAATTCCCTGTCCACAATAAAATAAGGTGACATCATGTGTACGTATCCGGAAGCACGCTGTATCATAGATTCGTACACCTTTTTTCCAACCTCTGTGCTCCTGGTGGGAGTCTCCCCGTAAGGGACCACGAAACCGTCATGGAACAGGGGCGTCTCAAACACTATATCCCTCAGGTATGCCTGGTAGTCCTCCTCCCCCCACTCCGACACGTTCCACATCTGCAAAAACATCACCGTAAAGCTCCTGACCGCATCCCCGGTGATCTTCACTGCCACATCCTTCCAGTGGCCGAACCGTTTTACTTCATTAATATATTCATCTGCAAGGTTAACCCCTCCGGTAAATGCCACCTTCCCGTCAATCACCACAATTTTCCTGTGGTCGCGGTTATTCTGGGTGGTGGACAAAAAAGGCACAATGGGCGCAAACATCTTGGCCCTGATCCCATAGCTTTGGAGCTCACTGGGATATTGGTAGGGAAGCAGCATAATAGAGCACATGCCGTCGTACATCACCCTTACTTCCACCCCTTCTTTTACCTTTTCCTTCAAGATTTCCAGCACTGCGTCCCACATAGTGCCCCGTTCAATAATAAAATACTCCAGAAAAATAAACCGCTCTGCCTTTTTCAGCTCTTCCTTCAGGTCGGCAAACTTATCCTCCCCCAGGGGGTAATACACCACAGAAGAATTGTGGTAGGTAGGGAACCCCGCTGTATGCTCCATGTAATGCGCAAATCCCCGGAAAGACGCCGGACAGTCTTTCAGCGCCTCCTGTGTCTCCTTATTGGTTCCCAGAAGCCCCTTTGTCTCTTCCATGCGCCTGCCCAGCTTTGCCTTTAAGCCAATGCCGCCGAAATTCCCCATCACAAACACATAAATCAAAGCCCCCAATACAGGAAACAGGCAGACCAGGATGATCCAGGTCATCTTGAAATCTGTAGGCTCATCCCTGTTGATAATATATATTATCAAAAATGCACCCAGCAGGTACATACACTGCCAGATATAAGGGTAAGCGCTTTTTACGCCGATAAAGCTCCCCAGCAGTGCCAGAATCTGCGCAACCACCATCAACAGGATAACCAGCGTCCTGCTGAATATAATTTTAAACAAACAGTTCAGAAAACGCTTCATTTTTACCTCTATGCCCTAAGGCTTTAACAGGTGCAGGATTTCCTCAAAACATACGCCGTTCTTTTGGGGTATCCCCATCTCCATAGATTTTACAATACACTTTTTTACAAAAAGCGACGCTTTTTTTACGGAACGGGCAAAAGCCACCCCATTTACCGCATCCGCCGCCACAATGGAGGCAAACAGATCCCCTGTGCCGCACCGCTCTTCCCCTTCTTTGTGGGTCCTGAAAAGGGCGGGCTGCCTTCCTTCCTGGTGTACATAATTCCCCATAAATTCCCCCTGGGGAATACCGGTAATTACAATTTTTCCCGGCCCCAGCCCCCCCAGCTTTCCCGCCAGGGCGGACAGCTCCGCTTTCTTCCAGCCCTTTTCCTTATAAGGAGTATCTGTCAGCCGGCAGGCCTCTGTAAGGTTGGGCGTGATAATATCAGCCAAAGAAACCAGCCGCCTCATTTCCCGGCACATTTCCTCTGTGTAGGTGGGCGCAATCGTCCCATGGTCGCCCATTACCGGGTCAACAATCACCAGGGTATCCTCCCCTGCAAACTGCCTGATAAATTCCTCCACTATGCCAATCTGTTCCTGGGAACCCAAAAAGCCTGTCATGATGCCGTCAAATGAAAGCCCCAGCTTTTTCCACATGCCAAAATACGCCGGGAGCTTTTCTGTATAATCGTCAAAAAAGTATTCCGGATAGCCTGTGTGATTGGACAAAACAGAGGTGGGTACAGGGCAGCACTGTATTTTCATATGGGAAATAACCGGCAGGGAAACAGTGAGTGCGCACCTTCCATAGCCGGTCAGGTCGTTTACTGCCGCTATTTTTTTCTGTAAACCTAATGCTTCTTTCATTTTTCGCCGCTTCCGTCTGCCATCATCCCTTCCCCAAGCTCAGATGTGCAGTGGGGGCACCTTATTGCCTCAATGGCAATCTTCTCCCTGCAAAAAGGGCAGGTTTTCGTGGTCACAGGCGCAGGCGGTGCAGGTTTCTTCCTTGCCACTTTGTTCAGTACTTTGACCAGGATAAATATTACTATGGCAATCAGGAAGAAATTCACCACCGCGGCGATAAAGGCACCGTAATTAAAAGTCGCCGCGCCTTCCCCTTCCCCCAATACAATGCACAGAGAAGTAAAATCAAAGCCCCCTGTGAGCAGGGAAAGCAGCGGCATCATAATATCCCCGACCAAAGAATTTACAATGGCAGTAAAAGCGCCGCCGATAATGACACCCACTGCCATGTCCATTACATTGCCTCTTGATACAAATTCCTTGAATTCTTTTATCAATGCTTTCACCGTATCTTATCCTCACCTTTCTTTTGTGTATAGTTTACCCATTTACATGATATGGCAAAACCATTTTAGCACATATATTTGGAATTATCTGTAAATTTTTTATTAAGACATCTTAAAACTATATTACCTGCTGCCCTTATCTGTCTCCTTTTCCCAGCCTGCAAAACTGCTTCAGGGCAAAGTTTTCCAACATGAAACAACGGGCAGCACGCTCCGCGAACTGCCCTTATGATAAAGAAAAAGGCGTAAATGCCTCTTTTATAAGCATTTGCGCCTCCCTAAAATTTACGTGCGCTAGAGGATTCGAACCCCCGACCTTTTGGTCCGTAGCCAAACGCTCTATCCAGCTGAGCTAAGCGCACATCTGTTGCTATCATCTGCAACAAAAACTATTTTAGTACAATCCTTTCAATTTGTCAATATGCTTTTCTAAATTTTTCCGGAATTTCCGGGGAAATGCCAAAGCCTTTTCCCATGTTATAGCTGGGAAACCACAAATATGTCATAGATTGCTTTGATTGCCGTTTCAAAATCCTCATCCGCCACGCCGATAATAATGTTAAGCTCACTGGAACCCTGGTCTATCATCTTTACATTCACATTGGCATGGGCAAGGGCGGAAAAAATACGCCCCGCAGTCCCTCTTGTGGACTTCATCCCGCGCCCAACCACAGCCACCAGGGCAAGGTCGCCTTCAATGTCGATCCCGTCCGGGTCTGCCAGCCTGTGGATTGCGGAAACCACTTTCTGTTCCTTATCCATAAATTCGTCCTGATGGACAAACACTGTCATGGTATCGATGCCCGACGGCACATGTTCAAAGGAAATGCCGCTGTCCTCAAAAGCCTGCAGCACTTTCCTGCCAAAACCGATCTCCATATTCATCATGGCTTTTTCAATATTCACTGAACAAAAGCCCTTCTTGCCTGCAATCCCTGTTATGGTATATTTGGATTTCTGGCAGGTGCTTTCCACAATCCAGGTTCCCTCATCCTGCGGTTTGTTGGTGTTGCGGATGTTAATAGGAATCCCTTCCCTTCTCACCGGGAAAATAGCATCCTCATGAAGCACACTGGCTCCCATATAGGAAAGCTCCCGCAGTTCCCTGTAAGTGATGGTGTCAATCCCTTCGGGATTTTCAATGATTTTGGGATCCGCCACCAAAAATCCGGATACATCCGTCCAGTTTTCATAAACATCAGCTTTCACAGCCCTTGCCACAATAGAGCCTGTAATGTCAGAGCCGCCTCTGGAAAAAGTTTTCACACGCCCGTCCCCATAGGCTCCATAAAATCCCGGTATAACGGCATTTTCCATGGTTTTCAGCTTCTCTCCCAGCAACTGGTTGGTAAGCTCCGAATCAAACTCCCCTTTATCCGTAAACCGGATCACCTCCCCAGCGTCCACAAAGGCAAAACCAAGGTAAGCTGCCATTACAATGCCGTTTAAATATTCGCCTCTGGAAGCGGCATAATTCTCCCCCGCCTTTTCCCGGAAATTTTTCTCCATGGCCTCAAATTCTTTATCCAGGGAAATAGAAAGCGCCAGCCCGTCTATGATTTCCTGATAACGGGAAGCAATCGCCCCAAGCTCTTTTTGAAAATCCTTCCCTTCCTCTGCCAGATGGTAACAGGCATAAAGCATGTCTGTCACCTTTTCGTCTTTGGGGAATCTTTTCCCCGGTGCGGAAGGGACTACAAAGCGCCTCTCCCCATCTGCCCGGATGATGTCTCCCGCCTTCACGAACTGTTCTGCGCTGGCAAGGGAGCTGCCGCCAAATTTCACTACTTTTCTCATTGTAATAACCAAGCCTTTCTTCCATACCTGCCAGTTTCGAAAGGCAGGCTGATGATTTTGTTCACTTTTCAAGCAGCTTATTAACTATTGTATGCCCCAAAGGAATAAAATTGCCGCTTGCTTCCGCTTCTTTTTCATTATAATTCCAACTATGGCTTTCCTGCAATACACTGTCATACAAAAGATAAGGAACATTGCCAGCAGTGTGGGTCCTCACCCTTATGGGGGTTGGGTGGTCCGGCATAACCAGCAGCCGGTATGCCATCCCCTTATTAGAAAGAGCCAGCGCCAAAGGCCCAATCACCCTTTTGTCCAAATATTCAATGGCCTGTACTTTCCTCTCCACACTTCCCTGATGCCCCATTTCATCGGGGGCTTCCACATGGATATAGACAAAATCATATCCACTATCAAGCGCCGAAAGCGCCGCCTGCACCTTGCCTTCATAGTTGGTGTGCAGGCCGCCGTTGGCTCCATCCACATGCGCCACGCCCATGCCAGCGCCCACGGCAATGCCTTTTAGAAGATCCACTGCCGATACCATCATGCCCCGGCACCCTGTCTTTTCTTCAAAGGAAGCCAGCGCTGGCTTCGTCCCCGCTCCCCAGAACCAGCAACAGTTAGCTGGATGGAGCCCTTTTTGTTTTCTTTCTATATTAAGAGGATGGTCTGCCAGGATGTCATAGCTTTTCTTCATCATATGGAGGAACGGCTCCGGCGGAATATAAGGACCGATTTCCTGTCCCAGCACATCATGAGGCGGGGTAAGCTCCATAACTTCTCCCCTGCCCCAAATCAGGCAGTGGCGATAGCTGGTTCCCGTATAAAACTGAAAATCATCCTTTTGCAGTTCCCTTCTCACCGCTTCCAGCAAAACACCACTATCCTGAGTACTGATCTCATCTGCACTGTGGTCAATAATGGTTTTCTTCCCAAAAGGAACCTCATCCCCGGAAATGGTCACAAGATTACACCGCAGGGCTACATCGGTATCCTTCATAGGTACACCGATACTCAACGCCTCCAGGGGAGAACGGCCGGAATAATATACCTTTGGGTCATAACCCAGCACGGAAAGGTTCGCCGTATCGGAACCCGGTTTCATTCCCTCCGGAATCGTATGTACCAGCCCAATCTCGGAAAGCCTGCTTAACCTATCCAAAGCAGGGGTATCCGCATATTCCAGGGGGGTCTTCCCTCCCAGCACTTCTATGGGTTCGTCCGCCATGCCATCCCCAAGCACTACCACATATTTCTTACCCGCCATCAATTTACTTCCTCTTTCCTTCCCTGCCAGATAATTAAATGTCCGGCAGGGATATTATCACACTTCCATCTGCCACTCTTTTTATTCCATGCGGATACGGCTGATAATTCCCGTCTCATTTGCTTTTTCATTAAATTCCTTTTCCGGCATAACCTCTGTCACAAAGGCAAATTCTCCGGGTACACCTGCTTCCACAACACTGGCCTTCCCAAATATTTCTAAGGCCTTCCTCTCATTCTCCTGTGCCACACGCACAAAAAACCTGCGCTTTGCCTGTTCAATTCCTGTAAGGGCTACATTCCCTTCTTCCCAGAAGCACATGATCACTTTGCCCAAATGCCTGGCACAGTCCACCACATCGGAAACCACTGCGCTGGCAGTGGGAAGCTTTCCGGCCCCTCTTCCATAGTACATGGAATCGCCCAGCATATTCCCATGGACACATACTGCATTAAATACGTCATTCACCATAGAAAGCGGGTGTTCCCCATCAATCATAAAGGGCGCTACCATTGCGTACAGCTTCCCATCTTCCTCTTTACTCTGGGCAAGAAGCTTGATGGTCTTTCCCATTGCCCCTGCATAGGCAAAATCAGCGGCTGTAATCTTGGTAATCCCTTCTGTATAAATATCCTCATACCTGACATGCCTGCCGCACATAAGGGAGGAAAGAATAGCGATTTTCCGGCAGGCATCGTACCCCTCCACATCCGCCTCCGGATTCTTTTCTGCATATCCCTTTTCCTGGGCTTCCTTCAGCACACTCTCAAAATCTGCGCCCTCTCTTTCCATTTTAGTGAGGATATAATTGGTCGTCCCGTTTAAAATGCCCGTGATGGCGTCTATCTTCTCTGCCGTAAGGGAATAATTTAAAGGACGGATAATGGGAATGCCTCCCCCTACGCTTGCCTCAAAAAGATAATTGCATTTATTCTCATGGGCAATGGCAATCAGCTCCGGCCCATGGGCAGCTACCAGTTCCTTGTTGGAAGTGCAGACACTCTTTCCCATAAGGAGCGCCCTTTTGGTAAAATCGTAGGCAGGTTTTAAGCCGCCCATGGTTTCACATATGATTTTAATTTCAGGATCATTTAAAATCTGCTCCACATCATGGACCACCTTATCACCATAAGGGTCTCCGGGGAAATCCCGCAGATCCAGTATATACTTTATAGAAATCTCTTCGCCGGACTTCTTGTTGATTTCTTCCTTATTCTTTTCAATTACTTCTACTACGCCGCTGCCTACCGTGCCGTATCCCATTACCGCTACCTGAATCATTTTTCCTCCTATCAGCCCCACATCTGCCCTTTCTGCCCCAGGTGCATTTGCGGCCGCTTACAATATGCGCCCGCAAATGCCCTGGTATCCTCCGGGCAGGAGGCTGTTTTTATTATTTTTTTGCTAATATTTTAACGTTTCTCACGCCTTTCTGACGTTCCATCGTGCCAAGCATTTCTGAGACGTTCCCTGTAGTGGGCAATACCTGGACACTCAGGCTTAAGGAGGCAACACCATCTATGGGAATGCTCTGGTGAATTGTCAGAATATTTGCCCCAAATTCAGCCACAATTTTCAGTACATCTGATAAAAGCCCAGGCTCGTCCTCCATCTGAAAAGTCAGCGTGATCGTAGTTCCCTGTGAATTATCATGAAACTGAAAAATATCATCTTTGTACTTGTAAAAAGAACTTCGGCTGATTCCCACCTGGTCCGCCGCTTCATTGACCGTATGGACCCTGCCCGTGTCAAGGAGCTTTTTGGCTTCCACCACTTTCAAAAGTACCTCCGGCACCGCCTGTTCCTTCACCACAAAATATCTGCTTCCCATCACCTGCACCTTAATCCTCTGCCGGACTGCCATTTGTTCTTGTGTTGCGGACACTTGTTTGTCACCGAGGGATATTGTATCACAGACTCTTATTCCTGGCAAGCAAAATCCTCTAAAATTTTTAGATAACAACAATCATTTCCCTGCTGAATGCAACCAAAACCCTGTCCTCTCCTTTTACTACCATAAGTTCCTCCCCTTCTTTTTTTCCAACAAGGAAAATGCCTGGCTTTATGGCGTACCTGTCCGTGTAAGATTCTTCCTCCATGGCTTCTGTAACCCGAAGCACATATCCGTTTTCTTCCCTGTTTAGCAAATATCGCCCAAGATAAACCATCCTGCCTTCCCCATCGTCATTATAAACTTTTACGCTGTGCCTTAAATAAAAAAGAAAGAAAAAACCTCCTGCCAATGTTAACAGAGTCCCTATGGTTATGGTGATAATCCTTACCGCCGGATGCTGGAAAAGTGCCGCTATTTTCCAGAATAGCCCTTTTTTCTTCACCTGATATTTGATATCCTGGGAAGCTTCGCTTTCCTGCGCCTTTACTGAATGCGTTTCCTTTATGATTGGATGCTGCCCTTCCGGCCCAAAACCAGATACTTCCTCCCCATTGTTGTGAGAGTCCGCCATCAGGCTGTCCTTTGCCAGGTTACCGGAATTTCCTATTCCTGTCCCGCTTCCCGGCCCGTCTCCATCCAGATTCCCCTCTCCGCTGTTTTCTCCGGCTTCTTCGCCGGATGCTTCATTTCCTATATTATTATCTCCCTCCGGCATCCCTTCTGTAAGATTATTTTCATTTCCGCCGGACGGGCTGTTCCCGGATCCATGGCCTGCTTCATTTTCTCCCACATTCCCAAAGTCATTTTCCTCCCCTTCTGATGGTCCCCCATCCGATGGGTTCCCTGCTACCGGAGGGCTGGCATTATCATTGTCCGGGTTATTTCCACCACTACCATTTTCACCTGTAGCCGGAGTTGTAGCCGGTTTGGCATCAGGCGTTGCCGTAGGAGACGCAGAAGGCTGTACTGTGGGTGTTACGGTAGCTCCTGCTCCCGGCGTCGCTGTGGGTTCTACTGCCGGTGTTGCTGTGGGCTTTAACGATGGCATTGCCGTAGGTTTTACCGTAGGCTTTAATGTTGGTGCCGCTGTGGGCTTATGCGTAGGCGTCGCCGTAGGTTTTAACGTCGGCGTTGCTGTAGGACTTTGTGTAGGCATCGCCGTGGGCTTATGCGTAGGCGTTGCTGTTGGCCTTTGCGTGGGCGTGGCCGTAGGCTTTTGTGTCGGCGTTGCTGTTGGCCTCTGCGTAGGCGTTGCTGTTGGCCTTTGCGTGGGCGTGGCTGTAGGCTTTTGTATCGGCGTGGCTGTTGGATTCTGCGTAGGCGTCGCCGTAGGTCTTTGCGTAGGCGTCGACGTAGGTCTTTGCGTAGGCGTGGCTGTTGGCTTTTGTGTCGGCGTTGCTGTTGGATTCTGCGTAGGTGTTGCCGTGGGCCTTTGCGTGGGCGTCGACGTAGGCTTAAGTGTGGGCGTTGCGGTAGGGGGCGCAGTGGGTTTCACTATCCCTTCCACCAGTATGCTGCAATGAAGCCCGGACTCATCCACATCCTTGTTTTCCAAAGATACCTTTACTGAATAATTTCCGTTTTCCTTCACTGTAAGGCTGTCTCCGGTTCCCAGCACATTCCCGCCCTGGTCCTTCCAAAGATATGGGTTTCCGCTTAAAACCAGTTTTCCACCTGACAAATCCTCCACCCTGGCCCTTAAGACGGCTTTCGTCCCATTGTCCTGGGGTTCATAGGACACCACCAGCCTGCCGCAGGGCTGATCCTCCCTTAAACCACAGCCTATGCGGTAGCCATCTGTAGTTTTATTACAGGTGAGCTGGTAGGATTCCACGCTCCCCTGCTGGTATCCACAGGATGTTTCATATCTTTCTACCTGCCCCTCCCCTTTTCCACAGCTTAAGCGGTACCCTACAATATCATTTTCTTCCCTGCCACAGGTCTTTTTTGTATAGTCATGCCAGGTATAGGGCATGAAACCGCATTGCTTACAATATTGAAGGTAAATTTTTTCTTCCCCTAATCCGCAGGCACTATGGGAAGCAATCCCCTCCGCTTTTTCGTGGGCTGTCTTCTGATGCCGGAAACAGGTGTCCTCGAAAGTCTCCACCACCGCCCCTTTGGTATAGGTGCGGGTGCATCTGCCGGATTCATAGCAGGTATCCGTATGGGCACCATGCCGTACAGGCTCATAACAGGCTCCGCCATTTGTACTGTTTCCTACATGTTTATGCCTTACCTCTTTGGTATAGCATCCGCCGCCAGCGCTGGCACTTCCTTTGTGTTCATGTGGGACAGGCTGGGCAAAACAGGCCCCGCCGTTTATTTTGTCCCCCTGGTGCACATGTGGGACCGGGACGTTATAACAGCCGCCAAGGACGGATGCATTTCCTATATGCCTGTGGTATATGTCCGTGGTAACTGTTTTGCCAGCAGGTTCCCCTCCGTATACAGGCGTAGCCACTCCCACAGCCAAAAAGGCTGCCGCCAGTAAAATAAATACCTTTGCCGCAATGGGTTTCATGATAAAGGTATTGGCTGTTTTCTTATGCCTTTTATTTTTTTCTTTCATTCTTACCATCCAATCTGCCGCATGAAGCAGCGCAAAAAAACCCGTCCATGGCATTTCCACAGACAGGTCACCTGCATATTCATTTAATTGGATTCTAAGCGGTAAGTAAGTTTAGGATACCACTGCCAGCATTTCTTGTCAAATGTTATTTGGGGAATCTATGGTTTTTTACATACCAATATCGCATGGTTAGCCATTCCTGTACAGGATTCATGGGAAGCCATCCCATCCAGAAGCGGTTTCATTATTTCAAATCTTTCATCATCCATAGCGTCTATAATACTGGCAGTTACAAAAAAGTCGGTCCCTAAATTTTTAATTTTTAAGAAACCATGGTTCTCAGCCACAGCCTCTATTTCTTCTGGCATTGTAAAGAAAAACAAATCCGGCCTCAGATCGTCAGTACCTAACTTTAATACAGCTTCATTGGCTTTTTCACTGGGATAATTTTCACGGAGTTTATCATGCACACAAGCCCCTGCATACAGCCCGACCCGGTTGATATAAGCAAAGGCGGCAATCCCGCCGTTTTTACATATACGGCTGCACTCAGCAAATACTAGCTCCCTTCCGTCAGGCGGCAAGTGATAAACTGGGCCTAAACATAAAACAACATCAAAACAATTATCCGGGATATCCTCTAATTTTGTGGCATCCCCCACTCTTCCTTCCACATTATCCAGGCCCTGAATACCGGGACGCTGTTGCCCTGTATTCTTCCTGTGTATCTTTGTATTTTTCTATAATCATTTCTTTGTTGCCTGACATACCAAGCCCTCCTTATCCATTGGATGTACCCAAAGCAGCTTTCTCCTTTTGCTGTAGCTGGAAAATTGCTTTCTGTCTGCTGATTTCCCGCCTCAGTTCATCCTCATCCGGTAAATACAATTTATATTTGGATGCAAATAGCTGTTCATTGCCATGAAGAATAGAATATCTCGCAATATCCTCATCCGTTTCTTCACAGAGCACAATCCCGATTGTAGGATTATCGTCGTCTCTTTTTTTTAATTCATCATACATACGGACATACATGTCCATCTGCCCCACATCTTGGTGCATTATCTTATTTGTCTTCAAATCAATAAGCACAAAGCATTTTAAGATATAATTATAAAACACCAAATCAATGTAGTAATCTTCTTTCTCCGTATGAATATGTTGCTGCCTTGCCACAAAAGCATAGCCCTTTCCAAGCTCCATTAAAAATTTTTGGAGATTATTAAGAATCGCTGTTTCCAAATCATTTTCCGTCATGTCTGTATTGGAAGACAGTCCCATAAATTCAGCAATGATCGGATTCTTTAAAAACTCTAACTTATCATTTTGATAATCCAGAGTTTTATCTTTCATCTCAGATTCTACAGCGCTTTTATTCCGCGACTGCAACAGGCGGTAATAATACTGCGTATTGATATTTCTTTGCAAAGTTTTCGTACTCCAAGTCTGCCCATACGCTTCCTTTTCATACCAGGCGCGAGCCTTAATATCATGTACCTGAAGTAATATTCTATAATGTGTCCAAGATAACAACATACTGGATTTTCCACTCATTGGGTGGAAAATGTCTTTATACTCTTTATAGAATAAATAAAAGCTATATAAATTGGTTTTCGTATAACCTTTTCCATATTTTTCTGTTAGTTCTATTGACAACTTTTTAATTATCTCTACACCATATATTTCCGATCTGTTTTTTCCGTCTAACTCCTCTTCTGCAATACGTTTACCAATCAGCCAGTTTCTTTGTAATAAAATCGCATCAACTGTCTTATACGCAGTCTGTTGTGCCGAAAGAATGATATCTCCTATATCATTTGTAATATTGTCCGTATTCCTATAATTTTCCATAAGAATATTGTTCGTTGTGGCAGACAAATTATCCTATATTATTCACGGCACAGCCGTGAAAGTGGCTGAAAGCCGCATAGTTACCGT
>CAJTVD010000065.1:0-94 GCA_910579495.1 uncultured Lachnospiraceae bacterium
AATGAAAGACACCGGAACAATTTCATCAAGGTTGATGGTTTCATCGAGTATGGAAAGAAACTCATATTTATCGTTATCAAATTTATTTTGGCAA
>CAJTVD010000065.1:183-22006 GCA_910579495.1 uncultured Lachnospiraceae bacterium
ACTGGACATCTCAATTTTACCACAAACCAGTGAGGAGTTGTTTTATTTTGTGACAAAAAGAATCCCGTATTTATGCGGGTTCTGGCGTTTCGCAAACGCCTATAATGTGATTAAAGCGAAAGGAGAATCACAGTTATGAAAAAGACAATGAGCATTACATTACTGGAATCAGCAAAGCTATTGAGAAAAAGAGAGTTCTTGTTAGGCCTGGCCATGGTATTTTTAATGGGGGGAGGGATGGTATACGGTGCATATATGTTCCCGGATAGTTTTGGGGTACACAATGTGATCGCATTTTTTGGAAACTTTGCAAGTATTCTGATCATGTTTTTGGCGGCAAAGAGTTTAGGGGAAGAATTTGACCTGAAAACAGCCACCTTTGTTTTTACATCAAGAAGCAGCAGGAGCCAGATCATCATGGCCAAAATTGTGAGTATAGCGCTTGTCAGCATGGTGGTTGGTTTATGTGGCGGAATTTTATATGACATTGCATGGGTTATCTGTAAACAGCCCTGGACAGCAGCTATGCTATTGGGGATTGTAGGAAAAGAGATCCTGATCTATATGATTTATGGCTTTGCCATAGGCGCAACGGCGCTTATGATCACATGTTTTCTTCATACAGCCATTACACCTTTTATTTATCTGGTTGTACTGTTTTGGGTAATGCCTGGCCTTTTACAGATGATTGGGCAGAAAATAACGGCACTGGGAAAGGTAATGGATTATGTGTTGTTTTGCCTGTCTGACCAATTCCTCATGTACCAGGATTGGAGTATCAAAAATATTGCAGTATTTATGGTCACAGGTATTGCTTTTTCAATCGCTGGCATGGCTGTTTTTCAGAAAAAAGACTTATAGGGCAGGGCATAACAAAGTGGATGATTGGCATAAAATGCGTACTTCGGTACGCATTTTATGATATTTGGACCTGCTGGATGAACAGGCCGTCTTTGATGGAAGTTTCGTGGTAAATATTGTCATAGCGGTTCAGGATCCCGGACACATTGTAAAGGCCAATGCCATGCCCGGCTCCCTTTGTAGTCACCCCTTTTTGATGCATCTGTGAGATAGAAAGCCCTTTATCGACGAACGTATTGGATATAATAAAGACGGTATCCTGCCCCATCTTGCCCAGATGGAAATTAATGGCCGGATGGGTTGTTTCTAGGGAAGCCTCAATGGCGTTATCCAGATAGATCCCAAGCATCCTGGTGAGGTCAACAGGGTCCATGTGGATGGAACTGACCTCATCCGGGATATCAATATTCACTTCAATATCCTGGTTGACAGCTAAAAGCAGTTTGGTATATAAGATACTTTTCAGCTCCAATATCCTGATAGGCAATAAATTATTCAAAGCCCCATTCTTTTGCGTGAGGTTTTTCTGCATTGGCAGGATATGCCCATAGAAGAAGGCGGCCAGTTCCTCATATTTTTTCTCGTCAATATAGGCAGCCAGGGAAGCCATGATATTGATGTAGTCATGCTTGAAGGAGCGCAGGCTGTCATATACCATTTCCAGGTTTTTAGTGTAATCATTTAAGTTTTCCAGATATTCCATCCTTTTCTGGGCCTCGAAATTTTTTCTGGTTGTGTGCAGCACAATAAAGACCATGATTATTGTAAACAGAAAATAAAGGACAAGGGAGGAAACCATCAAAAAGTATTCCTTGTGTGTGATCTCTATGTTATCGAAAAAAGAAGCCATGGTGAGGAGCATAGTTGCACAGAGGAAAAGGGTCAAAGCCAGCAAAGTGAGCAGTTTTTTGCCCATTTTTTCAAAAGTATCAATAAAATATCTGAAAAATATACGTCTGGCCAGATAAAGAATGGGGCAGGATGCCGCTATTGTACAGATGTCAAATATGGCCATAAGAAAATGATCAGCATTGAGTTCTTTAATGGTAAGGTCCCATAAGAGATTGGCGGGAAACATTAATATATTAATCGAAATACAGTTCACAATATAACCAAGCGGAATATAAAAAACAGAATATGATTTTTTTGTGAATTTCACTAACAGGAAAGAATTTACCGCCAGTATAACAGATAACATGGGATAGAGGGTAAAATATATAAAAAAATAAAAAAGTACTAAAAAGGAGAAAAAGAAAATAAGGTACTTTTTTAAGGAAAGCTGTGGGTGGGCCAATATAAAAATATCACAGGCCATCATAAGCGACATAGATATAGAAGCAGTTAAATATAGTGTGTTCATAAAATACTCCCTAAAAGCCTTATCAGCAAAGCCAGCACAAACCCAACGCCAAGACTCGTATAAAGAATCTTGGCGTTGGGTTTATTATACTTCATTAAGGGTAAATTGGCAAGAAAAACCCCATTTATGATTAAAAAACGGCCATTTGCGACAGAAAAGGTAAAACAGGGATCTTTGTTTTATAATAAAATCGTTAAGAAAAAAGAAACCTGGATCACAGGGCTAGGAGGAGAAGATCAAAAATGAATGGTGTATTAAGGGTTAACAATGTCAGTAAAAGAGCAAAAGATTTTCAAATTTTAAATAAAGTTTCCTTTGAGCTTGGAAGTGGGGAGATCGTTGGGCTGATCGGGCCAAATGGGGCCGGGAAGACCAGTATCATGAAAATCTTAGTGGGATTGACGAAAAATTATACCGGAGAAGTGGACTTAAGCGGTGTCAGGGATATTGGCTGCATGATCGAAACGCCTAATTTTTACCCTTACAACACAGGATATCAGAATCTCATGTACTTTGCCGGGCTAAATGGCGTAGGAAAAAAGAAGGTAGGGGAATTGCTGGGACTGTTAGGGCTTACGGATGCTGCGGATAAGAATGTCAAAGCATACTCCCTTGGCATGAGGCAGAGGCTGGGGATTGCCCAGGCTTTATTGAAGGATCCAGATGTTTTGGTATTGGATGAACCTACCAATGGGCTGGATCCGGAAGGTATTTATGAAGTCCGTGAATATATCAGGAAAATCGCCGATGAAAAGAATATCACTGTATTAATCTCAAGCCATTTATTGGGGGAATTGGAAAAAATGTGTGACAGGGCGATCATAATCAAAAAAGGGGAAGTCATTCAGTTTATGGATCTCCACGATGAAAAGAAGGAGAAACAGATTACTTATGTAATGGAAAGCCTGGACCCAGAAGCAGCACAAAAAATCCTAAAGGAGAATGGATATGGTGTGGTTTCACAAAATGGGCAGGAGGTGCGGATCAGGATCAGTGCCAGTGAAAAGAATGATGTTGCCAAATTACTGATGTTACATAATGTGGTAATGACAGGGCTTTATGAGGCAAGCGAGACCCTGGAAGATACCTTCTTAGCGCTTATGAAGGACTAAAGGATAATTGATAGTTGCCTGAAACGGGAGGGGCCATGTGGCTGCTTTCGTTTTGGCGGAATTCTTTTTTATTGACAAATCAAAGTCATTCCGTATAATATCAAAACAGAAATGTCCCTGGCAGGGCCGGAAAGCTTTGCTTTCGCTATGGTAAGGAGAAAATGCAGTATGTTAAAGATATATGTATGTGAAGATATAGAAGCAGAAAGGGATAAAATAAAGCAGGTGATCGAAAATATCGTCCTTATGGAAGACCTTGACATGGAACTTAGCTGTGTTTCAGAAGATCCCCATAAGATCCTTGAAAAAGTGAAAGAGACACAGGAGGTTGGGATATATTTCCTGGATATTGCCCTGGGTACGGATATGACAGGGCTGGCACTGGCACAGGAAATCAGGAAATATGACCCCAGAGGATTTATTATTTTTGTTACCACCCATTCGGAAATGAGTTACATGACTTTTATTTACAAATTAGAGGCATTGGATTTCATTTTGAAGGATGCCCCTGAAGAATTGGGAAAAAGGGTATACGACTGCATTCTCAAGGCCAATCAAAGATTTATGTCAGTTAAGAATAAAGTACATGCAAATTTTTCTGTGAAAGTGAATGAAAAGGTATTTACGGTAGATTATGATGATATTCTCTTTTTTGAGACATCACCCAATGTACATAAGATTATTTTGCATTGTAAAAACCGTCAGATGGAATTTTTGGGGAAAATCAAAGAGATTGAAAAAGAGGTAGACGGGCGGTTTTATCGCTGCCACCGGTCATTTTTGGTGAACAAGGACAATATCAGGGAAATTGATTTCCAGAATCGGGAAATCTACATGGCCAATGGGGATAAATGCCTGCTTTCCTCCCGGATGATGAAAGGGTTAAAAGAACCGGACAGTTTGTGAAATAAGAATAGACGGCAGGTTTCCGTTATAGTATACTGGATGAAGGAGAGTGTTTAGGCTAAGAAAGGAGCAGGATAGAATGGCAATAGCAGGAGTTGGGAGAAATTTACCATATCAGCAAAAAGCCTGCCAGGATAATAAAAGCACAGACAGCAGTAGCTTTTTGGGAGAATTGTCGGGGGCTGTGAAACGGGCAGGGGTGAAAGAAGAGGATAAAACAGCAAGCAGTGAGATCCGCAGTAAAATACAGGAATTACAGGAAAAGATCCTGAAAGGGGAAACCCAGCAGAGCTTCCAGATTGGGGCAAGTTCCTTTACCATAAAGGAGTGGGAAAGGTTCCTTAATAGATTTGACGATACAGAAGAAGACGTTATGGAACAACTGAAAGAAGCCCGGGAAAAACAAAAAGAAGAGGCAAAACCAGATCCCGCGGGGGATACAGCAGTATAGGAATATGGCAACGCAAAACCGGCATAACAGCCAATGGCTTGTTATGCCGGTTTTTGCAGGATTAAATGTATTTAACAATCAATAAATGTGTGCCTTGGGATCCTCATCATCAAAGTCGATCACACATTTTTCATAGGCGTTGACCACATGGGTATCCATATACTTGTCGTACCGCTTATGTTTTCTGCCATAGGACATATGCACATGCCCGTGAAGGAAGTATTTCGGGCGGTATTTTTCCATCAATGTCCGGAAAACCCGAAAGCCTTGGTGGGGGAGGTCCCGCCCGTCGTTCAGTTCGTAAGCAGGGGAGTGGGAAACCAAAATGTCAAACCCCCGCTTCCTGAAAAGCTGGAACCACAGCTTTGCTACCCGCTGTTTCATCTGCCGTTCCGTGTACTGGTGGGGGCCTGGCTTGTAGCGCATGGAGCCGCCCAGGCCAAGAATCCGTACCCCCTCATGGACATAAATCTGGTCTTCGATGCAGATACATCCTTCCGGCGGGGTAGTCTCATATTTTCCATCGTGGTTTCCGTGGATATACAATACTGGCACTGTGGAAAGAGTTACCAGAAAGGAAAGGTAATGGGGATTTAAGTCGCCACAGGAAATAATAAGGTCTATGCCTTCCAGTTTGCTTTTGTCAAAAAAATCCCACAGAGATTTGGACTCTTCATCCGCGATTGCCAGTATTTTCATATGTAGCTTAACCTTCTTTCTTCATTACTCCCTGCTGCCTGATCACAGGTGCAGCCTGTTCTGTCAGTTCCTCCTTTTTGGGAATGGAGCCGATAATGTTTTCTGCCAGCCAGTCCATGGTCATGATTTCCTCCGGGGTAAGGCTCCTGTCCGCCTCATTTACCACTGCCCCCGACTGGGAATATAAGATACCGGAAAAGGGGTTGAATTTTTCCGCGCTGATGGTTGCTTTTAAAAGCTCTACCAGCCTCTTGGTCCCGATTGGCAGGTGCTGGGAACAGATAACGTCAATGACCCCTGCAGACATTCCCCACCAGTAATTGATGGCCTTGGTGGAAGAGGGGTTGTCGTCATATTTCCAGGTGCCGTCCATAATTGTCCGGATTAACTGTTCATAAAATTTTCCCCAATGGCAAAGCGGCATGGCCAGGTTCCTGGGATTCCCGTCCTTCATATGATATATCCCGAAAAACCGGCTGCTTTCCTCCGGGATCACCATATCCTTCCCGGAGATACAGGAGGATTTTGACTGCCGGATTTTTTCTTCGATGTCCACATCCTTCATAGTTGACCACTCCAGGTAGACTTTTGCCCTTGGGTTAATCATTTTTGCCCCTAAGGCAAAGGCGTTAATGTTGGCAATAGAGCCGTAAATAGGATAGTCAGCAATGTAAGTCAGTAGATTGTTTTCCGCCATGGCCCCGGCGATAGCACCCATCAGGAATTTCGCTTCATGGAGCCGGGAATAATAGGTGCGGATATAGCGGTGGGAGGTATTTAAGGAACAGCTAAGCACCCGCACATCAGGATTGGCAATGGCTGCCTTTACGCTGGAAGGCACAAAGGTGGGCGACGTTGTAAAAATCAGGTTACAGCCTTTGCTGACAGCATCCTCTATCAGGGAATCCGCATTTTCCTGGGTCCCGTTTTCATAGCAGACGGTACTCAGTTCGTCAGGGAAGGTCTGCTCTAAGTAAAACCGCCCCAACTCATGGGAATAGGTCCATGCGGAAGTACCGGGGGTTTTTTCATAGATAAACGCAACCTTCAGCTTGGGCGAGCTCATGGGAAGAAGCCTGCTGAGCAAGGTTTTCTTCTCCTGGCTGGGATTCATCTTCAGCTCAATTTCCTGCCCTTCCTGGAGAATCTCAAATTCTTCCCAGCTCTTTATTAGCAGTTCTTTTAAATCATTGGTGGTTTTGTCCTCAATAGAATCATATCCATAAAGAGTGATAAAGGACAAAAAAGCATCCCCTGGCGTAATGCTTAACCGGCTCCCCCCGCGTGCCTTATACTCAGAGGTAAAACGGGTGTAAATAAAGCTGAATTTCAGCATGTCCTCACTTGTCCATTTTTCTCCGGGCTGTTTTCCGACTGCTTCCTGGAGCTTTGCAAAACTCCCCTCCCTGGAAAACCAAATATAATTTATGGGAGCCGCTTCATAAAATTCCAGGAATTCAAAATAAATTTTGTTTTCTTTTTCTTCCGTGCGTTTCGGCAGGATGCGGGTAACGGTTCCAGGGATGGACACTACGCCGAAAAATTTCATGACACTGACCCGCTTATTTCCTTCCAGTACATAAAACTTATTCATGTACTCGTATGCCTTGATGGGGTCACGGATGCCTTCCTGTATATGGTGGTCGCTTAAAGAAGACCACTTGTAGGCAAATTCTGTATCCTCCTGCAAAATGGGCATAAAGTTTGCGGAAAAGGAATTGCTCCTTCCGGCAGTTTTGGTTCCTGCGATCTGGTCTACAGGAATCTGCACCAGGCCAAGCGGGATTTCGCTGAAAGGCCCCTGGTCCTGTAAAATATCATCCAGGATCTGCAAGGTGGGGGGTTCTCCCCGGAGCAGGTGCGCCTGATAGTCTCTTTTTCCTAATTTAAAGGCTTTCGTATAATCTTCTCTTCCCATAATTATCCCCTGTGTGTTAGTTGATCTTAAAGAAATAGCTGTTTTGGTTTCTGTTAATATTATAGGGAACAATGGGAAGAAATGCAAGGGGAAGAGATTCAGTTAAAGTGCATAAAAATGGATAAAAAAGAACGGTGAAAAATTTTTAAAAAATTTTGGAAATAATGTTGACAGAAGGGGAAAAAGAATGTATACTACTAATTGTTCGCAGGAATGGCGGAATTGGCAGACGCGCACGGTTCAGGTCCGTGTGGTAGCAATACCATGAGAGTTCAAGTCTCTTTTCCTGCACGAAGAGAAGCCTTAGGAATAAGGCTTCTTTTTATATGCCTGGACACCTGATGGAATAAAAACCCCGGAAGCTTTATGCCCCGGGGTTTTTGTTACAATATAGATGGAGTGCGGCATGGGCCATGGCAACGGCCCTGTCTGTTTTTGCCCGGGGCATTACATATAAAAGTCAACTGACGCTGCACTGGGCATATTTTTTGGGGGAAATCCCAACTGCCTTGGTAAATGCCTTGAAAAAATTGCTGTAGTCGGAGAAGCCGCTCTTTTCGTAAGCCTCTGTCACGCTGATACCGTCGCTTAGGAGGGCTTTGGCAATGCTGATGCGCCGGGCGCTGATATATTTATTGATGGTTGTCCCGGTGGCGGATTTGAAAATCCGGCAGATATAGGATTCGCTTAAAAAAAACTCCCCCGCTAACTGTTCGATGGTAATAGGTGAAGTAATGTTCAGGTTTATGTAGGCAAGGATATCGTCCACCTGCTGGCTGTAAATGATAGGTGGGGTGCTTTGGGGCAGATGGCTGGTGCGGACGGCGCTGTTGATCAGGATCATCAGTTCCATAAAGGCGGACTGTTCGATGATATCATGCCCATAGCCCTTTGCGCCTGTGATCTTATTAATATAGTACAGGAAACGTGTCTGCTGTTCCCTGTTTAAGGGCAGCTTATGGCTAAAGCCTGCAGGCCTGCCTGAAAAACAGGCGTCTAAGTCTGTCTCCTGGGAGGAGAGGCGTTTGGTATAATCCGGATGGATGGACAGCACGATCCTTTCATGGATCATTTTGTCAAGCTGGGTAATTTTGTGGCTTTCGTACTGGTTGATGATGAAAATGTCGCCCGGGGTAATGGCATAAAATTTGTTGTCGATCAGGAATTGCTTCCCGCCGGAAATTGAATAATACATTTCATAGCAGTCATGGATGTGCATATCCATGGTTTCCTCTTCCTGGTAAAGATGAGCGATTGCGAAGGTATGGGTAGCGGAGCAGTGGTTCATTGCCTGCCTGCAGGAAAATAATTCGTCCATTTCACATCTCCTTTTTATTACAATAAGCCGGCCCGCGGAGCGTGACGGCGTTTGTTACAATAAGCCGGCCCGCGGGGCGTGACGGCGTTTGTTGTCGTCCTATGTCCAAATTATATGGGAATTGTTCAAAATTTGCAATGTTTATAGAAATATTTGAAAGGACATAGCCAATTTTTTTATGTATACTATATTACAACAGAATTTATTTAAGCAAAAAAGAAAGGATGGGATAGCAAAAATGGAGCTAAGGACAGCCGCTTCACCAAAAGATGTGAAGCATTACACAACAGAAAGGCTCAGGGAAGAGTTTTTGATCCAGAACCTGTTTGTACCGGGGGAAATCAAGCTGGTGTACAGCCATATTGACAGGATTATCACCGGGGCGGCAGTGCCGGATAAGCCTCTTACACTTACGGCAGGGGACGAGCTTCGGGCGGAATATTTCCTCCAGAGAAGGGAAATGGGCGTTATCAACATCGGCGGTGCAGGAACCATTACGGTTGACGGGAAAAAGTATGAAGTGGGATTCAAAGAGGGCATGTATATTGGCATGGGGGCAAAGGATATTGTTTTTGACAGCGCTGATGCCGCATCACCGGCCAAGTTTTATATAAACAGCGCCCCTGCCCACAAAACATACCCCACAGTGCTGATCAAACCGGAAGGGGAAGCGGCAGAGGGCGTGGTGGCCGTTAAGGACGAAAACAAAGTAGAGCTTGGGACTTTGGAGGACGCAAACCACAGGGTAATCTGCAAATATATCCTTCCCGGGCAGGTGGAAAGCTGCCAGCTTGTAATGGGCATGACCCAGTTAAAGCCGGGAAGTGTATGGAATACCATGCCCTGCCACACCCATGACAGGCGTATGGAGGTTTACCTTTACTTTGAAATGCCCCAGGACGCTTTCGTTATGCACTATATGGGAGAGCCTGCGGAAACAAGGCATATTGTTATGAGGAATGAGGAAGCGGTGATTTCGCCAAGCTGGTCTATCCATTCCGGGTGCGGTTCAAGGGCTTATACCTTTATCTGGGGCATGGTGGGAGAAAACCAGGATTTTGATGATATGGACAGTGTTGCCATGAAAGACTTACGGTAAAAGAATAAAATAAAAGGAGATGGGACAATGAGCGATTTTATGAAGAAGTTTTCACTGGAAGGCAAAGTAGCCCTGGTAACAGGGGCATCTTATGGGATTGGTTTTGCCATTGCAACGGCTTATGCCCAGGCAGGTGCAACCATTGTATTTAACGACATCAAGCAGGAATTGGTGGACAAAGGGCTGGCATCATATGAGGAAAAGGGCATCAAGGCCCATGGCTATGTATGCGACGTGACAAGCGAAGAGCAGGTACAGGCTATGGTGGCAAAGATTGAAGAGGAAGTGGGCGTAATTGATATCCTGGTAAACAACGCAGGCATCATTAAGCGTATCCCCATGCTGGAGATGACCGCCGACCAGTTCCGCCAGGTGATTGATGTGGATTTGAACGCACCTTTTATTGTTGCCAAGGCAGTAATCCCGGGAATGATGAAAAAGGGCCATGGAAAGATTATCAACATCTGTTCCATGATGAGCGAGCTTGGCCGCGAAACCGTTTCCGCTTATGCGGCGGCAAAGGGCGGGCTTAAGATGCTCACCAAAAATATCGCTTCCGAATATGGTGAGTTCAACATCCAGTGCAACGGCATTGGGCCCGGCTATATCGCAACACCCCAGACGGTACCCCTGCGTGAGGTACAGCCGGACGGCAGCAGGCATCCCTTTGACCAGTTCATCATTGCCAAAACACCTGCGGCACGCTGGGGAGAAGCGGAAGATTTACAAGGGCCTGCGGTATTCCTTGCCTCCGATGCTTCCGATTTCGTAAACGGGCATGTACTTTATGTGGACGGCGGTATTTTGGCTTATATCGGAAAACAGCCCTGATAAAGTGGCCAAAGGGCAGTGGGAGGTATAGATGAAAATTGCATTGATCAATGAGAACAGCCAGGCGGCAAAGAATGGGATGGCCTTTGGTGTCCTTAAAAAAGTAACGGAGCCTATGGGGCATGAGGTATTTAATTACGGGATGTATTCCCCGGAGGATTCCTGCCAGCTTACTTATGTCCAGAACGGTATTTTGGCGGCAGTGCTTTTAAATTCAGGGGCGGCAGACTATGTAATTACCGGGTGCGGTACCGGGGAGGGTGCGATGCTTGCATGCAATGCTTTCCCGAAGGTGCTTTGCGGCCACATTACCTCTCCCCTGGATGCATACCTTTTTTCCCAGGTAAACGACGGAAACTGCATCGCCCTTCCTTTTGCGGAGAATTTCGGGTGGGGCGGGGAGCTGAACCTGGAATATATATTTGAGAAACTCTTCTGCGCCCCAGGGGGCGGCGGGTATCCCAAGGAGAGAGTGGAACCGGAGCAGAGAAACAAGAAAATTCTTGACAGCGTCAAGGAAATCACTCATGTGGATATGGTAACAATTTTAAAGAATCTTGACAGGGAGCTTGTAAAAGGCGCTTTGTCAGGAGAAAAATTCAGTGAATACTTCTTTGCAAACTGCAAGTGCCAGGAACTGGCGGAGTGCGTAAAAGGGATTCTGGCATAGCACGGCAGTGGTACTTAAAAACAGCGGCAGCCCGGGCAGCAGCGGTACTTAAAAACAGCAGCAGCCCGGGAAGTGCCTCAGAGAAAAACTGGCTGGGAAGCAGGCAGTTTTATCTCTGCCAAAACCAGGCACTGGCCGGGCAGCAGCGGTACTGGAATAGGAGGAAAAATGAACGAAGTTTTAGAGAAAATAGGTAAAATCGGCATTGTTCCTGTGGTGAAAATTGACAGGGCAGAAGACGCCCTTCCCCTGGCGGAAGCCCTCTGTGCAGGGGGGCTTCCCTGCGCGGAGGTTACTTTCCGCACAGAGGCGGCGGCTGAGGCTATTAAAATCATGACAGAGAATTTCCCTGGCATGTGCGTGGGGGCAGGCACGGTGTTAAATGCCGCCCAGGTTGACGCGGCGGTGGAGGCGGGCGCAAAATTTATCGTAAGCCCCGGCCTGAATGCCAACACGGTAAAATACTGTATAGAGAAGAAGGTTCCCGTTACACCGGGCACTTCCACCCCCAGCGATATTGAGCTTGCCATAGAGCTTGGGCTGGATGTGGTGAAGTTTTTCCCAGCGGAACAGTCCGGCGGCCTTGCAAAAATCAAAGCCATGGCGGCACCATATGTAAATATGAAGTTTATGCCTACTGGCGGCATTAATGCCAAAAATCTTAATTCTTATCTTGATTTTAATAAGATTATCGCCTGTGGGGGATCCTGGATGGTTCCCGGAGACCTGGTCAATGCAGGGGAATGGGAGAAGATTGAACAGCTTACAAGGGAAGCGGTGCAGACCATGCTTGGTTTTGAGCTGGCCCATGTGGGGGTGAATGCTGAAAATGAAGAGGAAGCGTTAAAGGCTGCTAACCGGTTTGCCTTTCTCTTTGGGATGCCTGCCAAAGCAGGCAGCAGCTCTGTTTTTGCAGGGACGGCCCTGGAGGTTATGAAAAGCCCCTACCTTGGAAAGAACGGCCATATTGCCGTAAGGACCAATTACATTGACAGGGCAGTAAATTACCTGTCCAGTGTCCTGGGAGTGGAATTTAATGAGGATTCTGCCAAGAGGGATGCAAAGGGAGCTTTAAAGGCAATTTACCTGAAAGAAGAAATTGGCGGGTTTGCAGTCCACCTTGTACAGAAATAAGCCCGTTTGCCCATTGGCCCAGGGGGCAAAAAAAGAATTTAAGAGAGGGATTTTTATATGGCAAAAGTGATTACTATGGGAGAGATCATGTTAAGGCTGTCTACTCCCAATAATGAGAAATTTATCCAGGCGGATGAATTTGATATTAATTACGGCGGCGGGGAGGCGAATGTTGCGGTTTCCCTGGCAAACTACGGGCATGAGGCAGAGTTTGTGACGGCTGTTCCCGACAATGAAATCGGGGAGTGCGCGGTAGCAGCCCTGAGAAAGTATAATGTGGCTACCAGCCATATAGCAAAATGCGGCCAGCGGCTGGGCATTTATTTCCTGGAATCAGGTTCTGCCATGAGGCCTTCCAAGGTAGTCTATGACAGGGCGAATTCCTCTATCGCTACCGCTACAGAAGCGGACTTTGATTTTGACGCTATTTTTGATGGGGCGGACTGGTTCCACTTTACAGGAATTACCCCTGCCATTTCCGACAGTGCGGCAGCCCTTACGGAAAAAGCACTGATTGCGGCCAAAAAGCATGGGGTAAAAGTATCCGTGGACTTGAATTTCCGCAAGAAGTTATGGAGCTCTGAGAAAGCCCAGAAGGTTATGACAGGGTTGATGAAGTATGTGGATGTGTGTATCGGCAATGAGGAGGATGCGGAGCTGGTGCTTGGGTTTAAGCCCGGTGAGACAGACGTTACCAGTGGTGAACTGGAACTGGCAGGCTATAAGTCCATTTTTGGGCAGATGGTGGAGAAATTCAACTTTGAATACTGCGTATCTTCCCTGCGGGTAAGCCGTTCCGCTTCTGATAATGGCTGGTCTGCATGTATTTATTCCAGAGATGCCAAAGAGTTTTACCATTCAAAGGAATACACCATCCATCCCATTGTAGACCGTGTAGGGGGCGGGGATTCCTTTGCAGGGGGCGTAATCTGCGGCCTGGTGGATGGGAAGGATTTCAAGGCAGCGCTGGAATTCGGCGTGGCAGCTTCCGCTTTGAAACATACAATCCCTGGCGACTTTAACCTGGTGTCCAGAAAAGAAGTGGAGACACTGGCAGGAGGCGATGCATCCGGGCGCGTGCAGAGATAAAAAGAGTGGCCCGGACCCAATAGGCGAGTAGTTTTAGATTTTTTCAGATGAATGGGCGGGAAGCCATTTTAGGGCTTTCCCGCCCGTTTTCTATTTCTGTATAATTCCTTTTTCAATAATCACAATTCAGCATATAAATCATGGAATGGCAAATATTTTCTTTTCCTGGCAAGATCCAGCCTTATGGATATACGGGGTGGTTTAAAAAATCAGATTGTGAGTCCTGGCACGATAGGTTATAATAATAGTATCTTGCTAATTAGGATGGCTGTGTTTATTTGATTAAAATAGGAATCGTGTGCAAATATTTTATAGTAAGGGAGTTTAAGTTTGAATTCTGTGATATCTAAAAAAGGATCAAGGGAAATAAATGAAGATTTTTTTGGTATTTCCGAGGGTGGGGCCAGAAAGATATATATTGTCGCTGACGGATGCGGTGGGCATGTATCAGGAAAGGACGCCTCAAAACTTGCAACGGATATTCTTATGGACCTGCTTCTTCACTGTGATGAATCAGCGGAGGCAGTCCGTAATGCTGTCAGTACATGCAACCTTCACATAATAGAAAAACAAAAAGTTTGTGGCGGGATGAGGACGACGATTGCCGGATTGGCCAAATTAGGGGGGAAGTTTTACGCTTTTAATGTAGGTGACAGCAGGCTGTATCAGGTTCGGGACGGAACAATTATTTTTCAGACAGAGGACCATTCTGTACCATATATATTATATAAGGCAAAGATAATAGAGAGAAATGAAATTAATACACATGAAGACAGAAACAAATTGCTGGAAGCGCTTGGCAATAAAGATAAAGTAAAGATAAACGTTTATGAGCTGGGCGTTAGCTGTGACGATGTCTTTGTAATTGCAACGGATGGTTTCTGGGAACATTTTTATGATGAGGACTTCAAAGACTGTGTGAGGGACCATGAAGAGGCATGGCTTAGTGAAAAAGCGCAAACCATTTCCATGGCAAATAACCTTGGGCAGGATAATTATACCGCTGTTGTAGTGGGAGGGATATATGAGTAAAACAGAATCGTGGGCTGATATTGTGACGGATCAGTTGGCTATTGTTTTATTTGTCCCGTCTAAACAGCAAATAAAAGAATTTGCCCTGAAAGAAGACAATTTAATAGGCCGGGTATCATCAAACGGAAATCCTGATATTCCCATTGATTCGCCAGTTGTATCGCGTAAGCACGGGCATATTTATTGGCAGGACGGTTATTACTTTTATGAAGACTTGTCCAGCACAAATGGTACATATATTAATGGAACTTTGTATGGAAGGGAATCAGAAAAAGGGAAATACAAAAACCTCCTTAAGATAGGGGATGTCCTGAGAATAGACCATTGCGACTTGGATAACCCTCATCCGGATGCGGTGATTCTCGTGGCTGTCCATTTGTGCGGAAATGAGCTGGTGGACAGAGGGGTTGCACTTGAAAAATGCAGTTCATTGATGATCGGGCGTAATGGGGGGGACATTAGGTTAGATAACAGTGCTATTTCGGAGCAGCACGCAGTTTTTACCAAGAATGAAGGGAACCAGTGGCTAGTCAGTGACTGCGATAGTACAAATGGGGTGTTTATCAATAATATCAAGATTGATTCCCCCACATTGCTCAAGCCGCTGGACGTTATCAGAATAGCGGATTATGTATTTATATACACGGCGGATCAACTTCATTATTTTGGCAGCGAAAAGTCGGTAAGGCAGCTTGTAATCAAGATCGAAGAAAGAAGTGTGCGCAAATTATTAAAAAAACAGATCCTGCTGAAAGATATCAACTTAAGTATCAGCGAGGGGGAGATGGTCATGATCCTTGGCGGTTCCGGTGCCGGCAAGACTACTTTTGTGAATGCGGTGCTGGGTTATGAGAAAGCGAAGGGCAGCATTGAACATGATAATATAGATATTTATAAAGAGTATGGCAAAATCCGAAGTAATATGGGCTTTGTTCCCCAGCAGGACCTGCTCAGGCTGGAGGATACCGTATATGCAACACTTTCTAATGCCGCGGAAATGAAAATGGATTCCAAAACAACGAAGCAGGAACGCGAGCAGCGCATCGATCATGTATTAAATAGCCTTGGATTGGCCAGGGAGCGCGGCAGTATTGTCAGGAAACTGAGCGGAGGGCAGAGAAAACGGCTGAGCATAGCGGTTGAATTGGTATCTGACCCCGGCTTGTTCTTTTTGGATGAACCTGACTCCGGGCTAGATGGTATCATGGCTAAGAGCTTAATGGAACAATTAAGGGCGATTGCGGACGAAGGTAAGATTGTTATGGTGATCACACATGCGCCTGACCGGGTAAGCCATTTGTTTGATAAAGTTATCGTTCTTGCAAAGGGAGAAAAAGATAATATAGGCCATTTAGCCTTTTTTGGGTCTGTACCGGAGGCGTTTGCCTTTTTTGGGACCACATCACTTGAAGGTGTCATCAAGAAGATCAACCGTGTTGATGAAGGCGGTGATGGGCTGTCAGATTATTACATAAATAAATACGTTGAGTTTGGGAAAAGGAAATATATAAATGAGTGAGCGGTTAAAGCAGGTTAAAATATATTTTATAAAATTTATGAGACTATTTGTGAAAACTGGCGGTTGGAAAGCTTTTATTTTTGGCGGGATCATTTCACTGTTGATCGTAGTGGTTGTGAGTGACAAAATGTTTGTTTATGGACTTGATACAAGTTCCGGCTGCTTTGCCATTATATCGGCCTGCATATGGATTGGCATCTTCAATTCCATTCAGGTTATCTGTAAAGAACGTGATATCATAAAAAGGGAACACAGGTCAGGAATGCATATTTCATCATATATACTTGCACGTGCGTTCTATGAGTTTATGATCTGTTTTGTACAGGCAATGATCATGCTTGCAATCTGCTTTCTATTTTTCGAATTCCCCAAGGACGGATTGGTCAGCGGAAATATTTTGGCAGATGTATTTATTACATTTTTTATAGTCCTGCTTAGTGCGGACTATTTGGGGATCGCAGTTTCGAGTATTGTAAAATCAACGACAACGGCAATGACTGTAATGCCGTTCCTGCTGATTGTCCAGCTTGTCCTTTCAGGAGTCTTATTTGAACTCAAAGGAAATTTAGCATTGATTGCAAAGGTTACTTTGAGTAAATGGGGCATGGAAGCTTTGGGTTCGATCTCTGATATGGACAGTCTGCCATATAATGAAATAGGCTGGGAGATCCTGCCAAGGGATGTGTATGCTTTTGAAAGCGGGCATGTTGTTACAGCATGGGGAATTATTATCGGGTTTGCCTTACTATATTTGATTGTCGGCATCATTAGCTTAAAGTTTGTAGATAAAGATAAACGCTGAACAGATAAGGAGGAATCAGTGGCCATTATGAATGATGAAGAAAAAACAGTATATTTAAACAATAAAGATATGCAAAAACAGACAAAAACCGAAGAAGAAACAATATATATAGGTAAGGGACATGCAGTTGACGGAGAAGATATAACATACAGAGATAAAAATAATGCAATTGGTGATGAAAGCACTGTATATATGGGCGGAAAAGAAGCGGTCAAAGTATCCCAAACGCAAGAAAACAACACATCCCCAATAGAAACTGTGCAAGAAGATGATGTTGGTGCATTGTATTATCTGCCAATAAATACCATGCTCCAAAAGCGGTATCGTATTGATTCAGTGCTTGGGGAAGGGGGATTCGGAATTACATATTCTGGCTGGGACATTACATTGAATATTCCCGTTGCAGTCAAAGAGTATTATCCGTCGGGCCTGGTAACACGGAATGCAACGCTTGGAAAGACAACACAAGTTGTACCGGTATCTTCTGCCAAATACGGGACACAGTTCAGGGACGGAATTGACAGGGTCCTGGATGAAGCCCGAAGAATGGCAAAGTTTAGAAATATTCAGGGAATTGTGGGAGTCTATGATTTTTTTGAAGCCAATTCTACGGCATATATTGTAATGGAGTACATTGATGGATGTACGCTTGATGTATTTTATAAATATAACCGTATGGACAATATAACATTATTCAACATGCTTGTTCCTGTGATGGATGCAATACAATTACTGCATAATGAAGGAATCCTCCATCGTGACATTAGCCTGGATAATATTATGGTAGACCATGACGGGAATTTCAAGCTGCTTGATTTCGGTGCTGCCCGTGGGTATTCGGAAGAAAATTTAACTACCATGTCAGTGATCCTTAAGAAGAGCTATGCGCCGGAAGAGCAGTTCCGGAGTAAAGGGATCCAGGGGCCATGGACGGATGTTTATGCGTTGGGGGTGGTTATTTATGAATTGATCACAGGGCAGGTCCCGCCGATGAGTATAGAACGGCTGGCCGAAGACGAGATCATTGATATCCGTGAATTAGCCCCATCTTTGACGAAAGGCCAGTCAGAAGCGATCATGGCAGCATTGGCTGTCCGGAGTAAAGACCGCTGGCAGTCTGTTGATGAGTTTAAAAATGCTTTATTACGTCCGGCAGCAGTGGCTTTGAAAGGCGCTGAAACGCTTCAGCCAAACGAAAATAATGAAGCAAAGAAATCCGGATTTCATAAGGACGGCATAATATCAAAGTTAAATAATGCATTCAGAATGAGATCGGTAAAGTATATAGGGATCACAGGGGTGCTGGCAGTCTGTATTCTTTTAGCGTGGATGTTAGGCCGCCCTAAGGGCGGGAAAGGGACGGGGTATTTAGGCGTAACAACAATAGACATACCATCTGAGGTTACCCAGCAATATCAAATAGCGGAAGGTGCCTATATTACCGGGGTCTTGGCAGGCACGCCCGCAGCAGAAGGCAATTTTGCAGCCGGGGACATTATTTCTGCGCTGGATTCAAAGGATATAAGCTCATACGATGATTTTAGTGACTGCATAAGCGATTATCGGGAAGGGGATATAGTTAAGATCACATTTCTTCATTTAAGCCAGGGAGAATATAAGGAAGTTACAAAGAAGATCAAACTTGCGGACAAAAATAAGCAGCCTCCGGTGAATATAGTAGTAAGTAGTATTGATGACGTACCAGACACTAATGTTGAAAGTGATTATGAGGATTTGGATATCAAATTTATGGGGGCTGAGCAAGACTTAAGTGATTATTTAACCATTTATTTAGCGATCAGTAATCCTAATACGGAAATGAGGGAAGTTTGTTTCAAGCAGTTATTGATCAATGGAGTAAGACTTGATAATGGCCGGGATATTGGAGAGATAAAGGGTGAATCAGAAATGACCGTCCAAATAGTGGTTAGATATTCTTCTCTTTTAAATAGCCAGGTCGGTGATGAGATGCATGAGCTCTCTATCCGGTATGAATATGGTGATGAAGAAGGAGCCGTAAGGGAGTGTATTGATTCTGGTTTTACATTCCATCTTGGAGATAGTAATGTTATCAGAAGCGGTGGGGAAACTTTAGAAGAGAATGTACCGGATACAGAGCCGGATGAAGGTACAGAAATGAATAATGCTGATGATATGGATGGGACAGATGGCTCTAAGGAAGGAAAGGGTGATGTATTTAATTTTGATGTCCCGGATTACTTAGATGTAAAATATGTTTCATGCGAGAACAGGTCTGGCTATATTACTTTTTTCTTTAATATTACAAATAACGGAAAGGAAAGTAGATATATTAATTTTCAGCCATATGGCTATATAAAAGGGATTGATTTAGGAAGTTCATCTGAAGGAAAAAAAGAAATTGATCCGGGGGAAACGGTATCGCTTGGATGTACTTTTGGCTGGGATGAGATCGGTGCCATTGGCTTTGAAAGGATAAACAATGTAGTGTTCAAACTGGTAGTAAAAGAGAATAAAGATGCTGAAGAGTATCTGGATGTATTTAACCAATGTATCAGGCTGGATGAAGAGGAAGATAAATGGGAAGCATGCTCATTTGATGAAATCGATAACTCGGATGTTGATACAGCAGGGGCCAAAAGTTATTCGTTTGGCCAGCAGGTCTTTCGTGTACGATATGCAGGATTTTTGAATAGACGCGGATATATCACTTATTATTTTCAGGTGGCCAATCAGGGAAATTTGCCCCTGTATTGCAGTTTTGATGCTTATCAGACGGTCAATGGCATATCAATCAGATCATCGTCTGAGGGGAATAAAATGATTATGCCGGGTACTTCCTCGGCTCTTGACTGTACAATTGATTGGGATGATGTTAAGAATGCTGGGATGGAGGATGTACAGGATGTGATATTTAATATGTATGGAAAAGAGGATAATGATTCCGAGGAAATAAATGAGTTTACTTATGGAATTACCTATGCAGGAGAAGATTATGTTGCAAATAATTAGAGAATTGCCGGAATTGCACTGTTAAGGGCAGGCAGATAGTATTGGAGAATGATCTATGAAAAGAGATGTTTGTATAAAAAGAGATTACGGGGAAATGAGCAGAGAAGCTGCATCCAAACTGCAGATGTATCATTAATCAGGAGAGTTTTGGTAACCTGGATATTCTAAATAGTACAGTATGGGCTGCAGGTAAGGCCTGCGGATTTCAAGGAGTATGTGGATGAAGATTAAATATTTGGGAACGGCAGCTTACGAAGGCGTGCCATCACTTTTCTGTCATTGTGCGGTCTGCCGTGAGGCAAGGGGATTAAGGGGGCGTTATATACGTTCCCGTTCCCAGGCGCTTATAAACGGGGAATTGCTATTGGACTTTCCGCCTGATATGGCCTGGCATTCTAACCAGTACGGATTGGATTGGGCAAAGATTGGAGATTGCCTTGTCACACACAGCCATAGTGACCATCTCTATCCTGAGGACGTGGAAATGGCTGGAACCGACTACAGCGGGGAACACCGGACAATGCGTTTTTATGTTGGGCGTGATGGATATGAGAGATTGTATGAAATTGTAAAGAAACCTCCAGTCCAGAAAAATGTGAAGCTTAACTTGATAGAGCCAGGGAAAAGCTGCCTGGCAGGTGATAAGATGCAGTACAAAATATTACCTTTGAGGGCAAACCACGACCCATCCACGTCTCCTGTTATTTATTCCATTACCCAAGGTGGGAAAAGCATTCTTTATGCACATGATACAGGTATTTTTCCGGAAGAGACATGGAAAATGCTTGAAGGGGAAAAGAGATTTGACTTGGTTTCCCTTGACTGTACAGGGGGTATTGGAAACTATGGGGAATGGCGGGAAGGGCATATGAGCCTTAAGGTAAACAGGGAGATAGTAGGGCGGATGCGCCATAAAGGTTTGGTTGATGGAAACACTGTGATTATTATGAGCCATTTTTCACATAATTCAGGGGATGGGTACGGGAAAATGGCCATAGAGACGGAGAAATATGGTTTTTTGACGGCTTATGATGGGATGGAGATTGAGATTTAGTTTATGTATTGCCTGGCAGGGGGCAGAGGGAGTATGGTGCTGAAAAACATAAATTGGAGGATTGGTGATTTTGAGAAGAAGGGATAGAGAAGTTACTGACCTTATGAGAATCGCTGATATTATAAGCAGGTGTACCTGTTGCAGGGTTGGGTTTTATGATAATGGTGATATCTATATTGTGCCGTTAAACTTTGGATATGAGAGAAAAAATGATACCTATATTTTTTACTTCCATGGGGCAGAGGTGGGAAGAAAAATGGATCTGGCAAAAAAAAATCCCAATGTTGGGTTTGAGATGGATACAAATTATGCGCTGAAAGATTCTGGCATTGCCTGTGGTTATTCTGCACGTTTTCAGAGTATCATAGGTAATGGGATTATCAGTATAGTATCTGGCATTGAAGAAAAAAAATTGGGGCTTTCTTTGCTTATGGAGCATAATACAGGAAAACAAGGCTGGGATTTTGACAGGAAGATGTTTGGCTCTGTTGCCGTTTTCAAGCTGGAGGTTACCCAAATGAGCTGCAAGGAACATTTATCATAAATTGAAGCCAAGGTAAGACAGATCATAATTTTGAAGTGTCAAGAACGTCAAGATGATGATGAAACAATAACTCATTTGCCTCCATGATCGGCTTGCGTTGGTTCAGGGCAAACAAAAGTATCGCATCACGTTGGTCTCTTGCGTATAATATCCTGTTGCCGGAAAGTTTCAGCATTGTCTGTGCCTCTTCAGCGGAAAGGTGCATGCCAAAAGCCAGGGCAATCAGCTTATCACGGGATGCTGTCTTCTTGCCGGAAAATATCTGATAGATATATGTCCGGTGTAGCAGTGAACCGCGTACAACGTCAGCCTTGGTAAGCCCTTTTTGTTCCAACAGCATATTTAAATGCTGTGATAGGTTGTGTGAAAGCATATATGTTTGGTGTTAGTCAAAAAATGGGTTGGTAAATATAGCATCATCTATACCGCCAGC
>CAJTVD010000066.1 GCA_910579495.1 uncultured Lachnospiraceae bacterium
AAAAGAATAAGTCTGTAAGCTGTTTTTCTTGCTTACAAACTTATTATACGAGGAGGGATTCATACTGCGCCTGGTCTTCGGGCATAACGTAAAGTTGGTATTCTTCCAGCATATGGTCAAGCAGGGCTTCTTCTTCTTTGATCTGCTGGACGAGAATGATCATGGTGTCATAATCTGTGGCAACAATATGGCTGAGCGCCATTTTATGTATGTTCATGGATGACTGGCAGATTTTTGCCAGGCGGCTTTTTCCGTCCATATAATTATCAGCAATATTTGCTGCATTTGCGTTTACATTATGGATGTTCACAATGGACAGAATGTTCGACAAAAGCGCTACAATGCCCAGAAGGGCAATGGGAAGGATCAAACGATGCTTTAAGCTCATATTTTTCATTACAGATAAAAACTCCTTTTTGTATGATAAATCTTAAGGGGCTGTAATCCCTTCAACCATCGTATCCAGCAGTTCCTGGAGGCTTTTTCCAGAAGGGATCCCTGCAAGGATCTCCCCGGTAAACAAAGTGACAGGCTCCCAGAAATTACTCCCGATGCGCTGCAGGCGGGAATACTTTGACTGCTCTAGCAGTGCGGCGATGGCGGGAGAGTCCTGTACTTCCTTTGAGGCTGCTGCCTGGCGGTTGGATGGCCCCTGCCCGCGCATCAAAAACCGGAGCTTTTGGTTTTCTTCACTGGCAATCCATTTGGCCAGTTCCGATGCCCATTCCCTGTGCCTGGAGTAGGCGTTTACGCCAAGCAGCTTATAACCGGAGAAGGAAGCCATCTGTACCTGCTGCCCGGCGCAGGTGTAAGTAGGAAGCTTGGCCGCACCATAGTTTCTGCCCCAGGCATCTTCCACGGCAACCGCATTCCATACGCCGTTTATGCCGGCAATGATTGTGCCGTTTTTTACGCCTTCTAAAAATCCGGCATCGTCAGTGTTTTCAAATCCCGGATGGCCAGCGATATTTACCATGGCCTGTGCCACATGGGTTCCTTTGATGGCACCGTCGGTACTGTTCCAGGTGCAGTAATTGGTAATGCCGTCATCATTGAGCCCCAGCGACAGCCCCGTATTGCCGAACAGTGAGTATACATACCAGCCGGAAGACCATTCCATGGAGACTTTTTTCTCATTTGCCGCGGCAATGTCCAGCATCCGGTCCAGGGAGGTGATGTCCTCCTGGGAAAAGTACTGCTTATTATAATAGAGAAAATATCCGTTGTCCGCAGTCAGGGGCAGCGCATACAGGGTGTCGTTTACCGATGCGGCAAGGACGGCTTCCGGCAAGTTATTTTCCCGGACGGAGCCCGCATTTTCTATGGGTTCTAAGGCGCCTGCCGCCACCAGCGTGTTTAACTGGTCGTCCGCAAAAGCAAATACATCCGCGCCCTGCTCTAAATCTGCCATCAGCGCGTCCATGCAATGGCTTTCGCTCTGGGGCATATAAGTAATTTGGAAATCCGCCTGCCCGCGGTACTGGGCCTTGAACCCGTCAATCATTTGGCAAAGCAGTTCCTCGTCTTCCTCAGCGCCCCATACCGTCAGGTTTATGGAACCGGCATCAGGTGCAGGAGATTCCTCCAAAGGAGCCTGGGGGGCGCTCCCACACCCGGATAACGATAGGGCCATAAGAAGAGGGAACCAAAGGTTTAATTTTCTTTTCATAGCTTTCTCCATAAATTTAATAAACTTTAATATTTTATTCATAATAATAGCATTTCATCGGTTTTTTTTCAATCTGGCAGTGTGAAATATAAAAGATTATAAACTAAAATCAGCAAAAATGTGGTATAATGGAACCGCAGGAAAAGATGGAATGTTAACACGTAGCAAAACCGGCCCGGGAAATGCCATAAGGACAGGGCCCATGATATTCCCTATAGCATTAAAACAGGGCAGAAATGAGGAGGAACATGAAAATAGGCAGCCGTGATTTTGACTTGAAAAATAATACTTATATTATGGGGATACTGAATGTGACGCCGGATTCTTTTTCTGACGGCGGTAAGTACAACCGTTTAGACGACGCCCTTTTCCATGTGGAGGAAATGCTTTCGGAGGGGATGGATATCCTGGATATCGGCGGGGAATCCACCCGGCCGGGCCATACGCAGATAAGCGTCCCGGAAGAAATTGACAGAGTGGCACCGGTGATTGAAGCGGTAAAGAGCCGTTTTGAGGTGCCTGTATCTTTGGACACCTATAAAGGGGAGGTAGCCGAAGCAGGGCTCAGGGCAGGGGCGGATCTGGTGAATGATATCTGGGGGCTGAAATATGACCCGGCTATGGGGCAGGCCATCCGCCAGGCAGGGGTTCCCTGTGTACTCATGCACAACCGGAAAAAGGCTTTTTATGGGGATTTTACCAAAGAGGTCATGGAGGATTTGCAGCAGTCCATAGGCCTGGCAAAGAAGGCAGGGATCGAAGAAGATAAAATCATTCTTGACCCAGGGGTGGGATTTGGCAAAACCTATGGGCAGAATCTGCAGGCCATCAGGGAAGTGGACAGCCTGCACGCCCTGGGATATCCCCTCCTTTTGGGGGCAAGCCGCAAGTCTGTGGTGGGCCTAACCCTGGGGCTGCCCGCCGGGGAGCGGCTGGAAGGCACCCTGGCGGTCACTGTTTTGGCCGTAATAAAGGGCTGCTCCCTGATCAGGGTGCATGATGTGAAAGAAAATGCCCGGGCTGTTAAAATGACCAGGGCACTTCTTGGCTTAGAGGGGGAGTAAATGGCCAGGCTCCTGATACCAGGGCCGGAAACATGGCGCACATGCGCCGGGAGGAAAGGAAGAATGGATCAGATAAAAATAGAAAATCTTGAGGTTTACGCTGCCCATGGGGTATTTGCCGAAGAGGCCAGGGAGGGGCAGATATTTCTGATAGACGCGGTTTTGTATACGGACTTACGGCCTGCGGGGGTATCGGATGAGCTTGCCCTGTCCACCCATTATGGGGAGGTGTGCCAGTTTATGGACCAGTATATGAGGGAGCACACCTTTCTTTTAATTGAAGCGGCGGCGGAACATCTGGCAAAGGAACTGCTGATGCATTTTCCGCTGGTAGAAAGCCTTGGGCTTGAAATTAAAAAACCCCATGCGCCCATAGGGCTTCCTTTTTCCAGTGTATCTGTGCGCATTGAAAGAGGGTGGAAACAGGCATATCTGGGCATCGGGTCCAATATGGGGAACAAACAGAAGTTTTTGGACAGGGCGCTGCTGGAAATCAGGAAACACCCGGAAATAAAGAATGTGAGATGTTCGGAAATCATTACCACAGAGCCTTACGGGGGAGTGGAGCAGGATAATTTCCTCAATGGCGCCATAGAGCTGAAAACCCTGCTTACCCCCTATGGGCTCCTGGAATTCCTCCAAAGGCTGGAGCGGCAGGCAGGAAGGGAGAGGAAGGTACACTGGGGCCCAAGGACGCTGGATCTGGATATTTTATTTTACCAGGATTTTGTATCCAATGATGTGCGGCTGATTGTCCCCCACCCGGATATGGCCAACAGGAGGTTTGTCCTGGAACCCTTAAACGAGCTGTGTCCCTGGCATTATAACCCGGTTACCGGAAAAAGCGTAAGGCAGATGCTCCTGGAACTGGAAAAGAAGGAGGAAAGCCATGGGCAGAAGAAGGAAGAGGATACCGGATTGTAAAGAAGCAATAAAGAATAAAAGCATAAAAGGAGAGAGGATAAAAGATGAGCAAAGAGAATTTTACCCGAAGGCTTCAGAAGCATGAACAGGAACTGAAATGGCTTTATATGGAGCTGTATGGCGATGAGGACAGCTATGGGAAGCTTATCAGTTATATGGGAGAGTTTGAAAAGAAACGTTCCGCCGAGCTGAAGGCTTTGGATGAGGAGAGGGAGAAAAATCCCATGTGGTACCGGGACAGCGGCATGCTGGGCATGACCATGTACCCGAAGCTCTTTGCAGGGGGCCTCAAAGGGCTGAAAAAGAAGCTGGATTACCTGTCGGAACAGAAAATTACTTACCTGCACCTGATGCCCCTTCTTAAAATGCCCCATCCTTACAATGACGGGGGCTATGCGGTGGAGGATTTCCGTCAGGTAGATGGACAGATCGGCACGAACCAGGATTTGGAGGCGCTGACCAAGGAAATGCGCAAAAGGGGCATCAGCCTGTGCCTGGACCTTGTGATGAACCATACGGCGGATACCCATCAGTGGGCCATGCGTGCAAAGGCAGGGGAACAGGAGTACATAGACCGCTACCAGTGTTATGATACTTACGATATACCGGCACAGTTTGAGAGGACCATGCCCCAGGTATTCCCCTCCACCGCACCGGGCAACTTTACCTGGTGTGAGGAAATGAAAAAGCATGTGCTCACCACATTCTATCCTTACCAGTGGGATTTGAATTACCGCAATCCGGTGGTGTTCAATGAGATGGCGGCCAACATCCTCTTCCTTGCAAACTTGGGAGTGGAGGTGCTGCGCATTGACGCGGTTCCCTACATATGGAAAGAAATCGGCACGAACTGCCGGAACCTGCCCCAGGTGCACACCATTGTGCGCATGGTGCGGATGATCCTGGAGGTGGTATGCCCTGCCGTTATCCTAAAGGGCGAAGTGGTGATGGCTCCCAAAGAGCTTCCCGCCTATTTCGGTACGCCGGAAAAACCTGAGTGCCATATGCTCTACGGGGTATCCAGCATGGTAAACCTCTGGGGGGCGCTGGCTACCAGGGATGTACGGCTTTTGAAGCACCAGATGGATTTGATCCACAGCCTGCCGGATAACTGCTATTTTGTAAACTACCTGCGCTGCCATGACGATATTGGCTGGGGGCTTGACGAGGAATACGAGAAGAAGCTGATGATTGACCCGCTGATGCACAAGGAATACCTGTACCATTTCTTTGAGGGCGTTTTCCCGGGCAGCTTTGCCAGAGGGGAGCTGTACAATTATGACCCTGTCACAAGGGACGCCAGAAGCTGCGGCACTACGGCAAGCCTGTGCGGGGTGGAAAAGGGCGGCTTTGAGGGAGACCGGGAGCAGGTCAAATGGGGCGTCCAGAGAGTCCTTTTAATGCATGCGGCCTGTATGAGCCTGGAAGGCTTTTTGATGCTTTCCTCCGGGGACGAGATTGCACAGGTAAATGATTACAGCTACAAGGAAAATCCTGACACGGCGGCGGACAGCAGGTATCTCCACAGAAGCCCCTTTAACTGGGAGAATGCGAAGCTGCGCACAGAGGAAGGCACAGCCCAGCATGGGGTATGGGAAGGCTTAAAGCAGCTTGAAACCCTCCGGCGGGAGAATCCCTGTTTTGAAAACGGCGCCCAGGTTTCTACCTGGGATACCTGCCGCACGGCGGTTTTTGCCATCAGGAGGACCAAAGGGGATGAGGAACTGGTGTGCCTTGCCAATTTCTCCGAATATGGCCAGACGGTTACGCTGCCTACCTTAGAGGCGGAGTATGAAGATATTTTTACAGGGGAGAGCCTGCGGCTTTGGGAAACCTACATGGCACCTTACCAATACCGGTGGTGCAGGCGGAAATAAAAAGAAACAAACGCCGTCACGCTACGCGAGCCGGCTTATTGTAAACAGAAAAGGCACCATCTGCCAAAAGCCCATAAGGGTGATTTGGCAGATGGTGCCTTTTTTAGATTACAGCTAATGGGTTTTCCCCTTCCCGCCGAAAGCAAACCACCCAACCAATCCCAGGAAGGCCGCCGCCACCAGCATCCATCCGGCCAGCAGCAGGGGATTATTTTCAGCCGCTGCCCTGGGAGCAAACATATCCCAGTAGCCTTTTAGATAAATTACCACAATAAGTACTGGTATCACGAAGGTCATATAGCCCCGCAGGAACACCGGGAATTTCCTGCCCTTTCCCATATTGGCCTCTGCAATAAATTTATCCCAGCCCCAGCCTCTTTTCTGGGTGCAGAACATAAGGTATACCAAAGAGCCTAAGGGAAGCAGGTTGTTTGACACCAGGAAATCCTCCAGGTCCATAATGCCGGTTCCCGCGCCCAGGGGCTGGATGCCGGAGAGCACATTAAAGCCAAGGACGGCGGGAAGGGAGAGCAGGATCACCAGTATAATATTTATGCACACAGCCTTAGGGCGGGATACGCCGAAAAGGTCAATGGCAAAGGAAATAATATTTTCAAAAACGGCGATTACCGTAGAGAGCGCCGCAAAGGATAAGAACAGGAAAAACAGGGTTCCCCAGATCCTGCCCCCGGCCATCTGGTTAAAAATCTGGGGCAGGGTGATGAAGATCAGGGAAGGGCCTGCGTCCGGCTCCACCCCAAAGGCAAAACAGGCGGGAATAATGATAAGCCCGGCCATTAATGCCACGAAGGTGTCCAAAATACCAATGCTCATGGCCTCCCCGGTCAGGGAGCGGTCCCTGCCAAGGTAGCTGCCGAAAATCGCCATGGCACCAATGCCAAGGCTTAAGGTGAAAAATGCCTGGGACATGGCACCGAAAACCACATCCCCAATGCCGTTTTCTTTCATTTTCTGGAAATCAGGTATCAGGTAGAACCTGACCCCTTCCATAGCGCCCGGCAGGCGGATGGAATGGACAGCAAGTACTACAATCAGGAAAAGAAGGGCAAGCATCATGATCTTGGTAATCCGTTCCACGCCTTTTTGCACGCCCAGTGCACAGATCCCAAAGGATAAAAGAACGGCCGCCACCATCCAGAAAATCAAAGTGCCCGGGGAAGAAAGCATTTCGTTAAATTTTGCCGCCACCATCTGGGCATCGGCGGATGTGCCGGCAAAGTCGCCCCTGGCGCAGCGGAAGCAATAAAACATCATCCACCCGGCTACCATAGTATAAAACATCATCAGCAGGTAATTTCCTGCCATACCGAACCAGCCGTAGTGGTGCCAGCGGGCCCCTTCCGGCTCCAGGACTTTAAAAGAAGCGGCGCAGCTCTTCTGGCTGCCCCGCCCTACGGCAAATTCGCATACCATAATAGGCCAGCCCATCAGGACAAGAAAGGCAAGGTAGATGAGGATAAAAGCCGCCCCTCCGTACTTTCCTGTCATATAGGGAAATTTCCATACATTCCCAAGCCCGATGGCGCAGCCTGCCGACACAAGGATAAACCCCAGCCTGCTGCCGAATTTTTCTCTTGTTTTCATAATACTGCACTCCTTTTAGTGGTAAAATATTTTCAAAAAATCACAGGTGATTCTTATTATAAGGGTTGTGGCAGGGGCTGTCAATTATAGCTTTTGCCGGAAAGCGGGGGCAGGCTTTCTGGGGGCTGCTGCCTGTTATCCCCAGGGAACCCCAAGGAATATTGACAGGTTCTTTTTTTGCGGTATAATACAGTGTATTCGGAGGGGGATTGGTATAATGGATATACAGGCTTTTATCGTATTTTGTATAGAAATGGCAGGTACTATTGCCTTTGCGGCGTCAGGGGCGATGGTGGGGATCCACCGGGGAATGGATATCTTCGGGGTCTGTGTGCTGGGGGTAGTCACAGCCGTAGGGGGCGGCATGGCCCGGGATGTGATTCTTGGAAAGGTACCCGGGGCACTGACAAAGCCGGTATACGTATCTGTTGCCGTGCTTGCCTCCCTGGGGGTGTTCCTTGTGCTGTATTTCAGGAGAAACCTGCTAAAGGGAAAGGCCGGGCTTTGGTACGAAAAGATTATGCTTGCCATGGACTCTCTGGGGCTGGGAATATTTACCGTGGTAGGGGTTACCACCGGAATTGCCAGCGGGTACCTGGAAAACACCTTTTTGCTGACTTTCCTGGGAACCCTTACAGGGGTTGGGGGCGGGATATTGCGGGATATGATGGCAGGTATCCCCCCTTATATTTTTGTAAAGCATGTATATGCCTGCGCTTCCGTGGCCGGGGCAGTAAGCTGTGTCTGGATTTACAGGCTGTTTGGGCAGATTCCTGCCATGGTGGTTTCTTCCGCGCTTGTGGTGCTGATCCGTTTCCTGGCAGCCCATTACCGCTGGAACCTGCCCCATATGAAATTAGATGCCTGAAAGGGGAGGGTAGAATGGGTAATTTTTTGTCTGGGCTTAGGCCCTGGAAAGTGCGCCAAAAGGGCAGGTTCCCTACCAGGCGTAAAAAAATGGCAGTGGCCAGGGATATGGCGCTTACAGCCTTGTTCCTGGCGGCGGCAACCCTGATTTCTTTCTGGTTTTTCAATACCGTCCCTGAAAATTCAGCCAACATTGCGCTGGCATATATTACGGCCCTGGTGCTTACGGCACGTTTTACCAACGGCTATCTTTATGGGATTGCCGCCTCCCTGGCAAGCGTGGCAGGCATCAACTATCTTTTTACTTATCCTTACTTCCAGGTGAACTTTACCCTTACGGGCTATCCGGTGACCTTTGTATTTACCCTGGCCATTGCCCTGGTGGTAAGTACCATGACCACCAGGATCAAGGAACAGGCGGACGCGCTGATAGAGCGGGAAAAGCTGCTTATGGAGGCGGAAAAAGAAAAAATGCGGGCGAACCTGCTGCGTTCCGTCTCCCACGACCTGCGCACCCCCTTAACGGGAATTATCGGGAGTAGTTCCGCTTATATAGACAATTACAGAGATTTAAGGGAAGAAGAAAAATTAAAGCTGGTAAGCCACATCCGGGAGGATTCCCACTGGCTTCTTAATATGGTGGAAAATCTCCTTTCCGTTACCAGGATCCATGAGAATTCCATGAAAATTGCCACCTCCCTGGAGTCTGTGGAGGAGGTGGCGGCAGAGGCGGTGATGCGCTTCCACAAACGCTACCCAAAGGCGGCTGTGGAGGTGCAGGCCCCGGAGGAGTTTCTGATGATCCCCATGGACGCCATGCTGGTGGAACAGGTGATTGTTAACCTTCTGGAAAATGCCCTGGTCCATTCCGGCAGTTCCCGCCCTGTGGAGCTTACCATTTCCTGTGAGGAAAAATACATCGCCTTCTGTGTCAGGGATTATGGGGTGGGCATTGCGCCGGAGAGGCTGGAAACCATATTTGACGGTTCCGGCTATACCACGGAAAGCGCCCTGGACGGGCACAGGGGTATGGGCATTGGGCTTTCCATCTGCAAAACCATCATTACCGCCCACAACGGATTTATATTTGCCAGGAACCATCAGGAGGGGTGTGCTTTTACCTTCACCCTGCCCATGGAATGGGGAAATACACCGAAAAAGGAATGAAAGGAACTGGTGCTGTATGAATAAAAATATTGCAAGGAAAAGCATTCTGTTAATTGAAGACGAGGAGAATATCCGTTCTTTTATTTCCACTACATTGAAAAACCAGAATTACAAGATTACCACTGCGGCAAACGGGGAGGAAGGGCTGCATCTTGCTGCCTCCCTTTGCCCGGAGCTGGTCCTGCTGGATTTAGGGCTTCCTGACATGGACGGGATGAATGTGATAGAAAAGCTGCGCACCTGGACGGCGGTCCCGGTGATTGTGATTTCCGCCCGCAGCGACGAGCATGAAAAAGCACGGGCTTTGGATAGCGGGGCGGATGACTATATCACCAAGCCCTTCAGCACTGTTGAGCTGCTTGCCAGGATCCGCACCTCCCTGCGCCACAGCAGCCAGATGCAGGATGTGTCTTCCATTTACCAGAAACCATACCATTATAAAAACCTGGCCATCAGCTTTGAGAACCATGTAGTTACACTGGGGGATGAAATGATCCACCTTACCCAGATAGAATACAAGCTCCTGACCCTGCTGGCGAAAAATTCCGGCAAGGTGCTTACCTATACTTATATTATGGAAAAAATATGGGGACCCTATACGGACGGCAACAACCAGATCCTTCGTGTAAACATGGCAAATATCCGGCGGAAAATAGAGAAAAACCCTGCCGTCCCGGAATATGTTTTTACGGAGATCGGTATTGGCTACCGGATGGCGGAGAGTGACTGACGGTAAAGGCTCTTTGGAAGTTGCTGTAAACGGAAAATGGTTTTTTTACGAAAATTTCATAGAATTTCCCCGGATGATGCTTTATAATGTAAGTAGCTGCCCACAGGGAGGATACATTATGAAGAAAGAAAATTACCAGGAACCGGATATCAATAAAAAACTGCTGGCGGCGCTAGGTGCTATTGGGGCGCTGGCAGTAATCACGCTGATAATTGCCCTTGTGATTTTTGTTAAAAGCAGCAGGGAGAAACGGCAGGCAGTAGAAGCCCAGCTTTCCCTTCAGGGGACGGAGGCTGTGCCGGATGCCGGAGAGCCTGGGGGCAAGGAGCCGGGGGACCTTTCCGGCCAGCCCCCAAAGGAAGGGGAGGATGGCCTTGCGGCAGGGCCGGAAGAAAACCTTGCCGGGCAGGAAGGGGAGCAGGCACAAGGGATAGCCGGGGCAGCCCCGGAGCAGGAGGAAGTTCCTGTAGGGGCGCTGGACGATGCCCAGGATCCCCAGGGGCCTGGCCCATCGGGCAACCAGGGCAGTGGTGCACAGGTGACAGTATCTTCTGTGGGTGAGAATGAAGTTTCCGGGATTACCATGGGAATTGACGTTTCCAAGTATCAGGGGACCATTGACTGGAAGAAGGTGAAGGAATCCGGGGTTGCCTTTGCCATGGTGCGGGTGGGCTACCGGGCCAAATCCACCGGGGAAATTTTTGAAGACCCCACTGCCAGGTACAACCTGCAGGAGGCGCAGGCAGCAGGGATCAAACTGGGGGCATATTTCTTTTCCTCGGCGGTTACTGTGGAAGAAGCAAAGGCGGAGGCTGCTTTTACCAAAGAAATCATTGCCAGGTATAAGATCACCTACCCGGTGGCCTATAATTGTGAGGATTTCGGTTCGCCGGACAGCAGGCAGTATGGCATGGACCTGGCGGCAAGGACCAGCCTGGCATGCGCTTTTCTGGATGAAATTGCGGCGGCGGGCTATACCCCCATGTTTTATGCGGCCAAAGGGGAACTGGAGGGCAGTGCCCAGTGGGACACCAAGGCCCTTGAAAGCAAATACAAAATATGGGTGGCCCAGTACCCGGACCAGCCTTATCCCCAGAGCGCCAGCTCCAGTTACCTGGGGACCCACGCCATGTGGCAGTATACCAGCCAGGGGACGGTGGATGGCATTCCCGGGAAGACGGATGTAAATATCGCCTATTTTGGCTACACGGAAGAAGCCAGTGCCAAAGACGGGACACCTGCACAGACAGTGCAGGCCAATCCCGAGGTAGGGATTATTTTTACGGAAGTAAACGAAACGGTGACAGCCAAACAGGAAACCAACCTGCGTTCAGAGCCCAGCACTTTAAATGACGGATCTATTGTGGGGAAGCTTGTACATGGGGATACGGCAGTAAGGACGGGGATCGGGCATAACGGCTGGTCAAGGCTGGTTTACAATGGCCAGACATTATATGCGGTAACCAATTACCTGACCACGGATATGGAAGATACCGGGCAGCAGGCGCCGCCCCAGGGGCCTTTGTATACACCGGTAAATGACAGGGTAACTGCCAAAATCGAAACCAATCTCAGGACAGAGCCGGGGACGGCAAACCCTGATACCATAGTAGGGCTTTTGCATAACGGGGAAGTGCTCACAAGGACCGCAATCGGGGACAATGGCTGGTCTAAGCTTGACTTAAACGGGCAGACAGTTTATGCGGTAAGCAGTTACCTTACGGTAGTGGAATAACATGTCTGCGCTGTTTCTGGCGGCAGGACGAAAAGCAAAAAAGGAGTTGGCTGTATGCAGATAAGAAACGATTATCATTCCCAATCCGGCTTGGGGTACCGGAATTCCCATACCCACCACATTACCAAAAGCCTCCATGAGGAGGGACAAAAACAGCAGGATCCCCCGGCGGCAGGGGCAAAAAACAGCGGCTCCCACCAGGAGGCGCAGAAAGGGACGTTTTCCAGGGAGCAGGCAAGCGCTGCTTATGGGGAAGCAGGCCCAAAACAGGCCGAAAGCCCTGTAGAAAAGCGCGGGAAAGGCATTTTTGGTAAATACGGGTCTTTCAGTAAAATGTGGGAAGCATTGGGGAAAGAAGAACAGGGGGAAGAGAGTGCCCGGGCGGCAGCGGGAGCCAATACAGCCCCTTTTGGGATCCGGCAGCTTCTTCCTGCTTATTTTGTAAACAAATGGGTAAGCATCAAGGAGAAAATCAAAAGGGCAGCAGGCGCTGCCCAGAAGCGGTTCAAAAAACAGAAGGATGCTTTCAGCGCCCTTACAGACAAAAGGGAACATTCTACAGGGAAAAAGGGCAGGGAAAAGCAGCTTTCCCAGAAAGAAAACAAAGTATTGCGGAGGGGAAATGTGGAGATCATTTCGGCGGAACCTATAGATGGGCACCTGATGGATTCCTATAATAAAACCGGCCAGTACTGTAAGCTGAATGAGAATTTAACTTACCGGAAAAAAGTGTGACGGGAACACTTGCGAAACAACATTGAAAAAGGTATACTTATAGAAAAATATTTGGGGGGTTACTGTGGAAATTAATTTTTCACAGGGCAGATTTGGGCTGGCGCCCAAATTCGCGGACTGAGCAAGAATGGAGGATTATTATGGGCTACCATGCGATACCTTACGATAAAAGAATTAAGGACAATATCAGGAATTATTCCCTGGCCAATCTCTTTGAGATGGAAATGATCAGGAAGCATCTGACAACACTGGCGGAGATGCTGGAAATCAACATCCTTCTTACTGACCGCCATGGGGAGAAGGAGATAGCCATAGGTGACGGCTTTCTGGGCTTCCACCCGGATGTGGTGAACGCACCGGGAAGAAAGATACGGGTGCAGGAGAGGACAGTGGGGCATCTTTATATCCAGGTGCTGAACCAAAACAGGGATGAAAAGCTGATCAACGACTTTGTGGACGGGACGGTAACGCTCCTGGCAAGGCTGGGTACGGAAGTGTATTTCCACCGGGAGAGCAGTATTTATGTGGAGGAGCTTGAAAAACAGCTTGAGGACAAGAACCACAAAAGCTCCCAGAACGAGCGGGAGGACATCCTTACAGGGGTACTGAACAAGATTTACTTCGAGGAAAAAATGAAAGCCATAGACCGCTCCGAGGTGGTTCCCGTGGGGGTGGTGAATGTAAACATCAATGACTGGAAGTTTGCCAACGATCATTTTGGTGATGAGGAGAGTGACCGGCTGATACGGATTGTGGCCGATATCCTAAAGGAAGAAGCCAAGCCTGATTATCTCACAGGCAGGATTGACGGGGATGTGTTCGGCGTGCTGATCCCCATGGCGGAGGAAGGGGAGGCGGAAAGCTTCGCGGCGAGGGTACAGGAACGGTGCCTTACATACGAAGACCCTATCCTGGCGCCTTCGGTGGCGGTTGGCGTAGTATGCAAGACCAACATTGAGGAGACCATTGAGGATAGGCTCTCAGATGCGGAATATGAGATGTTTAATAACAAATTTGAAGTGAAAAATGCCCCCGGCTACCGGCAGCGGCTTGAAAAGGGCATTTCGGCGAAAGGCTAAGCGCCATCTGGCAGGCAGGGGCGGCAGATCCTGGAAAGCTTCCTTAAAGTGCGGTTTTATTGGTAAAGCAGTGCTTTTGGGAGGCTTTCTTTTTTACAATGACTCCCAAACTCCATATGGTTGTAGAGGAAGGCGATGGCCTGTATATTCAGGATATTATGAGAGGAGGCATTAAAAACGATGACCCGCGCATACCAAGAAATATATCTGAGTAAGGTGCAGCAGGTACTTGGCGATGCTTTTGATTATGCAGTGAATGCTTGCCATATACCTGGAAATGACTTTGTGAAACTAGTTCTGTGAGCAAGCGGATGGAAAACGGGGAACCTGCTTATCTTGCGGGAAAGAGCGGTATTGAAATTGCCCGGGAAGTGGTTGCGGAAACGAAAGGGCAGGGACTAGAAACAGAGCCACAGGAGCGCTTCGGTAGAGGATTTAGTTGAAAAGTAACTGAGCAGCGTTTGTTAAGAATGTAAAAGCTTTCTTTTGAATTTCTAAACTATTTATTAAATCCAATTTTTACCACGAAAGTGAGAAAACGAGAGTAAAATAAAGAAAACAGGAGAAAATAGAAGATATAAAAAAAAATATGGCTGTAACAGCGTTTGCAAAGAAAAGCATATAAAATTAATATATGGTTTAGTGATTAGCACTCAATATGAAAGAGTGCTAACAGGGTAAAAAGAAGACAAATGAACTAAAATAAAGGAGGCAATTAAAATGAAGTTAGTACCATTAGCGGACAGAGTTGTATTGAAGCAGTTAGAGGCGGAAGAGACCACCAAGTCTGGAATCGTACTGCCGGGACAGAATAAAGAAAAACCCCAGCAGGCAGAAGTGATTGCAGTAGGGCCTGGCGGCGTGGTAGACGGCAAGGAAGTAAAGATGGAAGTCAAAGTTGGCGACCAGGTAATTTATTCCAAATACGCAGGCACAGATGTTAAGATTGAAGAAGAAGAGTACATTATTGTAAAACAGAACGATATTCTGGCAGTACTTCAGTAAGCGGTTTAAAGAGTGTATTTTCTATTAAAAGAGCAGACAGATTAAGAATTTAGGAGGCATGAAGATCATGGCAAAGGAAATTAAATACGGAGCAGAAGCGCGGGCAGCGCTGGAATCAGGTGTAAATCAGTTGGCAGATACCGTTAGGGTGACCTTAGGCCCCAAAGGAAGGAATGTAGTTCTGGACAAATCCTTTGGCGCTCCCCTGATTACCAACGACGGTGTGACCATCGCCAAGGAAATCGAACTGGAAGACGCTTTTGAGAATATGGGCGCACAGCTTGTAAAGGAAGTAGCTACCAAGACCAATGACGTGGCAGGGGACGGGACGACCACCGCTACCGTATTGGCGCAGGCTATGGTAAACGCAGGAATGAAGAACCTGGCTGCTGGGGCAAACCCCATTATTTTAAGAAAAGGTATGAAGAAAGCTACCGACTGCGCAGTGGAAGCCATTGAGAAGATGAGCTCTAAGGTAAACGGGAAAGAGCATATCGCAAGGGTGGCAGCAATCTCTGCAGGGGATGATGAAGTAGGGCAGCTTGTAGCGGACGCTATGGAAAAGGTATCCGGCGACGGCGTGATCACCATTGAGGAAAGCAAGACCATGCTTACAGAGCTTGACCTGGTGGAAGGTATGCAGTTTGACAGAGGATATATTTCCGCATATATGGCTACTGATATGGATAAGATGGAAGCAGTCCTTGAAAATCCCTATATCCTGATCACAGATAAGAAGATTGCCAATATCCAGGAAATCCTTCCCCTCCTTGAGCAGGTAGTACAGTCCGGCGCAAAGCTGCTGATCATTGCAGAGGATGTGGAAGGCGAAGCGCTCACCACCCTGATCGTAAACAAACTCCGCGGGACCTTCAACGTAGTGGCTGTGAAAGCACCTGGCTATGGCGACAGAAGAAAAGCAATGCTGGAGGATATTGCAATCCTTACAGGAGGACAGGTGATCAGCGAGGAGCTCGGCCTTGACTTAAAGGAAACCACACTGGATCAGTTAGGGCGTGCAAAATCCGTTAAAGTCCAGAAGGAAAATACCGTTATCGTTGACGGCGAAGGCGACAAGGATGCAATCTCCGCAAGGATTAACCAGATTAAGGGACAGATTGAGGAAACCACCTCTGACTTTGATAAAGAAAAATTACAGGAGCGCCTTGCAAAACTGGCAGGCGGCGTAGCGGTAATCCGCGTAGGCGCAGCTACCGAGACAGAGATGAAGGAAGCAAAACTCCGTATGGAAGATGCCCTTGCAGCTACCAGGGCAGCAGTGGAAGAAGGCATTATCTGCGGCGGCGGTGCAGCTTATATCCATGCAGCCAAAGAGGTAGATAAGCTGGCAGGAACCCTGGCAGGTGACGAGAAGACAGGGGCACAGCTTGTATTAAAGGCATTGGAATCTCCTTTGTTCCACATTGCCGCAAACGCAGGGCTTGAAGGCAGCGTAATCATTAATAAGGTACGTGAGTCCGAGGCAGGCGTAGGCTTTGACGTTCTGAAAGAAGAATATGTGAACATGGTAGACGCAGGCATCCTTGACCCTGCAAAGGTTACAAGAAGCGCATTGCAGAATGCAACCAGCGTTGCCTCCACGCTTCTTACCACAGAATCCGTTGTTGCTAACATCAAGGAAGAAACACCCGCTATGCCCGCAGGAGGCGGAATGGGCGGCATGATGTAAGGAAAGGCCCAAAGGAAAAGTAATTTTCCGGGTTTCAATTTAAGAAACAGGTATGCTAAAATAAAAATAGCATGCCTGTTTTTGTGCGCAGGGACAGGATTTCCAGGAATTTACAGGCTAAGGCCAGGGGCGTTTTATTTCAGGGGGATAAGATGAAGGGGATATTAAAATATGCAAAGCCGTATGCCGCATATATGCTGCTTACACTGTTTTTAAAATTTGCAGCGGCAATGATGGATCTGTTCATTCCTTCTTTGCTTGCAAAGATCATTGATGACATTGTGCCTACCGGGCAGGAGAGGCTGATCCTTTTCTGGGGCGGCATTATGATCCTGTGTGCCGTTTGCTCCGTAGCCACTAATGTGACGGCAAACCGTATGGCGGAGGTGTCGGCAGGGGGGATGGCCAGGAAGCTCCGCCATGACCTTTTTTCAAAAACCAGCTATTTAAGCGCCAGGCAGATGGACGGTTTTACCATATCCTCGGCAGTATCCAGGCTCACCTCGGATACCTACAATGTGAACCGGATGCTTGCCCGGATGCAGCGCCTTGGGGTGCGGGGGCCAATCCTTCTGATTGGCGGCATTATGGTCACCATGGCCATGGAGCCCAAGCTGACCCTGGTACTGGCGGCGGCGCTTCCGGTGATTATATTAATTGTGTGGCTTGTGACTGCAAAGAGCGTCCCGGTTTATGAAAAACAGCAGAGGGTGCTGGATAAAATGGTGCGGGTCCTCCAGGAAAATATTACAGGTGTAAGGGTAATACGTGCCCTTTCCAGGACGGATTATGAGAAGCGGCGGTACGGGGAAGTAAATGAAGAGCTTGCCCAAGTGGAACAAAAGGCGGGCAGGATTACGTCCTTTAGCAACCCTGCCACCACCCTGGCGCTGAATATGGGGCTTACGGCGGTTATCCTGGTAGGGGCGTGGCTGGTGCAGGAGGGGGAATCAGGCCCAGGTGCCATCATTGCCTTTTTGAGTTACTTTACCATTATTCTCAACGCCATGCTGGGCATTACCAAGATTTTCATCATGTGTTCCAAAGGAATGGCATCTGCCAGACGCATTATGGAGGTCCTGGATGCGCCGGAGCAAATGGGCGTTGGGCAGGCGCCGGATGCACCGGGATATGGGGAAACGGCATCTTCCCCTTACCATGTGGAGTTCCGGGATGTGTCCTTTTCCTATAATCAAAAGGGGAAACATCTTTCCCATATCAGCTTTGGGCTAAAAAGGGGGGAGAGCCTGGGAATCATTGGCGCTACGGGAAGCGGGAAAAGCACCATTGTGAATCTGCTTCTGCGTTTTTACGACCCTGATGAGGGAAGCATATGGGTGGACGGGCAGAGAGTGGACAGGATCCCCCAGGAAGAGCTGCGCAGGAAATTTGGCGTTGTCTTGCAGAATGATTTCCTGATGGCGGCATCCATAGAGGAAAATATTGATTTTTTCAGGGACCTGCCAAAGGGGGAGGCCTACCAGGCAGCAATCCATGCCCAGGCGGCGGAATTTATCCAAGAAAAGGAAGGCGGTATGGGTGCCGGGGTTGCCGTCCGGGGAAATAATTTAAGCGGCGGGCAGAAACAGCGGATCATGATTGCCCGTGCCCTGGCGGGAAAGCCCCGGATTTTGGTTTTGGACGACGCTTCCTCCGCCCTGGATTACCGGACGGATGCGAAGCTGAGACAGGAGCTGCACACCCATTACCAGGATACTACCTCTGTGATTGTGGCCCAGCGGGTCAGTTCCATTTTAAACGCGGGGCATATCCTTGTGCTGGAAGAGGGGGAATGCGCAGGATATGGCACGCACCAGGAGCTGCTGGAGAGCTGCCGGGAATACCGTCTGATTTATGAACAGCAGATGGGGGCAAAGGAGGGGGCAACAGCATGAAAAAAGCACCGAAAAAATATTTATTGTTCAGGCTCTGGCAATATCTTGGCAGATACCGCCTGTTGCTGGGGGCGGGATTTTTGTTGATGCTGTTATCCAATATCCTCTCCCTTTTAGGGCCGAAACTCTCAGGCTTGGCCATTGACGCCATAGGGACCCGGGCAGGGGGCGTGGATTTCCAAAGGGTATTTTATTATGCAGGATGGATGGCAGCTTTGTATGTGGTTTCCGCGTTCTTATCCTATCTGCTGTCCCTTATGATGATCCAGCTTACCAAAAGGGCTACCTGCCAGATGCGCCGGGATGTTTTTGATAATATGTCCCGGCTCCCGGTGTCCTTTTTCGACCAGTACCAGACCGGGGATATTATCAGTGTCATTACTTATGATATTGATACAGTGAACCAGTCCCTGGCAAATGATTTCCTGCAGATGATGCAAAGTGTGGTGACGGTACTGTTTTCCCTGGTGATGATGCTCACCATTGCCCCGGAAATGGTGCTGATTTTTGCAGCCACCATACCCGCAACGGTTTTCCTTACCAGATTCATTACAGGCCGTTCCCGGCCATTGTTCCGGGCAAGGTCCAAAAAGCTAGGGGAGCTGAACGGCTTTGTGGAGGAAATGCTAAACGGCCAGAAGACCACCCGGGCATACGGCAGGGAAGGGCAGGTGATAGAGGCTTTTGGGCGGAAGAACCAGGAGGCGGTGGAGGCAAACACCAAAGCGGAGTACTATGGCACTTTGGCGGGCCCTTCGGTGAACTTTATGAACAATATTTCCCTTGCCCTTATCAGTGTGTTCGGCTCTTTGCTCTATCTGAACGGAAAAATCGGGCTGGGGGATATTTCATCCTTTGTACAGTATTCCAGGAAGTTTTCCGGGCCTATCAATGAGACGGCGAATATCATCGGGGAGCTCCAGTCTGCCTTTGCGGCGGCGGAGAGGGTTTTCCGGCTGATTGACGAGCTTCCGGAAAAACCTGACGGTGCCGGGGCGCAGGTACTTGGACAGGTGTACGGGGATGTGGTTTTAAAGAACGTATCCTTTGGGTATCAGCCCCAGCGCCCTATTCTCTCAGACTTTGATTTTCATGCCAGCGCGGGGCAGCAGATTGCCATAGTAGGGCCTACAGGGGCGGGGAAAACTACGGTGATCAACCTGCTGATGCGTTTCTACGATATTGACAAAGGGGGCATCTACCTGGACGGGAAGGATATTTACGGGATTACAAGGGACAGCCTGCGGGGAGCCTTTACCATGGTTTTGCAGGATGCCTGGCTGTTCCAGGGGACCATATATGAAAACCTGGTATACGGCAGGGAAGGGATTACCATGGAGGAAGTGGAGAAAGCCACTAAGGCGGCTATGATCTACTCTTATATCCAAAAACTGCCGGAGGGCTTCCAGACACAGCTTAGTGATAACGGGGTACATATTTCCAAGGGACAGCGCCAGCTCCTTACCATTGCCCGGGCCATGCTTTCTGATGCCAGGATGCTGATTTTGGACGAAGCCACCTCTAATGTGGATACCCGCACAGAGATGGAAATACAAAAGGCCATGCGCAGGCTGATGGCGGATAAAACCTGCTTTGTGATCGCCCACAGGCTTTCTACCATTAGGAATGCGGATATGATCCTGGTGGTTATGGACGGGCGGATTGCTGAGAGGGGAAGCCATGAGGGGCTGATGGAAAAGAAGGGGCTTTATTATCAGATGTACGCCTCCCAGTTTACATCCACAGAGGCTTTACACTTTTAGGGAATTCGGCTATAATGATGGTATCAACAAACGCCGTCACGCTCCGTGAGCTGGCTTAATGTAATAAAAGCACGGGTAAATAAGGATTTGAAAAAGTCTGTTGATGCTGTAATGGGGCAGTAAAGGGTGGTGAGAAGTATGCCAAATAATGAGAAGGAATTAAACTGTTATCTCCTTGACCAGCTTGAATTGATTGAGCGGTTAGAAATGATAGCCCAAGGGGGGGATAATGATGCGGTGCTGGAACAGCTTGCCCTTGAAAAAAAATTTGTTGAGCGTAAGCTTTACCAGAAACCGCCGTTAGTAAACGGCCAGCAGTAACTATATGGGGCAAAAGGTGTGAAGTCTTTGTGGACCAAAAGGCTTCACGCCTTTTTTATGCGCAGGGGCGCACAGATGAAATTGTTGCTTACGCAACGTGTGCCCCGCGGGGCAGCCTGCCCTGAAAATGGATTTCCATGATTCTGGAAAAAGTTACATTGACGAAATCTGCAAAAAAATATATAATCCTGTTTTTGACAGTAGCAGGGACGATTAATCGCTGTAACCCCAGTATTTATGCGGGCTACAGCGATTTGGGTTTCAGGAATGAAATATGGTAATTTATTCCCTGCCTTTACTTCTTTTTTGGATTCCCCTCATCTTCTGCCTGGTGATAAACTGATAGTCCGTGCGGAAGCCGCAGGCTTCGTGCAAGGCGTCTGTCAGTTTAGAGCGTTTATAGAGCGGCATATACCCCTGCTCCTCCACATCTGCAAAATCCATCTCCCGGAGCGTCTTCAAAATCTCTTCGCAGGTATAGCCGCTTCCCAGCTTTTTTTCCAGGATCCGGTAGACAAGAAGCGCGAGAAAGCAG
>CAJTVD010000067.1:0-18038 GCA_910579495.1 uncultured Lachnospiraceae bacterium
AGGGTGAAACGGAGAATTTTGACATCCTTGGAAGCACGGTGGAATCTGCAATCCAGGCAACGAAAGAGGCGTTGTACGATCTGGAGCATCCAAGGGTATATACGCCAAGGAGCATAGAGGTTCAGCAGGCCCGCATCAAAGAGGGGGAATTTTACAGGGCGTTTTTGGAGAAGCTGGAGCAGTTATAGGTGATTTCTCCAATAAGGCACAGAGTAGATGCTTTTGGCAGATTGTGGAACCGGGGAAATAAAGGCAAAAGGGATTGTGAGGTGGACTCATGAGAATTTCGGCTTTAAGTGCAGTAAATTCTGTAAATACGAAACGCAGTATGCCACTACGCGGCAGGGGGTCTGACTGGTCGATCATTCCAAGTTCCGGGAAAAGCAGTAAATCAAAGGCTGAGTTTACGGATGAGATCAAGGAACTGGCACGGAAGGCTGCGAATACTACAAGCAAGGCAGAACTGGAATATATCCATAGACGGAGGACGGAACTGTGTGCAGAGTATATGTCTGATGTGTCGCCCGACAGGAAGGCGCTGTACCGGCAGGCTGAAAATGCGCTGAAGGGGCAGGGCGGCAATCCGAAATGCCACGGGAGCGGGGAGCTGACGCTGCTTGACTTTCTGGAGGCGGCGGACGGGAGGACGGATAGCCTTGCCGAAAAGAAATTTGCCCTGGCAGGGGGCGGAACGCTGACCTGCCCCATCCTGACAAGCGGGGGATATGGCGCGGACATTTACTACCAGGGCACAAAGGTATTGACATATCTCGGTTCGGGATACGGGTGGGCTTGCGAGAGGACTTCGGCTGAACGGGAAAAGGAAAGGGAATTTTACGGAATCTACTTTAATGAGTACCGCTCCCTAAAGAACGGCAAGGGGGCAGAGTTGGAGGAACTGCCGGATTATCTGGAGGAGAAGCCGTCTTTTGACAGGAAAGCATAAATGGGGGTATTTGGGCAAGGCAGGATTCCCCGGCATTCCGGCAGATTGGGGAATTGGGGGAGTAGGAACGGCTCTGACATTAAAATGATGAAAGGGTGGAGAGGCAGTATGAAAAAATGTATCATGTTAGTCTTTATATTGGCAGTAGGTATGTTTAGCATCGTTGGTTGTGGGGATAAGACAGCTAAAAGCAATGCTTCAGATGCAGATGGAGCGGTAACGGATGCCGCTATTGATAATACAGATATGGATAAAATTGGAGGGGATATTTGCCCGTGCGTAATGGTAAATGGTGTTGTTTATTATGATACTGGCTATAAAAGTTCTCTTGATGACCGTTGCGAAGACATGGATGGACAAATCACTTCTGAATGTTCTGCTTCTGAAGTACCGACAGAAGATAATCAGAGCAATTTTGGAAAAGGCTATAACTATCAGTATGGTTCTGTTGAGGGAACGATTGAGGTTCAAATGACGGATGGAAATTGGTATGTTTTGGCTACAGAGGAAGTAAAAGCTAATTATAAACCATGAAAATAGTACAGTCAGACAATACAGGGCAGACATCCCTAGCGTTCCTGCAGACTGAGAACGGGATGGTTTCGTGTTTTAAGAGAGAAGGTGACATTATAAAAAAGGCAATAAGAAAGATAAAATATCTTATTATGTTGGTTGGGGTATAGCTTATGGAACATTTGCTGGAGGAATATTTAGTGTTTTGCTTCCAGAGTATTTGTTAGCTGTACTCTGCTTGGGAATTGCTATCGGTGCAGTGGTTGGTGTGATTTTTGGGAAAAGAAAACTTAGTATGAAGGAACCTCCAGTCTCACATTCCAAATAAGCAAGAGAGGGTAGGCAACCCCGGCTTTTCAGTAGATTGGGGAATCGGGGAGCAGGGAGAGTTTGGTAAATGGAAAGGTTTTCTTTTGACTGTTTTGGAAAGAAGGCCAAAGCATAAACAGGAAGGCTAAATATTATGAAAAGATTGATTACACTAATTATATTGGCGGTTTGTATGTTGGCTCTGCTTGCTGGTTGTTCCAGACAGGAAAATGAAATAGGAGATATCAATAATTATACGCCGATTGCTTTGTTGGATGATGCGGTTGTTTATAGCTATATTGATGATGACGGCGCATTGGTAATTGGAGACTATGATTTTTCCTCAAAAAAGCAATCAGATACCGGAAGAGTGGAAGAATTTTATATTTCGAGTGGAAAACCTGTAGTTATTGATGATTCCATTGTTTTGCCCGTAACATTAGGAACAAACGAACATAAACTTTTGATGGTAAACGCTGATTCTGACACATCTGAAATGATATTTAGCGAATTTAATTCTTATCCAATGGACGCAGTTTCTATAATGGGTACAGACATTTATATGTTAAGTACCATGAAAGATGATGTAACTACATTAAGTTATATCAGAAAATATAATGAGAATACCGGGAATATGGATATCTGCATTGAAAAACAGTTTACAGATATCGCAGGTGAACAGATAACGGCATTTGCCTGTAGCAATGAAAATATTTATGTGCTGGCAAACAATATGGAAACAAAAAATGATACCTATATAGAAATTTATGATGGCAAAACATATGATTTACTTGGTAAGGTGTACTTTGAAACCGAATTGACGGATTTTGTCTCCAATAATGGGATAGTAGAATTTTATTGCTTTGACGGTTACATATACATAAGGAATTTTTCAGATTACGGTGTGATAGGGAAAATAGAGAATGATCAGATAAAAACCGTTCTTGAGCTGCCCAATTTGCGTATGGCTTATAATGGTAAAAATACACAGGACGATTACTATGGTTTTTTTGTAAGAGGCGGCAGAGAGTTTTATCTTTTGGATGTTCATGCTGATATTTTATACAAGACAAGTTTAGAACTATCACAAGATGAAAGCATTCGTAACGCTATTTCTGATGGGAAAAATGTATGTATCAGTATTCTTGATGAGAGGGATACGGAGTCTTATACAACAAAACAGACTATTATAATCGATTTCCATGAATTGAAAGAAAAAGCAGATCAAACAAAGTGAGAAGGGAATCTATTATATGTCTCCAATAAAACACAGAGTGCAGGTATTCCCGGCATTCCGGCAGAGCGGGGAATTAAGGATCAGGAAGAAAACCAATAATACACAAACGATAAAGGGAACTGGCGGAGGTAGGCTGATCCCTTGTTCCATATCAGTGTGGGGAGGCGGAGACGCAGACGCAGGTACACGGGGCTTTGAAGGCTGCCTGCTATGATGCGTTCCGGGCGGCAAGGCAGGAGATAAACGGGATGGAAATGCAGGGTGGCTTTGAAGCGGGGGCGTGAGGATAGATCATTACGGATAATATGCAGAAAATGGAGGGATAAATACAGCCAATAACTGGCAACAAAAGGGGATTCATAAATATCGGTACCACATAGCTGAAACTTTAGGCACAACAACCAACAGGAAACAAAGTTTTCATAGGACATGACACAGAAAAGCCAGCGGAGCAGATACCAGTCTGAACTGCTGGCTTTTCTTTTTTTGACATACTACGTCTGTCCGCGCTCTTCACTGGAAGGGGTGGCAGGGGATTCTGCCAGGGCGGCGGCCGTAGCCACCAGCACGGACAGGCTCCTTTCGTCACAGAGCGGGAGCAGCCTTAACAGCTCCTGGTATGTAGAGCCGGTTCTGTCATGGCTGTCCTGGAAGATACAGTCATCTGCGGATATATCCAGCATCCTGCAGATATGATAGAAATTTTCAATGCTTGGGGAACAGCGGCAGCGCTCCAGGTCCTTCTGGAAGGATACGGAATGGTCGAGCAGCTCCGCACACTGCGCCTGGGTCAGATGTTTTTTCTTCCTGGCTCTCTTTAAGGCGGCGCTGAAGATCTGGGCATCATTGATGGATAAAGACATTGTGGTCACCTCCTATAAGTAGTGTATTGCCATACCTTGCAAAAGTAAAAATGGTATAGACACACTTAAAAGTAGAGCAATAGCATACTAGGCATCCAGACATCTGGTGAACAAAAAAAAACATGGTTCATCAGGGTTTTGTTTGGGTGCCTTTTTGCTGCCATGGGAGAGGTACATGGTCTGCAGTGGGGAATTTTCATAAGCCGGGCACCGGCGGGGGGATTGGGTCAAAAAAATCATAAGCTTCCTGGGGGCATTCTGCGCCCAGCATGGTAGTCTTGTACGCTACTTTTTGGAGGAAGGAATAAATTTATATCAAAAGAACGGTTATCCGGGAAATGAAACGGATAATAGTTCTTTTTCTATTGTATTAAAAAGGTTCCTGCAGATAAATCCGTTTTTCTGCAGGAGACATATTATCAGGTGCCGTTCACCTCCAATTCCGGGTTTTGCAGCAAAAAATCTGGAATTTAAGGAGGAAAAGCCATGTGGCAGAAAAATAACGGAAAGAGTGAAACGGAGATCTTACAGAATCAGTTTACGGCATATCTGGCAACTGCAGTACAGCGCCGCAGGAACGATTATCTACAGCAGATGGACAGGCGCCAGCAGATAGAGAGCCTGACCGAAGACTTCATGTTCATGCCGGAATGCAGCATAGAGCAGGACATGCTTCTGGGGCTGCCCGTTCTCATGCAGCTGGAGGACAGCGCGCTTCTCCATGCACTGAGGGAACTGAGCGAGAGGGAGCGTTACATATTCCTGGCAAGGGCAGTAGACGGGAAAAGCTTTGAGGCGCTGGCAGAGGAAACAGGGATGGGATATAAAGGCGTGGCATCGGTCTATTATCGGACAGTGCAGAAGATCAAAAGAAAGATAGGGGTGATGAAAAATGAATTTTAAGGAGATGCTTTTACAGGCGAAAGCTGGAAGGGAGTCGGTGGTCATGGCTTTACTGGAGATGTATAAGCCACTTCTGGTCAAGTATGCGATCATCAATGGAAGGTTTGATGAAGATCTGTATCAGGAACTGTGCATCATCTTGTTAAAGTGCATTGCCCGTTTCAGGATGTGACATATGGGAAAGGATTGCTGCATTTCCATAATGTGGCATGAGAGGGAAAAGCGCCGGAGCATATTGCCCGGCGCTTTTCTGGAATCTGTTTCACTTACAGGTCAATCCACAAATGTATTTGGCTCAGAAAAGAGTTTCTGCAATTTGCTGGCCAGATCCATGCGTGAGGTACAACGGATATCCCGGATAGGACCATAATTATTCATCTGTTCATCTATACTTTTAAAACTGATACGGAAATCGCTGCCGCCATCATGGGTGATCCAGATGCGTCTTCTGGTGGCAGGGTCAACCGCAATGATCCAGAGACTGTGCAGCCTGTCTACATAAGTAGGACATGTAAGGTGCCAGCAGCTCCGGTCATCATATTGGAAACCAGAAACTTCCGCCATCCGTTTTTCCAATACGGAATAAAGGGCTTTGTATTTCATGTGCCATACCTCTCTTTCCAGTCATGCAGATATGTGCAGTACCCTTTCGGGTCGATTTCCTGCAGGATTTCCGGGCGGAACCGGTATTCCGGGTACTGGCAGTATCCGCTCCGGGCATATGTACCGGTGGGAACTGCCAGCCCATGCCGTATGATCCACGCCAGGATTTCTTCGCCGTTATTGTTGGTGTCGATAAAGGCGCAGTTTTGAGGACGGACGGAATCCAGATTGACGGTGAGGACATTCCAGGGTTCCGGTTCCCCGTTCTCCCAGGAAGTCATAGTGACGGCAAGGTTCCCTTCCATATAGGAAGCGATCTTCAGCTCAATCTTATAGGTGGTTCCATATTTCTCCAAATCAAATGTTTTCATATTGTTTCCTTTCTGTGTGTCTGTATTATGCTGCTGTTTTTGGCATGTCCTGCGCCGGAAGGAGGATCACTCCTTTCTCCACTTCCGCAGGCGCCCATGTATCGTCTTTCCACATACAGCCGCTTGCAACATTGTAAAACTTAGGCGCTTTGGGTGGATTTCCAAAACATTCATCATCCAGGTACAGACAGATATGCCTGTCATAAAAGGGGATCAGTGCCTGATGGATCTGCTCTTTCAATGCCAGGGCAAGCTGGTCGATCTCTGCAATATCCTGGCGTTTAAAAGCGGCTGAAGATATCTGTTTCAGGATGCCGGACTGGTCAACAGTTGACTGGATCAGTGGCTGTGCTTCATCCATAAAATCAGCACGGATACGGATATTTTCAAATGCGATCTGTTTTACATAGGCTGTAGCGGTGGAGCTGATATTATGCCGCAGTTCATCAAAAGGTTTTTTATATTTGGTTTTTAATGTTTCCAGAGATGCCACGGCAAGGTTCCTTTTCAAAAGGTCAAGGTATTCTTCCAGTGCTTTTCGCAATTCAGTGCTTTCCATATGATTCCTCCAATCGTTCAAAATTCAGTCTGCTCTAAAAGTCATCCTCCCAGGGCGGCAGGGTGTCTTCTGCCAGAGATGGGGACCTGCCTGCTGTCTCCGTGGGGGCAGGGGGTTCTGTTTTTTGCTCTTCGGCTTTTTTCCCTGCTGTATTTTGTTGTCTGCGGGCGGTAAGCGTCAGGGCGTCTTCCCCCACATCATCCACACGCTGCTTCTTTGCCTGTTTTTTACGGCATTTTTCCACAGCGGCAGCATAATCATAGCCAATGGCTGCCTGGAATTTCTCTGCGATCTCCCTTAACTTTCCGGCCTGGTATTCATAGGTGGCTCTGTGGAAACCGGTCAGGTTCCACTGTTCGCACACCAGATCCAGCATGCGGGTATAATCCATGAGTGCATTGATCGTTTTCAGGATGTCACCGTAGCAGGTTTTCAGCTCGTGGGAGCCATCCAGATCCACATAGGAGAGGGTAAGTTCCTGTTTCAGATATCCCTCTATCTCTATGTGGTGTGCCAGCACCGGCTCATAGATCTCCCTGGGAAACTCCGGCATGTTTGCGGATGCAGTGCTCTCATTGTTCATCCGGTCCACCTCCTGCCTGCGGCGGCAGAGCGATAAGTCCGCTGACGATCATCTGGACGGCGGTGCGGTATCCACAGCAGTAGGATTGTTCCGCTATGGCGCTGTCTCTTTCGGAAACTGCCATCTGGTACTGTTCAAAAAGCCTTTGGGACTGGCCCAGGGCAGGCAGCAGTGCTTTTTCTGCCTCTTTTACATTCTGATCCAGCCTGGAGGGAACCGTAACGCATCCGTAAATGTCAGGCTCATACTTCCCATAAAACAGGTTATGTAAGAAATCGGGTTCGCCTGTTTCTGCCAGATGAATGACGGCAGGGGCAGGTTTTGACAGGGCAGCGGCGATCTGCCGGAGCGCTCCTATCAGCTCCGGCATCTGGTGATTAAAGAAGACATTACCCATCTTTGTTTCGTGAAAATTCATCTGTGTTCCTCCTTTCGTTGTTCGCCCGTATGACTGGGGCGTAATGGCATTTATGGTATTTTATGCGATCTTCTGTTCGCCCCAACGGATGTGCAGTTTCCCTTTTTCATCCCGCTCCTGACGCATTAGGAGGGAGAGAAGGTCATAATCCACGCTGAACCGGTCATAAATTTCATCCAGATCCACGTCCTGGCCCTTCATAAACAGGTTCAGCTTCTCCTTTGCCAGTACCATCTGCATCAGGTTGGATTCGATGCTGCCAGCATAGGTGAGGAAATAAATGTCCTTGTGTTCCGTTGAGGTATACCGGATGAACCGGAAATAGAACTGGCTCATGCCGGAGTTGTTGTAATGCAGTTCCGGTATGATGACCTTGTTGACGTAATCAAAATTCACGCTGGAGGGGAGGCTCTGCTGGGTGCAGAGTAGTATCCCGTTCCCGCTGTCCTGCAGTATCTGGCAAAGTGCCCGCCTTTTGGCAAAGCTGGTGTTGGCGCCGGTCACTACAAACAGGGGGCGGTCCGGCAGATATTCCCGTAGTGCCTTTTCATAAGATTCCAGCACAGTAACGTGCCGTACTCCGATGGCAATGATCTCATTCTCCCATTCGGCAGCCATCTCAACAGCGGCCATGACCTTCACCGGGGTATCCCCTGTATATTCCTGTACCGTATCCGGGGCAGCGCTGATGCGCAGGAGAAGCACGATCTGCTGGACCAGGCGCATCAGGGAATCCTTTCTGGAATTTCCAGTGGAAAAAAAGTAGTTATCCCGCATCTCATAAAATTCATGAATTGCTTTATGGTAGATTTCCTTTTCATCGGGTGGGAACTGGAGCAGCAACTGATGAATCCGTTTAATATCTTTGCAGGAAACCTCTTCAAAGGTTCTCGTGATAACGGTTTTTCCTAAAATATCATTGAGGATATCTGCGTTGTAGATATCCTGTGTACGTTTTTCCATGCCGAATACGGTAATCTTTTCCGGCAGATGGGAGGATGCGAACAAAGAATATCCTTTTTTGTAGGCAGGGATTGGCTGGCCGAAATAAGGATTGATGTCATAATCCGGTTCGGTATCCATTTCGCTGCTTTTGTTATGGTGGTAAATATAGCGGTTCCAGGAGATCATGTTGATGGAATTGTTGTAGAGCAGTTCCAGCTGTGGGGCAAATTCTGAAATGTTGTTCCTGGTGCTGGTTCCCGTAGTGAGCAGTTTCATCCGGCAGCGGCGGAAACAGGAAAGCACAGCCTGGCTCCTGGCGCTGTCAGGGTTGGATATTTCATCGCTCTCATCTAATATGAACTGGATATTTTGGTGCAGACGCTTCATGTGTCTGCGTAAATGTTTTTTATAAGCACTTACTTTGTTCAGTGTCAGCAGTACAAAATCTCCAGGACGGACGCGCTCCAAGTCTGCCAGACGCTTGATAAATACACAGGGCAGGTCATAGTTTGCCAATACCACGTCCCAGTTGTTGCGGATGGAGATGGCAGAGGAAACCACCCAGGTACTGTGTACGTTCTGGTTCTGCATCCGGTAAAGCCCTGTTGCAATGCCGGCCAGGGTCTTTCCGCTTCCCTGTTCCCACTGCAGCAGCGCATAGCGTTTCTGGAGGGTAAGGTTGATGTCGTGCCGCTGGATCTCATTCAAGCGGATTTCCTCCATACGGGAGGAATCCCACAGTGAAAAATCTTCCAGCCATCTGGCGATAGCCGGATCTTCATCCATTTCCGCATAGGGTATGTTCTGGGCCTCGTATTCTGCCCGTTTCCTGCAAAGCAGCCGTTCATAGCCCGGATAGGACTCCGGGGTGTTTTCAAGCACTGCCTGATACACTGGCACAGGCAGGCGCTTGCTGTCCTTGATCTGCCGGCGTGCGGCTGCACTGTACCCTTTATAGGCAAACTCGCCTTTCCTTTTGACCAGGCGGATACAGTCTGTTTTCGGTACGGGATTCTGCTTCTGCAATATCTGCCGGAGATAGACAAGTACCTTTTTCTCCGTAAGCTGGACCCGGCACCATTGTTCATAACTCATATCATCTGGCTGACGCTGGGTATAAAAGCGGTGCAGGTACTCGCAACATTTGGCATAGGATGGTCTGGTAAGCGGATGTGCCTTGATATGGTACAAGAGCTTTTGCGTCCGGTATCTGAAATCATTGGATGTATGGCGTGACCTTGCCAGTTCCAACAGGATTTTTGACTGGTTATTCTCCAGCGCTGATTTGGCAAAGGCCAGTATCTTCTGATAGGTATATTCCGCATCCTTTCTGATATCAAAATCTTTCGGCAGGATGTAGTCGGCCTCTGTCCGGTATGGGTGGGGCTTCCATCCCTGGTCCGCTGTCTTTTTCTGCCAGAATTGCAGCTTTGTAGGGAAACTGCTGACACCCAGACAGGAAAAAGCATTGTCTTGTAACAGAACCTGCCCCAAAAAACTGAAGCGGCTCTCCATCTCCCGGATCTGCCCCTTGTCGGTAAAATCATCTGCCAGAAAAGACTGGGGCACGATCAGCGCAAGGATTCCCAGAGGCTTCAATACCTCTGCAGCTTTCAGACAGTAGTACATCTGGGAGGGTATCTCCCTGCCGCTCTTGGTCCACCACTTTAAATGAAAGGGCGGGTTCCCCACTACATAGTCAAACCGTGTCTCCGGCTGGCAGGTGCGGATATCCCGACACTCGACCGTTGCTTCCGGATAAAGGAATTTTGCCACCTTCACGGCTTTTACATCCAGTTCACATCCGTAGATGTTCGCTTCTGTGGGGATAAAGTTAAAAAAACTCCCCATGCCGCAGGTAAGGTCTGCCACAAGGTCATGTTCAGACAATTTCAGGCAGGCTGTTATAAATTCGCACAGGCGGGGAGGCGTAAAGAACTGGCCGTTTTCAATCTCTTTCTTTGCCTCGCTGTATGCATGGTAATTCTCATAGTCTGCCCGTTCCGGACCGTGAAGGCCGCCATCGCCGGTATAGGCATTATAAATATCCTCCGGGCTGATGGAGCATTCTCCACAGAGGCCGCTGTCGATCAGGTACAGGACTTTTTCATTCAGTGCTTTTCGTTTATCCTGGGGGATGGATTCCTCCTGATAAGCATATTTCATTCGTATCACCTCGCTAACATATGGTTTTCATATAGTCCTCTATAAACTGGGAGGCGCAGGTTTCACTGGTAAATTTCAGATCAACCCTTCCGTTTTTGAACATCCGCAGGGACTGGATTTTTTTGCAGTCGTTAAACTCATACGGATTGCTAAGGGAATTATCTCTGTTAAGAGCCCTTGATAAACTGCCGGGAATAAGATCAAAAGAATCTGTTTCATAATGGGCAATGCCCCGTAAGATATCCTTTGTCCTGTCAGCCAATGACCATTCTCCCCCGCTGTACCGGTCCCGGAAGCTGCAGGCGTAGCCTGTGAATTGTATGGTATTTTTTTTCTGCTCAAACCGTGGGGTTCCGCTGCTGATAATCCAGGATGCCTGATGGCATTTATTCTTGAGTTCATGGAGCGCCTGTTCAAAAAAGGCCCGTCCACCGGTTTGAAGGAATATCTGTTCGAGGATATCTGTGTAACACAGAGACAGCTTTTCCATGTCCTGCGTATACTTTTGGCACAGTTCTTTATAGTTATCTGTCCATCTGTCAGTTGGCTCCTGGGGAACAAGATTGTGTATGATATCATTGGGGTCTATGGAAAAATGGTAAGTTTTGCTGAAGTAGGATACAATCTGGCATATGAACCGGGGATGCAGGGAGCGAATCTGCTGCCGGATGACATTATCAGAAAGTTTTACCCCGTCATAAGAAACGAGGTATGTTTCTGCAGATGTGCCTGCCGGCGCCAGTAACTCCCTCTGCTGGTTCAGCATGTCATCCCAGATAAATCCCAGTTCCGGCAGGGAAGTTCTGGCACTGTCATAGGCTGCCTGGTGAGCTTCACAGAATATCCGGTCTGATTCTGAAATGCGGGTATCTGCTTTCATTTCAACATTTTCAAATTTGGTAAGTAGGTTCATAAAATCCTCCTTTTTAATTAGAAAAGGCCGTGGTCTGGATAAGCCACGGCCGGAACATGGAGGCAGCCAGCACAGATGCGGCTGCCACAGTTGCTCAGAGTCCATTCACGCACATGCGGCCAGTCTCACAGGGAGCGGACTCATGACCGCCAGCGGAAAAGGGCTCATAGAAAGGTGATAATGGGTATTCCTGGTCTCAAAATGGATATTGTCTTCGGTCTGCTCGTGCAGGGCTACCACATTGGATGTTCGGTAGACACTTCCCTCAGCCGCAAATACAGCAGGCTTTCCGACAGTGATCGGGAACAGGAGCGTTCCGCAGAGCATTACTTTTTTCTTTTCTCCATAGTTTTTTGTTTTCATTTTCATCTTTTCTGACCTCCATTCTGCTTATGTATTGTTTTTTTGGACAAAACGGTGTTGTCTGCTATCATGAGTGGACAGTCTGGGTGCCGACATTGATCGGCGTGGATACAGGGGATCTCATTTTCACCATAAAAGGGATAACAGGTTGGAAAACCAGCTTTTTGGAGTAAGGATTCCGCTGTCTCCAGCAATGGACCGATTAAGGACATATCCCATGGAAACTCTGAAAGAACGGTTTCCGTCAGCTCAGCTTCGGGCTGCGTCAAAAGCCATAACAGCTGATATGCCAGGCCGTCCAGAAGTTCATTGCGTTTCTCTAAAAAGGGTTCAAAATGGTTGATTATATTATTCTTCACAGCATATCTCCCTCAGTGCGGTGCGTACTTCCTCCAGAAGTTCCTGGACACGTTTCATGGTGGTGTTCTGACGGCGGGCAATATCGCGGTTGTTGTAACCGCAGAATTTCAGATGCACAATGTTCATCTGCTGTTTGGATACCCGTTTTGCCAGATCATGCAGGAGCAGCTGTTCTTCCAGCTGGCGCATAAGTGGATTGGGTGCCGCTATGGTTTCTTCCAACGGCAAACTATTTTCGCTTGGTCCGACATGTAGGCTGATAACATCAGCATTGTGCTTGGGGCGCCTTTGTTTTCTCCTATGATCAGAAATACATGCCAACATTCTGCGCCATGCAATCGTGGTAAATGAATACTGTTGTAGTTCCGGTTCATTAAAGTAACGAGAAACTGCACGAAGATAACCGAAAATAACAACATCATAAAATTCATCTATGGGGAGATCATTTGCATATAAGAAGCTATAAACAAGACCGTGGTGTTCAGTTGCAAATAAGCATTGTTCCGAAGTTAAAGGTACTTCACACTTCATAAAAATTTCCTCCTTAAAATGCGAAAAGGACTCCCCCGGCACTAAACCGGGAGAATCCTTTCATACGTTTCATATGGCATAAGGCCATATCAGTTACATTAAATCAGGCAGGCAGGGCCTCACGTTCTCCGTCAAGGGGCTGCCCGTAGTTAAACTTTCCGCTTCCGCCTGCAGGCAGGACTTCCACATTGCTCTTACCATAATCGCAGCCATCGTCATGCTGGGTTTCATTGATGGCAGTGCGCTGCTGGAGCATCATGCGGATCTGTTCTTTAAAACCGTCTGCAAACTTCCGGATCTGTGCCAGCTCCTCACCACTGAAATCGTACAGGCGGCGGAAGGTGGCAACACTGTAATCATCCTTTCCGTTGTTCATTTTTTTAAGCCCGATCTGCACCACGCTGCCATAGGTCGCACGGCGGCGGAGCATAAAGGACTGGTTCATAAACTCCCGGAAGGGTTTCAGACTGGTAGGCGGCAGGGTCACCTGTAACGGCATGAACTCACCGCTGCGGAGCAGGTAGAGCACACGCATGTTCTTGCAGGCTTTTCCAGCCCCTTCAGCAGCAGAACCAAACTGGTTTAAAGCGCAGGCTGCACAGGAACCGCCCGGCTCCCCGATCCCCTGTCTTCCGTCTACGGAAGAGCAGAGGGGAGTGGCATTGTCGTCATACTCGCTGCCTTCCGGCCAGTAAGCGTTGTTGGGATGGTTGAAAAGGATAACTCCTTCCAGCGTTTTAGCGAAGTCAGGATTTTCCGGGTCATCTGAGGGAAACTCAAATACCAGTCCGCCGCCGGCCGGGATCTTGATCCGGGGGAAGCTCATCTGCAGGCCGTCCATATCCTCCGCCAGTTCTTCCTGGGTAAACTCGCCTTCCGGCATGGCTGCCGGGAGCATAAATTTCTGTTCTGCCAAAGCGTTGTTCTGAGTGTTATACATACTGTTTTCCTCCTTGAAATTAAAATGATGTTGTAATCGTGTCAGAGTGGCTGCGTCAGGCGGCCATCTGGTTGATCCGGTTCCACTGGCGGGCCGGCATGGAAAGAATGTTGTAGCCGATACTCTCCAGCTGGGTGGCCCTGTCATAGTTCTCCACATCCTGACTGTGCCGGGTGACTGCATTGGAAAGCCCGTACAGCGTAAGGTCTTTTCCCTCGATCAGATGCTGGAGGATGCCTTCCCCCTCATCGTCTGTGATGTGGAATTCCCGGCTGGCCAGTTTGACGATACCGGGAACATCTTTGGTGTTCATTTCGGCCTGGGAAGCATTCTGCATCAGGCCGACCACCTGGGCAAAACGTGCCTCTTCCACGGCGGCCCTGACGGTATCCTGGATCTTCAGGATAAAGGCTTTGTCATCCGCAGCCAGAGTCTTTTCTGAGTAGAGCTGGAAGTTATCTTCCATGTCATTGACCCGGCCCACATGGTTGCGGCGTGTCTGTGCGTCATTGACGATCATGCCGTTGCTGCATACCAGACGGTAGACAAGGGGCTGGATACTGACTGCCCCCATGCCGGTCTCACTGTTGGAGATGATGACGCCGGCCTGTACAATGTCTCCCGGAACAACCTCCGCTTCGAGGCGGGGATTCACCACTTTCATATACATCCGGCTGTCCGTGATCTGGCAGCTTTCAAACCTGGCGCCCTCCATCTGTCCTATAATGGGAAGGACGGCGGTGGCGATCTCCATGTTGTCGATCCGCCGGTAACGGTTGCTTAAGAATGCCCTTGCGGTGCCTCCCATGGTACGCAGAAGCCGTTTGGACGGGGAATGCTGAAGCCAGGCGTTCACATTTGCGGCCAGAAGTTCCGGCTTTTCCGTGAGCATCCGGTCATAATAAGGCGCAGGGATCTTTAAATGGGTCCCAAACTGCCGGTGGGCAATGGTGTTGACCTGCATGGGTTCCACCGGCTCGGTGTTCCCGTCAAACATATGAAGATAGATCTGGGAGTCATAAGGCTCCATCTGCAGGCTCCGGGTATCGACCAGATAATCCTCCTTCATGCTGTTCTGCCTTGTGATCTCAGCGGCCATTTCATTCAGGGTAAGACCTTCTTTCATTCGTGTTCAACTCCTTTCTTGTTGTGTGTGGGATTACCAGGAGATCTGGATGCCCTTTGCCGTGACCTCAGCCGCCAGCCCGTTGCGCTCAAAAACCTGCTGAAGCCGGGGCCAGTACGTCTTTTCCGGAAAGCCGGCAAGGTGTTCTTTTGCCACCTCCTCCGTGTCCTCCTCGACGCAGATATCGCCGTCTTCGTGGATCGTGAGACGGCTGTGGCCGCGGGAATTCAAGTCTGCCACAAGAGCCTCCAGGACTTTCCGGCCCTGGACCTCATACCAGATCTGAGGGTCTACCGGCTGCTTGTTGGACGGGACGGTATCTTCCGGTTCGCCGCCTCCGGCTTCCGAGAGAGGAACGATCTTTAACATGTTACAGGTGATGCCGGCGCTCTGGTCCATGCATACATCAGCATGGTCAAAATCCGGGATTCCATAAAGGCGGATGCGCCCGGTCCCTCCTGCCAGCGCCAGTTTTTCAGGGTTCTTTTCGCACCACTCCCAGCGAACGTCAGGATAAACCGCCCGAAGATAGGCGGAGATCCGGTGGTTGACATGACGGAGCAGGAGCAGTTCCGTTTCCGGGGCCTCCATAGTTGGAATCCCCATAGGCTGGGAGGGGGCGATCCCTTCCGCCAGACGTTTCTTTGCAAGCTGTTCACGCATCCTGCGGCGTTTCGCCTGCTGCATGTACGGCCGCAAAAGTACTGTTACAACCCACAGCCCCCAGAGGGTGAATACCCCGATCAGGGACCATGTCTGCCAGGGCCCCCTTATGAGTGCCAGTATAGCGATGACTGCACCGATCAGGATGCTGATGCTGCCCCAAAGGGCTTTGTCACTCTTCATTTTTAACCTTCCTTTCTTTGCTGTTGTTGAAAGTAACCTGCATGCACAAAAAAAGAGGAACCATGCCGGCATTTCAGGTTCATTCTGAAAACCGACAGGGTTCCTCTTTTAGCGCCGGAACGGGATTCATTCCGGCAGAGACTCACGTTCCCCGTCCAGTACCTCCACAGGGGGAGGGGCGGCGGCCGCTGTCTCAGGATCATCTGGAAAATCAGTGGAGCTTTCTTTAGGGATGCGGCCCGGAAGAAATCCGAAATTGGAAAGATAGATCTTCAGGATTTTTGTCCGTTCCTTTCCGTGGCCCATGGTACAGTCTACCAGCTGCTGTGTGCCGGTGATCCACAGCCGGCTGTCCTTTTTGACGCCAAGCCGGATCAGGCGGGATACTTCATCCTCCCATGCCCATACCTGGTAATACTGGAACTGCCCTTTGCCTGTCTGCTCGGTAAAACCGAAACAGACATAGGTGGAATCCTTCTGGCTCTTTTTGGGGGCCAGGTCATTCTCCACACGTCCAAATGCAAAAATCTGTGCCATAACACTCCTTTCTGCCACTGGCCTTGTTATCTATAAAAAAAGTGCCAGCGGGAACCCGGCCCAAACGGGCGCAGTAATACCACTGACACTTGTATACAAACTTAACAGCGTGTGCAATGCGATGTCTTCACCGCCGTACAGACAAACCTGCCTGCAATCCTGAAAGGATACGCACAAAAATCAATTACAAAGTAAGTATAACACTATATCTGGTGGATGTCAAGTTCATAAACACTATATATAGAATTTTGGAGTGGCAAAATACAATATCTTGTAGCCGGATGCCCAGGAGACTGCACACAGGGCTTCCTATCTATAAACAGGGATCAGGCTGCCTTTATTTTGCAGTATCCTGATTTTTTATTCCCGCGGGCAACGAGCCAAGTGACTGCTTGCGGGCATTTGGCGACTGCCGTGAGGGTCAAAGGCTCCGCTCGTTGGAGTGTTCCAAGTTTGATGATTCGTTGCTCGCGGCGGAGTCTTTGACTTCGAGCAGGTTTCCGGGCAGGCTGGAATCGTAGCCTAAAAACAGATCCGTGGAGAGGGAGGCATCCAGGTATTCGCTGCCCAGGGATGGGCGGGAGGCTTTCCGGAAGTAAAAGCAGTAACACCCGCCCGGTTTTATCTTCACCTGTTTTCCCAAAAGCAGGATGATGGCGGCTCCCTGGCTGTCGGTAAGCTCTATTTTGCGATACCTGCGTAAGGGCAGAGAGGAAACGGCGGTACAGATCCCCGTGATGGTTTCATAATCCCCACGCAGGAGCAAGACCAGGAGCCCGGCGCTGCGGAACAGACAGCCGCCGAAGATGATGCCGCTTAAAACCAGCAAAAGCCGGTCATGGGAGAGGAAAAATACAATGGCAGCGATGAAAAGGCTGCCGATCCCCATAAACAGGATCAGAAAAACTTTCAGCCGGAGGGTAAAAGGGGCGTTCAACCATTGTTCCATGTGATATCATATCCTTTCAAAAATAATCTGCTGGCGCAGGTACAGGTTTGCGACTGCAAGCGTAACGGCCTTGCTTTTGGGGGAGAGGCGCATCATGCAGCTGATGTTGTCGCTGGTAGTGTCCGCATCGTCATAGAGCCCTTCCAGGATGCTTTCCTCTGTAGGGAGGGCGCGGATATCCTTTTCCATGCACCGGATCAGTTCTGCGGTGGAGAGCAGGGCCTGCTTTGCAAGGGCCATGACCTGTTTTTCGTTTTCGGTACGCTGGTCATGGCGGAAGAGTTTTCTGGCAGAGGAAAACGGCACATGGTTTACAAGGGTCAGCTTCAGGAAAGACAGGACCCTTAGAAAGCTGGAGCCGTCCGTGGGGATGATGTACATGGAAGAGAGCAGGTCATAAAGGGCATCATATTCCGTTTCTCCTTTCCCACAGATCAGCAGGCCCCGTGTCAGGAGCCGCTCCACGCAGTCCTTCCAGGAGCGGTTTACGATATCCTTCTGTACCGGTAAAGTCGCCGTGTAGAGGCGCCCGATTTCTTCCATACGGGCGATACGCCAGTTCAGGCAGCTCCAGATGATCATTTCCTGCATATCGACCATATATTCTTTTCCCCCAAGGACGATAACAGGGCAGTAGCGCCGGCATCCGTTTGTCCTGCGCTCAAAGCGGCCGACAGCGGTGTAAAGTGTTTTCAGCATCATAAAAAATCCTCCTACTACAATATATTTATGGTTAATATTCCTAACATCCAGTTAGGATGTTATCCAATTTGTTGCTTAAGCTGTTAGAATGATAAGAGCAATCGGTATAGCGGAATCCTCCTTGGGCTTTGCGCCCGTAAATTAGTCTGCTAACCAGCTCTTCATTCGCAGCGTTCGTTTTATGCAGGTTGAGCCACCTTCAGGGTGCGTTCGCGTCACACCACAGTAGATTGAATGGGCAATGAGTAAAACTGGTACTGACCAATTGCAATCTCAACTAAGGAGTCACTTTTTTATGAACATGAACGCAGTAGGTATTGATGTTTCCAAACGCAAAAGCACTGTGGCGATCCTC
>CAJTVD010000067.1:18047-20597 GCA_910579495.1 uncultured Lachnospiraceae bacterium
GGGGAACAGCGGCAGCGCTCCAGGTCCTTCTGGAAGGATACGGAATGGTCGAGCAGTTCTGTGCACTGCGCCTGTGTCAGATGCTTTTTCTTCCTGGCTTTCTTTAAGGCGGCGCTGAAAACCTGGGCATCACTGATGGATAAAGACATTGTGGTCACCTCCTATAAGTAGTGTATTGCCATACCATGCAAAAGTAAAAATGGCATGGACATACCTGAAAGTAGAGTAACAGCATATCAGGCACCCGGACATCTGGTGAACAAAAAAAACATGGTTCATCAGATGTCCGGGTGCCTTTTTGCGGCCATGGGAGAGGTACATGGTCTGTAAGTGGGGGATTTTCGTAAGCCGGGCACCGGCGGGGGGATTGGGTTAAAAAAATCACAGGTTTCCAGGGGGCATTCTGCGCCCTGCATGGTAGTCCTGTACGCTACTTTTTAGAGGAAATTAAAATCATACGGGAAAAGAGTAATTATCCGGACCTGCAGATGGATAAGTGCTCTTTTATTTTTGCGACCAAACTCTGTATAAGTCATTTTACCAGAGGGCCTCCGGTTTCATGTTTCAGATCGGACATGAAAAGACTGGAGGACGAAAGAATGGAGAAAAAACAGACAGACTCGGTGCAGAACCGATTCACGGCATACCTGATGGCGGCTGTGGCAAATAAGCGCATCAGCTACATGGAACAAAGGAACCGGCAGAAGGAGCGGGAATACATACAGGTGGACCTGCTGGAGAAGAACCATGTGGACTTTGATGCCCAGTACCGCACATACCTGGCAGAGCAGTCGCTCCTGCGTTATTTTGGGTACGGGGAAAGCCCGGAGTGTATACCGGAGATAGACAGCATACAGCTTGCCGGGTGCATCAACCGCTTAAAGGAGCGGGAACGCGGGATATTGTTCGCGCGGGTATTCGGGGAACTGGATTTTACGGAACTTGGAGAAAGATTTGGCATGGAGCCAAAGCAGGCGGAAATGGCGTATTACTATATCATCCGCAAGCTGCGCAAAGGAATGGGGGTCAGGAAAGATGAATTTTGAATTATTGCTTGAGAGGGCAAAGGCAGGGGATAAGGAAGCACGGGAAGAAATTTTTAGGATGTACCGCCCGCTGCTGATCAAAAACGCAATGGATAAAAACGTGTTTGACGAGGACCTGTATCAGGAGCTGTCAGCCACGCTGCTATACTGTATCCAGAGGTTCCAGGTATAGCGCAGACCTGCGGCTGGAATTGATGCGGGGAGATCTGTTGTGATCTGGCAGTCCCCTGCGTATAAAATGATGTGTCGCAAAAGGTATGGGGCATGGCCTGCGATGTCGCAAAAAAGATTTAGAACCTTTTGCGACAGTGATTCAGGCGGAAAACCAGTAAGTTTTCCATATCTCCAAAGGTATACCTTTTGCGACACGGATTTTTACGGAAGGGAGGTCTGTCATGACTGCAAAGAAATTTGGGTATGTGCGGGTATCCACACGGGAGCAGAACCCGGAGAGGCAGATACATATCCTGCGGGACGAGGAGGGCATCGACGAGCGTGACATTTATGTGGAGAAAGAGTCCGGGAGGCAGTTTGAGCGACCGGTGTACCGCTCCCTGGTGGATAACATCCTGCGGGAAGGCGACCTGCTGGTGGTAACGGAGTTGAAGCGGTTCGGGCGTAACTATGGCGAAATCTACAGGGAGTGGTTCCGCATCACAAAGGAGATCGGCGCCGACATCAAAGTAACTTCCATGCCCATATTGGATACCACGCAGTCAAAGGAGCTGGTAGGGCAGCTCATTACGGATGTCGTGCTGGCGGTATTCGCTTATGTGGCGGACGAGGACTGGACGGAACGGCATGAGCTACAGCGCCAGGGCATCGAGGTGGCGAAGGCGGACGGAAGGCATCTGGGAAGGCCGCGTGTGGAGTACCCGGAGAACTGGGAGGACTGCTATGGGAGATGGAAAAGCGGCGTGATCTCGGCAAGGGAGGCCATGACGCTCACAGGACTCAAGAAGGACAGCTTCTACCGGCTGGCAAAGAAATATAAGGAGGAGCATCCCGTTTTATGAAAAAGCCAGAAAAATATAAAAAAATTTATTATTTTTCAAGGAAACAGGGGAAAAAACACTCCTTATTATATGAGAATAAATTTAGAGGAGGACTGTTTTATGAAGCAGGGTACATTATTTTATGACAGGGAAAGCGGCAGGTACAATTTCTTTTATACCGACGGGGACGGTGACAGGAGCGACTACGGCGGTATCCATTGCGGGGAGGTCTTTGAGTTCAGGCTGAATGGTGTCTGGGTTCCCGCCCGTGTGGAGATGGGTGATGACAGGAAGTGGTATCTGGTAGGGGTGCCGGGGCTTGAGCTGGATGGACTGGAGGTGAGGCAGGAATAGCAGACAATATTAAAAAATGAAAAATATCCTATATGGTTGTGAAACAGGGATTGACCTTATGAAGTTTCACTGATATAATTGGTTTCACCAATAGAATGAAAGTGGTGATTAAAGTGAAACTGGATGACAGAAAAGGGATGGAATGTGTAGAAAAC
>CAJTVD010000068.1 GCA_910579495.1 uncultured Lachnospiraceae bacterium
GAAACGGAAGGATCCACTACCCTAATTGTCAGTACATTGTCTTCTAAATCTCCCTCAGAGCTGTAAGTTGCTTCCAGCAACAGCTTTTGGTCAATCCCGCTGATCTGGGTCAAACTGTTGTCGTAAAGCCCATTTATGTTTTGGTTGAACACCACCTTGAGCCTGGCGTTATTGGAAGCAGAGAGAACCGTTACGCCTGTAATCTCCGGCTGGGTGGTATCTTCGCCGGGATCCGGGGCAGTATATTCGGGAATTTGTTTATAGTTGTAGAAATCCGCCCGGTTACCCTTTGCATCCTCTGTTGCACAGCAGAACCATTGCCCTCCATTTACGCCTGATACCGTTATATAATTTAAGCCGTATCCCATGGAAGCCTGGTTACCGGAAGCATAAATTTCCGAAGGATCCTTGCCCTCAATGGTGCCCTCGTCTTCTACCTCATCCTGGATTGCATAATAAAGGGTGCCTGCTTCGTCTGAGTTAACGGTAACTTCGATTGTGTCCGCATCTTTCCATTCAATGCTTCTTATGTCAACTCTGGGTTCTTGCAAGTCTAGGTGGCATGACCCCTTTAACTGGGAGCCGTCCTTCAGGTTGATCAAAATCGTATAGGTATTCGTGCCTGAAGGTATGCCGTATCTGTCCATATACACACGATAGACCCTGTTATCGGAAGTACTGATATTCTCAAGTGTTGTAGGACCCTGAGGGCAGCTTATTTCAAACTGGTCAAGAGTGAGGGGTTCTGAAGTGGCGTTTTCCAGCTCTATCTCAAAACCATATAAGTACCCGTCAGCCTGCTCTTCAGCAAATGCCTCAGCTCTTTTGATTGCGGTGGCTGTTTCTTCATAGATGCCCCCGTCAATGGAAAGGCTGTTTACCAGGGTTGCCTTTTCTTCTGTATTGACAGCCACATAATACATGGTATATGCCATGCCCTCGGAAAGGCCGGTGATGGTGAAAGCATTCTCATACTGTAACATTTCTATCTTAACGCCGTCTCCTATGACCTCTTCTTCCGTTACATCTGAAGCCGCCTGTGCCGCTACCTGGCCGCTTTCCCTTAAAATATAATAGAAATATCCTGGTTCATCTGAATGGTAAGTAATCCTGGCTTCACTGGCGCTTGTGCGGGCAGCGTTGATGCTTGTGATCTGTGCACAATCTGTCCTGTACTCAAAGACCTTTGAGATGGTTGTGCCATCGGCAAGGGTGATCTGTATATCGTATTCCTGATCCCTGTAGTAAGTAGTCGCCAGATCATAAACCTTGTTATCATCGGTGGACACTGACCGGATTGTCATATCGGACCCGCCGCTATTACAGATGATGCTGAAAGCTTCCAATGTAAGGGGCTGTTCTGTCTTCTGGTTCAAAGTGACCCGGATACGGCCGGTGCCAACGACTTCCACGCTCTGAATCTCAAAGCTGCCTTTTTCCGGTTCAGAGGGCCCTGAAGGCTCTGAGGGGGTCTCCGAAGGTCTTGAGGGCTCTTCTGGAGGCGCCTCCGGTTCTGGCTCCCAAGTGTCCTCCGGCTCTGAATATTCTGCCGAAGGCTCTGAGGGTTCGGAGGTTTCTGCCTGAGATTCCAAGGCAGCCTGATATTCCGCAGCCCTTCTTTCGGCTACTATCACATTTTCACTTCTGCCATCCCTGCCTTCCTGTTTGCCGTATTCCTTGTAATGTTTGTAGGCTGACAGTAAATCGCTGCCAAAGGTAGCCTGCAATTCATTGTACCTGTTAAGGTAATCCACCGGGTCAAAGTCAGTGCCATTATCTCTTTTCTCAAAGGCCCCATGGGCGAGATAATGTTCGATATATTTATCCCAGTCATCCCCAAACGCTGCCTGAAGGTCCTTATAGATGGCCCTGTATTTGACGATGTCTATCATTTCGTTCATTACCCTGCCCTCAGCAAGCCCGAACTTCATAAAATGCTTTAACAGGGCAGACCTGCTATAACCAAATGCCGCTTTAAGGTCCGGATACTGATCCGCATAGTAATGTTCGTCAAAGACATCATCTACCCCTGCTGCATGGACATAACCGATGTTGCCAAAGGCCATCGCCGCTGCCATGGCTGCCACGAGGATCCTCCTGCCTTTTTTGGCCTTCTTTTTTGCTCTTCTTTTGAATGCTTCGCTCATTTCCTTGTTCTCCCTTTTTTCCATACTTACTTTATTTTACCATATGCAAATCATTATAGAGTTCTTTTTTTCCGGCGTCAAGTAATTATTAACCGCCAATTCTGATTGGCGGTTTCCGGTTATTATTCACGGACAGGAAGCAGCCCAAATGAAAATACCTTGCATAATTTACAGGTCCTGTTAAAATAGAAAAGAAACGGATCCATATTATTTTTTTATAAATACAGGGTATCGGCCTGCAATTTATGCCGCAGGAATCCCGGATGGGAACCTGGATGTGAAATTGACTATGCGAATTTCACATGGCGTTGCCGCAAAAAGCGCGGCAGGGAGGTTAAAATGAATCATACGACAACAATACACAGTGCCTGCAAAGAAGCCCCGGATGCGCCTGGCTGCGTCCCGCCGGCAGATATTCCCATAGCGGAGCTGATCCGTTCCGCCCGGAAAGCAAGGCAAAAGGCTTACGCCCCTTATTCCGGTTACATGGTAGGCGCGGCGGTGCTGACCAATGAATTGAGAATTTATACTGGCTGCAACATAGAAAATGCGTCCTATACGCCTTCGCTCTGTGCAGAGCGGACGGCCATAAGCAAAGCGGTAAGCGAAGGTTGGCGGCGCTTCCGTGCCATTGCCATAGTGGGTTCGCCCAAAGGAGATGCCATCACCCAGTACGCATATCCCTGCGGTGTATGCAGGCAGGTTATCCGGGAATTTGCAGCCCCGGGGCAATTTTTTGTAATTGTTGCCAGGGAGGAAGAAGATTACAAAATTTTTACTTTGGAGGAATTACTCCCTGAAAGCTTTGGGCCGGAAAACCTTACAGGAAATGTGGAAAGCTGAACTTCTTTGGCGGGCAGGTGAAAGAAAGGAAATCAAATGAATATTAGGTTATATAATGCCAGAATCCTTACCATGGAGGAAGGCAGGGAATTGTTTGAAGGGGAAATCTGGGTCCAGGGAGAGAGGATCCTTTATGTGGGCGATGGAAAAAACCAGCAGGAAATAGATGCATCTTTGCCGGGGAAAAGTATCAAATGGGATAAGGAAACTGACTGTGGCAAAAACCTCCTGATGCCGGGATTTAAGAATGCCCATACCCATTCGGGAATGACACTCTTGCGCTCCTATGCTGATGACCTGCCGCTGCACGAATGGCTGAACGGCCAAATTTTCCCTGTTGAGGCGAAGATGACAGCGGAGGATATCTATGTGCTGTCAAAGCTGGCCATTTTGGAATATTTGACCAGCGGCATAACCGCCGTATTTGATATGTACCTGACACCGGAATCTATCGGGGATGCTTTTGGCCACATGGGGATGCGGTTAGTACAGGTAGGGGCGGTGAATAATTTTAGCCAGTCCCTGGAACTGGTAGAAGAAATGTACCAAAAATTGAACAGGAAAAGCCCCTTGCAATCCTATATCCTGGGATTCCATGCAGAATATACCTGTTCCCAGGCGCTTTTGGAAGGGGTGGCGGCTCTTGCCCATAAATACAAAGCCCCGGTCTTCACCCATCTGGCTGAAACACAAAGGGAGGTGGCAGGATGCAGGGAACGCTATGGAATGACGCCCCTGGCATTTTTAAACGCCCTTGGCATATTTGATTATGGGGGCGGCGGCTACCATTGTGTGCACATGACCCCGGAGGATATCAGGATTATGGGGGAAAAAGGCTTATATGCAGTTACCAACCCGGGTTCTAACGCCAAGCTGGCAAGCGGCATTGCCCCTATAAATGATTTCCTTAAAGCGAAGGTTCCTGTGGCAATCGGCACAGACGGGCCTGCCAGCAATAACTGCCTGGATATGTTCCGGGAAATGTTTCTGGTAACAGGGCTTGCCAAGCTGCGGGAAAAAGATGCGGCGGCGGTTGCAGCCACAGAAGTCCTGAAAATGGCCACAGTAAACGGAAGCCTTGCAATGGGGCTGAAGGATGGGGATGTGCTGGCGGCGGGGAAACTGGCGGATATCATTATGATTGATTTACATCAGCCCAACATGCAGCCCCTTAACAATATTCCTAAAAATCTGGTTTACAGCGGAAGCAAACAGAATGTGGCCATGACAATGGTGGGAGGGCAAATCCTTTATGAAAAGGGGGAGTTCCTCACAGCAGACAGGCCGGAAGAGATATATGAAAAGGCCGGGAAAATCATGGAACGGATTAAAGGGCAGCTATAATAAGGTAGATTTTCATATAAGTGAGATGAAAAAAAGAGAAATAGGTATGTTGTGGAGTAGCTAAAATATGGAATATTTGATTTTTGCAGCAGCAATGGTGGGGCTGGTCTTCTTGTTGATGCTGAAAGGATACTATGATTATAAATCCTCCGAGAAGCGTTTCATCCAAAGCCTCTACCGGGATTATGGGGAATTACCTGACAGGGAATACAAGCCGGAGCAGTTTGCGAATATTTCCCACTATTATTTAAAGCATCAGGACGGATTTGGAATTGACGATATCACCTGGAACGATTTAAACCTGGATGAAGTGTTTATGCGGATCAATTATACTTACTCTGCAGCAGGGGAGGAATATTTATATTATCTGCTCCGGAAGCCATGTATGGAGGAAAAGGAGCTTTGCCGCAGAGAGGAACTGGTGGGCTATTTCCGTTCCCACCAGGAAAAGAGAGTGGCTTTCCAGGTGGTCTTCCATAAGCTGGGAAGGACCGGGAAGTTTTCTATTTACGATTACCTGGATTATTTAGACAGGCTGGGGGAACGCAGCAACCTGCCTGATTATCTGGCACTGGGGTTGGTGGTGTGTGCCATAGGGTTTATGTTTATAAACCTGCCTATGGGCCTTTTACTGCTGGTGTGCATCCTGGTCCGCAATAACATCAGCTATTTTAAAACCAAAGAGGAGATTGACCCTTATATTACCAGCTTTGCCTATGTGTTCCGCCTGCTGGATGCGGTAAAAAGCCTGATGCCCCATGAATGCAAAGAACTGGCAGAGGAATTTGATGTCCTGAAAAAAAGCAGCGCGGGAATGAATAAGTTCCGGCGGGGTTCCTTTCTCATTATGTCCAGCGGCAGAATGTCCGGTTCCGGCAATCCCCTTGATATGGCGATGGACTTTCTGCGTATGGGGTTCCATCTGGACCTGATAAAGTTTAACCAGATGCTTTCGGAAGTGCGCAAGCATGTTTCTGACATTGACAAAATGGCTACCCTTTTAGGAAGGATGGAGGCCATGATTGCAATCGGCGCATACCGCCAGTCCCTTGAGGGATACTGCATCCCGGAATTTGGCGCGGCTCCTGCGGTAAATGCCTGCAATATGTACCATCCCCTGATTGGGGATCCAGTAAAAAATGATATCACAGCCCATAAGAGTGTGCTCATCACCGGTTCCAATGCGTCAGGGAAATCCACCTTTTTAAAAACCATGGCAATCAACAGTATTTTTGCCCAGACCATCCACACCTGTCTTGCGGATTCCTATCAAGGGGCGATATTCCGTACCATCTCTTCCATGAGCCTGCGGGACGACGTACAGGGGGGCGACAGTTATTATATGGTAGAAATAAAGGCATTGAAACGGATTTTGGATTTAATTGGTTCAAAGGGGGAGCCAGTCCTGTGCTTTGTGGACGAGGTGCTGCGGGGGACAAATACCGTTGAACGGATTGCTGCCTCCACCCAGATCTTAAGGAGCATGGGGGGGAATAACTGCCTGTGCTTTGCCGCTACCCATGACATTGAACTGACCCATTTGCTGGAGGAGGAATATGATAATTATCATTTTTCGGAGGAGGTTGCGGGAGATGATATTTCCTTCAGTTATAAGATCATGGAGGGGCGTGCTACCACCCGGAATGCCATTAAGCTCCTTGGCATTATGGGATATGATGCCGGGATTATACGCCAGGCAGAAGGGCTGGCAGAAGATTTTCTCCGCACAGGTGCATGGAAGGAGAAAGCCTGAAACCAAAAATACATTTCATGCCAGCATGGCTTGACTGTGAATTGACTCAATGATATGATAATAAGGTAAATAAATGGAAAGGTTGGTGGAAGAATGGAAAGTGTAATTTTATTTTTAAATTCCTTTTTATCTTACCTGCTATTAATGGCTGTTATTGTAGTACTTGCCGGGGTTGCAATTTTTATTGGGATCAGGCTGCGCAAAAATAAAGACAGACAGCTTGGAAGCTCCCAATCCGCTGCCGGCACGTGACGGATACTTTCAGGAAGAGATAATTTCATAGCCAGAGGAAGCGCAAAGCCTGCTTTGCGCTTTTTGTTACCATAAACATTTTTCAGGCATGTTAAGGAGAAACAGGACAGGAAAAATGACGAAATTTGATACCATATTATGGGATGTGGACCAGACCCTGCTGGACTTTTCCAGATCCCAGCGCTATGCCCTGGAGGAGAGCTTTTGCCGGTTCGGCAGGGACACAAAAGAGGAAATGGTAATTCTTTATACAAAGATTAACGATTCTTACTGGAAGCGTTATGAGCTTGGAGAGGTAACAAAGGAGGAACTGCTTACAGGCAGATTTGCTTCCCTTTTTTCCATCATGGGCATTGGGGATATTCCTGTGGAGGAATTTGCCGCCATTTATCAGAAAGCCTTAGGGGAGGTTTATTATTTCTGTGACCAGGCCGGAGAGCTTTGCCTTAGGCTAAAGAAAGTGGTGCGCCAGTATGCAGTGACCAACGGTGTTTCCGCCACCCAGAGAAACAAACTGCGTTTATCCGGCCTGGACCAGATCCTGGATGGGATTTTTATTTCAGAGGAGCTGGGATATCCCAAACCCTGCCGGGAATATTTTGAAAGCTGTTTTTCCCGGATCCCGGAATTTAAAAGAGAGCGGGCACTGATCGTAGGGGATTCTTTATCCAGTGACATCCAGGGAGGGAACAATGCCGGGATTGCCTGCTGCTGGTACAATCCCTGGAAAAAAGCAAAGGACAGGGAAGTGAGGATTGACTATGAGATCCGGAATCTGTGGGAGTTGGAGGGAATACTTTCATGGCAAAATCTGCCAACCAGAAGCTAAAGCTTTTATATATTTTAAAAATTCTATCCGAAAAAACCGATGAAGACCACAGTATGCCTACCCAGGATTTGATTCAAGAGCTGGCTTCCTATGGCATTTCTGCTGAGAGAAAAAGCATTTATGACGATATGGAATGCCTCAGGTGCTTCGGCTATGATATTTTAAGTACCAAAACCAGGAACGGAGGCTATTACCTGGCCAGCCGGGAGTTTGAACTGCCGGAATTAAAACTTCTGGTGGATGCGGTACAGGCGTCCCGTTTTATTACCCAGAAGAAATCCAGGGAACTGATTTCAAAAATAGAAGGGCTGGCAGGCCCCTATGGGGGGAAGCAGCTCCAAAGGCAGGTATTTGTGGCCGGGCGGGTAAAAACGGAAAATGAAAGCATTTATTATAATGTAGACCGTATCCACAAAGCAATACAGGATGATTCCCCCATTACTTTTACCTACCTTGCCTGGAACATAAAAAAGGAACTACAGCCCCGGCATGGGGGAAAGCGGTATCAGGTAAGCCCCTGGGCGCTTACCTGGCAGGCGGAGAATTACTACCTGATTGCTTATGATGGGCCGGAAGAGCGGATTAAGCACTTCCGGGTGGACAAAATGAGCCAGATTGAAGAACAGGTAAAGGAAAGCCGTAAGGGCAAGGAGGCCTTTGGGGAATTTGATATTGCCGAATATACCAACAGGACCTTTAGTATGTTTGGCGGGGAGCCGGAGGTGGTAACTTTGCAGCTCCCGGAAGAGATGGTGGGCATTATTTTAGACCGTTTTGGGAAGGATGCAGATATACGGCCAGCCGGGGGAGGGGTGATTAACGCCAGGGTAAAAGCGGCAGTCAGCGGGCAGTTCTATGGCTGGCTTACAGGCCTTGGGGGCAGGGTGTCTATTTTAAGCCCCCTGCACGTCCGGGAAGGGTTCCTTTGCCATATAAAACACATATTAGAAAATTACAAATAAAAGGATCCCATAACCGCCCCTTTCGTTTAACCGGCTTGGGGGCGGGGGTGATAGCCTATGGGGCGGTTATGGGATGGCAGTAAGAAAGGACAAACAGCATGATATTACAGGCAGCGGAGAGAATGAAGGATTTTGAGGAAGGGATTTTCCAATTACTCAACGGGAAAAAGGAAGAAGTGGAAAAAAAAGGGCGGAAGGTATATAACCTGTCCGTAGGGACACCGGATTTTCCCACAGATCCCCATATTATGCAGGCGGTAATTGCGGCGGCGAAGGATTCCGCCAACTATAAATATGCATTGAAAATGCTCCCGGAGCTTACAGAAGCAGTAATCAGCCGCTTCAAGGAACGCTACCATGTGGATTTAAATGAACGGGAGATTGCGGATACTTATGGCTCCCAGGAGGGGATTTCCCACATTGGGCTGACCCTGTGCAATCCCGGGGATGTGGTGCTTGCACCGGATCCAGGGTATCCTATTTTTTCCATCGGCCCATCCCTGGCAGGTGCGGAGACCAGATTTTATGAACTGCGGGAGGAAAACGGTTACCTGCCGGATTTAGAGGGCATTGATGAGGAAACCTGCCGCAGGGCAAAATTTATGGTGGTTTCTTATCCTTTAAACCCGGTCTGCCGAATTGCGCCGGACAGTTTCTATGAAGCCCTTATTCCCTGGGCAAAAGCGCACAATATTATTATTGTCCATGACAATGCTTATTCGGATATTATTTATGACGGCCATACAGGGAAGTCTATCCTACAGTTTGAAGGGGCAAAGGAAAATTGTATAGAATTTTATTCTCTGTCAAAGAGCTATAATTATACCGGTGCAAGGGCTGGTTTCCTGGTGGGGAATGAAACGCTGGTGCAGAATTTTAAAAAGCTCCGTTCCCAGATTGATTATGGTACTTTCCTGCCTGTACAGTACGGGGCTATTGCCGCTTTAAAGGGGCCAGATGACGGGGTAAAGGCCAGATGTGCCCAGTACCAGGAAAGAAGGGATGCGCTCTGCGGGGGGCTGCGTAAAATCGGATGGCAGATTCCTGACAGCCAGGGGACGATGTTCGCCTGGGGGAAAATTCCCCAGGGGTATGCGGATGATGTGGCATTTGTGATGGAGCTTCTGGAAAAATCAGGGGTGTTGTGTACGCCGGGAAGCAGTTTTGGGCGGCTGGGGAAGGGGCATGTACGGTTTGCCCTGACACTTCCGGTGGAGGAAATTTGCAAGGCAGTGGAAGCAGTTGCTGATTGCGGGATGATAAAATAGAAGCCAGGCATTTATCTATGATGGGAGATTTCAGTTGACATCTCCTGGGGCTTTGCTTATACTGGGAGTGGCACAATATATTGGATTGGTTATCTAGATAAATACCACATATAGTGAAATATTTAAAACAGCACCTGCCCGGGTGCGGAACTGGAATAGGAGGACGCGGGATGGACAACTTGCAGGAAAGCGTTGGGGAATATGGGGAATTGTTTAAGCCGGAGAAAGAGGTAAAGGTCATCAAGAAGGATGGCAGTTACGAAGCCTTTAATGTGCAGAAGGTTATTGACGCCGTGGGCAAGAGCGCCTACCGCGCCCTGACGAAATTTACGGAGACGGAGAAGAAACATATTTGCCAGTATGTGCTGGATAAGGTCAATGAGCTGGAAGAGGATAAGATCCCCATCCCTATCATGCACAATATTGTGGAGAGCGCCCTGGAGGAGGTAAAACCCATTGTGGCGAAAAGCTACCGGGATTACCGTAATTATAAGCAGGATTTTGTGCGCATGATGGATGATGTGTACAAAAAGAGCCAGTCTATTATGTATGTAGGGGATAAGGAAAACGCCAACACAGACAGTGCACTTGTTTCCACCAAGAGAAGCCTGATCTTTAACCAGTTTAATAAGGAGCTTTACCAGAAGTTTTTCATGACTACGGAAGAAATCCAGGCCTGCCGGGACGGGTATATCTATGTCCATGATATGTCTGCAAGGCGGGATACCATGAATTGCTGCCTGTTTGATGTGGCAAGTGTGCTCACCGGGGGCTTTGAAATGGGCAATATCTGGTACAATGAGCCAAAGACCCTGGACGTTGCTTTTGACGTGATCGGGGATATTGTGCTCAGTGCCGCCAGCCAGCAGTACGGCGGTTTTACCGTGCCGGAGGTGGACAAAATCTTAGAACCCTACGCGGAAAAGACCTTTGGAAGGAGCATAGAACGCTATCAGGAACTTGGCATTGGCAGGGAGCGGGCCAAAGAGGAAGCTTATAAGGATGTAAAGCGGGAGTTTGAGCAGGGCTTCCAGGGATGGGAGTACAAGTTTAATACAGTAGCTTCCAGCCGGGGGGATTATCCCTTTATCACTGTGACCGCGGGCATCGGCACAGGGAAGTTCGCCAGGCTTGCCACCATTTCCCTTTTAAATGTGAGAAGGGAGGGGCAGGGGAAAAAGGGCTGCAAAAAGCCGGTACTCTTCCCTAAAATTGTATTTTTATATGACGAAAATTTACATGGCCCCGGGAAAGAACTGGAGGAGGTGTTTGAAGCAGGGGTGAAATGCTCTGCCAAGACCATGTATCCGGACTGGCTTTCCCTTACCGGCAAAGGGTATATTGCCAGCATGTACAAGCAGTATGGCAAGGTGATCTCCCCTATGGGCTGCCGCGCTTTTCTTTCTCCCTGGTATGAACGCGGGGGGATGCATCCGGCAGACAATAAGGATACCCCTGTGTTTGTGGGGCGTTTTAATATAGGCGCAGTATCTTTGCACCTGCCTATGATCCTTGCCAAATCCAGGCAGGAGAGCCGGGACTTTTATGAAGTGCTGGATTATTACCTGAACCTGATACGCCAGCTTCATATAAGGACTTATGCGTACCTTGGGGAAATGCATGCGTCCACCAATCCGCTTGCCTACTGTGAAGGCGGTTTCCTGGGAGGGCATTTAAAACTTACGGATAAAATCAAGCCTATTTTAAAAACAGCCACCGCAAGCTTTGGCATTACCGCCTTTAATGAACTGCAGGAGCTTTACAATGGCAAATCCCTGGTGGAAGACGGGGAATTTGCCCTGGAGGTTTTAGAGCATATCAACCAGAAGGTCACTGAATTTAAGGAAAAGGACGGTAATCTCTATGCAATCTACGGGACACCGGCGGAAAGCCTGTGCGGCCTGCAGGTAAAGCAGTTCCGGGCGAAATACGGGATTGTGGAAGGGGTTTCTGACAGGGAGTATGTGTCCAACAGCTTCCACTGCCATGTGACGGAGGATATTACCCCCATACAAAAGCAGGACCTGGAGTACCGCTTCTGGGAGCTTTCCAACGGGGGTAAAATCCAGTATGTGAAATATCCGGTGGATTATAATATGGAAGCCATTAAGACCCTGATCAGGCGTGCAATGGAAATGGGATTTTATGAAGGGGTGAATTTGTCCCTTGCCTACTGTGACGACTGCGGCCATCAGGAGCTGGAAATGGATGTATGCCCCAAATGCGGAAGCAGGAACCTCACCAAAATTGACCGGATGAACGGGTATCTTTCCTATTCCAGGGTCCATGGGGACACACGGCTGAACGAGGCGAAAATGGCGGAGATTGCAGAAAGGAAGAGCATGTAATAGATGAGATATCATAATATTACAAAGGACGATATGCTAAACGGCGACGGCCTCCGGGTGGTACTGTGGGTTTCCGGGTGCTCCCACTGTTGCAAGGAATGCCACAACCCCATCACCTGGGATCCCTCAGGAGGGCTGCTGTTTGACCAGGGGGCAAAGGAAGAAATATTCAGCCAGTTGGATAAACCCTATATTTCCGGCATCACCTTTTCCGGCGGCGACCCCCTCCATTCCGCAAACAGGCTGGATGTGAAGAACCTGATGCAGGAAATCCGGTCAAAATATCCGGACAAAACCATCTGGCTGTACACCGGGGATGTGTGGGAAAATGTTATGCATAACACCATAATGAAGTATGTGGACGTGCTGGTGGACGGTGAGTTCCGGCAAGACCAAAAAGACGGCAAGCTTCTCTGGAAAGGAAGCCGTAACCAGCGGGTGATCGATGTACAGGCAACCCTGGGCCAGGAGGATATTTCCCGCCCGGTCTTGCATTGCGGGGATTATGCATGAATACTGGCATGGGTGATACAGGGATAAGAAAGGGACTGGAAAAGGATGGAAACCATCAAAATCAAATATTTTACGGACAAAATAGAAAAGCTGTCCTATATAGAGGGAAAATCTGACTGGATTGACCTGCGCTCTGCGGAGGATGTGGATTTAAAAAAGGGGGAATACCGCCTGATTGCCCTGGGGGTTGCCATGGAGCTTCCTGCGGGCTATGAAGCCCATATTGTACCCAGAAGCTCAACCTACAAAAATTTTGGCATTATACAGACCAACCACCATGGGATAGTAGACGGTTCCTACTGTGGGGATAACGACCAGTGGTATATGCCAGTTTATGCCCTGCGGGACACCCACATATCCCTAAATGACAGAATCTGCCAGTTCCGGATTGTGGAGAACCAGCCGAAGATCCTCTTCCAGGAGGTAGACGCCCTGGAAGGGGCAGACCGGGGAGGCTTTGGCTCAACGGGAAAGCAGTAGCTTACACTTATCAAAATCTGGTATTTCTGTATAAAATAACTCCTTTTGCCGCATAATGCTAACAGGAATGCATATGCCAGCGGAAGGAGTTTTTTATGGATAAGAATAAAATGAGCGCCTCATTGTCAGAAAATATGGGTTATTTAAACAGCTACCTGGCTGCGGACACTAATTTTGACCTGATTTACCGGGTAATTAAAATCGGCGGGAAGGAAGCCTGCATGTATCTTATAGATGGGTTCTGCAAGGACGACCTGATGCAGAAGATCCTACAGTATTTTGTGGGAATCAAGGAAGAAGATATGCCAGACGATGCCCACGAACTGTCCAAAAGATGCCTGCCTTATGTGGAAGTGAACCTATTGGATGACTGGGACCAGATTACTTACTTTATTATGGCCGGGGTTTTTGCCCTTTTTATTGAAGGCTACGAAAAATGCCTTCTGATTGATGCAAGGTCCTATCCCTCCAGGGGGGTGGGAGAGCCTGAAAAGGATAAGGTACTGCGGGGATCCAAAGACGGTTTTGTGGAAACCGTTGTGTTTAATACCGCGCTGATAAGGAGAAGGATCAGAAGCCAGTACCTGCGCATGGAAATGCTCCATGCAGGGAAAAGCTCCCAGACGGATATTGTGCTCTGTTATATGGAAAACCGGGTAGACCATGCCTTTTTAAACCAGATTAAGGACAGGATTAACGAAATCCAGGTGGATGCCCTGACCATGAACCAGGAGAGCCTTGCAGAGTGCCTGTATAAGAAAAAGTGGTATAATCCTTTCCCCAAATTCAAATTTACGGAAAGGCCGGACACGGCGGCGGCACAGGTGCTGGAAGGGGATGTGGTGATATTGGTGGACAATTCCCCCTCCGCCATGATTGCCCCCACCTCCATTTTCGACGTGGTAGAAGAGGCTGACGATTATTATTTCCCCCCCATCACAGGGACCTATCTTCGCCTGTCAAGATTTTTGATCGCCATTCTCACCTACTTTATCACGCCAACTTTCCTGCTTTTGATGGAAAATCCCCAGTGGATCCCATCGGGATTTGAATTTATCATGGTAAAAGAGGATATGAATATTTCCCTTGTATGGCAGTTCCTTATTTTGGAGCTGGCCCTGGACGGACTGAGGCTTGCGGCGGTGAACACCCCCAATATGCTCAGTACCCCCTTAAGCGTGATGGCGGCGCTGGTGCTGGGGGAATTTTCGGTTAACAGCGGCTGGTTCAACTCGGAGGTAATGCTCTATATGGCATTTGTGGCTATCGCCAATTATACCCAGGCAAGTTATGAGCTTAGCTATGCCATTAAATTTATGCGGATCCTGAACCTGATCCTCACAGCAATTTTCGGCATATGGGGATATATTGCCGCAGTTGCTATATTAATCCTGGCAATAGGGACCAACAGGACGGTGTCAGGAAAAAGCTATGTATATCCCCTGTTCCCGCTGAATTTCAAACAGCTTTCCAAAAGGTTGCTCCGGTATCGCCTGCCCGGGGCAAGGGACTAAAATCCCTGGCTAAGGGCCTGGAAACAGAAAAGGACTTAGAAACCAGAGGGTATTGGAAACCGGGATGGGAAATATTTCATGAAAATGATTTAACAAAAAAACCGGATTAAAAATCTTTTAATGAAATTTAATCCGGTTTTATTATTATAAGTTGGACAAATTCAGATGTTACCGCATCTGCCAGCCTTTATTGTTCTGCCAGCTGGAGTATTCTTTCCATATCGGCAATCAGTTCCCTGGAATAAATTTCCGCTTCCCTGCAAATCTGTTCTGCTTTCTGGTAATCATCATTGTTTAATGCATTAATGGCATATGTGCCAAATTGATGGAATTTTTTGTGCTTGGCGCCCAGCCCGTTCCATATGGAAATTGCTTCCGGTATCTGTGGGGCCATAGCGTAGTAAAAATGTCCGAAGCCGCATTTGGAAGAATCCAGTTGCAGGGGCATTACCGACTGCTCCTTAACCATTTTTTTCAGATTGTCAAGCCAGGTATGGTGGGCGGAAATGGCACTGCGCATATACTGTGCAAATTCCTTATTTTCCAGATGGTAGAATGCGTCCTTGGCCATGGCGCCCATCTGTTTTACCGATTCATCCAGCGTTTTTTCGATATCTACCACCGGTTCTGCGGCTTTTTTCAACTCTACGCTGACCTTGCGCATGAATTCCGTGCTGTCCGTTAACTGGTTTTCCATTTCAGTCATAGAGCTGCTGATTTCTTCACTGACAGCGGCAATGGAACTCATGGCCTCACTGACCTGTGAAACGTGCCGGTGGTTTTCATTGTTAAGGTTCCAGACATTTCCAATCAGGTCTGTCATATTGCCAAGCGCGCTTATGGTATTTGCAGCGCTTTCCACACTTTTTTCGGAGGCACCTTTGATGCCTTCTACAAAACTGCGCATACTGGCAGTCAGTTTCTGGGTTTCCTCTGCCAGTGCCCGTATTTCACCAGCCACAACTGAAAAGCCCCTGCCAGCTTCCCCGGCCCTGGCAGCCTCAATGGAAGCATTCAGGGAAAGCAGGTTTGTCTGCATGGACAGGGAATCAATACCTGAAATTACCTCACTCATACGCCCTATGACCTGGGTAAGCTCATCCATATCCCTCTGCATTTCCCTGGAGGCAGTGATGGTCTGGCCAGAGAGGTCTTTGATGGTAGTCAGTTCGTTCTGGCTGGTCTCTATTTTCTTGAAGACTTCCTCTGTTTGCTCGGAAACAGTTATGATAGTATTGGTCAGCTCTTCATGCTGGTTATTTGCCCTTCCGGACAGGGAAGAGGAACCGGAAGCACCAAAAATTGCCTCCGTTGCTTTCTCCACATTGTGGGAAATATCAATGATTTTTTCTGTCTGGTGCTGCATTGTAAGGTCAAGGGAACTGATCTGCATGACGGCTTTGATATTCTTTTCAAAAATTCCTGCAAACTGTTTCCTTCCGTTCAGCAGTCTTTGGTAAATATTTTTCAGCTCCGGCTCTTTGGAATAATCAGCCTCCGAAAGTTCTGAAACTGCCTTCATCAGCACTGCTTTTTTCTTTGCAATCGCCATAGTAATACCTCGTTTTCTGTTAATGTGAATATTGGCCCAGCGGCAATTTTTATGCTTCCTTAAGGGCTTTCCTTAATTCATCAAATGCCAACACATTTAACGTTTTCATACTATTTCTATCATAAAGAATTTTCTCTTTTTTTGCAACAAGAATATTAAGAAATATTTTTAGCGGCATAGTTCTTCTGCAAGGGGATGCGTATAAAAAGCGCCGGTACAAATGGTACCGGCTTCTATACATGATCAGAAAAAGACTGTTGTTTTTTGTCGAAGCCGGTCAGCGCCCAAAGCAGCGCCGGCGGCTTCATTTGATGGTATTATCATATAATACAAATGTGTATAAAGTGTTTCAGAAAAAGAAAGAAACTATAAAGAAAATCTAAAGATAAATTAACTGGTTAAATTCCCCTTCCGGTGAATACTGCCACAGAGCGGGGGCGCATGATAAATTCATGGTCGATCCGCGTCTCATCCCCTTCAGGATAGTAGTAGCGTCCCTGGCCGTCGCCCCAGGTATTGGCGCTTAAATACCATGCTGTGCGGAGGTTAAGCCAGGGGAGGGTGATCCTTACATCTTCCCAGTGGGTGTTAACCGATACATAAACCAGGTCGTCTTTTCCCGTATCCGGATTGTAACCTGCAAAACTTACAGAGAACGTTTTGGCATCCCGGGGAATGGTCATTTCTTCTGCATTGATGTTGTGGATATGGAGCGGTTCCATGCCGCAGACAGCATTGGGCAGTTTCTGGCGGATAACAGGGTGTTTATGGCGGTAGGCAATCATAAACTTGAAAAATTCAAAAAGCTCACGGTTGTCTTTAAGCTGGTCCCAGTTAAGCCAGGAGATTTCATTGTCCTGGCAATAGGCATTGTTGTTGCCGTCCTGGGAATTGGCAAATTCATCCCCTGCCAGGAACATAGGTGTCCCCCGGCTGCACATCAAAACAGCACAGGCGTTGCGTATCATGCGGAAACGCAGTTCCAGTACAACGGGGTCTTTGGTATCGCCCTCAATGCCGCAGTTCCAGCTCCTGTTGTCATTTGCACCGTCGGTATTGTTCCATCCATTATCCTCATTATGCTTTTCGTTGTAGGAATAGAGGTCATAGAGAGTGAACCCGTCATGGCAGGTAAGAAAATTAACACAGGAATTATATCCTGCATAATTGCCATTGTTATCGGAATAATATCCGCCATATAAATCGCCGGAACCGGAAATGCTCCAGGCAGCATCATGGGCATGCCAGAAGTCGCCTTTCAAAAAAGCCCGCAGGGCATCCCGGTAACGCCCGTTCCATTCGGCCCAGCGTTTGCTTGCAGGAAATTTCCCCACCTGGTACATACCTCCGGCATCCCAGGCCTCCGCGATCAGTTTCACATTACGCAGCACGGGGTCTGATGCCAGTAATTCCAAAAGGGGCGGGTTATTTAAAGGTGACCCGTCCTCATTCCGCCCAAGGATGCTGGCAAGGTCAAACCGGAAGCCGTCAATGCGGTAGCTTACTGTCCAGTAGCGCAGGCATTCCAGGATCATCAGCCGGACGATGGGATGGTTGCAGTTTAAGGTATTGCCGCAGCCGCTGAAATTGTAATAGTTGCCGTTTGGTGTGAGCATATAATAAACTTTGTTGTCAAAGCCCTTAAAGCAGAAGGTGGGGCCTTTTTCGTTTCCCTCCGCGGTATGGTTAAACACCACATCCAGAATCACTTCAATGCCATTATCATGGAATGCCTTAATCAGTTTTTTCAGTTCTGTGCCTTCCTGGTTGTATTCATCAGCAGAAATGTAACTTGTATTGGGGGCAAAAAAGCCCACCGTGTTATAGCCCCAGTAATCCAGCAGGATTTTGCCCCCTGCTTCCCGGGAATTCATTGTTTCATCGAATTCAAAAATAGGCATCAGCTCCACCGCATTAATGCCAAGCTCTTTTAGATAAGGAATTTTTTCCATTAATCCGGCAAAAGTCCCCCTGTGGGTTACACCGGAAGAAGGGTGGAAGGTAAAGCCGCGGACATGCAGTTCGTAGATGATAAGATCGCTCATAGTGCGGGTAGACTGGGGGGCAGCGCCCCAGTCAAAAACATCCCTCACCACACGGGCATGGTACTCCCCGGACTTTTGGCTGCCCCAGGCCCTTTGGCCGGCAACAGACCTGGCATAAGGGTCAAGAAGAGTGGCCTGAGGGTTGAAAACCAGTCCCTTTTCCGGGAGATAAGGCCCATCTATCTGATAGGCGTATTCAAATTCTTCTATATCCAGGCCAAATACAATCATGGAATAGACGTCCCCTATTTTGTAGGCTTCGGGAAAAGGGAGTTTTGCGTATGGCTCCTGCGCATCCCGGTGGAAAAGGAGAAGGGTGCAGGAAGACCCGTATTGGGTGTGGACTGTAAAGTTTACTCCTACAGGGAGCATCATGGCACCGTGGACATCAAATAAACCGGGACGGACAGGAAAACCTTCAATTTCCGCCATGGGGGTAAGGGATGAATGAATTTCCGGAACATATTTTTGCGTATAAAGTTTCAAGGCCTGCCTCCTTTTTTGAGGGAATATAATTGATGTGTAATAAGGTCTCACGGCAGTTCTAAACAAACGCCGTCACGCTCCGCGAGCCGGCTTATTGTAAAAAAATACCGCCGGATGATGGAGGCACACACGCCCCAGCAGCCCGACGGTATGAAAACAGTATAAGGGAAACAGTGGAAAAATGCAATATGGAAAATAACCCCAATCCTGGCTGAGACAGAAAACCAGTAAATAAATGACATTAAAAAAATAAATAGACAGACTGGCAATTATCTATTATAATCTAACTTGAAAGTACAATAAACTATCATATTTTAAATAACCTGTCCTGCCATAGGGAATTCGGCTCTGCAAAGATGAAGGCTGTGGTTGTTTATGATGAAGAATAGGGGATGAAAATGAAAAACTTAAAAATTGGAATCAAATTAATCACCACATTTATGCTCATCATTTTATTGTTTTGCATAACCGTGGCAGCGGCAATGTATGGATTAAGGGAAAATGCGGAGAGATATTCTGAGTTCTATAATGTAGATTATCAGGTTTCCAACAAAGTGATGGAAATGCGCCGCGGGCTGCAGATTATTGTGAAAGACTTGTCTTTTATTACCATTGCAGGTGACGATGAAAAGAGTGCAGGATATTTAAGCGATTTACAGAAGGAACTGGCACTCCTGGAAGAAAACGCAACCTGGCTGTTTGGGAACTTTACAGGGGACCAGGCGCTTTTGGATGCCTTTGCCGGTGATGTTACCCAGGCTGTGGACATGCAGCAGGCGGTCCTTGATATGGTGGGGGAAGATACTGCCAAAGCCCAGGACCTGCTTTTGGACGAATACCAGCCTTTGGTAGAGGAAGCAGTAGAATCATTAATACAAATCAGTAATGCTTCTGAGGAAGGGGCCAGGGCAAGTTTCCTGAAAACCTCAGAACTTCAGGAATTATTGGAATATGCCCTGCTTGCCCTGGCGGGAGGGGCGCTGGTGATTACCATTATTGTTTCCCTGTACCTGACAGGGAGCATTACCAAGCCTCTGCACCAGCTGGAAGCATCAGCCAGGAAAATTGTAGAAGGCGATTTTAAGATTTCGGTTTCCTATAAATCGAAAGATGAGCTGGGCTGCCTGGCAGAAGCGTTCAGGAATATGACAGCCATATTGGAGACAGTGATTGAGGATGCCTCCATGATTTTAAGCGAGATGGCGGATGGTAATTTTGATGTGCGTACACGGGCAGAAGAGCGGTATGTCGGGAGTTTCCAGAACCTGCTTACATCCATACGCAGGCTCAACCGGGATATGAGCATAACATTAGGGCAGATTAACCAGAGCGCTGACCAGGTATCTTCAGGTTCCAGCCAGGTGTCTGATGGTGCCCAGGCCCTTGCCCAGGGAGCCACAGAGCAGGCATCCGCAGTGGAAGAGCTTGCCGCCACTATTGCAGGCATTTCCAGGCAGGTGAAGGAAACTGCTGAAAATGCGGCGGAAGCCAGAAGGCAGTCAAGCAATGCAGGCGGGGAAGTGGAGGAATGTAACAGGCAGATGCGGGATATGATGTCGGCAATGGAAGAAATTGCCCGTACCTCCAACCAGATCAGCAAGATTATCAAGACCATAGAGGATATTGCGTTCCAGACAAATATTCTGGCATTGAACGCTTCTGTGGAAGCGTCAAGGGCAGGGGCTGCAGGCAAAGGGTTTTCGGTAGTTGCAGATGAAGTCCGCACCCTTGCAAGCAAGAGCTCCGAAGCTTCCAAAAATACTGCGGAACTGATAGAAAGCTCCATTGAGGCGGTAGCCCGGGGGACACAGATTGCAGATACCACTGCCCAGTTCTTATCAAAGGTAGTGGAGGAAGTGCATGTGGCGGCGGATAAAGTAGATATGATTGCAGATGCCGCTACAGAACAGGCCGGTGCGGTAGAACAGGTTACCATGGGCGTAGACCAGATTTCCAGCGTTGTCCAGACAAATTCCGCTACAGCGCAGGAGAGCGCCGCAGCCAGCCAGGAATTATCCAGCCAGGCGGATATGCTGAAAAACCTTGTGGCAAAATTCAACCTCCGTGCAGAATATGCGTCAGGTAATGCAGGCGGATATGGGAATTCCTACAGAAATGATGCTTACAATAGTATCAGCTTAGATTAGTAATAATGGCGATTGCACAAATTATCACCTAAAAAACGGATGCCA
>CAJTVD010000069.1:0-253 GCA_910579495.1 uncultured Lachnospiraceae bacterium
AAAGCGAGACCATCATCCCGCAGGGAACAATGAGAGTGACGGTCATTTGCGACGGCACACTCAACTTGAGACGTTCTGCTGACTGGGGGAATGATAATATCTGCGGTCGTGCAGCGAGGGGGCAGTCGTACTATGTGAAAGCGATTCATACAGTGCAGGGGAAAAAGATGGTGCAGACGATTGATGACATTTATTTGTCCGGACAGTCTGAACATGTGCAGTTTGAGCAGTTATAAACAAAGAGAACGGCGGG
>CAJTVD010000069.1:271-20302 GCA_910579495.1 uncultured Lachnospiraceae bacterium
CCCGCCGTTTTTATCGTCTGAATGTTTATACTACTAATTTATACCCACCGACAGGGAACCTGGACAGGAAAAATTCTGAGGAAATCCTGGGGCTTTTAAAGCTGTCCAACAAAAAGTATAAGCAGACGGTACTTCTGATTACCCATGATGAAAGGATTGCCCTGGAGGCAGACCGGATCATTACCATAGAGGACGGGAAGATTCTCTCTGATGAGGAGGTGGGGAAATGAGGGTTTTATTTTCTTATACCTTAAATACCATCAGGCGCAGCAGGAATACCTCTCTTTCTATTATGGCGGCTGTTTTGCTTGCCTCCACTTTGCTGTGCGCTATCTGTAATTTTGGCTATACCCAGTTAAAATGGCGGGTGGAAGTGGAAGAGTACCAGGACGGCTCATGGCACGGGGAACTGGGAGGGGAGATCCTTCCCAGCGGGCTGGAGGTGGTAGAGAGCAATTTATATGTGGAAAAAACCATGGCCAAGGGGCCTTTTGCCTACCTGAAGCTGCCGGAGGGAAGCCCCCTGCCTTATTTGCTGCTGCGGGGAGCGGATGGAAATTACTGGGACTCCATGGGGGAGAAAAACCTGGTCACAGAGGGCAGGGTTCCCCAAAAGCCCGGGGAGGTGGTAGTATCCAAATCCTTTTTTGAGCAAAACCCGGCATATGGAATTGGCGACACCATCCGGCTTCCCCAGGGGGAGCGGCGTCTGGGGGAGGAAATATTACATGAGGGAAACGTCTGGCGGGAAGGGGAGCAGTTTTGCCAGACGGGGGAAGCTTTGGTTACCCTGGTGGGCAAGCTGGATGTCACTGCCGGAACCGCTTCCCAGGGGTATTATGCTATGGGATATCTGGACAGGGACGCCCTTACAGAGGACCAGGAGCTGGTAGTATATGTGAAATTTAAAGATATACGCAAAACCTATGAGCTTATGCCTGTGCTTGCGGAAGCCATCGGGATTGAGAAAGATGAATATGGGAAGTATGATAATCATTTCCGTTACCATACGCTGCTTTTGATGGAGAACTTTGTTTTCCCCCCGGAGAAAGGGGGTTCTATACAGGATTGGGCACCGGTATTGGTTTATATTGTCCTTCTGCTTCTGGCAGCGGGGGCTTTTGTGATGATTATCCACGGGGCGTTCCAGGTATCTGCCTCTGCCAGGATGAAGCAGCTTGGGATGTTCCGCTCTGTGGGAGCTACGCCCATGCAGATTGGAGGCTCAATTTTGATGGAGGGTTTTCTGCTCTCTGTCCTGCCGGTGATGCTGAGTGTTGGTATCGGCTATCTGTTTACCTGTGTGGTCATGGATATTTATTCGGATATTGCCGGGGACATGCTTTATTTTCCGGTTACGGTGTATTTTTCGCCCTGGATTGCCCTGTTCTCCGTTGGCGTTTCTTTTCTCACTGTATTGGTGGCGGCGCTGATTCCGGCCCTGAAAGCGGCGGGTATGTCCCCGATAGAAGCGATCCGTGGGCAGGGGGAGAGGGTTAACTGGAAGAAAAAGAGGAAAAAAGCGCCGGCAAGCCCCGTTTCCCGGCGGCTGTTCGGTTATGTGGGAGAACTGGCGGGGGCTACCCACTACGCTTCCCGCAGGGGATTCCGGGCAAGTGTACTGTCCCTGACCCTTTGCCTGGCGCTTCTGGTAGGTTTTTTTACCCTTATGAGGCTCAATGACTTTTTGGGATGGCGGAACAAAAACGCCAGCTATTACAATATTTACTGCCGGATGAATCTCACAGAAGAGGCGGACAGGGAGCTTTTGGAGAAGGTTCTTGCTGTTCCGGGGGAGGAGGAAGGGGTATATTACAGCGTTGCCAGGATGGCTTACTGGGCGTCCCCGGAGCAGGAGACGTCGGAGTTTCAGGAAAGGGGCGGTTTCGGGGGGCTTGACCTGAAGAAATGGGGTCTGGTGGAACGGGAGGGGAAGTACAGGATACGGGCATATCTTTTCGGGCTCCAGGAAGAATGGTTTGACCAGTATTGCCGTCTTTGCGGGGAAGACCCGGAAAAGTACTATGACAAGTCCCGTATCAGGGCGCTGGCGGCGGGCATGGCCCCGGCATACCCGGATGTGGTCAACCATGTGGAGAAATCCCGGATATCTTATCCCCATTTAGCGCTTTCTGTGGGAGAAGAGCTTCTGATAGAAGAAAAGACCGGGGATTACATGGACACGGATTATGCCTTTCCCATAGAAGTAGGGGCGTTGGCGGAGAAAGAGCCTTTGCTTGACGATGTGAGAAATAACTATACATTAAATTTTTATATGCCCCTTTCAGTATACTATGCTGTTATGGAAAAGCTTTCCCCGGACCAGGGAGGGTATAATACTTATATAAAGATTAAAACCTCCCCGGAGGAGGATTTGGCGGTAACGGAAAAGATAGAGGAAATCTGCAGGTCGCAGATAGCGGAGGAAGATCTGGTTCTGTACAGCGATGCCCGGGAGGAACAGGAGAACGCTGTGTCTATGGCCGCAATGGAGGCGGTGGTGGATTGTATTGGTTTTTTGCTGGGGCTTATCGGCGTGGCTAACACCTTATCTGCGGTTTCCCATACGATGCTGCGCAGGCGCAGGGAGTTTGCCATGCTCCGCTCTGTGGGGATGGATAGCCAGGGAGTTGGGAAGCTTCTTTTGCTGGAAGGGATCCGCATGGCTCTTACCCCGGTACTGGCCGCCCTGCCGGCAGTGTTTTTGCTGCTGGGAATTTTGATGGGGGTGCTGGATGTGGCGTGGGGGGATTTACTGCCCTTTCTGCCCTGGGGGAAAATTGCAGGCAGCCTGGGGGCGGTGATGGCAGCAGTGGCTGTCTCTTACCTGGCTGCCGCCGGAAAAATCAAAAAGGATACCATTATTGAGGCTGTTAGGGATGAAAACCTGGGGTAAAGCCCGGCTAAGGCCCTTTAGGCATCTGGCAATGTGCTTGTGCGTATGATATAATGATTCTATAATTTGGCATAGGCCGGAAGGGTAGATGGATATCATGGCAAATGATTTTTCGAAGGGGAAGGTCTGGAAAAATATTATTTACCAGGCAATTCCCCTGATGCTGGCACAGCTGGTACAGCTTTTATATAATGTAGTGGACCGTATTTATATCGGCCATCTGCCGGGGGCGGACAGTATGGCCCTTACAGGCATCGGGCTGGCTTTCCCCCTTACCACATTGGTCGCCGCGTTTACCTGCCTTTTCGGCACAGGGGGTACGCCGCTGTTCTCCATTGCAAGGGGAGCCGGGGAAGAAGAGCGGGCGGAGAAGATATTGGGCAATACCTTTTCCCTCCTGCTTGGCAGTTCCCTGGTAATATTGGCTTTCTGCTATCTTTTCCGTAAACCGGTGTTATATCTCTTTGGTGCAAGCGACGCTTCCTATGTTTATGCGGATGCCTACCTGAGGATTTATCTGTTTGGCACATCTTTTACCATGCTTGCCACCGGGCTGAACGGCTTTATCAATGCCCAGGGATTTCCGCGCATGGGGATGCTGACCACCATGCTGGGGGCGGTGCTGAATCTGGTCCTGGACCCGCTGTTTATATTCTGCTTCCATATGGGGGTGGGCGGGGCGGCGTTTGCCACGGTGCTCAGCCAGATCGTATCCTGCCTTTGGGTCCTGCGTTTCCTGGCGGGCGGGAAGGCCCGGTTTTCCATCAAAAAGCAGTATCTGAAAGTAGAGGGGAAGCTTGCCCTGGAAATCATATCCCTGGGGCTGGCGGGCTTTATCATGCAGGCTACCAACTGCCTGGTGCAGATTGTCTGCAATGCTACCCTGAAAATATACGGCGGGGATTTGTATGTGGGGATTATGACGGTGATCAATTCCGTGCGCGAAATTTTGTCCCTGCCGGTGGGAGGCCTTACCAGCGGCTCCCAGCCGGTACTGGGGTATGACTATGGGGCGAAGCGGTATGGGAGGGTGTGCCAGGGAATCCGTTTTACGGCGGTTCTTGGGATCCTCTATACCCTGCTGGCCTGGCTTGTGGTGATACAGTGCCCCCGGCTGCTGCTTTCGGTGTTTACGGAGGATGCTGCCATGCTGGAGGCTGGCACAGGGGCCATGGGGCTTTACTTTTTCGGCTTCTTTTTTATGGCGTTCCAGTTTGCGGGGCAGTCCTCCTTTACGGCGCTGGGCTATGCCAGGCATGCAATCTTCTTTTCCCTTCTGCGGAAAGCGGTGATTGTAGCGCCTCTTACGGTACTTCTGCCGAAGTTTGGCCTTGGGGTGGACGGGGTGTTCCTTGCAGAGCCCATCTCCAATGCCATCGGAGGCCTGGCCAGCTTTCTTACCATGTATGTGGTGCTGTACCGGAAATTAAAGCGGGAAGGGGCGCAGCAAGGGCAGGAGTCCTTAGGGTGAAGGGAATAGGCAGGATTGGGGGAAGGACAATGGGAAAATCTTTTATAGAGTTTTTAAAAAAGGAAACAGTGCTTTGTATTGCAATTTTGCTGGCAGCGGCCTCTGCATTTTTGGTGCCGCCGGACGGGGAATATGTGGGCTACATAGATTTCCGGACCCTGGCGGTTTTGTTCTGCCTTATGTGTGTCATGGCGGGGCTGCAGAAGCTGGGGGTGTTCGGATGGACTGCGGGCTGGCTTCTGGGAAAGGTAAAAGGCGCCAGGAGCGTGGTGCTGATCTTGGTGCTTTTGTGCTTTTTCTTTAGCATGCTGATCACAAACGATGTGGCGCTTATTACATTTGTCCCCTTTACCTTCACAGTGCTTGGGATGCTGGGAAAAGAGGCGGGAAGAAAGCTGGCGCTCCCGGTGGTGGCCATGCAGACCATTGCTGCCAACCTGGGAAGTATGCTGACACCCATTGGCAATCCCCAGAACCTTTACCTTTATGGGAAGGCGGGGCTTTCCCTGGGAGCCTTCCTCGGGCTGATGCTCCCTTATACGGTGCTGTCCTTTGTTCTTCTGGCTGTATGGGCATTGGTGCAGGGCGGGAGGGGCGGTGGGCTTTCCGCCGGGAGGGAGCCTGCGGGAAAGGGGAAGATCCCCACAGGGAAAGATGCCATGGAGCCTGGGAAGGTGGCAGGCCCCCTGGCGGTTTATGGGGCGCTGTTTTTTCTCTGCCTTTTGGCAGTGGGGCATATCCTCCCCTGGCAGGCAGTCTTTGTGATAGTCCCTGTGGCCGTGTTTTTTATGGACAGGAGTGTGCTTGCAAAGGTAGATTATTCCCTGCTCCTTACCTTTGCCGGTTTTTTTGTGTTTATCGGGAATATGGGGAGGGTTGCTGTTTTCCGTGATTTCTTACAGAGGATGATTACCGGAAGGGAAGTGTATACCGCCATTGTGGCAAGCCAGGCAATCAGCAATGTGCCTGCGGCACTGCTTCTGTCCGGTTTTACGGAAAATTACCAGGCGCTTATTGTGGGGACGAACCTGGGCGGGCTGGGAACTTTGATCGCGTCCATGGCAAGCCTGATTTCCTATAAATATGTGGCCAGGGAAGAGGGCGGGCGGAAAGGAGAATATATAAAGATTTTTACCCTTGGGAATGTGGTGTTTTTGGGGGCTCTTGTGGTATTGGAATATTTGCTGGGGAGATGATAAGCAGTTTCTGGTACTGCTGAAATGTATGCGGACATGGGACCAGGGACTGGGGGAAGGAGAGGCAGGCTGTGGCAAGAGTGGTTGGGATCGGGCATCAGGACTTTGAAAAGGTCAGGATGAGCGATAATTTCTATATTGATAAAACAGATTTTATCAGGCAGTGGTGGGAAGCAAACGACGATGTGACATTGATTACACGCCCTAGAAGGTTTGGGAAGACTTTGAACATGAGTATGCTGGAGAAGTTCTTTTCCGTGGAATATGCTGGCAGGGGTGATCTTTTTGAGGGGCTTTCCATTTGGCGGCAGGAAAAGTACCGCAGGCTGCAGGGAACATATCCTGTTCTTTTTTTAACTTTTGCGGATATCAAAGAGGATTCCTTTACACAGGCGCGGAAGAAAATATGCCGGGTGGTCAAAGAACTCTACAATAAATATGATTTCCTTTTGGGGACGGGCACAATGAACGAAAGTGAAATGACGGATTTCTCGCACATATCGGTTGATATGGAGGATAATGAGGCTACCTTTGCCCTGAAAGCACTCTCTGGCTATCTGGCGCGATATTATGGCAAAAAGGTGATCATACTGCTGGATGAATACGATACGCCCATGCAGGAAGCATATGTAAACGGTTACTGGGAGGAAATGGCTGTTTTTATCAGAAGCCTTTTTAACTCCACTTTTAAAACCAACCCTTATCTGTGGCGCGCGGTTATGACGGGAATTACAAGGGTCAGCAAAGAATCCATTTTTTCCGATCTAAACAATCTGGAGGTAGTCGTTACCACATCAGGCAAGTATGGGGAATGCTTTGGGTTTACGGAGGCGGAGGTTTGTGGGGCATTGGGGGAATATGGCCTCTTAGGACGGAGGCAGGAGGTAAAGCAGTGGTATGATGGCTTCATATTTGGGAGTGCCAGGGATATTTATAACCCCTGGTCTATCCTGAATTATCTGAACAAAAAGGAAGCAGGGACTTATTGGGCCAATACCAGCAGCAACGCCCTGGCAGGCAAACTGATCCGGCAGGGAAGCCAGGATGTGAAAATGGCCATGGAAAGGCTGCTACAGGGGGAGATCTTTTATACCATTTTGGATGAACAGGTTGTTTATGCCCAGCTTGGGCAGGATGAAGCCGCGTTGTGGAGCCTGCTGCTTGCAAGCGGTTATTTAAAAGTGGTGGAATATAAATTCAATACTGTGCGCCGGAAAGCGGAATACAGCCTGAAGCTCACAAATATGGAAGTGCAGGTTATGTTCGAGCAGATGGTGGAGGGCTGGTTTGGAAAATGCCGTGGGGTAAACAGCGCATTTTTAAAGGCTATGCTGGCAGATGACATAAAGGCAATGAACAGCTATATGAACAGGGTTGCCCTGGAAACATTCAGTTATTTTGACACAGGACGGAATCCTTCCGGGGAAGGGCCGGAGCGGTTTTACCACGGCTTTGTGCTTTGGATGATGGTGGAGCTGGCAGACAGGTATGTGCTGGCCTCCAACAGGGAGAGCGGGTTTGGCAGGTATGATGTAATGCTGGAACCCAGAAACGGGGAGGATCCCGCTGTAATTATGGAATTTAAGGTACAGGATACAGAGGAAAAGGATTTGGCTGATACGGTAAAGGAGGCTTTGCGCCAGATTGAAGAAAAAAAATATGAAGCGGCTCTTGTGGCAAAAGGGATCCCAAAAGAGCGGATACGCAGATATGGGTTTGCTTTCTGTGGGAAAACAGTGCTGATTGGCAAATAATCCCTGGGGTTTTGGTTATCCAAAGGGACTGCCGGGGGGCTTTGGCCTTTTCCGGCAGTCCCTGTTCTTTGGCGCTTTTATTTACCATAACGTATCGGTACTTTCCATCTGTGAGAAGTCCACAGTATCATCCCACAGAAATTCCAGGTACTGCTTTGCGGTTTCTGTGTGCTGGGAATTGCAGATAATGCCAAATACAGGTACTACATGGAAGTAGGAATTGCTCTTTAACGCAAAGGGGGAATCCGCCATGTAAATACCTACCGGAATGGGTTCTTCAAAGTTTTCCGGGTGGCGGTGTTTCTCCGCTTCCGCAGCAATGCCTTCCGGCGTCCGGTCGTCATAAGGCGTTATCAGCTCCGGGCAGATATAATCGTACTGTTCGTTCATTTTCCGTATTTCTGCATACTCAATATAATATAGCTTGCCCTCATATGCGGAGAGCTCTTCTTCCGTAAAAATTTCCCGGAGGTCAAAGAACATCTGGTTATAGGAATAATTATTGAACATTTCGGAATCAAAAACCACTGCGTCCAGATCCTGGGTCTGGACCATTGCCACGATCCTCTGGCCGTTTGCCATTTCATATTCCGAATGGTTGTCCAGGGACATGGAGGTGGTAGTGTCAATGAAACATTCATAGGTTGCCGTATCCAGCCCTGCATACTCTGCAAAGGTATCTGAAATGGCCTGGGAGGATAAATTGTAGGCATTTAACATAATTGCGTTGAAAATATAATCTTTAGCCATGACAATATTACGGATCAGCGAAAAGGCCATAAAAGAGATGAAGATGGCAGCCAGGGTCTGATACCTGTAATAATCCCAGAAATACTGTAGCTTCCCCTTCCAGCTCATATCCTTTGTTTTGCGCTGCTGTTCCCTGATTTCATCGTTTACCCCCCGGTATTCCCGGGGCTGTTTGTGGTTTTTTTCCATAGTGAACCCTCTGCCCTGCCTGCGGTGCCAATACGGGTACAGGCATTATCCTTTCAGTTTGCTTTTGAACAATTCCTTACTATCATAACGATTTTGTAAAAGAGTGTCAACGCAGGGAAAGAAGGATTCTATAAAAAGATGGTAAATTTTTTGTAAAATCTGGACAAAACAGGCAAAGCCTCTTGGCAAAAGCTTTCACTATAATTAAGAACACCACCAAACGTGATTAAAGTAAATCCTGATACGCTGCCGGATTTTTAAAAGAATCATCCCGCAGAGAAACAGTGATGAAAAATCCCTTCTGATATTACTTGCAAGTTTCATAAAAATATAATATCATATTCTACATATATACCTGCACAAGGGGAGAAAGAAGGAGCCTGTGCCAGCGCTGCGCCTACAGGCTCTGCCGTTTGCCCAAAAGCAGCGCAGAAATGAGGATAAGACGATGAACGATACTTATGTAGAATGGATGATTAAGAGAAAAACCCCGGCGTACATGACACTGCTGAAAATTCTGTCAATGATGCTCTGCGGCGTCTTCCTGCTTCTGGGGCTGATATTCATGCCGGCGTTTTTAATCGGCATTGCCTTGGGCGTTGCCGCTTATTTTATTAACCTGAACGCAGATTTAGAGTATGAGTATCTTTATGTGGACAAGGAGCTTACCATTGACAAAGTGATGGCCAAAAGCAGGCGCAAAAGGGTAGCCGTTTTCGACCTGGGGCAGATGGAGATTGTAGCGCCTGTCAAATCCTGGCACCTGGACAATTTCAAAAACAGGAACGATAAGACAGTAGACTACAGTTCCGGCGAGGAGAAACAGCCGGATAAACGTTATGTGTTCTTTTATGACGGCAAGCAGAAGGTAATTTTTGAACCCAACAAGGAAATGATTGAGGCAATGCAGGCAGTAGCCCCCAGAAAAGTTTTTAAGGACTGACAGGGAGCAGATGGCAGGTTTTAATTGCGTTGTGCAGTTTTCAGACTGGCAGCAATATAAATACTAATAAATTAAAGAAAGCCGCCCCCTGTACATAAACCCTGTTAAGGGGAGGCTGGAACTGGAAACAGTAAAAGCCCATGGAAGTGCCCCGGAGAATTTTTAAATGCGCAAGCAGGTAAAAATTACTCTGCCGCAAAAGGCACTGGCACGGGATTTTACGGAACTGGAATAAGGAGGAAAAAATGGGACAGATTATAGGTGAAGGCATTACTTTTGATGATGTGCTGCTTGTACCCTCTTACTCGGAAATCGTTCCGAACGAGGTTGATTTATCAACCTGGCTAACCCCCAAGATTAAACTGAATATTCCCATGATGAGCGCGGGAATGGACACTGTTACAGAACACAGGATGGCTATTGCCATGGCCAGGCAGGGGGGGATTGGTATTATCCACAAGAACATGTCCATTGAAGCCCAGGCGGAAGAGGTTGACAAAGTAAAGCGGTCAGAGAACGGCGTCATCACAGACCCTTTCTCCCTGACACCGGAACATACCCTTGGGGATGCCGATGCGCTGATGGCGAAATTCCGGATTTCCGGGGTTCCGGTTACGGAAGGGCGCAGGCTGGTAGGCATCATCACCAACAGGGACCTGAAATTTGAAACGGATTTTAACAAGAAAATCAAAGAATCCATGACATCCGAGGGGCTGATCACTGCCAGGGCCGGGATTACTTTGGAAGAAGCAAAACAGATCCTGGCCAAGGCAAGGAAGGAAAAGCTTCCTATTGTAGATGAAAACTATAATCTGGTGGGCCTTATCACGATCAAGGACATTGAAAAAACCATCAAATATCCTTTATCCGCAAAGGACGGGCAGGGAAGGCTTCTGTGCGGGGCAGGGGTAGGCATTACTGCCAATGTGCTTGACAGGGTAGGCGCCCTGGTGGACGCTAAGGTGGACGTGATTGTCCTTGACAGTGCCCATGGGCATTCCGGGAATGTACTCCGCTGCCTGCGTATGATCAAGGAAAATTTCCCGGACCTGCAGGTAATTGCCGGAAACGTAGCTACCGGGGAAGGGGCAAGGGATTTGATTGAGGCAGGTGCAGATGCGGTTAAGGTAGGCATTGGCCCTGGTTCTATCTGTACCACCCGCGTGGTGGCGGGGATCGGCGTGCCCCAGATTACCGCTATCATGGACTCCTACGCAGTGGCAAAGGAATATGGGATTCCCATCATTGCGGATGGAGGCATCAAATATTCCGGCGATATGACCAAGGCACTTGCCGCCGGGGGCAATGTGTGCATGATGGGGAGCATCTTTGCAGGGTGTGACGAAAGCCCTGGCACATTTGAACTCTACCAGGGACGGAAATATAAGGTCTACCGGGGCATGGGTTCCATTGCCGCCATGGAAAACGGAAGCAAGGACCGTTATTTCCAGGAAAATGCCAGAAAGCTGGTGCCGGAAGGCGTGGAAGGGCGTGTGGCATACAAGGGGACTGTGGAAGACACGGTATTCCAGCTCATGGGCGGCCTACGTTCCGGCATGGGCTACTGCGGGACCGGGACCATAGAGGAACTGAAGGAGAAAGGAAGATTTGTGAAGATTTCCGCAGCTTCCTTAAAGGAGAGCCATCCCCATGATATCCATATTACAAAGGAAGCGCCTAATTACAGTGTGGATGAGTAATCTAAAAGTGGCCTTATGGTGTTATAGGTGAATGGCTCCCTAAGTCCGGAGCCTGTCAGTGGGAAATATTGAGTGATAAGGAGTGCGGCTTACATGAGCGGTCTGGATGATTTTATTTGCGGGCGGGAGGAAGAACCCTTATTGCGCAGCCTGATAGAAGGTAAAGAACTGGAAAAATGGCAGCGGTATTTTTGCAGTCTGGCGAATGTATTTATCTGCTGCGTAGACAGCCAGGGAAACCCCTTGACCGGGTTTGAGGGGGAACCGGAGGAGGTTGCCAGAATAAAGAAAATCATAGACGGGGAGCAGTTCCGGAACATGCTCCAGAGAGTTTCAGAGAGTACCCTTGAGGACCAGGCAGTTGAAACAACTGCCTATCCTAACGTGCGCATAGCGCTGATTTCTTCCCGGATAGAGGGAAAGCCTGTGATCAACTGGCTTGTCTGCGGCGTACTTGAAGAGGCAGATGATGGGGAAGATTATGAAAACCCTCCGCTGGAAGGCTTTGCCCATGTACTTGGGCAGGAGCAGTTCCTGAAAACTTTAGATACCCTGAGAAATATTTCAGATGAGCTTTTAAGCTATAAACAGGCAAAGGCCAGTGCGGAGGCCGACAGCAAAAGAAGCCGTCTTTCGGAAAGGGAGATTGTGGACGGCCAAAAGCGCACGGAGGCCCTTACAGAGGTGATCCAGCTTCTGGAAAACGGGGAGAGCGCGGAAAACATTATCCTCAGGCTGCTCAAAATTGCCGGAGAACTGCTGGATTTAAGTGCCGCCGCCGTTTACCGGCTGAAAAAGGAGGACGGGAAGCTGGAAACGGTTTCCAAATGGTGCGGAAAGAAAATTACATGGGAGCTTGGGCAGCAGGAGGAAAATGGCGGGGCCGTATCCTTGTTAAGGAGGGAGAAAACCCTGGTGCTTTCCGGCAATTCCCTGATCAGCCCGGGAGAAAAGGAAGAGCTTTCACGGCTGGGGCTGAAAGCCGCCATTATCATGCCCGTCACGGTAAAGCAAGGGGAGGGCGGCAGCCTTTATGCCTGCTTTGGGGAGATGCGCAGGGAGAGGGCGTGGAAGCTGGAGGAAATCAAGTTCTTAAACGATACCGTCAAAATTCTCCAGAGCATCCTTACAAGGCGGACCAGGGAGAATACCCTTTCCGACTCCAACGCGGCGCTGGAAGCGGTGCTGGACCATGTGGGAAGCGCAGTGTATGTGCGGAGCCTGGAAGAGGGGAAGGTTTTGTTTGCCAACAAAAGCCTGCGGCAGGCATTTTCAGCGGAGCTGCAGGATAAAAGCATTGATAAACTGCTGGATGGATGGGCAGAAGGGACCGGGGAGCGGCGGGAGGTCCATTATCCCCCCAAGGGACGCTGGTATGATATGTATTATACCAAAATGAAATGGGTGGACGGGACTCCCTCCCTGCTGTGGAGCCTTAGTGATATAACCGAGAGGAAGGATTATGAGGAGCAGTTAGAGCAGCAGGTCTATGTGGACTACCTTACCGGGCTCCATAACCGTATGCGCTGTGAGAAGGATTTGGGGGAATATGTGAAGGAAGCGGCCCAGTCCGGCGGCAAGGGCGTGCTCCTTTATCTGGACCTGGATGATTTTAAGCATATCAACGACGGGCTTGGGCATCAGTACGGGGATCTGCTTATAAAGGCAGTTGCCCACAATATGCAGCATGTGGAGGAGATTGCGGATACCTGTTACCGTATGGGCGGGGATGAATTTGTGATCATTGTGCCTCCCGGGCAATATGGGAACCTGGATAAGATATTGGCGGGTGTGCGGAAAATTTTTGATAATTCCTGGTTCTTGAAAGATACTTATTATTATTGCACCGCCAGTATGGGGACAGTGGAATTTCCCACAGAAGGGGATGTGGTCCATGAGCTGATCAAAAAGGCGGATATTGCCATGTACGAGGCCAAAAGGAATGGGAAGAACCGGACTACCAGGTACAGCGGCAATATGGATTCGCTCTCTGAAAAGCGCCTGGATATGGAAAAGAATATGCGGGATGCCACAGCAAAAGGATACCAGGAATTCAAGGTGTATTACCAGCCCGTCTTTGATATCCGCAAAGAAGGGCAGCCCTGCATAGGGGCGGAAGCACTGATCCGCTGGAACAATGCTAAGATGGGGTTTATGTCACCGGCGGAATTTATCCCCCTGGCGGAATACCTGGGGCTGATCAACCCAATTGGGAATTTTGTGCTTCTGGAGGCATGTAAAAACTGCAGGAAATGGAATAAAAAAGGCTATACTGATTATAAAGTGAGTGTGAATCTTTCGGTGGTCCAGCTTATGCAGCCGGATATTGTGGAGAATATTGAACATACCATCAAGGAAACCGGGATCACACCGGGCAATCTGGTGCTGGAAGTGACGGAAAGCCAGGCGGCCAATGACAGGGAACGGGTAAGGGAAATACTTTCAGGCCTAAAAAAGCTTGGGGTAGGGATTGCGCTGGATGATTTTGGGACCGGTTATTCTTCTTTAAGCCATGTGAAAGAGTTCCCTGTTGACTGCATTAAAGTGGACCAGTGCTTTGTAAAAGATTTGGAGAGAGACGCCTACGCCAGGTCATTTATTAAAATGGTAAGCGATTTGGCGGAGAATATCGGCGTTGACCTGTGTGTGGAGGGTGTGGAGACCCAAAAGCAATATGAGATTTTAGCAGAAATAGGCACAGGGCTGGTGCAGGGATATTATTTTGCCCATCCCATGGAACAGGAAGAATTTGAGAAAAAGTACGTCCAGGACGAAAAGAAGGAAGAAGGGTCCCAATGAGGGCAACAAGGGGTGAGAAATGATGAGTGACGGAACAATAAACAACAATACAGAAGAGGAAAAAGTGGCGGTTTCAAGGAATTTTATTGAACAGATCATCGACAAGGACCTGGCGGAAGGGGTGTGCGAAGGGGTACACACAAGGTTCCCGCCGGAGCCTAACGGGTACCTGCATATCGGCCATGCCAAAAGCATTCTTTTAAACTACGGGCTGGCAAAGCAGTATGGCGGGAAATTTAACATGCGCTTTGACGATACCAATCCTACCAAGGAAAAGACGGAGTTTGTGGAGTCTATCCTGGCGGATATCAAATGGCTGGGGGCGGACTGGGAGGACCGGCTGTATTTTGCCTCCAACTACTTCGGGCAGATGTATGAGGCAGCGGTTAAACTGATCCGCAAGGGAAAAGCCTATGTGTCCCGGCTTTCTGCGGAGGAGATGAGGGAGTACCGGGGAACCCTTACAGAGCCGGGCAAAAACGACCCTGACAGGGAGCGGGGAGTGGAGGAAAACCTTGCGCTTTTTGAGCGGATGCGGCAGGGGGAATTTGCAGACGGGGAATTGACCCTGCGGGCCAAAATTGATATGGCATCCCCTAATATCAATATGCGGGACCCGATCATTTACCGTGTAGCCCATATGAGCCACCACAATACCGGGGATGCCTGGTGCATTTATCCCATGTATGACTTTGCCCATCCCATAGAGGATGCCATAGAGGGGATTACCCATTCTATCTGCACCCTGGAATTTGAAGACCACAGGCCTTTGTATGACTGGGTAGTGCGGGAGCTGGAATATCCCCATCCGCCCAAACAGATTGAATTTGCCAAGATGTATTTGACTAATGTGGTCACAGGCAAAAGATATATTAAAAAGATGGTGGAAGAGGGGATTGTGGACGGCTGGGACGACCCAAGGCTGGTATCCATTGCCGCTCTTAGAAGGAGGGGCTTTACACCGGAGTCTATCCGGATGTTTGTGGAACTGTGCGGCGTTTCCAAAAGCAATTCCTCTGCGGACTATGCCATGCTGGAATACTGCATCAGGGAAGACCTGAAGCTGAAGCGGCCCAGGATGATGGCAGTGCTTGACCCGGTGAAGCTGGTCATAGACAATTACCCGGAAGACAGGACAGAGCTGCTGGAGGTTGCCAACAACCTGGAAAACCCGGAGATGGGAACCCGCCAGGTACCTTTTGGCAGGGAGCTTTATATTGAACGGGAAGACTTTATGGAGGAGCCGCCGAAGAAATATTTCCGGCTTTTTCCCGGAAATGAAGTGCGCCTGATGAACGCATATTTTGTGACCTGTACCGGCTGCGTGAAGGATGCGGAGGGGAAGGTGGTGGAGGTACACTGCACCTACGACCCGGAGACGAAATGCGGCAGCGGCTTTAACGGGCGCAAGGTAAAAGGAACCATCCACTGGGTACCGGCCCGGGAAGGTGTGAGGGCGCAGGTACGGCTCTATGAAAATATCATTGATGAAGAAAAAGGCGTTTATAATGAGGACGGAAGCCTTAATTTAAATCCCAATTCCCTTACAGTTTTGAAGGACTGCGTGCTGGAACCGGCATTGGGGAATGCGAAACCCTATGACAGCTTTCAGTTTGTGCGCCAGGGGTACTTTTGTGTGGACGCCCGGGACTCCGGGGAGGGAGCCCTTGTGTTTAACCGCATTGTGTCCCTTAAGAGTTCCTATGTGCTGCCTAAGAATTAGGAGGAACAAAAAGGGTGAGTCTGCTAACAGGATTAGGGAAGTTTGGGCTTAAGTATTTAGAAGACGCGGATTTGTTCGAAGAAGAGAAAAAGAAGGAAAACCAATCTGACAAAGCAAAGCCTGCGGTGACAGTAATGGCCGAAGAGGATTACCTGTTTGACAAGACTTATGAATGCCCGGTGTGTTATGGGAGTTTCAAGGAGAGAACGGTGCGGACAGGGAAAGCAAAGCTAATGCGGACAGATTTGGACCTTCGGCCTGTGTATGACAATTTTGAACCGCTGAAATATGATGTAGTAGTCTGTCCCCACTGCGGCTATGCCGCCCTTAGCCGTTTTTTTACAGGAATGCCGTCTTTCCAGCAGAAAGCGATCAAGGAAATGATGGCAACCACCAATACCCGCCCTCTGCAGAAAAAAGATACTTACTCCTATGATGAGGCAGTGGACCGGTATAAGCTTACCCTTGCCTATGCAATCGTAAAACACGCAAAAACAAGCGAAAAAGCCTATGTATGCCTGAAGGGAGGCTGGCTTTTGCGCAGCATGGGCGAGTATTTACGGAAGGTAGCGCCGGACCAGGAGCAGAAATGGCAGGAGCTAAAGGAACAGGAGGATGAGTTTTTGAAAAATGCGCTGGAAGGTTTCCTGACAGCGAGACAGACAGAAAATTTTCCCATATGCGGCATGGAACAGTTTACCCTGGACTATCTTGTGTCGGTGCTTGCTATGAACAATGAGCAATACGAGGTGGCCGCGAAACTGATTTCAGGTATTCTCACAGCCCGGAATGCCAACAACAGGATTAAAGAGAAGGCGCGTGATTTAAGGGAACAGCTTATCATAAAAGTTAAGGGGAAAAGTGTAAATAAATGATCGATCTGACAATTCGGCTGACAGATACGGAAGGCAAGCGCCTTTATCAGCAGATTTATGAATATATAAGGGATGAAATACGGAAGGGGAAGTTTCTTGTTGGTGAGAAGCTTCCCTCTGCCCGTTCTTTGGCGGAATATCTGCAGGTGGCAAGGAGTACGGTGGACTTTGCCTACGGGCAGCTTGTGGCAGAGGGGTATGTGGAGGCAAGGCCATGTAAGGGATATTTTGTAAGCCAGGTGGAGGAGCTGTTCCATCTGCCGGAGGAAAAGCACAGGGAGCAGTTCCCACAGCCGGGAAACCAGGTATTTGACGACCGGCGGGAGGAAGAGCTTTTGAAGAGGGAACCTCATGGGATACGGTATCATTTTTCCCCCCATGGCGTCAGCCTCCGGGATTTCCCCTTTGCCACCTGGAAAAAGATAACGGGAAACATCCTGGTGGATGCCAACAGCGAAATGTTTGCCTTAGGGGACGCCCAGGGAGACTGGCAGCTCCGGGAAACCATTGGCAGGTATCTCCATTCTTCCCGGGGGGTGAACTGCCAGCCCGAACAGATCATTGTGGGGGCGGGGACAGATTATCTTCTGATGCTGCTGGAAAAAATTTTGGGAAGGCATGTGCCTGTGGCAATGGAGGAGCCCACTTACAAGCGCGCTTACAAAGTATTTGAGTCTTTCGCTTATAAGATAGAGGCAGTCCCCATGGACGGGAGCGGCATGGATGTAGGGAAACTGAAAGAATCCGGGGCCAGGGTGGCCTATGTGATGCCCTCCCGCCAGTATCCCACAGGGATTGTTATGCCCATAGGAAGGCGGATGGAGCTGCTAAGGTGGGCCAAGGAGGAAGAGGGGCGGTTTCTCATTGAGGATGACTACGACAGTGAGTTCCGCTACCGGGGAAAGCCGATCCCCTCCCTGCAGGGCTCTGACGGGGAGGGAAAAGTGATCTATATGGGGACCTTTTCCAAGTCCATTGCGCCAGCCATCCGGGTGGGCTATATGGTCCTGCCCCCAAGGCTCCTTTCGGCCTATAAACACAACTGTGGGTTTTATGCTTCTACTGTTTCGCGCATTGACCAGAAAATCCTGAACGTGTTTATCCGGGAAGGGTATTTTGAACGGTATCTGAATAAAATGAGGAAAATATACAAAGGCAGGCATGATTTTCTCCTGGGGCAGCTTTCCGGTTTCCAGGGAGCCTTTTCCATATCAGGTGAAAATGCAGGGCTGCATTTGCTCCTTACCAGCAAAAGCCGCCTGCCGGAGCAGGAACTGATAGATGCGGCGGCAAGGGAAGGGGTGAAGCTATATGGGATTTTGGATGCCTGCATGAAAAAAGACGGCCCTGCGGCAGAAGGCTATTCAGGAACAGTGCTTTTGGGATATGGGGCGCTGGAGGAGCAGGAACTGGCTGAAGGCGTTGCCCTGTTAAAAAAAGCCTGGCGTGCCTATTTATAAGGCAGGCCGGGCTTTTTTCAAAGAATGGGCATACAGCTTAATTATTCTAAATCATCATCGTAAAATTCTTCCACTTTTTCTGTGGCGGGCTGGCCTGGCCCGTTTTCAGCCTCCGGGGCGGCCTGCATGTCAGGGGTGGTTACAGATTCCCCTTCCGGCGTCTCCCCGGCCGTTTCTGCAGCCTGGCTATTTTCAGCGTTCTTTTCCTTGTTGACTGCGGTCAGGTCTGTAAAGCTGCCTTCAGCAACAGACTGGCCTTCCGTAACGGATTTTACAGTGTCCTTTACCTGCTGTACGGAATCAGCAATTACCTCTTTGGCCTTATGGAAAGCTTCGGAAGCGATGGCTTCCGCTTTGTCGAGGTTTAAGGATACGTAGGACCGCTCCTTGGCTGCGCTGTCGGTGGTGTCTTCATCAAGGTCCTCGCTGAAATCATCAAAATCATCGTCCGTATCCTCGTCTTTGTCCGAGGAAGGAGTGTTGTCTTTGGCCTGGAAATAATGATATGCGCCGTATGCTGCAGCGCCTGCTACAGCGGAGAAAAGTAAAAATTTACCAAATTTTTTGGACATAAAAGGACTCCTTTCGGTTGTTCATCATATAGTAATATCTTAATACTATTCTGTGGAATTGAAAAGAGATTATGTATAAAAAATCCATTAAATTTTTCGGCATAATATTTCAGAAATTTGGGCTTAAGTGATTGAAGCCGGGCGGTAAATATGATATATTTAATTTCGACTGATAAGGTCAATAACTGCCAGGATGGAAAATGGGCTTACAAAGGATTCGCCGCAGGGGTAAAAGTACATGAATGATAAATTTTTTGATTTGAAAAAGGAGAAACAGGACCGGATGATCAACGCTGCCCTGAAGGTGTTTGCGCTGAACGGATACGCCCATGCCAGCACGGACGATATTGTGCGGGAGGCCGGTATCAGCAAGGGGCTGCTGTTCCATTACTTTCTCAGTAAGCTGGGACTGTATTCTTTTATTTATGACTATAGTGTCAGGTATATGCTGCTGGAACTTTCGACAGGCGTGTCATCCAGGGAAACGGATTATTTCCTGCTTACCGGGCAGATTAAGCTTTCCCAGCTCCAGGTAATGAAAAATTATCCTTATATGCTGCAGTTCCTGAATAAAAGCCGGGATGAAAATGTGAAAGAGGCGCTGGTGGAGACGGAGAACAGGCGCGGGGTCTTAGCCAGCCAGTATGAGGAAATTTTAGAACGGGCAGATTATAATAAATTCAGGCAAGAGGTGAATGTGGAATATCTTACCAAGACCATAGATTTTATGGCGGAGGGGCTGATGGCGGAAGGGTTCCGGGAAGGCTCCTTCCAGCCGGAGATTTATTACGGTGAAGTGAAGCAGTACCTGGATATGTTAAGGGCGCTGAGCTACGCAGAGCCAAGGGAGTGAGGCCCTTCCGGTGCCGGGCAATCAGGAAACCAAATATTTACGAAAGGGAAAGGGTGATGAGATGAAGGAAAAGCTTTATACCATACCGCTCAATGATGCGGTAAATGCAAAGGAGGAGTGTCCTTTCTGCTACATAGAGAGGGCGGTGGAGCAGGACATCATTGACTTTGTGCTTGGCTCCGGTTCTTCCTATATGGAAAGCGATGTGCGGGAGGCCACGGACAAGGCGGGCTTTTGCCGGGAGCATTTTAAGAAGATGTTTGACTATGGCAACACTTTAGGGAACGGATGGATTTTAAAGACCCATTATATGCAGATGAACAAGGAGATGAAGGAGCAGTTTAAGAAGTTCACTCCTTCCAAATCTTCCCTTATGGGGAAATTCAAAAAAAGTGCAGAGAGGGAGAATCCCATTGGCATGTGGGTACAGGAGAAAGAAAAGTCCTGCTATATCTGCAACCGTTTTGGGGATACCTATGACAGGTATATGGACACGTTCTTTTATATGTACAAAAACGACGGGGACTTCAGGAGGAGGATCCATGAGAGCAAAGGTTTCTGCCTGCATCATTTCGGGGACCTGTGTGAATACTCGGAAACCCGGCTGAATGATAAGGAGAAGAAGGAATTTTATCCTGCCATGTTTGGGCTGATGGAAAAGAATATGGAGCGGCTGCAGGAGGATGTGTCCTGGCTGGTGGAGAAATTCGATTACCGTTACAAGGATGCGGACTGGAAGAATTCCAAGGATGCGGTCCAGAGGGGAATGCAGAAATTAAAGGGCGGTTATCCTGCCGCCCCCGTGTACCAGCAAAAGAAATAACGACTCCTGCGCTTCATATGAGATTCA
>CAJTVD010000070.1 GCA_910579495.1 uncultured Lachnospiraceae bacterium
TGTTTTCCAGTTCCGCTCCCGCCCCTCCTAGTACCTTGGGCGGCAGAGGAAATCCTGTCTGCTCTGCCGACTGGATTTTCTCTGGGCACTTGGATGGGCTTTCGCTGTTTTCCAGTTCCACCTATGTCCTTGCTTTTTAATTCTCTAAATAGACTTCTTTTTTATTATAACATATAACAGAAATGGGGGAAGCATTCTGACATGCATTGCACTTTTAGAGGAATCCTTTTCACAAATCCGATGTGGTATTTCTTAACAGTATCTTTATTATATTCCTGCAATGAATTTCAGTCTGTGCTCCTGGTTACTTTTTTATTTTTTCCAGTTGGGTGATTAAGCCTTTTTTATTATACTGCCATCTTCCTTTATTCGTTTTCCCCTTTTTTCGCAAAACAGCCTGAAATTACGCAAATAATGCTGCCGGAAGAATAAGGGCCGGATCCGCCGCTCTTTCCATGGCTTTGGCGTTCCCTTTTCTTCTTGCTTCCTTATTCTTTGTTCTCCCAAAAAATCTTCAGCAGCTTTTCCATCCCATTTTTCAATGATGCTTCACGTAATGGGTTATATATCCTGTACAGCCTTTCTGGCGGAATCTTTTCTACGATCTCTGACGAGGCTAACCCATATTCCCATTGCATACAGGTATAGATATCCGCCATCCAATCCAGTATGAATTCGTCATATGCTCCGCTGATCTCCTTTTCTGGGCTGATCGCTATCCCCATGCTCCCCAAGATCTGTTTGGGGGACTTATTCAGATAAAGGGGATTTCCCATGTCCATATAAGTCCGATACTCACACTCCATATACTGTTTTATCCTTTCAAAAGTATCAGGGCAGTTGCGGGCAATAAGCCTGAACAGATATTTTATTTTAATCCGTATACTTTCCAAATAGCTTTCAGGATATGCAGGCTTCATCATAACACATACCTTCCTTATTATAAATCAATTTATTTTGGATCGCATATCTTGCAGTGATCCCTGGCACTTCATATCCTTCCAGTAAGATTTCCATCCTTCGCCCGGCACCAAAAAGACAACGTCCTTCTTTACATCCGTTCCATTTTTGGGTAAATTGAGTTAGTAGAAGTACATAGTACTGGTAGTACAAAAGTGCCGCCCATATTGCAGACGCAATATCAGGGTGTTTTTTGCATTTGGGGGAACCATATGGGAGGCAGGGCATTTGTATGGAAGAGAAAAGCTATACGGAAAATTTTACCAGAAAGTAAACAAGGAAGAACGGCTGGCAGACCGTGGGAGGTATCCGCTGGCTTTGTCCCGGGAAGGATACCTGGTTGATGCGGTGGAACTGGCAGAACATAGAGTTTTTTAGGTATCCGCCAAATGATTGTAACGAAAATAATTTTTGATGAATTTATTTCATATACAAGAGGAATAAGCCATGAATTTAGGATTTAAGAAGCACAAAAGATTGAAGCAGGTTGCACTTTGGAACATCATTCTCGGCGTAGCGGACGTGCCAGCCAATATTGCGGCTGCTTCCTCATTATCAGCCGCAATATCGGCGATATCATCCGGTTCACGGAACCTATGCTTACATTATACAGCTCTTTTTGCCGGATCTGCTTTCCTTAAGTTGATATTATTAATTTTTAGAAAAACATATATCGCCCTGTTATCAAACAAAGCGGAACAGGGTTACCGGCAATCCCTGTATCAGCGGTTTATGCAGGAGGGCTCTTCCTTACATAAAACAGAACCAGCCAGCTATACCACTGTATTCCGGCGTGATGCACAGCAGGTTTCTTCTTATTATTCAGAAATCCTGCCCGCCTTTGGCACATCTCTTATTAGCCTGGCCGCTTATATGCTTTATATCTGTATTGTTTTAAATGGATTTTTCTTCGCAGTATGCATGGTGGCGCTGGGCCTATTAAGCCTGCTCCAGCCCATTATCCTGGAAAAATTTCTGTTCAAAAACTTCATTGCCGCAGATCAGGCAGAATCCACCCTGACGCAGCACCTGGTCACTGGCCAAGAAGGTTTTGCTGCTATGAAGCTATTCCATTTGCATGAGTGGTTCATGAATAAATATCATTCAAAACAGAGGATATACCGCCATGCCGGGATACTTGCCAGTGCTTCAGGTACCTTCAATAATACCATGACGGATATCAACCGTTTTTTGCAGACGCTGGGTTTAGTATCCATTCTTGGCTGGACGATTTTAAAAGGCTGGACCAGTTTTGATGTAGCTTTGCAGATTTTTATCCTTTCTTCAAACATATATCCATATATAACAAAAATTTTCCACATCAAACAAGATAGCGCCGCCTACCACGCTGCGCTGCAGCAAATAAACAAATATTTGCAGCCCCCAGAAAATAGGAAGGCGCAGCCTCCCACATCCACAGGCTCTTGGGCGGGCCTTTGTGTTTCCGGCCTTTGTTACGAAGTAAACGGGAATGTCCTGATGGAACAGGTTGTCTTCACGCTTACACCCGGCGAAAAATGTTTGCTACAGGGTGCTAATGGCTCTGGAAAAAGCACCTTGCTGGCACTCATCATGGGGGAGTTACAGCCATCAAAAGGGAGCATCACTTTGAACAACGCGTCCGGCTCCTATGACGCATCCCTTATAAGAAGCAGCATTGCTTACTGCCCCCAAACTGCGCCGGCCCTGCACTGTACCCCCAAAGAACTATTTGACAATGTGCTATGCAGGCAAAATACCATATCGGAGCAGCTTCTCTATGAATATGCGGAGAAACTAGGCCTTTGCAAAGGGGATATGGAAAAGCCAATTAACCAGCTGTCCGGAGGGACACAGAAAAAAGCCGTACTGTCTATCGCCCTGGCAAAGCAATCACCTCTGCTTTTACTGAATGAACCGGAAGTGATGCTGGACCAGAAAGCAACAGAAAACCTGCTGGACATTTTGCACAGGCAGGAACGCACAATGCTGATTGTAACCCACCATCATATTTATGGGGGCATTGCCGATTCACTGCTTACTTTCAAAAACCAACAGCTTATAAAAACATTACCAGCAGGCATCACCCAACAGACATTTAATTTGAACCAAAAATGAAAGGAAGGAAATATAAAATGCAGAATTTAAAAAAACAGGTAATACGCAATGCTTTCAAATATTCCTTCATGTCTGCTCCCCTCTTATATCTGGGATTTTTTTTAGATGCAGGCATTAACAGTTATTCTGCTAATATTACCGGGCAGTTTTTCAATTCCGTTTTGGAAAATCGGCACAGTGCTGCCCAGAGCCTGCTCGGCGTAATGCTCCTGACCCTTTTCGTAAGCGTTTTTGTGTTACCGCTTCTGGCATTGGGCACCAGCATATTGTTTTTTCATTTTTGTCTTAAGTATGATTTTCATATAACAAATACCTTTTACAGCAAGACCTTTGAAAACATGGGCAAATTTTCCGGCGGGACTGTCGTCCAAAAGCTCTTCCGGGATCCGGGACAGCTCCTCACTTTATTGGTTACAATACCGTCAAAAATGCTGGCACAAATCAGTACCCTTATTTTTATGTCCTTTTTAATGGTACGTATTTCGCCTGCACTGTGCCTGGTCTGTATTGGCCTGGGCGGGATTGCCGCAATCTGCCCGCTTTTCTTCACGCGCAGGCTTGCACAGCTGGATGAGGCCCAAAAGGACTTCAGCGACCAAACTGCCGGAATTGAACTGGAAATGATACAAAATAGGAACTTTTTCCAAAACTATGGTTTGGAAGATTTCCTATCCCAGGAGCAGGAGAAAACCTACACTACTTATTATAAACGCTATTTAAAGCGCGGAGTATGGACGGAGGTACTTGCATCTGTTCTTCCGGAATTCTTTTTGCTCCTGGGAAATATTTCCTTTCTGCTGGCTGGGATGCACCAGTCACTAAAAGGCACGCTTGGTGCAGGCGACCTGGTTGCGTTCTTTACCTATCTGACCCTTGTGATTTCTCTCATTACGCAGCTTTATAATCAAGGGCGGCAAATGGTACAATTACCTGATTCTATAAACCGGGTCACAAATCTTATAAATAATATTGAGCCTTCCAAAGGTATTCAGCCAGATAAATGGGAAAACATCCGTGTATCCGGCCTTTCATACCAATATGCCGAAAACGGCACCCACCTTGTATACCATAATTTTGACATTCCACGAAATACCCTTACTGAAATTAAGGGGAGCAATGGAACAGGAAAAACTACGCTGCTGCGTCTCCTTTGTGGTCTTTTACCCCCAACTTCAGGCGCCATTTTTGCAGATTCTCTTCCTATAACAGAGATGGACTTGAAAAAATGGCGTGAGGAAATCACCTGTGTGGAACAATTCCCAGCCATCTTTACGGGAACGCTACGTGAAAATATTCATCTTGGGAATCTTAGCGCATCTGCAAAACAGGTGGAGTCAGTTTTGGCCAAGCTTCATTTGGAGGAACATGCCGGGCGGGAACTCTCAAACAGCAGCCAGCTTTCCGGCGGCGAGCTAAAAAAAGTATCCCTTGGGCGCGCCCTCCTTAGGGATACGAATATTATCATTTTTGACGAACCCTTTGAATATCTTGATGCCGATGGCCAGCAAGTGGTAAAGGAGATGCTTGCCGACAGTTCAAAAACCCGCATTTTTATCCAGCACAACTATAACCATATGATCGCCTCCGGCCAAATCATTCAGTTGTAAAAAATTGCGTCAGCAAAATCGCGACTGCCTTCACTTTACTGCCTTTCCTGTTGAAATCTAACAGATCTATGGAAAGGCAGTACATGGCAATTACACCAAGGCATCATTCTTTAATGTTTCATTCAAGTTACATTTCAAAAGCCGTTTCCCGCCTATATAATAAGCAAGTGCCACAAAGAATACAATTGCTGCTGCAAACGCTAAAATAGGCAGGATAGGGGCTTGCGCCCAAAATACCATTGGTTCTAAATAACTTGCAGTTACCGCAAACTGTACAAATAATATGGTGGACAGCAATGTGGACAGAAGCGGTTTTCCTGCAATGGCAAATGCTTCTATACAGAATATCTGCCCCATCTCCTGTGGGGTTAAACCAATAGACATATATTGTGCAAATTCCCGCTTCCTCTGACGTAAAAAACCTAATGTGTTTGAAAATACATTTGCAATTCCAATTATGGCCAGCAACACGCAAAACGCTCCCAAAACCATTACCATCCCCTGAACCATATTGTCATTAGAAAGTTTTTCCTGGATCCTGTTTTCACTTTCAATTCTATATTCCTGCCCCAGAAGCTGCACAATTTCTTTTTCCAAGCCGTCCAGGCCTTCAGGGGAGGCATCTTTGCCTGAAAAAATCCGGATGTAGCTGTCAGGTTCCAATCCCCCTATCGTCCCTGAGATTTCTTTCCACATAGCCAACGGAATAAAATGTACAAGGGCGTAATTTTTATATTCCTCCCTCAAAACCGGGGCTGTCTGTGTGTAAGACAAGACCGGGATCTCTACCTTCTGATTCTCCATGCTTTTGTTATAGAGAGCCGTTTTTCCCCTATCCTCTTTCACAAATGGAATATACTTTTTATAACGGAAATTACTGTTTACGCTATCCCAAATCTGATTTAATATAACTGCCCCATCAAGGCTTGGGGCAATGCCAATCCGGGAGCAATACCCTAAAAAGCTTGTATCATCCAATACGATAATTGGCGCTTCTACTTGAAACTGGCCGCCTTCATTTCCCTTTCCTGTAACAGTATGAAACCCGCCAAGCATAGCCAATTCATCACTCTGCCAATCTTCTGGCAAAAGCCCCACAGCTTCCGCTTTTTGGTAAACTGTAACTGCTTCTGCCCCGGAAACATTCTGTAATTCTTGGGCCATGCCAAAATCAGCTATCCCCGTATCCTTTACAGTTACCATTACATCCCATGCATCCTGATATCTTTCAAAATAGGTATATCTTGTACTGATATCAGTAAGGGTAGTAAAACAAAGCATGACAGAAAATCCCGAAAACGATAACAGCAGTGACAGGGCAGATAACCGCAATGATTTTTTCTGTGCCTTTAATGCATTTCCCGCAAGCTCCCCCTTCATCCCAAACAAGAAGGATAATATTGGGGAATGTTTTCTTTTCTTTAATTGTAAGCCTCCCATATTCCGTATGGATTCAAGTGGCGTCATCCTGCTAAGCTTTCTTGCAGGTATCCATGCTGAAAACAATACCGTTATAACTGATGACAAAATAGTTACGGCAAACAGGATCGGATGGTATGAAAAAACAGCTTCATGGCGTCCGGCAACATTTCCGGCAAAGATGTTGGTAACTGCTATCAAACCGTAACTAACTGCAATCCCCAATAAACTGCCAAGCAGGGCCGGCACTGCACTAAGCACCAAAGCCTCCTGCAAAAGGCAAATCCTGATTTGCTTCGGGGTAGCCCCAATACTTGAAAAAATACCGAACTGATGGATTCTCGCATTCATGGATAATTCAAAGGAATTGCGGATGATCAGTATCAGCGATACTGCCACGATTACCAATATTCCCAGATACAACGCCAGCAGCATCGGCGGTTCTGTATCCTGTGGGTCATGAATAAAGTACCGGGATAAGAGCAGTTCATGGTACTGTATAGAATCATCCCCTAATCCAAGCTGTGCGCAAATCAATGGTAAGTCCCGATAAACCGTCCTGGCATTTTGAAAATAAATGTCTACCACGGTATCTTCTTTTCCAGACAATTCTTTATTGGCTACAGCCTTTTCAACGTTCGCAAAATTCTGTATGACAGATAAATCCATTTCATCTGCCCCGCCAGCAATACGCCCCTGCCAGCCACCTTCTTCTAAAACAATCTTTTCAATTTCATATGCCCAGAAGTTGTAAGCAATACTGCCCAAAAGTGACAGGAACATAGCGGCAGCCAGGGCCGCTGCCATCACTGGGATACTGGAGGCAGGGTTGTTTTTAATATAGCTTTTAGAATAGTCTTTCCACATTCTGCTCACCTCCGCTTCTGGCTGTCAATCATTTTCCCGTCCTCTATGGCCACAATACGGCCTGCTTCTAAGGCAATCCTTTCATCATGGGTGATAAGCAAAACCGTCTGTTTAAAATTACGGTTAGAGAGCTTTAAAAGGCCAATGATTTCTTTCGAATTTTTCTGGTCAAGGTTTCCTGTTGGCTCGTCTGCAAGCAAAATGGCAGGCCGGTAAATCAACGACCTTGCAATCGCCACTCTTTGCTGCTGCCCCCCGGATAACTGGCTTGGCAGGCTTTCCATTTTGTTCTCTATGCCTAATGTACTGATAATCTTTTCAAAATACTCCTTATCGGGTTTTCTCTTATCAAGCAACATCGGCATACAAATATTCTTTTCTACTGTCAGGGTGGGAATCAGGTTATAAAACTGATAGATTAAACCAACTTTTCTTCTTCGGAAAATTGCAGCATCTGTGGCATTCAACCCGCCAATATCAACACCGTCTATCATTACCGTTCCCCTTGTGGGCTTGTCAACGCTCCCTAAAATATGCAAAAGAGTGGATTTCCCAGAACCCGATGCACCAACGATAGCCACAAATTCCCCCTTTTCAACAGAAAGGTCAATTCCCTTTAAGGCAGCAACTTCATTCCCGCCTTTTCCATATACTTTTTCAACGCCTTCACATTTCAGTATTTCCATAGCGGCCTCCATAGTTGTATTTTCCGCCTGTCTATCCCTGCGGTAATTCTATCGTACCAAAGCAAAGTGACATCTTAGTGACTGTAGAAACAAATTTCAAAACAGGCACCGCTTTCATGCAGGTTAAATGCACGGATAATCCCGTCCTGCATTTCAATAATCGCTTTCGACAGGGAAAGGCCAATTCCAATTCCACCCACGCCGCCATTCTCCCCACGATAAAAACGTTCAAACAAATGCGGTAAATCTTCTTTTGCAAATCCATTACCCTCGTCCCATATCCGTATCTGCACGTATAATGGGTTCTTTTCATAAGAACAATGGACAGTTGCCCCCGCCACGGAATGTTCCATACAGTTTTTCATCAAATTTATAATCGCTTCCATTGTCCAATCTAAATCTGCAATAATCTCAATTTCACCCGCTTCCGGAATATCAACAGATATGCCCTTGTGCATCAACAGCTCCTGTAAGTTATCGGAAGCCAATGTAAGCAATGTGAAAACATCAACAGAACTTTGCTTCATGGAAAGTGTCCCTGCATCAATGCGTGACAGCAGTAGCAATGCTTCTTCAAGATGTGTAAGCCTGTCCAATTGCCTCCTGATCTGTCCCAGATAACTGATAGAAGGGTCCTCCTCCATCATCTGGGCAGAAAGGGAAATAGCGGTAATTGGGGTTTTAAGCTGATGGGCAATATTAGAGAGGTTATCGGCAAAATTGTTTTTCTCCTCCAAAGCGGCATCCCTTGTCTGGTAAAGGGCTGTAATGGTTTTGTATATCTCATCCTGCAATCCGGAAAACTCATCCTCTGATGTATCTAAAAGCAATCCCTGGCTTCCCGTATTCACTTTTTCCAAATAACCGGCCAACGTTTTTATCCGTGCTGTCCTGTTTTTATTCCACTGCCAGAGGGAAAAAAGGAATAGGGAACCTCCTGCAAAAACCCCAAAACTGGCACCCCAAAATACCTTCCCATTTATCCCAAAAAAATCCGACTGTTGGTAACCAAAAGACAGCAGGATATTTTCACCTGCAGATGCCGCGGGAGATGTGCTGTCCGATTTCAAAACTTCTAAAATGGCCTGTTTGCAGTCCGGGCGCTTTTCAAGGATCCCCCCACAGAAATCTCCTAATAGTTGAAATTGAAGGCAGCCATAATAATATGCCACCAAAAAAGTTATCAGGGAAGCTACGGTAAAGCTAACCGATAATACTGCAATAAATGCCAACTTGAAATTAGTCCCTTTCCTCATGGTTCCTCCTCCATACGGTAGCCAAAACTTCTAATGGTTTTTAGGCATAATGGCTGATGAAGTTTTTCCCGCAGACGTTTCATCGTCACTGTCAGGGTGTTGTCATTTACATAATTTCCATTGCTGTCCCAAATGTGCCCTAGCAGCCGTTCCCTTGTAACTGTTTTCCCTTTATTTTCCATTAACAGCAATAATAATTGATACTCTGCCTGGCTGACGCTTATTTCTTCCCCCTGGCAGGAAACCGTCATCCTGTTTTTGTCAATGGAAATAGGGCCGCAGGTGAGATACTGCCCTGATACATTCCCCGCCCTGCGGAGCAAAGCTTTCATCCGGGAATGTAATACATCTAATTCAAAAGGCTTCACAATATAGTCATCTGCCCCATCGCCAAAACCAGAAACAATGTCACTTGTATCATTTCGGGCAGTTATAAAAATAACCGGAAGCCCGTTCCATTTCGCCCTCACCCATCGGCAAAGGGCATCCCCCTTTCCATCAGGCATATTCCAATCAACCAGGACAATATCTGGTATGTGCCCCTCTAATGCACTTTTTGCTTCTTTTATCATCGGAAATACAAAAACCGCATAACCTTTTTGGCCCAAATACTCCTTTACAATCTCCGCTATATTTTTATCATCCTCTATATAGTAGACTTCTATCACCCTTATATATCTCCTTTCCAGAATGTTATCCCCATATCCCTTGGCTTCCCTGCATCCCATGCACAGCTTAAATGAATCCCCCTATCAGTAATAATTGTTTATTATAGCCCCTGGGCCAGGCTAAAACAAGTTTAAAGCCCTGGGAATAACTCTCTGCAAAAACCCAAAAACATTTTTATTGCTTTTTCTGTGCAGTAATGTTACAGTAACTTTATATCTATAGAATATCATACGTCTTTGTATATTATCTAACTCCTGGCCTGGCCGGGAATGCATGGGACAAGTCGCGCCCCAACACCACCAAATGGAAAACGTAACAGAAAAGGAGCCGCCATGGCAAACGAAAACAAAACAATCATCCCAAACCCCTTCCTCCGGGACAGCAGCAGTAAGCTGATCTTTGGGGATAACATCCTGTGCTCCCAATTCCTGCGGGACTATGCGGACATGGATATCCTGCGGAACGTCCAGCCAGAAGATATTGAGGACGTGTCTGAGCGTTATGTGCCGCTATACAGCACGGAAAGGGAAAGCGATACTGTAAAAAAAGTGAATATCGGCAGGTACCTGCCCCTGAAAGGGGACGGAAATCCACTGGAATCATCACTTTATATAGTATCACTTATTGAACACAAAACCAAAGTGGAGTATAATGTGAGTATGCAGATTCTCCGGTACATGATCCATATATGGGAAGACTACGAAAAGGAAATGGAAAAAAGGTATCCCCATATTAGCGCAAGGAAGGATTTCCGCTACCCTCCTGTTTTTCCTATTGTGTACTATGAGGGGGCAGGCAGGTGGGCAGCCCCCTGCGACCTGGCGGACCGGATACTCTGTAAGGAACTGTTAAATGGTTACCTGCCGCATTTTAAATACCAGGTGGTCAGGCTGCAGGACTACAGCAACGAGGAACTTTTAAGCCGGGGGGATGAAATATCCCTTGCCATGATGATAAACAAGATCAAAAGCCCGGCAGATATGGATGCCTTTGTCAGCCTGCCAGGCCATCGGCTGGACAAGATCCTAAAAGACACCCCGGAGTATCTCCTGAATATCATGTCCAAGCTGATGCGGGCCTTATTATACAACATGAACCTGGAAGAAGATAAAGTGGAAAACGCGGCGGCGAAAATTAAGGAGAGGAAAATGGGAAGGTTATTTGAAGGCGTAACATTTGACTTCCAGGCAGCCAAAAAAGAGTTTGAAGAATATAAGGCGAAAGGCGAGACTGAAATAGCAGCAAACAGGGCAATCGCCGAGGCCTTCAGGGCGGAAGCCGAGGCCTTTAGGGCTGAAGCCGAAACCTCCAGGGCGGAAGCGGAGGCCTTTAGGGCTGAAGCCGAAATCTCCAGGGCGGAAGCGGAGGCCTTTAAGGCAGAAGCCGAAACCTCCAGGGCGGAAGCGGAAGCGGAGGCCATGAAAGCCGATGCTGTTGCAATAAAACAGGAATAGATGCAAAAGAAGCTGAAGAAAATACAATTGCTGCTAAATAGCACATTTTCTGTTAGCAAAGGGCTTTGCATTTACTGCAAAGCCCTTAAAAAGTTTCCCTGCCCGCATCAGGGTGCCGTCTCCGGGCAGCTTCTTTTATGCTATCTCTGCACCCTTGCCCCTGCACCGCCCATAATGGCTTCCACTTCTTTTTTGCTGGCCATGGTGGTGTCCCCCGGTGTGGTCATTGCCAGTGCGCCGTGGGCCGCCCCATAGTTTACTGCAATGCCCGCGTCCCCTGTAGCCATCAGCCCGTAAATCAGCCCGGATGCGAAGGAATCTCCCCCGCCTACACGGTCCATGATTTCCAGCCCTTTATAATCCTTTGCCTTGTAAATTTCCCCCTCTGCCCAGCAGATAGCGCTCCAGTCATTGACGGTGGCTGTCTTTACTTCCCGGAGGGTGGTTGCCACAGCCTTGAAGTTGGGGTAGGTTCTTGCCGCCTCATTGATCATCTTTTTATAGCCCTCCAGGTTCAGTTCCTTCAGGTCCGCATCGTTGCCTTCCACTTCAAATCCCAGGCAGGCGGTGAAGTCTTCCTCGTTCCCGATCATCACATCCACATATCCTGCAATTTCCCTGTTTACCTCCTGGGCCTTTGCCTGTCCGCCGATGGCGTTCCACATGGATGGGCGGTAATTCAGGTCATAGGAAACAATGGTCCCGTATTTTTTCGCTGTTTTGATGGCTTCAATTACAGTCTTGCAGGACTGCTCGGAAAGAGCCGCATAAATGCCCCCAGTGTGGAGCCAGCGCACTCCCAGCTTGCCGAAAATATATTCAAAGTCAAAGTCTTCCGGGGTTGCCTTGGAAATAGCGGTGTTGGCCCGGTCGGAACAGCCCACTGCCCCCCGGATGCCAAAGCCCCGTTCTGTAAAATTGATGCCGTTCCGGCAGGTACGCCCTATGCCGTCAGTCTTCATCCATTTGATCAGGGAGGTGTCCACCCCGCCCTGCATAATAAAATCTTCCATCAGCATTCCCACTTCATTATCGGCGAAAGCCGTAATGACAGCGGTGTTTAAACGGAAACATTTACGCAGCCCCCGGATTACGTTGTATTCTCCGCCTCCTTCCCAGGCCCGGAAACTTCTGGCAGTGCGGATCCTCCCTTCCCCGGGGTCTAAGCGCAGCATCACTTCCCCAAGGGATACCGCATCATATTTGCATTCATCTGCAGGTTTTAATTTGAAATCCATGGTTATTTTCCTCCCCTTTTCCTATTTCCGAATCTCAGCCGCCAGTTTCACCGCTTCCGCTGTGAGGCGTTCTATTTCGCCAAACTTTCCCTCTGCAACCAGGTCGCCCTTTACCATCCAGCTCCCCCCACAGGCAGCTACCGCTTTGCAGCCAAAGTAATCTTTCAGGTTAGCGGCACTGACACCCCCTGTGGGCATGAATTTCAGCCCCACATAAGGCGCAGACAGTGCTTTGATGGTAGCCGCGCCCCCGAACTGCTCCGCCGGGAAAAATTTCACCACCCGGAGCCCTCTCTTTACTGCCTGGGCAATCTCTGAGGGCGTGATGCAGCCGGGAAAGACGGGTATCTTCTTTTCCAGGCAATAGTCAACGATTTCAGGGTCAAACCCGGGGCTGACAATGAACTTCGCCCCTGCTAAAACCGCCTCATCCACCTGCTTTGTTGTCAGTACCGTTCCCGCTCCCACCAGCATTTCGGGACATTCCTCCGCCATAATACGGATGCTCTCCTTTGCCGCCGCCGTGCGGAAGGTAACTTCCGCACAGGGCAGGCCTCCCTTACACAATGCCCGGGCAAGGGGCTCCGCATCCTTCGCGTCCTGTAATACCACCACCGGGACAATTCCCAGTTCCTCAATCTTCTTCTCTATTTCCAGCGCCATCTTTCTTATCCTCCTGTTGCGTCCCCGGCTTTGGCACCCCTGGCAGGGAATTTCCGCCTGCATAATAGCAGGCGCCCCCTCCAGGTGCTTTGGCTCCAGGGATCCCTGAATTTGCTGTTACCACACCGGATTTGCCGTAAAGCTTAATCCTTATCATATGCCAGGTATGCACCCTTCATAGGGCTTGTGGCATGTTCGCTGAACAGGCGCAGTACGCCTTTTTTGTATTTGGGCTCCCTGGGTTTCCAGTTTTTCTTCCTCTCTTCCAGGATCCGCTCAATCTCCTCCGGCGTCTTTTTCTCCCCATGGATGCCTATAATATCCAGCTTCCTGGCCATCACGTCAATCTCAATCAGATCCCCTTCCTCCACTAATGCGATAGGGCCTCCGTCAACTGCCTCCGGGCTGCAATGTCCGATCACTGGGCCTGTGGATGCCCCGGAAAACCGCCCGTCCGTGATCAGGGCAATACTTTTCCCCAGTTCTTTGTCGCTGCTGATTGCCTCCGATGTGTAGAACATCTCCGGCATGCCGCTTCCCCTGGGCCCTTCATAGCGGATGAAAACCGCATCCCCTTTCTGGACCTTATGGTTAAGGACAGCGTCCAGGCATTCTTCTTCACTGTCAAAGGGCCTTGCACGCAGCACAGCCTGGAACATTTCTTTCGGGCACGCGGTATGCTTGATCACCGCCCCCTCCGGCGCAAGGTTCCCCCGCAGTATGGCAATGCTGCCGTCCGTGCCGATAGCCTTGCCATACGGGCGGATGATGTCCTCCCTGGTTAGCTGTACATTATACCGCTTATTAAAATCCGCCAGCCATTTATTGCATCTTTCATAAAAGCCGTTGTCCCTTAATTCTTCCAGGTTTTCTCCCAGTGTTTTTCCTGTGACAGTCATTACACCCAGGTGGAGATGCTCTTTAATCTCCTCCATAATGGCCGGGACGCCGCCTGCATAATAGAAGCATTCCGCAGGCCATCTCCCTGCGGGGCGCACATCCAGAAGATAGCGGGCGTTCCGGTGGAGCCGGTCAAAGGTATCCCCTGTGATCTCAATGCCAAATTCGTGGGCAATGGCAGGGATATGCAAAAGGCAGTTGGTGCTGCCTGAAACCGCTGCATGAACTAAAATAGCATTTTCAAAGCTGTCCATAGTGATCATCTCAGAAGGGCACATCCCCGGCATTTGTGCCAGTTTTACCGCCTGTTCCCCTGCCTGCCTTGCATAGGTAAGGAGGTCAGGGCTGGTGGCAGGCATCAAGGCGCTTCCGGGAAGGGCTAACCCCAAAGCTTCCGCCATGATCTGCATGGTGGAGGCGGTTCCGATAAAGGAACATGCGCCGCAGCTTGGGCAGGCGTTGCATTTGGCCCATTCCAGCTTTTTCCCATCAATCTCGCCCCTTTGGTACTTGGCGCTGTACATCCCAAGCTGTTCTAATGTAAGCATCTCCGGCCCGGCGTTCATGGTGCCCCCCGGGACCACCACTGCAGGCACATTGGCCCTTGCCAGCCCCATAAGGTTGGCAGGCATCCCCTTATCACAGCTTGCCAGATAAACAGCCCCGTCAAAGGGAGTCGCCCCGGCATGGATTTCAATCATATTGGCAATCATTTCCCGGCTTGCAAGGCTATAATTAATCCCGTCCGTTCCCTGGCTTTCCCCGTCGCAGATATCGGTGCAGAAATACCTGGCGCCACGTCCCCCTGCCTGGCTGATTCCTTTTTGCACCTCTTTTACAAGAATATCCAAATGCCCGCTTCCCGGATGGCTGTCCCCGAAAGTGCTCTCAATCATAATCTGGGGCTTTTCCAGATCCTCCACTGTCCATCCTGTGCCAATGCGCAGGGGATCCAACTCCGGCGCAAGCTTACGCATCTGCTGACTTTTTAATTCCATTTTTAACCCTCCAGTCCTGTTATGTGGTCTTCTTATTTATTTGATACCTGCTAAATTTTATGCAAAAAAAGAAATGATAAGCGCAACCAGGAACCCGCCGACGCCCACCAGCGTTTCCATGACCGTCCACGTTTTCAGGGTAGTCTTTTCATCCATTCCCACCAGTGATTTCACCAGCCAGAAGCCGGAATCATTAAAGTGGGAGCATACAGTAGCGCCTCCTGCCACTGCCGCCGTGGTACATGCCAGGTACAAGGGGGAGAGATCCCCAATGCCGGGCATGGCGGAGATAATGCCTGCCGCCATGGTCATTGCCACGGTAGCGGACCCTACACAGATACGGACCAGCGCAGCCACCACAAAGGCCACCACCACAATAGGAAGGTTAGCGGAAGAAACTGCATTCCCAATCACATCCCCCAGCCCTGAATACTGGAGCATATAGCGCAGGACGCCGCCACATGCGGTCACCAGCAGGATAAGCCCCGTAGGCTCTAAGGATTTTGTCATTACCTTTTCCAGTTCCTCCAAAGTGTATCCATGCCTCATGCCAAGGAGGAACATGGCAATCACAGTGGCGATCAAAAGGGCTACGAAAGGTTCCCCCAGGAAAGCAAATACCGGTGCCACGCCGCTAAGGGCGGGTATTACCCCCGAAACAGAGTCTAAAATAATCAGTACCAGCGGGATCAGGATGATGCCAACAATTGTCCAGAAGCTTGGGAGCTTGGATTCGTCATAATCCGCCTGGTTGGCCACATGCTCCGGGACCGGGATATTGTACTTGCCCCCGCAGATAGAGCCCCATATAGGGCCGGCCACCACCATTGCCACAATCCCGCAGCCAATACCGATCATGATCACCCATCCAAGGTCTACCCCCAGCATGGTAGCCACCAGCACCGGGCCAGGGGTAGGGGGAATATACGCATGTCCCACTGCCAGCCCGGCCAGGAGGGGAATTGCATAGAACAAAGATGAGCGGTTGGTCCTTTTGGCCAGGGAAAATGCCAGGGGGATCAGGATGATCAGCCCGGCATCGAAAAATACCGGCATGGCAATTACCAGACCCGTAATGCCAAGAGCCCATGCTGCCTTCCTGTCACCAAACCGCTTTACCATGGTAACAGCAAGGCTCTGGGCGCCTCCCGATGCCTCCAAAATGGCACCGAACATGGATCCTAGCCCTACTAACAACGCAATTCCTTTCAGGGTATTCCCGATGCCGTCATTGACCGCCGTAACAATATTATCAAAGGGCATGCCTGCCAGCAGCCCGATGGCAATAGCCCCGATCAAAATAGAAACCATCGCCTGAATCTTAAACTTAATGATCAATACCAATAAAAAGGCAAATGAGTTACTTCATTATTCTTCATAACCGCTTATTTCCGCTTTTCTCTAACAATTCATCACTTCATTATGATGTATTATTCTACCTGTAAAATTCCAAATTTGTTGTAAATTTGTTGTAAACCACACAATTTGTTGTACTCACTTATCCGCTTCGGACTCTTTCCTAAAATACATCAAGATTGCGTGATAAATTTTGTATTGCTTCCTGTTTCTTCATATCAGTAACTTCGGCATATATGTCCATCGTTGTTTCAATATTGGCGTGTCCCATAACTGCCTGTATCACTTTCACATTTGTTTCCTTCTCGCAGAACCTTGTACAAAAGGTATGCCTTAAATGGTGGCATGAGAAGTGAGGTATTATGACTGGCTGCCTTTTCTCTTTTTTAGCATTTAACACTTCCTCTGCATTGTACGATTCGTATATCCGCTTGATTGCCCTGTTTACAGCTTGCGGATTATGAAGATTGCCAAAGCGGTTACTGAAAATAAAGCCTGTCATTCCGTCAACCACCGTAGTATTAAACCCTTCTTCCTTCTGCTCGCTGTATTCCTCCTGGAACGCTTCATATACTGCGTCCATCATGGGGATAGTACGGATACCCGCTTCTGTTTTCGGGAGGGATACTCCAAACTCACATTTTGTAGTATCATTTCGTCTAGGATAATAGGTAACACTATGATTTATACTGATTATCCTCTTTTCAAAATCTATATCCTCCCACCTCAACCCGATTACTTCACCAATTCTGCACCCTGTTCCTAATAATACTGTGAAAAAAGGTGTCCAATGGCAATGTACCGGACTTTTGGCTGTGTAGTCCATAAAGGCTCTCTGCTGTTCCAGTGTAAGGGCATGGCGTACACCATGATTTTTTCCCGGCTTCTTCTTGATTTGAGCCATCACTCCATCGCTCGGATTGTTTCTGATGATGTCATCCCGTACTGCAAGTTGAAATGTTGGGTGGAGAACGGTATGTATTGTTTCAAGAGTGTTAATCTGCATACCTCTGTCATTTAGCAGATGATAATAAAAATACAGCACATCTGAATACTTTATCGCTCCAATCTTTCGTTTCCCAAACTCACTCCTCACAAATCGGTCATACATATAGATGTAATTTGTGTAGGTTGTCCGCCTTAACTCTGTCTTGGTTGTAATATACCTGTCAAAAACAAAATTCAAATCGGCGTTTCCTGCTGCATATACATCCAGACCATCAAGCTGGTCTTTCATCAGCCGCTTTTCTTTTTCCCTAAGCTCTATTATATCATTTGCATATATATACCGTCTTTTCCCATAAGGATCAGTATAAGTATACATATATGATTTATCCTTGCGCTGGATTTCCCCTTTCCGTAAAGCTCTCCCTCTATGGTCTTTTCTTGCTTTTGCCATCTCTGCTCCTTTCTTACAAAAGGAAAGAGATATTTCGTACTGCTACTTTCTTTCTTCCATTGAGTATTGGATTTCAACACCCTTTTGTAGCACTTGCGTTATGGTCATGTCATGTCTGGCAGCATAGTCTTTCAGCTTCTCGTACTCTGCATCGTCAACTCGAAGGCTTAACGATCTCAGCTTAGGCGAATCGGTCTTTGGACGTCCCGTTCTTGGCATTTACTATGCACCTCCTTCATAACTAATACCATTATAATTCCCGTTCTACAAAAAGTCAAGAACTTTTTGTAGAACAATTATTTATCACGAAACCCTCTTTGCCTTAATTATTCACTTACTCTAAAAGACTCCAAATATTGCTCAAAAATATCACAGTTTACCAATACTAATTTATCTACCTTATAGATTGCGTTTGCCTGTTTTGCAAGCTCCTGAAATTTTGTCAAACCCATGCTGTAAATTTCTGCACCTTCCTTATATCTGACAAATTTCTTTCTGTCTACTTTTTTTACCATAAATTCCTCCAATCATTGCACAGCTTTATCTGCTAATAAATAGGCAGAATAACGCTTCTCCCCATTTATTAGCAGATAAAAACTGCAATACAGGTGGCGGCTCATTACGCCGCCCACATCGGTCTTGCACCGTCATTTCATTGACCGGACTGCGGCTTTCCCGCAGCCCGGAAGTATCATTATCACAGATATGCTTCATCGCCCCATGTAACTGCTACATATTTTGCCCGATCTCACTCGCTCCTTACCTTTGCTTCAATGTACTGTTTCAACATTTCCTCACGTTCACCCCGTCATAAGACAGGGCAGGTACGTCATGGCGCATCTGCTTAGTGGCTCTGCATATCCTCACGTCCTGTATGCAACACAATATTCAGTTGTCAAGGTACATCTGCATTCAGTCCTGTCATCTTTCTGAAAGGGAAGAAAACTGGCAGGCTGTTATGCTATTTCAAAATCCAATATTTTGGTAATCAGTTTTGTTTCCAGCCGCCTGCGGAGCGTTTCATCTACGCAGTAATGCGGCTGTCCATATTCGTCATATAATTTCCTGACAGACAGGCTTGCTATGTAACCTTCATAATGCTTTAATACCGCATTAATCGCCTCCACATCGCCTTCTGTTGCTGCCTTAATCGTATGGAAAGGCAACAAACCATTTTCTCTTTTACATTTTCTTTTCATCTGTACTTCCCTCCATAATTTGTTTCAGCATTTCCAGCGAGCGTTTTCTGTGTTCATGAATGGTACTGCGGACAAGATTCATTTCTCTGGCAATATCCGCATCACTCATCTCCATGAAATAAGAAAGCAGTATCACATTACGCTTTTTTTCTGTGAGCGATTGCAGCGCTTCTGCTATCAGGGCATCTTTAACCTCAATATCATAGCCAAGTACCTGAAAGTAATGATTTTCCACTTTATACTCATCCATAATAGAAAGTTGATTCAGCTCCTTTTCCGGCAGTTCCGACAACATAACTTCGTTCTTTTGCCGATAGCCCATGTGCCTGATGTAATCTACCTTTTCGCCCTTTAATGCCATTTTGCATATCCGGTCAAACTGATGTCTGATTGTTTGTTCATAACGGGATGAAGATTGCTCCATAAGAGTTCACCTCCTTCCCGTTCCAACTGGATAAGAGCAAAATCGTATTTTCCCTTTCGCTCTTTATCCCGTATGGCTGTATTCCCATGTTCGGGTAAGGTGAAAAACTTTTTAAAAAGTTTTCATATATATAAAAAACGCCTGCGTGGGACATTACCCATCAGGCGTTTCCTTTATCAAATATTTTGTTTTACTAATATCTATATGCACTGCTTATTAATGAACTACGACTTATATTTTATTTAGGATCTTCCTTAAATCCCTTTTACTACATGGCTTCTCACTTTCTAGCATAATTTTTTTGTAATGAATAATGTTTAAAATATTGTTTTATGCATAAAAAACTAAATAATATAATTAAAATACTAACTATTCCTGATAATATAGAAAGTAAAATAGAATTATGATATAATCCTGTTGTTTTATATTGCGAAATAATATTAAGAGAGTATATTGGTAATAACTCTAATACCTTTTGAAATGGTGGTAATATATCTGTAAAATCAAAAAATATTGGGGCAATAATTATAATCAAAGAACTGAAAAGCACTGAAAATGTATTTTTCCCATAACAAGAGCATACACATATAATCATTGAAATTGCCCATGTTGCTAGCATTCCCTCAACAAACATAACTATTGCTAATTCCCCTACGCTAAAAAAACTTTCCGAACTAGCAAAAACTCCGATTGATTGAATACTGACTTTTGCCCCTTCAAAACCATATAAGGTCATATACATTAAAAAATTTATAACGTAAAATGCGCAATATATTATAAGTGAAATAGTATTCACCATAAATATTCTTATTAAAACAGATTTTTTTCTCGCCATTTTAGTAGAATAAACAATTTCTGCAATTTTATTTTCCTTTTCACAAATAAAAATTTTATAAAAAATAACAATTAAATAT
>CAJTVD010000071.1 GCA_910579495.1 uncultured Lachnospiraceae bacterium
CGGCTTCCTTTGCCTGTGCCGCCTGCCTGCAAAGTTTCCCAAGAACGGTGTTCCTCTGCCCGGCTTTTTCTGCGCTGCTGTCGGATAAAAGGACGCTGTTTATCTCTATGGACTGTGCTAACTTTTCGCTTTTCTCCCTGAAATCCTCTGATGCGTAGATATATTCCTGCAACTGCTGTGTCATGTTTCCTGCCCCCTTTCGTTCAATATCTTCATGGTCATACGGAGTTCTTTCATTTTATCTGCATCCATAGCCTTATCCGCAAGAAGGGCAAGCTGGCTTTCAGTAAGACCGTCCTCAATGCCAAGGCGTACCTCCGCAATCTGCCCGGCGTCCAGTTCCCCGGCTAACTTCTCCAATAAGCCCGGTTTTTTGCGGATAAATGGGAAGTGGAATGAAGATAATGGTTTCAGTTGTTTTCCGGTTTCCATCTCTGCTGATTTATTCTGCCTCTGACAATCTGCTTTTTCCTGCTGGCTGTTCCTTATAACCGGCTGTATTCTCTCCTGCACCCTTTTCTGTTCCTGTACTCCTGCAACATAAGACTGCTGGAGCAAAAGCTGTTCCTGCAGGTGTTTGTTTTCTGCTTCCAGTTCCCTTACTTTTCTATTGGTTTCTTCCCTCTCCTCTAAAAGCCGCTCCGCATCTTCCCTTGCCTGCCGGAACTGTTCTTCCAGTTCCAGATAATAAGCATCATCCATATCCTCCGTAATGCTCTCTGCTTCTTTTTCCTGTACTGAAAAAATCTCTGTTTTCTCTTCCATGGATTTTTTCAAATCCTCTATGAAACTGCCCTGTCTTGAAAGGCTTTCTTTCAGTTCACGTACTGTTTCCGTAAGAAATTCCATCCGCTCCCCGATCTTCTCCGGTATGGCTTTCCTGCCCTGCATGAGCGGAAGTATTTTCTCCCGAAGTTCTATTGGGAGCATTCCTTCCTGATAAATTCCCTGCAATTCAGAGAGAGGCACACCGGATTTCAATGCTTCCAAAAGGATGCGCCCGGATTCTTCCTTGTGGACAGTGGATAAGAACGCTGTCTCTTTTACCCCGTAATCTTCCTTCATGGCAGTGAACATAGTTTCCATAGTCTCTACAGGAATGGTGGTATCTTCAAAAAGCTGTAAATAATCTATGCTGATACCATAGCTGACTGCATCCATCACAACTTTAAGCTGTTCTCCGCAATAATCCTTGGATTTAAAATAGGCAGCCTGCTCCTGCCTTGTCATATCCCTTAAACTTTTTCCCATCTGGTTTCCTTCCTGCTATTTATTATCTTGCCTGTACCCACTGACCCTGCTCTTTGCTTTGGGCTGGCTTGTTTTCTAATTGTTTTGTATCTGCATGGGCTGGTATTTCTGTTTCCATAGGTTCTACTTCTTCCGCATCACCCCCTTTATGCATAATTTCCGTTGCATTTTCTTTTATCTCTAAACCCGGCATAATTTTCTCTGCCACCTGTACCCTGCTCTTTTCAAAGAAAATATCATTTATCAGGTTTTCTTCTTTTTTCAGTTCCCGTTTCACTTTTGCGACCTCCGCAAGCTCCCTCTGATATCTTTCTTTCATCTCCATAACCTGATGTACTGTATACCCCTTCTGGATAAGAATTTCTACCGCTTCCTTCCACTTCTCATAATTTGCTGCATAAAAAGAGCTTCCCTTTTTAGAGCTTCCCTTTTTATAGTAGGAAGCACGAATTTCATTCTCTTCAATTATATTAAGAAGTGCAAGGACTGGTTTGTGTGGGTACCGCCTTTTGTATATCTGGTGCCGCTGTTCATCCAGTGCATCCATACGGATGCTGACATCTTTTTTCCGGTTTTCTAATTCTTCTGCGGAGCGGATATTGTTTCTGTGCAGATACAGATATTGAGACTGCAACTTTTCAAACCTTTCAGCTTCCTCTTTATACTGCCACATCTTGCTGTAGGGCTTCCGCTTAAGCTGCCCGGTGCGGTACATCTTTGCATAGAAAGCCTTCTGGTATGGTGACAGTGGGATATATCTTTTATAATTCTTCCTGCACCTTATGATTCTTGGAATGCGGTTTTCACTTCTGGATGCTTCATGCCGAATACTTTTTCCTATCTGAATTTCTATGGCTTCTTTCGTGTAATGGGAAGAAATCTCTGTCAGACGGATAAACCTTTTTACACCCATAGGCTTCAAATAAGTTTCTCCATTTTTCTGCTGTATTCCATATCCCTTCTGCTCCATCAGTTTTAGAAAACTCTCATAATTATCTGCAATAGAAATGGAATCTTCCACATCAAGGCTGATCTGGTGATTCCATTTAAAGATTCCCTGTTTTGTTTTATCCCATTTTTTAGGCTCTTTTTCTTTTGTGCCGATTTCAATATCCTGTATGGAAAGCCCATACTCTTTGCAAAGTCCGTTGACAATAGGCTGTATCTCCCTTGCCCAATCCCCTTTCTCATAGCGGTACTTCCTTCCGGTACGCCATGATACACTGTTGAAAAGAATGTGGCTGTGAACATGCTCTGTATTATCATGGGTAGCATACAGGCATTGGAAGTTGTCACCAAAATACTTCTCCACAAACTTCTGTGTGATCTCCATAGCTGTTTCCGGTCTTACTTCCTGTTTTTTGAAAGATATGATAAAGTGGTAGCCCTGCCGCTTATCCGGCTTCCCGAATTTTCTTTTCGTCGCAAGCATCTCCTGTAAAGCGGTATCTGTGTTGCAGTTATGGCTCCCCACCAATGCGCCATCCTGCGTCTTTTCCTCGTCCGTAATGTAGGAAATGGCATTTGCAAGATGCATAGCCATGTATCTTTTTCCTGTCTGGTGGATGCAGGATATTTTCGTAATCGCGATTGGATGACCTCCCTGTTTTGACCATTTCACTCTCTATAAAATTAAGATTACTATTACTTTTTTGCTTTTCTAAACAGAATTTGTTTCAATTTCTTCTCTTCACTAATGACAGATATATTTGAAACAGGATTGCCATTCTCCCTTCTCAGCCCCTTTCGATAAGCTGGAGTTTATGACAGCAGTTTATAAACCGCATTTAATGTTTTTTCTTCATCCGAGCCATTGTCAGTGTATAATTCCACTTCATATGGAATCGCTTTATGCTGTAAGCATAAATCAAGGAAACATAAGAAAATCCCAATGTCAATCTGGTTATAGAAAGACACTTTATCCATGGGCATGATGCCTCTTTTACCTTGTTTTTTATATCTGTAAACCTTTAAAACGGTATCACTGTGTTCTACTATCCAAGGCTGCGTATTACAAGCACTTGGAGCAAACCTGACAATATCAGTTATACCCATAACAGGTTCCCCATACCAGATTTCGCCCGTCAGTTTTCGTTTGCTCTTAAACATATCTTTGCGGAATTTTTTCTCATCATCTATTTTTGACATTGCAATCATAATTACAAAATCAAGCCCTCCAAATGACGGTTCATCCGTTTTTCCAATACCAAACCAAAGCGTCCCGATATTTTGTGAAACAAGGTATAAATCTAACTGCTCACCTAAATATCCGATGTTCTGCAAATAATTATCTTTCTTCTCGCTATATAGCAATATGCAGAATTGCTGCCCCCGTTTGCAGGTAGTTTCGCTTGCTGGAACAATCCGGATCGCTGTTTTTATATCAGGATATAGTGGAATAAAAGTTCCATATGCTGCCATGATGCTTTCAATATCATTTGAAGATATGCTCTTGTTTCCGATATTTCTAAACAAATGAAACGATTTTCTTTTAAAGATCATATGGTATAATTCTTTATCTATGTTCATAGCCTTGTCCTCACAAATCATAATTCAAAACCATAAATATAATCTACCTGCAGCAAGACCTCAATTCCTTCCTTGTACTGCTCTTTTTAATACTCCCTCAATACCAATTCCGTAATTCCCGGATTGTCTCCCATTGTAACCCTTTTTACTTTCGGCTCTCTTCCATAGCTAAATTCATCTTCTATGCCATCCCGGATTCTCGTGCCGCCATGGTAGCCATGGATGATACGGATTCTGTATGTTCCTGAGCCTGCATTATCCAGATATTTCTTTATCTCTTTAACTGCTGTTTCCACATTCTTTCCATGAACATCTATTTCTACAATTCCTGTCACTGAATCCGCTCCATTCTTTATGTAGTGAAATTTTAATTCTCAACCGATTATTTCAATCATATGCTCCATTAAATCCACTGCTTTATGCATCTGCGATTTTAATTCTATTTTATCACTGTTGCTATATATATGGGAATTGTTATTTTTCACTATCTGATTCACATTTACACCGATTTTATTTATCTCATTTCGCAAACGCATTATTTCAAGTTCCAATCCCCTGCTTCTTGGGTGTTCCGACTGATTTAAGAGCAGATACCGGATGTATTCTGATTCATTCATATTTTCAGCTTGGGAACGTTCTGCCAGTATTTTTGCTGTTTCTTCTGTCAGTTTGAAATGTTTCCGAAGCGTGTTTTCGCCTTTTGGTCTTGCCATGTACTGCTCCTTCCTTTTCGGGGAGAGGGCGTTCCATGGAACGCCGCAAGATACGCATTTCGTGGGCACGAAATGCTAAATCTTGTCGGGGAGTACCCCGAACCCCCATTTTTACGGTAATAGCGCCATTTTTTGTGATTTTGACGCCAGTTTGTTTCTTCATGACGCCAATGCGGTTGTTTCTGACGCCAGTTGATTTTTTCATGACGCCAAAACGTATGAAATTGACGCCAGTGAAATTTCTCCATTTTTTCTGTGACGCCACTCCGCTGTCAATTTCCACACCCGTTACGCCAGAATGCCATTTTTTGACGCCAGCTTATTCTAAATTTTCCATTTTTGACGCCACCCTGACGCTTTTTCTCTCTCCCTCAAATACTCCGCTGCCGGCGAGTGTACCGGGGAGTGCGTGCGGTGTCAAGTATTTTAGTCACCGCCGAAAATCCTTGACACCGCACACCCTCCCCGGTAGGTCACAGCCAAGCGGAAGTATTTGGGGGTGTCGGCTGTGAGCCGCACTCTCCACCAACCTACCTTCCTGCTGCGTCAAGGTAATGTGCGCTCCTGTCAGCCACTATCGAATGTTCTCTTTCCAGACGGTACATCCCTGCCAGTTTCTCTTTTTCTGCTGTTGAAAGAAAATCCGGCAGCGTCGTTTCTACTGCATTTTCCTTTAACAGATGTGACAGATTATTGTTCTCTATAGCTTCCAGAAAACAGTCCAGCTTGCCTGCTATGAGTGAAAATGTTACCGCATCCCTCTGGTTTTTTGCATTGGATGCCTCATATCTTGCTTCCATCTTCATGGCAGTGAGAAGTTCCCTGGAACACTGCACCGGCTTTTCATGCATAAGGGTGTCCAGCATCTTCACCCAATCTTTTTTCATTAGGAATAAAATTCCTTTCTTATCCGGCTTGGTCTCATGGGCATAGCCGACCATCCCATCTTTTTGCAGGAAATAACGGGGCAGTCTGAATCTCTTTGCCTGTGCCGCCAGCTCCGGCGTCATCTTTATGTACCCTTCCTTTTTCATCATTTCCCGGAATCGGGATATGCGTATCTCATCCGGCATTCCCATCAAAAATCTTGTCCGCCGGATTGCCGGGAGCAGTTTTATATCTTCCATCCATGACCGGAAAGACCTTTTTATTTTTACCGGGAGGCTCCGCTCCCTTTTCCTGTGGATCTCCCTCACCGCTGCTGACAGGGAACGTTCATTCTCTGCTTCATAGGTAAGGGTATAGACTTTCCGGCTCATCTGCAAAAGGCTGTCTGCTACACAGGCATACTGGATGGTGCTAACTTTCTCCCCGAATGGTCCTTTGATGTATCTCTCTGTTTTCAATGCGCCTTTATCTACCGTTCCGTCTTTATATCTGACAGTGATGGATTTCCCTTTTACCTGCTTTTCCTTTATCTCTATCGAAAGTCTTTTATTATCAAGCACCGTTATATCTGCCCTGCCGGATGGCTTCACATGGACTGCATAGGATATTGGCATGTTGGAGAAATAGCAGAGCGACTTCGCCAGCAGGTTCTCCATGGTGTCCTTCAGGTATATGTATTTTTCTTTCAGGCAGAATACCCTCTCCGCATCCCCATGGATCAGGTAATGCCCTTCCCTCTTTAGCTGGTCAAAATCCGATGGCAGCTTTCCGTCCCCATCTGTGAATGAATGCAGGAACTCCTGTAAATCCACGTCATTCACCCTAAATTCAGTCAAGATTACCTCCTTGTGTCTACTTCAAATGGCAATGCTTATGTACCTGCACCGTACAGGTCATGATTGACTTCTGCCCGGTAATAGCTGTCCATGGTTGCCGGGGCATTATACAACGCTGTCAGCAGATATGCCTTGATGTTCCCTACTTTTGTGGTATTCCCGTCAATGCATTCAAAGACGTATTCCAAGTGGCTGGAATTAATTTTCAGGAACCGGCTCCTCACTACCTCCCTTGGGAAGTCGTCTCCTGCGATACGGATATAAGGACGTTGCGATAAGACAACTTCCAGCATCAGCTCTACCGCTTCATCCATCCGCTGTTTTCCGTACCGCTCCATAAGGATGCTGTACTCGATATTTTCACAGATAATCTCCCGGTAAGCATCCGATAATCCAATCTTATCAATCCCATCCTGCTGCGTTATTGTTTCTGGTTCCTCCGGTTTCTCCGGATAGATTGATTGATAAGTTTTTGATACATCTGTATTTGATTGATTAGTATTTAATTGTGCGGTGTTTTCCTGTTTAGGGTTCCCCTGTACAGATTTTTCCTGTATTGGCTTTACCTGTCTTGGATTTTCCCGTTTAGGTGGGTTTTCTTCTGTTTCCTGCTCCACAGGCTTTTCGTGTATCGTGTAGGTGATGTCACCTAACCGCCCATTTTCATAGCGGATGCGTTGTCTGGTGAGATACCCATGGTTCTCCAGTTCCTTTAATGCGCTGGTGATGGAATCCACGCCATCTTTGCAGATACAGGCAAGCCCTTTCGTTGTGTAATCCCAATCCTCCGGCAGGGAGAGCATCAGGGATAACAGCCCTTTTGCTTTCAGCGACAGTTCCACGTCACGCAAATGGTAATTGCTCATGACAGTAAAATCTTTTGTTTTCTCTATTCTAAATACAGCCATATCTAAAATCCCTTTCCCTATCTTTGCATTACCGGATGTGTTCCTTTTCCTTGTTTTTATTTTGCAGATATCCGCCCGGTAAAACTTTTACATGATCTTGTATCTTGATCTCTCCAATTTTCTGCCTGCACTGGAATTTCTCATAACCAACATCCGTCAGGAACAGACGCACCCGGTCGCCTTTTTCTCCGTCAAAGGAATCCTCCGAAAGCACTTCAAAGACAACCATATGCCGCACTTCCGGGTCAAAGCGTTCCAACGCCATGATGTCATGCCCTTTTAACTGTTCCGCACCGGATCTCTGCCTTGCCTCCGCCAGCAGTTCACCCATAGTCCTTCCCTCTTTGGGCAGGTGGTAGTTTCTGCGGATATCATGTACAACCTCCATGCATTTCCCATCTGTCAGAGGGCGCATCTTTTCCATAAGGCTCTCCGCTGCCCTGCGCCTGTCCGGGTCTTTGGCATACCGGGAAGCCATCAGCAGTTCATGTATGAGGGCATACCGCTCATTTCCCTCTGTCTGGTACAGCATCCGTTTCTCCATTTCGTTTAATTCCATATCTTTTCCTTTCTGCATAATCTGCATGAAAAAAGGCACTCATCCAAACAACACAGAATGAAATGCCCTCTAACTTTTCCTTTTTCAATTTTATATAAGTTGATGCCTCTGCATCCTGCCTATCCACCCATGAAACTGTCCATGAAGTCAAGGGCGGCATCATTGATGGTTTCCTCGTCCTGCTTGATTTCTTTCTGCTCCTGCTTCTCCGGCTGTACCGCCATACTCTGCATTCCCGGTGCTATTGGCATATAAGGGTACATCATTGGAAATGGCGACTGCGAAAAACATTTCTTTATTTCCTCTGCTTCCTTCCTGATGCTCTCCTGCATCTTCGCCAGAAGTTCCTCATTGGTAAGGTGCGTTTCTTCCTTCCGGTCATAATGCCCGATCATTGCCTCCGCGATAATGCTGCTGTAGTCCTGCTTCCTTCCGTCCGGCGGCTCCTCATACCTCCTTTGTAAAATCTGCCATGCCCTCCGCTCCTCCGGCACGTCCATGTCAAAGCGGCAGGACACACGCTTGATATTCTTTATCGTCTGTCTCGTCTTCATAAGGCACACCCCCTATCCGCGCCGGATATTGCGTAAACGCCTCTGGTTGGAAAGGTACTCATATCCCTTTGCATTGGCGTGTATATCCTCAATGAAATGCACCTTGCTCTGATCCAGTTTTGCGAAATGCTTCATCAGCATTGCACCGCCTCCAAGGAAATGAAGCTTCGCCAGTTCTTCATTGTAGCCATACTCCCGTAGCTTACGCATAATCTTGTCGGTATAATCTGACGCGCATTCCGCTATGGCTTTCAGATATTTCTCCCCGATATCGGCAGTGCCATCCTTCAGCACCTTTTTTACAATACAGTCATCTACAACACTATGTACCTTGTTTGTAAGTTCGCTCCGCATCTCGATCACACAGCACTCCACCCCGAAACGCTCCGTATAGTAGCGGCTGGAATCCGGCTTCCCGTCAACGATAAAGATAACGTTCATTGTACCATTTCCGATATCCGCCACAATGTTAAATCCCTGATAGCTGGGCAGGTCTGCCGCAACAGCCGCAAATCCCTGTGCATAGACTTCCACATCCTCAATTTTCACATGGTATCTGGTGTCATTGCACCGGAAGGTCACTTCCTTATTCTTTAATAAATATTTCTTAAAACTCTCCGCCTGCTCCCCAAGCCATTTGATAGGAAGCCCCACCGCCAGAATGACGGAAGCGTAACACAATCCCCTTTCCCTCAGTTCCTTTGCCAGAGCCGCCAGCGTAAGGATATAATAATCTTCATCCCACACTTTATCCATCTGGTACTCCTTGTGCGTGGAGCCGATCTCGTAAAATTTCCCTTCGTACTCTACTACCATCCCTGCAAGTTCCGATACGCTTTCCCTCTGGATAATGCCGGATTCAAAAATGTGGTGGGCGGTCTTGATATTACCGTACCCATGGTCAATCCCGATCCTGTAAACCTGTTCCATAATCTTCTCCTTTTCCTCTACTGGTTTTGTTGCAAAAATATAAGGACTACCCAAGCACATACACTTGAATAGTCCTTATCACGCAATAAAATACTGCGTCTAACTCAAAATTATTCTGTTTCACCTCGCATTTCTTAAAAGCCACAAGATGACCGCATCATGGATGGGCATTTCTGACTTCTTTGATGTAGGTTTATGATTTTGTCCAGCGCTGTCCTAAATCTCCACCAATGGGCTTAAATAAATAGGACTGAATCAGTGCAAACCCTTGATTTTGTGGGCTTCTCTTGATTTAGTCTTATTATAGCAGGTTCATGACGTGACACATCCAACAGTCCCGCCATCTCCTCCTGAGAATATCCTTTCTCTTTGCGGATAGCCTTTAATTTTTCTCCAAAAGTCATCTTAAACAACCTCGCTTTCTGTTTTTTCTGTCTGGATTATAGAATCAAAGCTGTCTAAATACCACCACCTTAGCGTGTCATCCTGTCAATTTGGCGTGTCATTCCCTGTTTTTATGCCCTGATTCCGTTTTGGGACAGGGCAGCAGGTATCAAACCATCATTCCATCTCCCTGAACGTGCCAGTCATTCCTCCCACAAGGCTCCACTGGCGATTTCACATTTTCAGTGCTTTGCCGATAAGCCTCACGAGCTATTGACGGATTCGACTCCTTCCTATTACTTCGGCAGAATACCGTTCCCGCTAAAGTAAAATCCTCTGTTGGTTATACCACGAGATTTTCCTGTTTTTTGCCTAATGGCATGAAAAGACTATTTTCCGGGAACGAAAAGCACAAAACAATCAAAATTGAAAATACTTTTTTCATAAATGTACTTTTTCTGTAATTAAGAGACCCCTCCCTGCTCCATGAAATTTTTCCGCATCAGAATAATGTTATTTTCTATCCCCTATCTGATTTAGCATCTTTACCAATGTTTGAGGAAGCGGCACTCCAAGCTGGTTTATATTCTTTAAAATGGCAAGCCCCTCATTGGAGATGTAAAACAAAATAACCGTTGTCCGAATTGCGCAATTACTTTCTATGATTGTACCTATTATATTTGAAACAATCACTGGAATAAATATCGCTACTTTCTTAAACATATTCTTTAGCAAAAACACATTGGATTGCTTCTCCTCCCCTACAATCACAAGAAGTATTTCTGCTATGTAACTTATCACCATAAATACAATCAGTGCAGATAGGAATTTATCAATCCCTCCCAATAATCGAATAATGTAGTTTACCATATCCATTCCATCCTTTCCATAATAATTAAATATCATCTACATGGTTTGTCCCATGTACTGTTCACAAACATAAAATAGCCAGAACAAATTATCTGGCAGAGTCTATGCCCTGTCCCAATAATCTGCTCTGGCTATTAGTGGCTGTCCTATATGACGCCCTGTTGCTCAGTCAGCAAACGCTATCTTATGCATTTACAACCATTTTGTAAACTTCTTTTTCCCGCGAGGTTGGTTCTGCGGTCATTTTATCACAAATAAAGGTTCAGTACAATATGCCGCAAATACGGCATTTACAGGAAAAGTTCAGTTTTTACAATCTGCTGAAAGCTGCTAAAATACCGTCAATTAGTAACAAATTAGAAACAAATTTCACAGTATTCAGGGTTCCCCAAATAGATCCAGCCGTTGCGGTTTTTCTGATAACTTTTCAGCAGTCCCCAGCTACCGGAAACTTCCACAATAGTGAAGGTTCCGATCCCTGTAAACTTCCCGGTCAGGTTCGTGTTATCTGCTGAACCGGGGCTTTTCCTGATATTCAGATCAGGTATAATGACCTTGATCAGAAAAGGAACCGCAGGGAAGGGGGAAGCCGGGGCCGGTGCAGGTGTGGCGGCCTGTGCGCCTGTAATCGCCGTCAGTATGGTCAGGATCTTTTCACCATATTCAGCACCAGCGGCCCAACCCTTGCGCTGCGGGTTTTCCTGAATACCCAGCCATTCCACAAATTCAGCTGAACCACGGGCCACATATTTGAACCGGGGATCCACAACCGGGTTCACCAGCTGTTCACTATTGGCGTATGCTTTCAAGTGCTGGATCTGTGCCCGGATGCCGATCTGCGGCGTGTCAAAAGAATTTCCCTTCATGCCGTTGCTGGTCACACCCATGCCGCAGAAATTATTCTGATCCAGCGTAACAGCGGAACCCTTGAAAGTAAAGTTCCCAGTTTCAAGGCATGACTGCGAAAAAGCAATATCACCCCGGATCCCTTCTGCCGCACCTTCTGACAGGTACAGGGGGATCATGTCAATGACAGACTGTGCCACATTCGGGTTCTTTGCTTTAATGTATGCCCGCATCTGGTCAGCTGTAGCCTGTGCCGTCCCTGTGATCCGTGTCCCGGAACTTGCAGCCGGAACCGTTGCGGAACCCATAGCGGCCTTGACTGCTTTTCTGAACCCGTCCATAGTATAACCCATTTTCAACTGATTCCATAAATGGACAGGATCGCCGTGATTGCTGGCAATACCACGCCTGTGACCTTCTTCATGGGATAGGATAACCCCATCAGCCAGCGGATCAAGCCTGAACTTTTTGCACAGTTCAGCGAACAGCTGAACAGCGCTTTCATATGTGCGCCTGACTGCTTCCTGTGCTGCCGGTATGTTGGAACAGGTGAACGTGGCCCCGCCTGTGTACTTGATACAGGAAGGTTCACACATTTCAACACCTATATGTGTATCATTCCCGGAACCCTTCGCCCCGGATCCACAATGCCATCCCCGGTATTCCCACGGTAAAGTTTGGTATATGTCCCCGGTATTGGCATCAATGAACGCATGGACACAAGCGGCCTTTTCAGCATTGTTCCAGCTTCCCACAAATGCCTGTGCGGAAGGCTGCGGGCAGCCTACGCTATGCAGCATAAGACCGCCCCTTGTGTTCTGTTCTGCTTTTTGATAGCAGCGGTTACTTTTCAAGAATGATTCAATGATCCTCATGCCCTGCACCTTCACTTTCTGCCTTATTTTTCAGCACTTCAATAGCCTTGATGATAACTGCCGGAATGGGGATCCCCATTAGTCCAGCGTTTTCAATAATGGATATGGTTTCATTGGCAATAAAGGCAATCACCACGGCATCCCTGATAAAATTGGAACCCATGATCAGATCCAGCCTACAGGCCACCAGTACCACAAGCAAGGTCACGCCTTTTCTGCATAAGCCTTTCCATCCGGCCCGGCTTTCCAGTGCGCCGTTCTGTGTCTTTTCACTGGTATGGAACACGCCAGCCACGATCAGGCCGGTCACATAATCAATACCCATGAAAATAATCAGCGTAACCAGTGCGGCATCCCAGCCGCCAAACAGGGAAGCGATCCAGCTTCCGATCAGACCGATAAAAGTTAAAAGTTTCATTTTCATGTTCTCCATCCTTTCCGCACACGAAAAAAGCACCCGTCTGACGCTCATATAACGCCATATAGGTACTTTACTGTGTGCCTTTGATAATTTGTTCATGTGAAAGAAAAAAAAAGCCTATTCTGCGGCCAGTTCAGGAACTTCCATGTCAACCAGAACTTCCCTGACCTGTTCTTTCAGCTTTGCCGGAACGTCAGCAAAGGCTTTCTTGCCCTTGATGATCAGCAGCGCATAAACGATTGCCATATCTTTCACCCCCTTCCCCAGTATGAAATAAAGCAGGACTTCCAGCAGGATCATTTTTCGTCACCTGCCAGCAGCGCCTTGACTTCCTTCTGCAAATTTTTGGGAACGTCCTTGATCGTCTTTTTCCCTTTGCGGATCAGGTCAGCATAAACCTTTGCCATCATGCTCATTATTCTGCACCCCCTATCAACTCAAATACTTCTGTCAATGCCATCTGTGTGCTGGTCAGTTCGTCAGACATTCCAGCCAGTTCCTTTTTCAAGGTGTCGTTCTCACTCCCGATCAGCTGAATGTATTCGTCAGGTGTATACACATATTCGTGATACTGGTATGTGTCCCCGGCGTTCTCCATTCCTTCCTGTGGCTCCACCTTCTGTATATCCTCATGGACATACACCGCATCCGGCATAACTACCACCGGCACGGCAAAGGCGGCGCTTCCCTGTCTGATTCCTAAATCTTTCATGCTGCTTTCACCAATCCTTTCTTTTCTAGTTTCTTTCTATATTTGTTGATTTTCACAACCTTGTTCTTTTTCCCGTCAGCAATAATTTCTTCATAGTACCGCATCAGGGAAGGTGCAATAGGCGCAATATATTTTTCTTTAAGCCTGTGGCCATCGCACATATCCAGCCACCCACAATATGAATTAGCTGAACAAAATTCTGAATAGCTGATCAAAAGTCCGGCTTCCTGCTTTTTCAGGATCCGGCGCATTGTGTTTTTCATTTTTATGCAGGTTCTCTTGCGTAACAGCGTATAGCCGTGGAAGCAGCGGAACCCTATAAAATCAATACCACGGGCATCCACAGGGAACACTTGCCAGTTATCTTTCAAGCTAAGGTTCAGACGTGTATGCAAATATTCATCCATTTTCTTTCTGACCTCATGCAGCTGTTCCTTGCTGTCCAATAGTATGATAATGTCATCCATGTACCGCACCACATATTTCAGATGCAGTTCTTCTTTCAAGTAATGGTCAAAATATGCCAGATAAAAATTTGCAAGGTACTGTGAAAGATAGGATCCAATGGGTACACCTGTACCGGGAACACTGTCCACAATTTTGAACAATAATGAAAGCAGCCACTTGTCTTTGATCTTGCGTTCAAGCAGCTGCTTCAAAATATCGTGATCAATGCTAGGATAAAATTTCCTGACATCAATTTTCAGACAGTATTGTGTGCCGGGTATATCTTCCAGATACCCATGAAGCAAGTCAAGCGCCCTGCTGATCCCTCTGTCCTTTATGGATGCACAGGTATGTGTGCAAAAGGTTTCCATGAAGATTGGTTCAATCTGTAGCATAATAGCCCATTGAATGATCCTGTCTGGAAAATAGGGTAACTTTTCAAGTTTTCTTTCCTTGCCTTTGTCATTGATAATTGACACCGTATATTCCGACACTTCATATTTTTCATTCAGCAACATTTCCTGAATTTCTTTCAGGTATGTGTCAGGATCCTGATCAACCATCTTGACTTCTTTGTAAAACAGTTTATCCTTTCTGGCATTTCGGTGTGCTTCCCGCAGATTTTCAATGGTGCAGATCTTATCAAAAATATCACCATGTCTTTTCATGCAACACCCCTGATGTTTTCCGTCCCCTGAACGTTCGCTTGTGCTACTAATACAGATAAACGGGATTCTTTATGTTTTGCCTAGTGGCAGGGTAGTGAAGGTTCACCGTGTTAAAAAAATCTATTGTGGAAAACAATAGGTGACAACCGACAGCCACATACGAGAACGAAAAAGCACAACCCACAGCCAGCGGAAAAGCCCCCGCACAAAGCGCACCAACCCAACCACCACCAAAAAGCCCAAGACAAGACGCAAACAAAGGAGCAGAATCTTTTTTTTGTCTGATTTTTTGGCAATTAGGTGAATGTGTTTCAACCTTCATGTCATGCTTTCACTACCCGTTTTCATTACTCATAAAAAGCCGCTGTTTAAGCGGCTTCTTTCTCTTTTTCTTCTTCGTGCATATACATCAGGCGACAACCGACAGCCACATTCGAGAACGAAAAAGCACAATACACAGCCAGCGGAAAAGCCCCCGCAGAAAGCGCACCAGCCCAATAACCACCGAAAATCGCAAGACAAGACGCATACAAACTAGCATAATCACAGAAGTATGTGCTGTCTGATCCTGATACGTCACGGGCCGTAAAACCGGCATTACTGCCGCCCTGCGGTAACTTCATATAGTTGCCGATATTAGCAGACACACCGCCGTTTCCGTTGTTCTTATAGCCTGTTCCGTTGGTTACGAAATTCTTTGCAATATCACAGGTCATCACGTTTCTGTTTGCGTCAGAAGTCAGGCCGTCAATGAACTCCCAGTAATTCCCCCAAAAATCTTCAAGATTCAGACATTTCACCTGATGGTTCTGGTCAGTCATGTATGCCGGGTTAGAAGTGCGGATGATCTCTGAATCTGCACCATACGCATTAGTTCCACCAGTGACAACCCCAGCTGTATGATCGCTTTTTACATAACCAGTTCCCACAGCTGCCTGACTGTTAAGGGTTCCATGACTGATAATAAAAAGACACTGCATCAGTTTCAGGCTACCATATGTGCGCTGCTGATAACCTGCGCCCCTTGCCCTGCACCATGTCCTGAATGTGTCAATGGTCTGTGAAACAGTCACGGTCTTGCCTGAACTGGAATATGCTTTATTGCCAGAACAGTAGCCTTTATACACACCGATATAGATCCGATCACAGTCGTTGTATGCGTTCAGGCTGAAAGCGTCATACTTGAAAGCGGGATTGTCAGGATCAGTGGTCACGGACACTTTCAGCAGATTCTTCCCAGTGTTCAGCCATTCAATACTGTAGCCAACACGGAAGGGAATTTCAAGCATGACATCATTCCCCAGCGTGGTTATGTCTGCGGCGGTTCCGTCAGCTTTCTGTGCAAGGTTATCCGGGTTAAGGTAATACAGCACTTTGCCATCTTTCAGGACACAGGGCCGCATATCCTTGAAAATAGGCATATCACGCCATGATGCATAACTGTGTTCCATACCTTCTGCATCGTCTGTATATGTCACCATGTTATCAGGGACAGACTTTGAAAAGTCAATCAGGGCAGAATACACAACTGCAAGTGATATTGTTGCGCTGTAGGTGAACACGCCCGGAACAGGATGGATCTTTACTGTGCCAGTTCTGGAACCGTCTGACGTGCCGATCAAACATTCACCCATGAAGTTGCTGTCAAAAGTGATAGCGGCAACACCACCCGCAAAGGTTCCCGTTCTGCTGTAGCTTCCACATACCAGCGTAACGGTTTTACCGTTCAGCTTTTTGTCAGCTGTGGTCACGGTCAAGTGATACAGCTGCAAGTCTACGCTGTAGACAGCAACACCTTCTGCCGATACGTTCAGGGAAGCGCTGGCTGTGTTCGTGCCATCGGAAGCGGTGACTGTGACCGGCCCGGAAAAGGAAAAGCGGATCCTTGCTGTGCCATCATTTCCGATTGTCCCCGTTGCGTCCTCTGTACCGTTGGAAACGGTCACTGTGCTTCCATATAAGCCCGTTTCAGCCGTTTTTATGTCTATACGGTTATATTCTCCCCTTGTGTCCAATTCGGCGCTATATGTGGCGTAATTCGTGACCGTGACGGTAGTTTCAGCAGTGATCCCTTCTTCCGTGGATGCAGATACCGTCAGATTGCCGTTGATCAATATCCCTGTAATGATACATTCCCCAGTGTAGGCCATTGATCCGGTCAGTGTGGTTTCACCGTCTGTCACTGACACAGTGCGCCCATACAGGGCCGGATCCGTGGTTGATACCTTAATAGCGGCCCCGCCTGACGCTGAATCTGTCCGGCGCTTGATCTCATTGATAGCGGCTACAAAAGTACCCTTTGCAACCGTTTCAAGGTCTTTTGTGTCACCCAGCGGAAGATCCCCGCCCACGGCCTTGACCACATCTTCATGTGTCACGCTTTTAGTGCCGGAACCGTCCCCCATTTCCACAGCGTACCGGCTCCCAGCCGGAACAGTTTCAGCCTGTGGCAAGTCAAAAAAAGTTTTTCCTTCATTCATGCTTTCTTTCTCCTTTACTATTTATTGCAACCGCAAATAGGCCAGCCTATCAGCAGCGGCTTTCCTGTACTGTCTGTAATATAATCACCCTGATCCGTTTTCAGCTTTGCCCGTACCATGCCGGTGATCAACATTGTCTGTGTGTCTTGCAGCTGTCCCAGCAGCGCATCAACCTGAATCTGCAACTTTCCAGCAGGATCTTCCCCCAGCATCCCCTTGATGTGTTCAAACCATTCCAGAAATTCCGCTTCATTGGTGCTTTTGAAAAGAATAAGCTGCTGTGTAATTGCCAGCAGGTCATTATTGCCTTTTGTTTCAAGTTCAGTCAAATATTCAGCCAGTTCAGAAGAATACTGATCATGCAGTTCTTTTCCCTGCTGTGACAGGGTAGTGTAAAAGTTGTTCATGGTAGTCAGCAGATTGTTATATGCGTCTGTACTGTCCTGTTTCAGCGTGGCAATATACTGTGTTATATCGTCAGTAAATGCCTTGTAAGCGTCAGCCGCCATCTTTGTGAACTGTTCATAACTGGTATTTGACTTGTCAACAAATTCTTCATAGAATTTATTCAGCTGTTCAAAGAAAACAGCTGTGTCAAGGTGATCAATCAGCTGTGTGATGTACCCACACACGGCGCTGTCCGGCCTTGTATCTGTGATACTGCTTTGTGTGATTACTTTCTGGCCAGCTGCAAGCCTGATATTTGCAAGGCATAGTTCAAAGTAGTCACCGGCTGACGGCCTGATCAGTTCAGGCGGTACAGGGTTAGCCGCTTCTGTGCCAGTCTTGATCACAATTTCAACCATTCTTTCCAGATAGTTACACCGCATAACAACCCGGTCAATTCTGCTGTACTGCTGCGGTACTGTTTCAATGGTCAGGTGATCAACTTCGTCATTGTAACAGAAGTGTCCCTTGACCATACCAAAACCGGGATCCAGATCAAGATTCAGGCCGTTGCCCGCAGCCCTTACCCGGAAACAGGTTGAAGGAAGTGCCAGCACTCCATCACTGACCAAATTCGCAAACAGCAGCGCAAACAGGTCAGAAGTTTCAGCCCGGTCAAATATTGGCATCCCTTCATCGTCAATGCCTATAATGTCAGAATCAAAATAACCGTATCTAAAAGCCATCTTTATGTTGTTTCCTTTCTTATAATTTTCTTAAAATCTGTTGCGCTGTCATTTCCAAAAATAACACTTAAAGTTCTTTTTGAACCTTCCAACACTTCCTGAATTTCAGTGATCCGCTTTGAACATTCAATGTTCACATCACTATAGCGATAAGTACACAGATCCCCTAAATCAAAATCAGTTCCATATATGAGATTAGCAGCCGGATCCACATCACTATCAACTTTTTCAATAGCTGCATAATCAGCCAGCTTTTCAAGGCCACGCTGGAACAGCAGATCACGGTATTGTGCATCCGTATAGTTCACTGTGTCGGAATGTTGCTGTAAGTCCCTAGCGTCAACCCATAATTCCCGGCGTTCTTCGTCAGGGCTTTGTCGGATGTCTATTTCAACCACTTTCCGGGCAGCCCCTTCACCCTCACCGGCCACATACGCCACATTTTTACAGTCAGATTCATCCCGATCATACTGTGCGTTTTTTATGTTCCTGAAGCTGTCAGAAAAGATCGCCCAGCTGTTGACTTCCTGTGTGTCAGTGCGGTCAAGCCCCTGCCAGACTTCATATGTCAGGCTGTTTTCCAGATAATCAAACACAAGCCGCTGTGACATTTCCTGTGTTTTCAGCGTGTCATATAAGCGATCCCCCACGTTGTCCCCGGTATTCTGCAAAGTTATGGAAGCGCCGCCACCTTTCGCTGTCCCCAGTCTTATATTCTGTATCTTCCGGGCAGCATTGGCCGGGTTAATGATATACTGATCAATCACACTGCGGGCCAGTATTTCAGGTGTACCCGTTTTACTGAATGTGGGATAGATCACATTATTGTTCAGTAAGTGTTCAGCAAAGTACCCTTTACAGTAAGCGGTTTTTTCGCTTTTCTGTCCACGCATGAAATTGACTTCCCGGATCACTCCCAGTTCCGTGCGGTCATTCCTGTATAGGTATTGGCCGCTATTGATCAGGTCAAAATATTCAGCAGGTATGTGAAGTTCAAAAATGCCGGGGCTGTAGTATCTGCGATACCATAGCAGCGTATTGAATACCCGGATGGATCCTATTGTCTGAAAATCTTTGTCAAATACAATAAACTGCATATCACACCCCCAAATATTTAGGCCGGTAATATAGATTCACGTCCAAATTTGTGTAATTTTCATCAGCGTCATATTCAAGGTAATTGTCCCCTACTTCCAGTTCAAAGGGTTCAGATTTTCGGTCAATGTGATGGTAGTAGTTCAGCCCGTTCAGTTCAATGACCTGATGGCGTGGGTTCGTGTCAATCAGCAGAATGTCACCCAGCACCATATCACAATGCACCCGCATATATTGGCCGGTTTTCACATTGGTTATTTTCGGGTTTTTCACGCTTCCCCGCTTTGCTACAAACTGGATCTGAATACCAGTGGACACATCCCCGTCATTGGCAAGCACCACTTCTTTATGTAGTGTCCTGTAGCCGGTAATCATTCCCCCCAGCATCAGGCCCCTTGCTTTCTCCGGGTACTGGTTTTTATTCGTGGCCCGCCTTGCCAGACTGTGCCACGGAAAATGAAACTGTGCTGTATAGTGGGCCATGTTTTTGCCGAAATTGTCCACGTTCAGCATATAAGGATCCGGGCAGATCAGATCCACAATGATCCCCAGCCGTGTATCAAGGTTTTTCTGCTCTGCAAAAGTCCACCCTTCAAGTTCATATTCAATATTCCGGGAAATACCCAGATTAGTGATCAGGGCTTTCCCGGTATACTTTGGATTGAAAAATTTAATGACCGCAGCCCGGTTTTCCGGGTTATTGCGGCCATTTCTGAATTTTGCTTCAATATGGATCGGGCGTTTTCCTATCTTTTTACCGTCTACAGACACGCCATCCACAAGCGCATTGTCTGACGTGCTTATTTCCAGTTCTGACGATTCAAGGCCGGAAACTTTGGTAATGTCAATCCTAATCTCCCGAATTTGTTATACATAGGTCACCTGACTTACCTATGGAATCC
>CAJTVD010000072.1 GCA_910579495.1 uncultured Lachnospiraceae bacterium
TTCTTCAGCAAAAATGTGATCCAAAACATCCACGACATTTAACTTCTCCGCCACCGCCCGTTCCAGGTAGTTGTCCAGAATCTCCAAGGCGTTCTTCATCTTGAGGCTTTCCAGATTCTCTTTCAGCCTATCCATGGTCAATTCATTCATACAGCACCTCGTCATATCTGGACAGGTCAGAAGATTTCAGAGGAAAATCAATGACCTTGTCCTGTTCCAAAAGTATATTTTCTGCATCCATTGTCTGTTTCATAGTGAGCCGCCTATAGTGCTGCGGATTGACAACCATATCTTTTTTCTGATACGATATCCGGTGCAGAGCTATCTGCTTTCCCTCATAGTAGGCAGCCAGCATAACGGTATACCAGAACGGTAGTTTGTGATAAGATGTGCTTGGGTAGTTTGGGTTGGGTAAACAGGGCGGTTGCTAAATCAGCTTCTTTTATGCAATTCTTTCTCCTGTCTCATTCCGGGCGAAAAAAGGCAGGACCAAAAGAGCTTGCATACTGGAAAGCTGATTTAGTCCTACCTAAATTCGGGTTTCATTATGTCCGTGCGGCTCATTCCCACGAACAACCCTCCTTGTGTTACATAATTGCCACACGGTATGATTTTTGTCAAAAATATGATTGTAAACAGGCCTGTCCTAACCAAAACTCTGGAAAAAATCATCATTTTCTATTAGGACTGAATCAGCGGAACCCCTTGATTTTACGGGCTTCTTGCTAACGTAACCTTATTATAACCTCCTCCCCCCACTCCATCATAAGTGCCGCACTCCCAGTCACAAAAGGTGTTGCAAAAGAAGTACCCGAAACCTGTACAAAAGTTTGGTCCGGCCCTATGGTGGCGATATTTACTCCTGGTGCCGCAATATCCGGTTTTACATTCCCCTGAAGCATCCTCTCACCCAAAATGCTTCTTACAGGATATCCCCTGCCGGAAAAATCCGCATAAGAGCCATAGGCAGCATCATAAGCCCCAACAGTAATCACTTTTGACGCTGTGGAGGGAATGGTCAGTGTTTTCTCCGGCGTCGGGGTAAAAAAACGGGTGGCAGTATTCAGCACCACATTACTGGGCAGATAAAAATCATAATTACCAGTCACTGTTTTCACCGGATAGAGATAAAAGGTCCAGACTCCCTGGTTCACATAATTTCCAGTCGGTAGAAAGTCAAAATAAATCTCCTGATTCACAGAATAGGGGGAAGGCTCACCCACATAAATCAAAATCCTGGTTTGCTCCAAAACCACGCTGTCCCCTCCTGTATGGGAAACATCCACCAAAGTCTCCTGCCCGCCTGGTGAAACCAGTTCTATTCTGAAGACATCTGTATATTCCTTCCATAATTGGACGCTGACGGTTCCCTGGTAATTGCCTACACTTAACTCAATTCTCTGCCTTTGGGACGGGTTTGCATTCATCCCAAAACTTCCCGCCACATGCCCCCCTGCCGCGCCTTCATTTCCGCTCCCTACGCAGACGGCACACCTACCGATTTCAGATGCGTTGTCCAGGAACCGCTCTACCAGGGATGTGCCGTCATGGGAACCATAAGTATTGCCAAAGCTCAGGTTCACTGCCATAGGCATTCCCAGTTCCACCGCCTTTTTGACTGCATAAGTCATGGCACGCATCAGTTCTGTAGTCCTTGGAAAAGAATCCGGCGCTGGGGTACCCATTTTTACCACCAGAAGTTCGCATTCCGGCGCTACACCCTGATACTGTCCTTCCAATAGCCTTCCTCCCCCGGCGGCAATGGCCGCCACCGCCGTCCCGTGACCAGTCGAGTCAATACTTGGTACAAGACGTTTAGGGGCAAGGCTCCTTAATGCGGCGTCTATCCGTGCTTTATCAAACTCTACCCCTACCGCAAATCCCTCTGGCGGCTGCGCAATATTGGCGTATTCTTCTGCCCCTTCCGGTACCATCTGGTCAACCCCCGCCGGTGTCAGTGTCTGGTCCCACAAAAAGCGGATTCTGGTATTCCCCTGGCTGTCCCGGAATTCCGGGCTTTCAAAATCAATTCCCTCTGGCGTTCATTAAATGCAAAAGGATTTCTTTTCCATATAGGAAAATACTGTCAGTTATGATAAAATACTATGGAAAACATCACAAATACAAAGGAGACTTATTATGAAGAAGTATCGAACATTAAAGCAAAAAATCATATTTTGCATCATGTCTGTTTCCGTTCTTCTCACAGTGCTTATCACAACGGTTATGTCTGCTGGCAGTTTCCGTTCCACCAACGCCACAATGCTAAGTAACATGGAAATTATGGCAAGAACTGCCGCCCAGAATATTAGTTCCAATCTCCACCTGCTGACAGAACGGGTACACAATTTTTCCAGGGAAGAAATTTTTACCAGTGATGATTATACTGTTTCACAGAAACAGGCACGCCTTGATGAAATTAAGCTGCAGATAGAATTCCTCTGGTTGTCGGTATATGACCAGTCAGGCCATAAGATTTTTGGTGACCAGGATGCTCCTGCAGATATTTCCAATACCAAGTATTTTTCCCTTTTAACCCAGACAGGAAATGTAGTGATCGGCGAACCCCACTATGAAAATGAAACCCTCCAGATTTGTGTGGGAGCCCCTTCTGCCAACAACGAGGGTACCACCACTTATCTTGTTGGGAGTTATAAATATGATATTTTAAACGATGTACTCAGCCAATTGGTAATTGGCAATACCGGCAGCGCCTGCATCTTGAATGAAGAAGGTGATATCATAGGCGACCGGAATCTGCAGAACATCATCGACGGGAAAAATATTTATGATTTATACCCCTCAGAAACCAATGAACAGAAGTTTGATAAAATCACGGCCCTTTATATTGATTCCTCCATTATGATATTAGGGCACCGCCTGCACTACACTGGCTATTCCCCTATTCCCGGCACTAACTGGGCATTATTTTTGTATGCGCCTCAAGTAGAATTTATGGACACCGTTTATTTTTCAACATTGCTGTCCGTGCTTTTATCCCTGGTGCTGCTTCTTATTGCCGCGGCCATCATCGTCCCGGTTTCCAAGGGGATTACCAATCCTTTGTCCGAAGCCACGAAACGGCTGCAGTCGTTGTCAACAGGCAACTTAAACCAGGAGGTCCTCATCTCAAAAAGTAATGATGAAACCACTGTCCTGACAAAAGCGCTCTCCCAGACCATTGCCAGCCTGAAAGGCTACATCCAGGATATTGAAACTTGTTTGGGCGCCCTCTCCGGCGGTGATTATACCATCCATATTCCCGATAATTTCTATGGGGATTTTGCCTCTATCCGGAAATCCCTATGTAATATCACCGATGCGCTAAACCGTACTATGCTGCAAATGAACCAATCTTCCTCCCAGGTGTCCGATTGCGCCAGGGCAATGCTGGAATGCTCCCGGGAACAGTCCCAGTTACTGGAGAATATGGAAGACTGTATGGCGGCCATTACCTCCTCTATCGGTAAAAACAAGGACAATGTACTTCAAATTGAAGAATTTTCAGAAATGGCAAGCCAGAAAACCACCCTTGGCAACAATTACATGGAGAAGCTGTTAACTGCAATGTCCCATATCCACGGCACAGTAAATGAAATTTCCAAGGTAAGCCTGTTAATTGAGAATATATCCAAGCAGACCAACCTGCTGTCCCTGAACGCATCCGTTGAGGCGGCAAGGGCAGGGGAAGCCGGGCGGGGCTTTGCGGTAGTCGCCAATGAAATCAATGAGCTGTCCGCCAAAACTGCCAGCGCCCTTACAGAAACAGGCCGCTTGATCACCAATTCCACGGAAACCATCCAGGCAGGTTTGGAGACCGCCTCCCTGACAGCACAGACTTTCCAGGAAATTGCAGAGCTTACCGGGCAATACCATGCCATATCCGGCAGGCTTTCCAATACGGCAAAGGAACAGACTGATGCAGTCAATTATGCCAATGGCCGTCTTGCCATGGTACGGGATATTGCCCGTAAAAATGATGAAATGGCTGCAGAATCCTTATCCCAGGCTGAAAGCCTAAGCAATTATGTAAAGCAGGTTAAAGTGAGAAACTACAAATAAATTGGGAGATTAAGATGAGAAATAAATTGATTAAAAAGATGGGTATGGTTTTGCTGGTTGCCACATTATCCCTTAGCGGCTGTGGCTCCAGCGATAAAATGAAGGATGGTTTTTATACTGCGGAAATGTCCGAATATTCCCACGGCTGGAAAGAGTATATCTGCATTCTGGTGAAAGCTGACAAAATTGTCTACGTGGAGTTTAACGCCAAGGATCCCAGCGGCTACATCAAAGCATGGGATAATGCTTATATGACCGAAATGAAGTCTGTCACCGGTACTTATCCCAATGAATATACCCGGTATTACGCCGCACAATTAATTGACAGACAAGGCAGTGAAGAAATAGATGCTTTAAGCGGGGCCAGCCACTCCCATAGTAACTTCCTCAGACTATCTGCCGCCGCAATCGAACAGGCCAAAAAAGGAGACGATGCAACCGCAATCGTAACATCAGAAACTGAATGAAACAAACACTGCCGCACTTCGCGGGCCAACGTTTGTAACAAACGCCGTCACGCTACGCGGGCTGGCTTATTGTAACAAACGCCGTCACGCTATGCGGGCTGGCTTATTGTAACAAACGCCGTCACGCTACGCGAGCCGGCTTATTGTAAGAAAAAGCGCAGGAATATTAATTCCCTGCGCTTTCTTTTTATGGACAGTTGTGTTGTCTTCTTAATATTTGCCAAAGTCATCCCCTAAGGAAATTACCTGCTCGTTATAATCATCCATGGGCATGGAGGATGAGGAACCCTTATAGGAAGAAGAATAGGATGTACTCCTTGCCCCTCCCATATTAGCGCTTCCTGCACCAAGGTTATAAATAGTAAGCATATCGCGCATCCTGGATGCCTGATTGGACAATTCCTCACTGGCTGCGGCACATTCCTGGCTGGTAGCAGAATTGGTCTGTACTACCTGGGATACCTGGGAAATTGCCTGCTCTATCTGGGCAACCGCTGTTGCCTGATAGTTGGAAGATTCTGCAATGCCGTTGATGATCATTTCGCTCTCCTGCACCACCTTGGCGATTGCATCCATTGCCTTAGCTGTATCCCCGGCAATCCTAGAACCGGAATTTACCTTCAGGATAGATTCTTCTATCAATTCCGCTGTCTCTGCGGCAGCCGATGCACTCTTAGCCGCAAGGCTTCTTACTTCCTCAGCAACTACTGCAAATCCTTTTCCTGCATCTCCCGCCCTAGCTGCTTCTACTGCTGCATTTAAGGCAAGGATATTGGTCTGGAACGCAATATCATCAATTACCTTGATAATCTTGGAAATACTTTCAGAGGATTTGTTAATGTCATGCATGGCTCCCATCATATCCTGCATCTGCTGGTTTCCGCGTTTTACATCCTCAATCGCTTTTACCACCAGGCCTGCCGCCTTGTTTGCTTCCACTGCATTCTGTTTGGTCTTATCTGCAATCTCATCAATTGATGCGGTAATTTCCTCAATTGCGCTTGCCTGCTGTGTGGATCCCTGTGCCAGCGCCTGGCTTGCACTTGCCACCTGGGAAGAACTGATCGTAACCTGTGCGCCTGCATCGCTGATATTGGTAAGCGCATTCAGGTTATCCTCTACCAGCTTCTTCAGGGAATTTCCCAGCATATCCTGGGGGGATTTGGGAATCACTGTAACGGTAAGATTACCGTTTGATACTTCCTCCGCAATCTTGGACTGGTATTTGATATTATCAATTACCTTGTTGTACTCATCAACCAGCTCACCAAATTCATCGTTATTATATTTCTCCATTTCAATGTCAACATGGCCTATGGCAATTTGCTTTGCCGCATCAGAAAGCTGCAAAACTGACTTTTCGATAATCCTTATCAATAGGATTGCGATAACCGTCGTAATCGCCACACATACAAAGGCAACAATGGCTGTAAAGATTGCAGCGTTTCTGGCATATTCCTGCTGGCGGACAGGGTCTTTAATTGCCGCCGCCGTCTTTGTGGTCAGGTCGCTGAAAATCAAGTTGATTATCAAAAATATAACCGGAACCATGAAACCGATTATCAGCTTTGTCTTCATCTTCATGTTTTTCATTAATTGATACCTCTCATTCTTCACCTAAAATCATATCGTTTGCCTGTTCGGCAACTGACAAATCATCATCATTAAGCAATTTGTCAGGATCCAGCAATAATTTCACTGCGCCCCCCACTTTTCCAATACCATACACATATTTTTGCTGCCCTTTATCCATGCGCCCAATGGTAGGGGGCGGCAGGATATTCTCTTCCTTGATTTCCACAACCTCCGCAATCTTTTCCACAATCAGCCCCACCATCGTAGATTTTACGTTAATGACAATGATACAGGTTCTGTCGTTATATTCAAAGGGTTCCTGCTTAAATCTCAGCCGGACGTCAATGACAGGAATTACTTTACCCCTTAAGTTGATAAGGCCCTTAATATAATCTTCCGTTTCAGGGATGGCGGTAATTGTCTGAAACTGGATAATCTCACTTACATATTCTATTTTCAGTCCAAAGTATTCATTCCCTGATTTAAAGGTCATGTACTTTCCCTTTTGTGCATCATGCTCACTTGAAGCGGCCTGACCGTCCGCCGCCCTTCTTTTCAATTCGCTCATTTCACTCATTGAATATACCGTTCCTTTCTGTTAATTAGTTAAACCAGCCCGCCAGGATCCAGGATCAATGCAATGCTTCCGTCACCGAGCTGTGTACATCCGGACAAACCTTTTACTTTCTTGATATAAGGTGGAATGGGCTTCACCACAATTTCCTGTTCTCCAATCAGTTTATCCACAAACAGGCAGATTTTCTTATCTTCCACCTCAAGAATCAGCATCATCCCGTTTTCTACAGATTCCTCATATTTATCCAGGCCATACCATCTTCCCAGGCGGATCACCGGATAACATTCGCCCCGGATCATGATGTATTCCTCTCCGTTCGGTTCATGGATCATCATATCTTCCCTTACGCTGACAAACTGCTTGATCACTCCGGTTTCCAATACAAAGGAAGAATTACCGGTCTCCATGACAATACCGTCAATGATTGCCAGGGTGAGGGGAATCTTAAGGCTCATAATGCTTCCCAGGCCCGGCGAGCTGTCAATATCCAATACGCCGCCAATGGACTGAATATTCTGTACCACCACATCCATGCCCACGCCCCTGCCTGAATATTCCGTAACCTGCTCATTGGTAGAAAAGCCTGCCAGGGTAATAAACTGGTAAACCTCTTTATCCGTGTAGGAGGATTCCGGCTTCCCATCCTCTAAAAGCCCCTGCTTCCTTGCCTTGGCAAGTATTTTGGCACGGTCAAGCCCTTTTCCGTTATCCTCCACGCTGATCCACACCTTGCCTGCTTCTGTCCTGGCAGAAAGGGTGACCTTACCCTTGTCGGGTTTCCCTGTCTCTATCCGCTCATCATTGGTTTCAATACCATGGTCTACAGCGTTCCTTACTAAATGCATCAGCGGGTCGGAAATATGCTCAATAATATTCTTGTCAACTTCCGTCTGCTCACCCACCATCTCAAACTCAATGTCTTTCCCCAGCTTCCTGGATACATCGAATACGATACGGTTCATTTTCTGGAAGGTGTTCGTCAGGGGAACCATCCTCATGGACATGATAACGTTCTGCAAATCTGTGGAAATTTTTGACATCTGTGCCGCTGCCTTGTTAAACCGGTTCAGGTTAAGGCCAGGCACCTTTAAATCCGGGTTCTGCAGCACCACAGACTCGGAAATTACCAGTTCCCCAATCAAATCCATAAGCTGGTCCATTTTGGTAATGTTTACGCTGATAAAGGATGCCTTTTCTGTCTTGGATTTATCCTTTGCCAGGGTCTTGGGCTTACCGGGCGCTTTGGACTTGATGACAAAATCACCAGGCGCTATCTTAGGTTTTTCAGGAGCCTGCTCTTCTTTCGAAGCCTCCTGGGACGCCTGTACCTTGCTTTCTATTTCTTCCACACTGGACTCTAAATCAATCTGGGCTTTCGGCTGCCCGAAATCAAATCCCTGGAGGAATTCGTCCGCACGGCATTCATAAACATCCACATGCTTAATGTCATACCCTTCGCCAATCAGCTTACGGATCTCCTCCTCGTCACACTGGGCCTGGAGAAGGATCCGGAAACCTTCCTTCAAAATCACCTCAGCGCTGGCTTCGTCGGCAATAATATCCTCCGGGGAATAAAGCAGGTCCTCTGCCATCTCCTTTAGTGCATAAACTGCCTTGTAGGCGTGCACATTCGCCATTTCCGTTTCCGGGAAAAAGGTAATAAATATTTTAAAAAACCGGCTTGCACTGGTAGCCACCGGGGCGATATAAAACTGTTTCGGTTCTTCATGGACGTTTGCCGGAGGTGGTGGAGGCGGTGCCGCCGTCCCCTTCTTCCCTGTGCCGCTTTTGATCATCTCAAGAAACTTATCCAGGTCCTTTATTAATTCGCTTGCATCGCCGTCTACCGGGTCACCGTTCCGGATCTTTTCCATTTCGCTGGAAATGAAATCCTGCACCTCCAACACATGCTCCACCAGTTCCAGATGGGGTACATTATCCGGATGGGATTCTCTTAAGTAGTAAAAGACATCTTCAAGCTTATGAGACACAGCCGTTATATTGTCAAACATCATGATACCTGAGGAGCCTTTAATGGTATGCATTGTCCTAAATATCTCATTTATGCTGTCTTCGTCAAAGCAGTCCGCATCTTTCTGTTCCAGAACCCTGTCCTGAAGCTGCTCTAAGAGCTGCTCGTTCTCAAACAGATACATGTCTAACATGCCTTCTGTGCTAAATTCCTCAGCCATATCCTTCTCCTTTCCTGCAAGTTCTGATTTTATCTTTAGTTAAATCAGCTCCAGTTTCTGCAATGCCTGCTCAAACCTTCCCTGGTCAATGGGCTTTCCGGAGTACACGGTACAGCCCAGTTCAAACGCCATCTTGACGTTCCTTTCCTCATTCAATGCGGTAGTCATAATTACCTTTACCGCCTTTTCAGGGGGTAGGTTCCGCTCCTTCTCAAGGTTACGGATACCCACAAGCGCCTGATAGCCGTCCATTACCGGCATCATAATATCCAGGCAGATCAGGTCGTATGGCTCATCATCTTCCAGCGCCATCATGAATGCGTCCACCGCTTCCATACCGTCCACGGTAACATCACATTCCCCATACTTTGACAGGAAATTCACCATAAATTTCCTGGTCGCAAAATCATCTTCCGCCAATAAAATCTTCATAACTTTTTCTCCTAATTTAAATTCTATTTTACTGCCTCATCCGGTTCAGAAGCGCATAAGTTCTTTCCGGTATTTTTGAGAGCTTCTCCTGATATTCCACTGCCCCTATATCATATGCCACCTTGGGCATCCCATATACAATACAGGTGGATTCATCCTGGCCGATGGTCCTTGCCCCCGCCTTTCTCATGGCCAGCAGCCCCTTTGCGCCATCGCCTCCCATGCCCGTGAGGATAATCCCCACCGCTTTTGCCCCCGCCGCTTTTGCCACGGATTCAAACAGTACATCCACGGAAGGGCAATGGCCGTTAACCTTTGGCCCTTTCCTGATCTCTACCTGATAGGCACCGTTTACTTTCACCAGATGCATATGCATATCCCCGCCAGGGGCAATCAGCAGGTGCCCGGGCAGGACCCTGTCCCCTGTCTTTGCCTCTTTTACCTGTATCCTGCACTGGTCATTAAGCCTTTTGGCGTACATTTCCGTAAATCCCGGGGGCATATGCTGCACCACCACAATTCCCGGGATGTCCGTCCCATACTCCTTTACTACTGCCAGAATAGCTTCTGTACCTCCTGTGGAAGCCCCGATTGCCACCAGCAGGTCGTTTCCCTTTACATTCAGTTGATGCTGCCCCTGCATCATCACTGTCTTTTTAATATTGCCAATCCTGGCGGTGGAGGCAATTTTGATTTTTACCAGAAGCTCATTGCGGATAAAATCCTCCAGCTGCTTACGGCTTGAAACCGCAGGTTTAGAAACAAAATCTACCGCCCCTGCGTTCAGCGCGTCAAACACCTTGTCGCTTAAGGAACTGATGACGATCACCGGGAGAGGGTATTGGGGCATCAGCTTGCGCAGAAACTCTATACCGCTCATTCTTGGAAGCTCCACATCCAAGGTCATCACATCCGGCTTGTAAGCCAGAATAGCGTCCCTCGCCTCAAAAGGATCCTTTGCGGTGGCAACCACTTGTATTGCCGGGTCCCTGCTGAGATTCTGGACCAGCAGTTCCCTGAAAACTATGGAGTCTTCTACTACCAAAACCCTGATTGGATGCATACTTTTCCCTACCCTTCTTTTTTTCTAAATACCGAGGGCTGGATGATCTGAAAGGGCGCATCGTCCCTGTCCAGGGTTTCCGTGGTTCCTATGAAAAGATAGCCCCCCGGCTCCAGGGCGTTATACACCTTTCTTACCAGCTCCCGTTTAGTCTTCTCATCAAAATATATCATAACATTGCGCAAAAATATAGTATGCATTTTCTTTTTAAAGGGAAATGGCTCCATCAGATTGAACTGCCGGAAAAGAACCTCCTTTTTCAGTTCCTCCTTCACCCTGTACTGCCCGCCGCCCATATCCTGGAAGAAATGCTTTTTCCAGGCAGGAGGCAGTTTTTCCAGCTTATCTGCCGTATATACCCCTGCTATCGCCTGTTTCAGCACTTTGGTGGAAATATCCGTGGCAAGGAGCTTGGTATCCCAATGGCTCCGGTCCAGGCCAAAAAAATCTGACAAAACCATAGCGATCATATAAGGCTCTTCTCCTGTAGAAGCTGCCCCGCACCAGATGCGGACGTCTTTCCGGGCGTTTTCTTTCTTTTTGATCCAGGGAAGCACTACCCCCTTAAAGTAATCAAAGTGCTCAAACTCCCTCATAAAATAAGTATGGTTGGTGGTAAGCAGGTTCACCAGCGTTTTCGCCTGGACCCCTGAGGGCTCCTTTTCCACGGCGTCCATGAAATCATTGAAATTCCGCCATCCTCCCCCTTTAATATGCTTTTCCAGCCTCCCGTTTACGATAACCTTCTTCTGGCTTAAGTCTATGCCGTAATGCTGCTTCATATAAGCTGATATTCTTAAAAATTCCTCATCCGTTATCAAAGCTCATCCCTCCGTCAAAATAATAAAAATACTGCCATCAGCATAATTGACGTGATATTTTACAGAATACATTGAAAATATCAGGATTAAACCGGACGCCTGATTCCCTGCCTATCACTTCCAGGGCCTCTTCCCTTGCCAATCCGCCTTCTTTGGTAAGCCCGCAGTACCTGTCAGCCAGGGAAAGGATCTGGGCGGATAGAGGAATTTCGTCTCCCTTAAGCCCCCTAGGATAGCCGCTTCCATCCCAGTTCTCATGATGGCTGTGGGCAATCTCCTCCGAGATCTTAATAAAATCATTGTTATCGCTGCTTCCTTTTAAGTCCCTCAAAAGCTTCGCGCCTGTGCTGGTATGGTTCTGCACCGCCGCATTTTCCTCCTTCGTCAGTTCCCCTTCCTTTTGCAGCAGCTCCCAGGGTACCCCGATATTACCGATATCGCACAGGGGAGCTGCCAGTTCTATGGTATCAATATAGGTATCGGATATCCTCTCCTCAAACAGCGGGGAAAGCTGCATTCCCTGGGCAAGGGTCCTGCAGTTACTCTTAAGCCGTTCCACATATCCCTGGTCATTGGAAGAATTCTGCGCCGCAATATCCGCCAGTGCGTAGAGAATGTTTTTCTTTTCCATTTCCATCTGCTTTAATTGCTGGTTCACGGAAATCTGGAGCCGTCTGTTCATTTCCGTAAGCTGGTAAGTCATTTCATGGAGCCGCAGCTGCACCCGCACCCTTACCTGTACCTCTTCCGGGATAAAAGGTTTGGTGATATAATCCTCACCGCCCATGGAAAAGCCTTCCACGATATCCTGGGAATCATCGTTGGCGGAAATGAAAATCACGGGAATCTCCCTGGTTTCTTCCTTTGACTTTAATATCCGGCACAGCTCATACCCGTTCATTCCCGGCATGGAAATGTCAGATAAGATCAACTGGGGCAGGCAGTCTTTCAGCTTTTCCAGTGCATCCTCCCCGCTTTCCGCCAGGACCGGATGGTAACCCATATTTTTAATGATCTCCTCCAGGATGACCCTGTTTACCTCTACATCATCCACAATGAGGACTGTGTTCCTGTCCATATTTTTATCCATGTAAATCATATCCCACACACCTCCTTCTTTTACAGGAAAGCTTTCAATTCTTCATAACTGGCGGCAACCTTATCATAATTTTCCTTTTGCACCGCCATTTTCAGCCGCAGAAGAATCCGTCCCACTTCCCGGGGTGCCCCTTCGGCAAGCTGCCTAATTGTTTCCATGAACATTTCCGCCTTTTCCCAGTTTTCCATTTCCACACAAAGAATCAGCTTGGAAAGGTTCCTCTTTAGCGCCTCCTGGTTTTCCTCCGTACCATACTGCTTTAGGTTCTCCTGACCGTCGCCTGCCAGCGCTGTCAGGGAGGCGGAAGTATAGACAGCCTTCTTTAAAGCATCCGTCTGGGATGAGGAAGTATTTTCCTCACAGCTTTCCACCCATACGGAGAAGGAAAAAGCGCTTCCCTTTCCTTTCTCGCTCTCTACGCCTACCCTGCCGCCCATCAGCTCCACAAGCTGCTTGCAGATATTAAGCCCCAGCCCGGTACCGCCGTATTTCCGGGAGATTGACGCGTCCACCTGGGAAAAGCTCTCAAAAAGCTTATCCTTCTCCCCTTTATCAATACCAATCCCGGAATCAACCACAATAAAAAACAGCTCTATTTTGTCCTTTACCTGGGCAGTCTTTAAAACCTCCAGGGACACCTTCCCCGCTGCGGTAAATTTCAGGGCGTTGGAAAGTAAATTATTAAGGATCTGCTCAATGCGCAGTTCATCCCCTATTATGTACTCAGGCACCTGGGGGGATACCGTCATGAAAAACTCCAGCCCTTTTTCGGTAATTTTGCTGGCATGGTTTGCCTTCACATAATCCAGCATTTCCCTGGTATTGAATTTCCGGGGTTCCAGGGTAAATTTCCCTGCCTCCAGCTTGGAAAAGTCCAGGATATTATCAATGATTTTATTCATATCCTCACAGCAACGGGATATGGTCCAGAGAAACTTTGATTTCCTGGGATCTTTTTCCTCCCCCATAAGCTCACGCACATTGCCCAGTACCCCATTTACAGGGGTGCGCAGCTCATGGGTTACATTTGCCACAAACTCCGTTTTTACTTTCTGCGCTTCCTGTGCTTCCTGTTTTGCCTGGATGATTTCTCTGCTCAGATATTCCTTTTCCACAGTATCATCCGCCATGCACACATACATGCCCGGATGGGTTTCGCTTCTTATGATCCTGGCTTTCACCGGGAAACAGGTGAAATTTTTACGGTAAGCCACCAAGTTCTGCACCTCGTACCCTATAGGGCACTCCTCCACAAGGCTCCCTTCCTCCAGTCTGAATTCATTGGGAAAAACATCGCAGATATTGCTTCCGCACAAATCACCGTCATATTCCAGCTCTTTTTCCGCCGCGTCGTTGGCATAGGAAATCTCTCCCGCCCCGTCAAATATCAGAACCATTTCCAGCGCGTCTTTTACCGGAAATAATCCACTTTCATTTAATCCCATAAAAGCTCCTCCTTGTACAAAAACCGCAAAAAAGGCAGCAAAACATCACCCTTTTTTTGCTGCCTGCTTCATTTAAAATATTACGAAAATTTAAACAATTTCACTACTTCCACAATATTAAAGAAATCGTCTTTGGCAAGCTTAAAGCATTCCAGCGCATCCGGTGCAAACAGCCCACACTCTCCGTTTATGATCATGCTATAGGCAACATCGTTTGCATAGGCTCCCTTATATACCCTGTGGCTTACCAACGCATCATATACATCCGCAATGGCAACAATCTGTGCGCTTAAAGGAATTTCTTCCCCTACAAGATGGTCCGGATACCCGTTGCCATCCCATCTCTCATGATGATGGCGGCAGATTTCATAACAATAACGGTAAAAATCGTTATCCTGGTCGTTCCGGAACTTTTCCAGCATTTCACACCCGATGGTGGTATGGGTCTTCATCACTTCAAATTCCTCAGCCGTCAAATGGCCAGGCTTTAACAGGATGGAATCCGGAATGCCAATCTTACCAATATCATGTACGGCGGACGCCCTGGCAATCTCATCCACTTTCTCCGCGGTCAGGCCATACTTGGGATAATGCTTCATAAGATACTTTAACAGGATCCTGGTAAAGTACTTGATCCTCCTGACATGCTCCCCTGTTTCCAGGCTGCGGAATTCCACCACGGAGCTTAAGGCATCGATCATAAATTCGTTATTTTCACGGATTTTCTTTTCCTGCTCCCTGATAGCGATCTCCTGCTCCTTCAGGCGCGCCTCCATGTTATGTTTATTCTGGTACAATTCAATAATATTCTTGCCCCTGCGTTTCACAATATGGGGATAAAAGGGCTTATGCATTACGTCTGCCACGCCAAAGGAATATGCCTGGTCATCGCTGTCTTCAATGGTTTCCCCGGTTATCAGGATTACGGGGATCTTATCAATCATCCCTTCTTCCTGCATAAACTTCAGCACACCAAAGCCGTTCAGCACAGGCATCACAACATCCATCAGTATCAACACAAGATTATTGCTCCTGGCAATCTTGACAGTAGCTTCTTTTCCATTCTCAGCCTCAAGGATTTCATATTCATCCTCAAAAACCCCCCTGAGTATCGCGCGGTTTACTTCCTCATCATCAACAATCAATATTTGCTGCCTGTTCATAAAATCTCCTTATTATTCCTCATATGATTATCTACAAACCTTATACACTAACTTACCATTTTACAAATAAAATGTCAATTAATTTTCTGTTCATTTGCGCTGTCAGGATTTGTTGGCTTTGAGGATTTCTTTAAAGCGGAAATAGACCTCCCCAAGTTTCTCTGTCAGCACGTCCAGCTTCTCTACATCCACCTCATCCGCCTGTTTATGGCGCAGCAGGTCGGATATTTCCGCTGCAACCGCGCTTACCGGATCGATTCCCAGGTTCGCCGCAACGCCCTTTAAGGTATGGGCACTGTTAAAAGTTTCCTCAAAATTGCCCGCCTTTAAGTTTGCCTTTAATTTGTCATAATTATCATCATCCAGAAATTTCATGATAAATTTCATATAGATTGCTTCATTTCCCATAAAACGTTTTACAGTGGTATCCACATCCGCACCGTTTTCTTCTAATTGCTTTCTAAATTTCTCATCCATGGCTTCCTGTCCTCTTTCCTTCTTCATTCTTAGGGTGTACTCCCACTACTGCATACTTATCTTATCACACTGAAAACATTCGCGCAACTGTCAAACAATTCCCGGGTGTATCATTTTTTGCCTCTGTTTTTTTGTACGGCTTCAAACAGTTCCCTCCCAATAACAGGGGCATGGCGTTGGGGATAAATACACCATTCTTCCTCCGGCCTCTGGCGGTTCCTGCCCCCAGGCTGCTCCCGGCTGTATTTCCTGCATACAATACTGCCCACATAAGTTTCGTTTTTCAGGATCCGCGCTACCACCGCCCTTTGCCACAAAAACTTCCCCCCCTTGGGCTTCCTTTGCACCTTCCCTTTTTCTATCAGGAATTCCACAGGGGTCTTTACCCCTTCTTTATTGAGGATCCTGGCAATGTCCGCCGGCCTTGTTCCCTCCGCCGCCATATGGAAAATGCGCCTTACAATTTCTGCCTCCTCCTCTGCAATGACCAGCATATGCCTGTTATCCGGCGCTTTTTCATAGCCAAAAGGACAATTTCCGCTTATATACCACCCTTTTTCCCTTCTCACTGCCAGGGACGCCTTTACCTTTACGGATAAATCCTTGCTGTAAAGGTGGTACATCAGGTTCCGGAAGGGAATGTCAATCCCCCCTATTTGTCCCGCCGCGCTGTCATAGCCGTCCCCTATGGAAATCAGACGGATTCCCCAGGAAGGGAAAATCCGTTCTATATACTCCCCAAGGGCAAGGTAATCCCGGGAAAACCGGGAAAAGTCCTTTATTACAATGCAATCCAGCTCCCCTTTTTCCGCCAGTTTCAGCATCTCCCCCACTCCCGGCCTGCAGAAATTGGTTCCGGTAAACCCGTCGTCACTAAATTCCCACAGCCGGTAATTGTCAAAATTCTCTTCCACATACTGCCAAAGCAAATGCCGCTGCATCCGGATACTGCCGCTTTCCTCCCTGCAGCCATCCTCCTTTGACAGGCGCATATAAATGGCGATCCGCAACATCCAGCCCTGCCGCCTCCCTTCCTGTTTTCCACACCTGCCCGCCGGTTAATGTTTTGTGCCCGGCGGCATACCTGCTGCCCGGAAACGGAATTCTATTTTAATACGTTTATCACCAAATAACTCTATCCGCTCAACCAACAGCGCCGCAAGCCTTTGGTTCATTTCCTCCTTCCGCCCGGTATTTTCCAAAAGCCCTTCCCTCTGGCCCTTAAGGCATTCCATTTTTTCTTCCTCCCTGCCCATCCGGCGCCGGAAAGCCTCCCTGTCTATTTCCCCTGCCCGGTATTTTCTGTACTGCTCACTTTCCCTGCGCAGTTCCCCCGCTATTTTGTTTTGAAGCCGCTGTAAATTCTTTTCCCGCAGTGCCCCGCCCATTGCCTGCGCCCCTTGCAAATGGCGGCCTATTCCCTGGCCGGTCCCTGATGCTTCCCATTTTAAGGCGGTTTTCACAAGCCCCTCAAGCTCCCTGCCGGAAATATATTTCTTCTGGCAGCGCCGGCCGTCTATCAGGTAGGAATTTCGGCAAAAATACCCGCAATATCCCCTTTCCCCCGGCTTCTTCCCGCCTGGGCTGGCTTTGCTAAGCGGATGGCCGCAGTCCCCGCAGAACAAAACTTTCTCAAAAGCACTTTTCCCCGGGAAAGCCTTTACCCTTACGGGGGCTTTCCTTTTCTCTTCCTCCAACCGCCGGGCAACTCTTTGGAACATTTCCCTTTCAATAATTGCCTGGTGGGTTTGTTCCCTGGCTTCTTCTGCCCTACCCAGGCTCCCCAGATAAACAGGGTTGGAAAGCAGCGCCTTCAATGTCTCCCTGGACCAGGCCAGAAGTTCTTCCCCCTTCCGGCAGAAAATGCTTCCATAACTGCGGCTGCGGGAAGGCCTGTGGACCCCTTTCTTATAAAGCCACTTAGCCAGCTCCCCCAAAGTTTCTCCCTCATCATAACGCCGGTAAATTTCCCTTACCATACCCGCAGCGGCGGCATCCACCCAAAGCCTCCTCCGCCCGGCTTCCCTGCCTGCCAGGTAACCATAGGGCGGGGGGCCTCCCATATAGCTCCCTCCCTCCCGCTGGATCCTCCGGGCATTTTTGATCTTATTGGAAATATCCCTGGCGTACATCTCGTTCACCAGATTTTTCAGGTTTGTACCCAGCCCATCCCCCTGCTGGTAAAAGCTGTCAAAGCCATCTGTCACAGCAATAAGCCTTACTCCCAAAAGAGGAAAAATCTTTCCCATCAAGGTGCCTGTTTCAATATAGTTCCTCCCCAGCCTTGAAAGATCCTTCACAATGATACAGCCCACCAGCCCTGCCTGCACATCTTTCATCATCCGCCGGAATTCCTCCCGGTTAAAATCCCTCCCGCTCTTTCCCAAATCACAATAGCAGCCAAAAAGCGCCATATCCGGCTGGCTCTCCAAAAATGCCCGCGCAATTTCTATCTGGCTTTCTATGGAATCCTTCTCTTCCCTGCCCCCGTCCACAGACAGCCTTGCATAAATAGCACAGGCGTACTGCCTGTTGGGGGGTTGCCCCTCCCTGTCATTTCCGCCCTTTCCGGAGATTCTCCTATCCAACTCCATCGCCCTCCCCCCATTTGAGCTCTATCTTTATGCGCTTATCCTCATAAACCCAAATCCTCAGGATAAAAAAAAGAAGCCCCCTGCGCCCCAGCTTCTCCGGTCCCATCCATTCTTCCAGGCTCCCTTTGGGCAGGTTTTCCGCCCCTTGGCTTTCTTCCAGAATGCCCAGGGTGCTTTCCTGCTTTTTCACCGCCTCCTGCAGCTCCTGCCTCTGCTTTTCATATAGCCTGTGAAAAGCTTGGTATTCCTTTTGGGTGATGAGCCCGCCTTTGAGATCCTCATAAAGGCCGCTTCCAAGAACTGTATAGTTTTCTTCCTCCCGGCGCAGGCGCTGCACCTCGCATCTGAGCAGCGAAAATTCCCCACAAGCTTCCCTGTTTTCCTTATCCCCCGGCTTTTCCCGGCCCTGCCGGATACCCGCCACCCCCCTTTGGCCTTCCTCTGCCGGGAACTTGCTTCTGAACACGGCCAAAACCAGCCCTGCGGCTTCCTTCTCCCTGATGCTGTGCCTGCTGCAGCCCCTTCCCTTATTCCTGGTAGTACATATAAAAGTAACGGTATCTTTTCCCTGGTATCTGTTGACCCGTCTGGCCATAGGCTTCCCGCAGTCCCCGCAGAACAAAAAGCCGGAGAATAAATGGGCCTTTTCCTCCCCCTTACAGGCTCTGCTGCCTGTGGCCATAAGCTTTTGCACACAGGAAAATTCCTCTGCGGTAACAATGGGCGTATGGGCACCCTCCACCCTGGCCCACTCATCCCTGGGCTTTTTCCTGCGTATATCCAGCTTATAATTGATTTTTTCAGTCTTTCCCTGGACGAGGGTCCCTGTGTAAACCTCGTCCGTGAGAATACGCCTGACCGACATAGCGTACCATCTCCCTCCCGGATTGGCCATAAACCCGGTGGCATAATTTTCCCCTTTTGAAAGTTTATATTCCATCGGGGAAAGCACCCCCATGGCATTGAGTTTCCCTGCAATGGCAAAACAGCTCATGCCCTCCATTTTCCATGCAAAAATATTCCGCACAATCTGCGCCGCATAGGGATCCGGCGAAATCCTGTTCTTCCCCTGCTTTTGGTAGCCGTAAACGGCAAAAGCGCCGATAAACTCTCCCTGGTTGCGTTTGGCTTTCTGGCTGCTCCTGACCTTGCAGGAAATATCCCTGCAATAAGCGTCATTTACAAAGTTTTTTACGGGAACCACAAAGTCTGTTTCCCCCTCCCTGGCAGTGAGGGAATCGTAATGGTCTGTTATAGCGATAAAACGCACATTTAAAGCCGGGAAAGTCTTTTGTATCAACCGCCCGGCTTCTATATAATCTCTTCCAAACCTGGATAAATCCTTTACTACAATGCAGTCCACCCTGCCCCCGTACACATCCCCCATCAACCGTTCAAATTCCGGGCGTTTGAAACTCACCCCGGAATAGCCGTCGTCTGCATAAATATCAAAAATTTCCATATCCTTCCGGCTAAGGACAAAGTCTCTTGCCAGTTCCCTCTGGGAGCTGATGCTGCCGCTCTCCCTGCTGCCCATTTGGGAGGGTGCCTCTTCCCGGGAAAGCCGCAGGTAAATACCCACATGATACAGCGCCTTTGCTTTCATCTCATACTTCCCATACAGCCGCTTTCCTTTATCCTATGCGGAAGCAGGATTGTACTATGAGCCTTTAGCCAGGGCTGCCCCTTAACCTCTCCCTCCGCCAGTTTCCCGTAACAAACGCCGTCTCGCGGAGCGAGAGTTTGTATAATATACA
>CAJTVD010000073.1 GCA_910579495.1 uncultured Lachnospiraceae bacterium
ATATAAAAATTATAAATCAACAGCTCAAAAAACGGAAAGAAAAAATAGAGAAACAAAAAATTACAATTTTAGTTAAGTGTCCTGATTATGCCTATATGGGATGTAATTGTTCAATTCTATTTTGAAGATTTCTCGTTTATAAAGGTAATTAGATTTTTAATGATATCAATTATTTTTTCGCTGACGGCCCTTGTTATTGTAAGATTCTTTAACAAAGCATTATACCTTTATGAAGAAAATTTTTACATAAAAAATAATATTGCAATAATTGAAAATTTGATATATTTAAATGAATATATAATTCATGAAAAGGAAGAAAAAAATATTAACAAAAAAAGGCGAAGGTGAGGATAGTTATTCCATTAGTTCTTTTGTGGAAGATTTTATGTCTTCCCATACTTCAAATTTTCTGTTATATTAAATTCAGTGAAAGACGATTTTTGCACTTTTCAGGTTTCCTGCCTGTTGGTACAGGAAGCTTTGATGCTCAACGCTTCCTGTGTTTCCCTTTGTAAAATCATAGCTGCAGACTGCTTGGTAACAGCATATCCAGTCTTTGGCCCCACACCAAGTGCATTCCATATCTTCCATCCGATACCATGTGTTCCATCATTTTCATCCATAAGATACCGAGCAATAAAAACATTGCCCAGCCGACTATGTATTTCTTTATTTGTGCAAATATTCCATAGCAGGTTTCCAGGGCCGCCAAATGCTTCTGCTGCATGCCATCTTGCTTCAATCGGCACACCGTTGATGCCGCACATCATGCCAGCAATATCCATGGCGTTTTCCTCCGTTACATGGCCAAGCACATCCATAATCACATTTTCAAGTGCCATATGCCCATCATAGGCCAGGGCAGATACGATACGTTCCAGGAGTTCTTTGTAAGACATGCCAGGTGCTGTATTGCCAGTGATGACAATAGCGTCACGCAGCACAGAATGCCAGCTATCAGGCAAAGCATGGAACTGTGAACCCAAACCATATATAGTGTCTGCCTCATAGCCCACTATAAGGATCCATTCCATTTCGTTTTCTAACCGCAGCAGTGCCGGAAAACCAGCATCCAAAAAGCTTTTCATCGTGGAAAGCACCTCTTCTTGTGCGCTTGCGCCGTCAAAGCGCAGATAGGAAAATCCTGCAAACCGCGCCAGTTCATTGACAAAACTCTCATCCCACCGCCAGCCGTTGGAAAATCCCGGCAAGGAATGGGGTTCCACGGTGTCATCCCACGGATAATCGAAACCAAAAGCCAGTGTCGATGCTGTCAAAAGACAGTGGTAGATAGACTCCTGATGGCGTTCCAGCAGACGGTCGCCGCAGGAGCTGCAATGGATGCAATAACGGCGGTTTCTCCCACACCAATATGGCGTCTCTTCCGTATATCCGCGTACAATGACCAACGCAGACGCAAGTGCCGCAGTAAAGCTGTCCGATTCCGCACCTACCGGAAAGGGTACCTGATGTTCTAAGATTTTTTTCATATCCCTATGACCATAGCCTTTCCCTGTTCCGTGTTCGCGAAACATGTTCCCTGACCACTGAATCTGTAAAGGCTTCCTTTCTTTGCTTTGCACCAGCCCGTTAAAAGTTTTATAGCTTTTTTGGCCAACGGTTGGCAGGGATCATGCCGCTGTGAAGCCTTTGCCCCTGGAGGGCGGCAGACATGAGATCGTCTCCAGCCAACACCGTGTCCGGTATCCGGCTTTAGAGATCCAGCCGCATGATACACTCTTCATTCTCCACTTCCCCGGTATCATAGAACCCAACCTTCTCATACACATGCCATGCACGCCCGTTCTCCCGGCTACAGTCCAAAATCATAAAATCGTATTTACCGCTCTCTCTGGCCAGATGTATGATCTGCCGCAGCGCTTCCGTACCATAACCCTTACCTATGTTTTCTTCCGCAACCAGGATCCTCCAGATTACCAGACACCGTTCCTCCAGATCCTCGTCCAGCATCATGAAACCTACAAGTTTGTCCTCCTCATAGATGGCAAATGGATACACATCACCTGCCTGGCGGAAAAGCCATGCCTGGGCCAGGGAATAGACATTCGCTGCCACGAAAGTCTCTCCCTCTGGCCTCTTCATCTGAACGATCTGATCAAAATTATCCTCCGTGATTGCCCTGAACTGAATCATTGTAATATCCCCCTTCTTTAAAGTTAAATCAGCTTTTCAAAGACAGCCCCATCCGCCAAATTGAACAAATAACTTTCCCTGGCATTATGGCCGTCATTCACCCTATGTATAGGCCACTTTTACAGCCTGGATCTTTTCTGACATTCTTGATCTTTTTTCCACGGCCTTTGGGCTTTTTCGGGGTCAATCCGCAAGTCTATGCCTAATTGGGAGACAATATATGCCTAACAAAATCGTTTTCCTCCCTTTCTCCCCAAGCATACCATCGTGCCCGGTCTTCCGTGTAAACAATGCCTGGTTCCTATCTGCAACTGAAATAAACTTTGCCCCCTGCCTTGCCATTTTTTAATCAAAGAATATAATCGGTGATGCAATCATACCAATGAACATAGGTGATGCCATTTACAGTAAGCCTATCGTTCTCCGGCAACTGTTCGCTCCACTTTTTCTGATAGCCTTCGGCCGCCCAATCGTCACGATTGAATCTGCGCCACAGAATCGTCCTTCCGTCTTTGTCCAGGAACTGCTCCGAAACCACGCCACAGTTATAAGTTCCAATAACCATCACGCACACTGTATCATAGCTCCTGCCACCAATAGCAACAGTGTATCTTCCAACGATATCCAGGAGAAAATCCTTTTTCGCGCTTGTGACAGTTGCTCCAACTCTCTTAATATCACCTTTTATTTCCAGATGAGTTTCATTGCCACAATTGTCTTCGCCAAATCCCCAGTTAAGCATAAATTCATTGCCATCAAGGAAGGTAATATAGCTGCGGGCATCCCCATCATCTCTGAAAGCTGCCAGATAACGGCAATGTGTATCTGTAAGCTGTGCGACGAAAGTGCGGTTTGCCACTTCGCTTTTATCCGAGTATGATGCTTCTCTTGCCGTAAGCTCTACGCCTTCAATACCGTGGACCTTGGCCCTGCCTGTGACTTGCATATCATATATATGGATATATTTGCGGGACGGGATATCATACATACCCCAAGATATTTTTTCACCAAGCTTGGGAACCAAAAACCATCCCATGAGCTCTTCCCACTTTACAGAAAAGGGAGCCCCGGGGCTTATTTCAATTTTGTATTCGGGAATAAATTCGGGTAACTTTTTCATATGGTTTTCTCCTTTGATACATCAGAAATTTTGTTTTACTGTATACATCCTTCTTTTTACTGTCCCAATGGGAATATCCAGTTATCATAAATACAACCATCCCTGCCATTTTGAATGATAAAATTCCGACAGGCATACTTTAGCTATTTTTCTTTTGGTATTCTGTTCCCCATGAAAACATCGCGTCCAAAACAGGTTTCAGGCTAAAGCCTGTTTCAGTAAGGGTATATTCTACCCGTGGCGGTACTTCTGGATAAATTTTGCGGGTAAGCAGCCCATTTTCTTCCATTGAGCGTAAATTGGCAGTCAATACTTTTTGCGAAATGTTTCCAACAGATTTTTTTAACTCCCCAAAACGCTTTGTGCCTTCCAGCAGGTCACGGATAATCAGAACTTTCCAGCGGTCACTGATAAGCATCAAAGTGGTTTCTACAGGACAGGCAGGTAAAATTTTTTCCATCAGAATCCCCCATTTCTTCACAATAGTTTCCTTTGGGTAACTACGGCACAATAAAGTTCCTACTTTATATTTTCTCCCTACGGATATATTATAATCTTGCCAGCGGGAAAAAACAAGCCGCAGGCAAAACCCAAAAAAGAAAAACAGGAGGAACGGAACTATGAAAATCGCGGTTATTTGTGCAAATGGTAAAGCAGAATATTTTTTGTCACTGATAAATAATGCCCCTTACAGGCAATAGAAAGGAGAACGCTATGACACAGGCAGAAAGGCTTAGTTTTCTGATAAAATATCTCATAAGCGAAGATAACGGGCTAACATCATTCCATATTCCTGTGGAGGAAAATGAAAGGAAACGGCTGTTACGCTCCCTTATGAATATCCGCCCGCCAAAACCAGTTACAAAGGAGTTTTTGGACATACAGGACGAATATTTACAAGAGGAAAAAATAGAAAAAGGCATTATCTCTTTAGCAGATATCCCCTCAATGGAATCCGGGATTTATTTATGGCAGGGCGATATTACACGTTTATCTGTAGACGCTATTGTAAACGCTGCTAATAGTGCTATGTTAGGCTGTTTTGTTCCCTGTCATGGGTGTATTGATAACGCCATCCATTCTGCTGCCGGTATAGGGCTCCGCCTGGAATGTTCCCGTATCATGGAAAAGCAGAAAATAAAAGAACCTACTGGAAAATCCAAAATAACAAAAGCCTATAATCTCCCCTGCCGCTACGTTCTCCATACTGTCGGCCCGGTTATCTACGGAAAAGTTACAAAAGAAGATCGCGGCTTGCTATCAGAGTGTTACCGCTCCTGTTTGGAACTTGCTGCAGAATATCAGTTAAAAAGCATTGCTTTTTGTTGCATTTCTACAGGGGAGTTCCATTTCCCAAATGAAGCCGCCGCCGAAATAGCGATCCAGACGGTAAAAGATTATCAGAAAAGTAACCCAGGTGATTTGGAGGTGGTCTTTAATGTTTTCAAAGATTGCGATTACGAAATCTACAAACAGTTATTGGGATAATATCAAAAAAGTGAAAATAAAAATCCAGAATGCAGAGGCTGTCTTAATAGGTGCCGGGGCAGGGCTGTCCGCCTCTGCCGGGTTTACTTATTCCGGAAAGAGGTTTGAAGATAACTTCCCGGATTTCATAGCAAAATATCATTTTAAGGATATGTATTCAGCGGGCTTTTATCCCTACAAAACATTAGAAGAACATTGGGCGTATTGGAGCCGTTACATTTTTATGAACCGTTACCAAAATGCGCCGAAAAGCGTCTATCATGATTTGTACAATTTGGTACAGGGAAAGGATTATTTTGTTTTAACAACAAATGTAGACCATTGTTTCCAAAAGGCAGGTTTTGATAAGCACAGGCTATTTTATACCCAGGGCGACTATGGGTTATGGCAATGCGCAAAGCCTTGCCACAATAGAACGTATGATAACGGGCCCATGATCAAAAAAATGGTTGCTGAACAAAAGAATATGCGTATTCCGTCCCAATTAGTTCCACATTGCCCGGTCTGCGGTGCGCCTATGTCAATGAATTTACGGGCAGACAATACCTTTGTTGAAGATAATGGCTGGCATATAGCGGCAGACAGGTATCAAACTTTTGTAAGCCGCCATAAAGACTTGGCTATTGTATATTTGGAATTGGGTGTTGGCAGTAATACACCGGGAATTATTAAATATCCCTTTTGGCAAATGGCCTATCATAATCCCAATGCCACTTATATATGTGTCAACCTGCCAGAAACCTATATCCCAACCGAAATCCAAAAACAGTCTATCGGTATTGCCAATGATATTGGGGAAACTTTGAACCATATAAAAACAGTTTAGCAGGACAAACAGTTGCTTCCTTAATTTTATAGGGGTATTGCACAAGGTACATCGTTTTGCTAAAAAATGGCGGCAGTCCTTTTCATAAAAAGAAACTGCCGCACTTAAAACTGTCAACAGCTCTATGGCAGTTCCAAGGTTTCATACAAATATCCTACATCACAAAATCAAACAGACTGATCTGATTAGATTCCGGTAAATTACCCAGCAGCTGCAAACTGTCCATCAGATCCACCACTGTCTTAGACACCTTGGTCCTCTGGCGGAAGTCATCCTTGGAAAGGAACGCCCCGTCCTTTGCCGCCTCTACAATAGCGTCCGCCGCCTTTTCCCCCAGCCCGTCAATACTGTTGAGGGAAGGCATCAGCTTCTCCCCCACGATCTGAAAGTTCCGGGAATGGGCGGTAAAAATATCTATGGGGATAAAGTCAAATCCCCTGGCGTACATTTCCTGGACGATCTTCATATCCTTATAGGAATCCTGTTCCTTTTTGGCCAGGGTATCCCATCTTCTCTTATAATCCGCCATCACATTTTCCAGATGCTTCTGCCCCTGGCACATCAGCTCATAGGAAAACGCCGATGCACGGATGGAAAAAAAGGAAGCATAGTAGGCTAGGGGATGGTTGATCTTACAGTAAGCAATGCGCCAGGCCATCATGACATAAGCCGCCGCATGGGCTTTGGGGAACATGTATTTGATCTTTTTGCAGGACCAGATATACCAGTCCGGCACCCCCTTTTCCTGCATGGCCTCCTCCCATTCCGGCTTTAAGCCTTTCCCCTTGCGCACGCTCTCCATGATCGTAAAGGACAGGGCGCTGTCCACTCCCTGGTTGATCAGGTAGATCATAATATCGTCACGGCAGCAGATTGCCGTGGAAATCGTGGCTTTGCCATCCAGGATCAATGTCTGGGCGTTTCCCAGCCATACGTCCGTCCCATGCCCCAGCCCGGATATCCTGATCAGGTCCGAGAGCCGCTGGGGCTTGGTGTCAAGGAGCATCTGGATAACGAACTCTGTCCCAAACTCCGGGATGCCAAGGGAGCCCACAGGGCAGCCGTCTATCTGCTCCGGGGTAATGCCAAGGGCAGAGGTATTCTGGAACAGGGACATTACCTGGGGGTCGTCCAGGGGGATCTTGGTAGGGTCTATCCCTGTGAGGTCCTGGAGCATACGGATCATGGTGGGATCATCGTGTCCCAGGATATCAAGCTTTAACAGGTTATGGTCGATGGAGTGGTAGTCAAAGTGGGTCGTCACAATATCCGTCTCCATATCATTGGCAGGATGCTGCACAGGGGTAAAGGAATTGATATCCTCCCCCATAGGCAGCACGATGATCCCCCCGGGATGCTGCCCGGTGCTGCGCCTGATACCTGTGCAGCCCCCCACGATCCGGTTGATCTCGCACACCCGCTTCCTGCTGCCATGTTCCTCATAATAGTTCTTCACATACCCAAAGGCAGTCTTATCCGCAAGGGTGGCAATGGTCCCTGCCCGGTAGGTCTGTCCTGCGCCGAAGATCACCTCTGTGTATTTGTGTGCCTTGCTCTGGTATTCCCCGGAAAAGTTCAGGTCAATGTCCGGCTCCTTATCCCCCTTAAATCCCAGGAAGGTTTCAAAGGGAATATCAAACCCGTCCTTTGCCAGGGGCTTGCCGCACTTCGGGCAGATCTTGTCCGGCATATCGCACCCGGCATTTCCCGCAAAGGCTTTTACCTCCGGGGAGTCGAAATCATAATAAAAACAATTGGGGCACCGATAATGGGCGCTTAAAGAATTTACTTCCGTGATCCCTGCCATAAAAGCCACCAGGGAAGAGCCTACGGAGCCACGGGAGCCTACCAGATAGCCATCCTCCACGGACTTCCACACCAATTTCTGGGCGATAATGTACATTACCGCAAAGCCGTTGGTGATAATGGAATGGAGCTCCTTTTCCAGCCTGTCCTTTACAATCTGGGGAAGCTCCTTACCGTAAAGCTCATGGGCCCGGTTATAGCAGATATCCGTCAAGGTCTTGTCGCTGTCCGGGATCACCGGGGCGCACTTGTCCGGGCGCACCGGGGCCATCACGTCAATCCTGTCCGCGATCTTATTGGTGTTGGTGACCACCACCTCCTCCGCCTTGTCGCTTCCCAGATAGGCAAACTCCTGCAGCATCTCCTCCGTGGTTCGCAGGTACAGGGGTGCCTGGTTGTCCGCATCCGCAAAGCCCTTGCCTGCCATGATGATCCGGCGGTAGACCTCATCCTCCGGGTCAAGGAAATGCACGTCGCAGGTGGCTACCACCGGCTTATGGAACTCTTCCCCCAGGGCAACGATCTTCCGGTTCATGTCCATAATATCCTCCATGCTGTTGATGGCGGATATTCTTTCCGATTCAACCATAAATTGATTGTTGCCAAGAGGCTGGATCTCCAGATAGTCATAAAAGTCCACAATCCTGGCGATCTCTGTATCCGGTTTCCCATCCAGGAGCCCCCGGTAAAGCTCCCCTGCCTCGCAGGCGCTGCCCAAGATCAGCCCCTCCCGGTGTTTCATGAGAAAGCTTTTGGGAACCCTTGGGCGTTTGCTGAAATAGGTCAGGTGGGACTCTGACACAAGGGTGTAGAGATTCTCCCTCCCGATGTTGTTCTCTGCCAGGATGATGGCATGGTAGGAGGGCAGGCGCTTTACAATGTCCGGGCTGGAATCCCCCATGGCGTTTACCTTGGCAAGGGTATCTGCCCCTGCTTCCTTCAGCATGGGGATAAATTTCACGAAGATCTCTGCCGTGGCTTCCGCATCCTCCACCGCCCGGTGATGATTTTCCAGGGAGATCCCCAGGGTCTTCGCCACAGCGTCCAGGGTATGCTTGGCCTGGTGGGGGAGCAGGATCCTGGCGATCCCCACTGTGTCCACATAGGTAAACTCCCTGGCCATATTCTGCCGCCGGGCATTCTCCTTGATAAAGCCCATATCAAAACTGGCATTGTGGGCAACCAGCACAGCCCCGCCGCAAAAAGCCAGAAATTCCGGCAATACCTGCTCAATGAAAGGGGCATCCATTACCATGCTGTCATTAATGCCTGTGAGCTTTTCGATCTCAAAAGGGATGGGGACATCCGGGTTGACAAAAGAAGAAAACCGGTCTGTGATCTTTCCCTTCTCCACCTTCACCGCCCCGATCTCAATGATCCGGTTATTTACCGGTGAAAAGCCCGTGGTCTCAATATCAAATACCACAAAATCCGCGTTAAAGTCCTGCCCCGACTCCCCTGTCACGATTTCCTGCAGGTCGTCCACCAGATAAGCTTCCATGCCATAGATGATCTTAAAAAAGTCCTGCTTGTCCGGGTTTTCCTCCCCTGCTTCCTTGCGTTTTGCTTTCTCAGCCTTCCACAGATCCTCCCACACATGGTTGGCATCGGGAAATGACTGGACCACCCCATGGTCTGTGATGGCAATGGCAGGATGCCCCCACTGGTAGGCCCGTTTGACAATGTCCTTCGCCTCGGATACCCCGTCCATATCGCTCATCTTGGTATGGCAGTGAAGCTCCACCCTTTTGCGGGCGCTGTTGTCCTTGCGGGAGTTGGTAAAGTCGGGGATTTTCTTGATCCCCGCCAGGGAACCGATGGTAAGCTCGTTGTCAAATTTATCTATGGATGTAACCCCTTTTACCTTAACAAAAGCGCCTTTTTTGATCCCCCCGGTAAGCTCCGCCACCTGGTCGTTGTGGGCAAAGAGCTTGATGGTCATGGTGTCGGTAAAATCCGTCACATCAAACATCAGTATGGTTCTCTCGTTCTTGATCTCACGGGAATCGAAGCTGATAATCTTCCCACGGATGACCACCTCCCCCATTTCTCCCACGATATCTTCCATGAGCATGGCTTCTTCCTCAAAGTCACGCCCATAAATTACGTCCGGGTTGTCAGAACGCTTCACCCCGCGCCTTAGATCCCCTCCTTTGCCCTTGCCAAAATCGCCTTTGCGGAAGCCCTTTCTCTCCCCGTTCCCGGAAAAAGCGGCAACGCTTCCCCCTGCCCCGGCTCCTGGGGCTTCCGGCTTCTTCGCCATAGCTGCCCCTGCACCTTCTGCTTTTTTCCCTTTGCGCAGGGTGGGCTTTGGCCCTGGTTCCCCTTCCGCCTGGGGCAGGCTTCCGGCCAGGCTCCCTGCCACAGCGCTGCCCACCCCTGCTGCCCGGGCGGCGATCTCCGCCACCTGCCGGGCAATCTTCAGGTCGTCCTCCTCCCGGTACTTGCTGGCTTTCTTTTCTTTATAATCCATCTCGCAGAAAACGGAAAGCCCGCAGCGCTCATGGAAGATCTTCTCCAGGATACGGGTAAGCTCCGGGGCTTTGCTCCGGGCAAACACCGTATCCTCTATGGCAAGCCGCAGTTCATTTTCCTTCGGGAAGGTAATGTCCGCCCCTTTCAACAGGTTATATTCCACAGGGCTGTACTCCCGCAGCTCCAGCAGAATGCTCTCCCGGTAGGCGTTCATCAGCTTCTCAGGGGTATACTGCCCGGACAAATGAAAACGCTCGTAAAGTTTCACCAGGATATTGTGGGTAGGGAAAAGCTGTTTTTTTATTTCCGACTCCACTTTATAGACCGTCTCTTTGGGGATCAGGTGGTCACAGGAAATGGTGGCCCTGATATAGCTTCTGTTTTTCGTGGCGGAGACCTTTTCCACCAAAACCTGCTCAAATAGATCCTGTATTTTCTTCTCCAGCTTCAATGCCGGGAAAACCTCAAAGAATTTCTTTGCCATTCCTATCCCCCTTGCCTCTTGCCAGCCGCTTCCACAGCCATATCATACCATTTCTTCTGTCCTATAAAACGGACGGTCCTTCCCAATGAGCCAGTTCTTCCCTCAGAACTGCCAGAAGCTGGCCTTCCGGGACTTTTTTCACGATTTTTCCTTTTTTGATCAGCAGCCCTTCGCCTTCGCCCCCTGCAATGCCGATATCCGCTTCCTTCGCCTCCCCAGGGCCGTTGACTGCGCAGCCCATCACAGCCACCTTAATGTCAAGGGGGAACTCCTCCGCCATCGCCTCCACCTGGCCTGCAAGCCCGATCAGGTCGATTTTCGTCCTTCCGCAGGTAGGGCAGGAAACCACTTCTATTCCTCCCTTCCGCAGCCCCAGGGTCCTAAGGATCAGCCTGGCGGACTTGATCTCCTCCACCGGGTCGCCGGTCAATGATACCCGGATGGTATCCCCGATCCCCTGATGGAGGATCAGCCCCAGCCCAATGGAGGATTTGATATTGCCGCTGATGATCCCCCCTGATTCCGTAATGCCCACATGGAGAGGATACCCCGCCCTTTGGGAGAGGATCTCATGGGCTTTGACACACATCAGCACATCCGAGGATTTGATGCTGATGACTATATTTTCATATCCCAGCTCCTCTATCATGCGCACCTTGTCCAGGGCGCTCTCTACGATCCCTTCCGCGGTGACGCCATGGTATTTTTCCACCAGTTCCTTTTCCAGGGAACCGCTGTTGACCCCCACACGGATAGGGATCCCCCGCTCCTTGGCCACAGCCACCACTGCTGCCACTTTGTCCCTGCCGCCAATATTTCCGGGATTGATCCGGATCTTGTCCGCCCCGTTTTCCATGGCGGCGATCGCCATCTGGTAGTCAAAATGGATATCCGCCACAAGGGGGATGGAGATCTGCTTTTTGATCTCCCGGACAGCCCGCGCCGCTTCCTGTGTAGGCACTGTACAGCGGACGATCTCACAGCCTGCCTTTTCCAGGCGGTGTATCTGCGCCACTGTAGCCGCCACATCCTCTGTCCTTGTATTGGTCATGGACTGTATCAAAATGGGGTTTCCTCCCCCAATCACTTTATTGCCGATGGCAACCTTTCTTGTACTTTCTCTGGTCATTCTTTCGCCCTCCTGATCTTTCCATCATACCATAGCTGTTTCCTTCCTGTCCAATGTCTTTCACACAGCTTCCTGTAAACCTTGCCCTGTTTTTTTATACCAAATCGGTATCTGGGCAGCTTTTCCAATTTCCCACGGAATGCCAAAAAGTGGACGCCAAAAACTTTTGTTTCTGGCGCCCACCTAAAGGGCCGTATTGCCTTCCTGTTTTACACTTCTCCTGTCAGGTCATGCCCCGGGCCGATCAGGCAGATATCCCCTCCGGGCAGTTCTTCCCTAGGGCTGATATCTGCAAGGGCTTTGAAGGTAATGGAAGCCATCTGCCCGCTGCCGCTAAAAAGTGGCTGGTCACCCCGGTTGGCAAATGCCAGGTTCACGGCCGCCGTGCCGTCCCCATAGCTCTTATTCACCGTCAGGTTTTCCATGCCGCCCACAGGGCTGTCCTGCCACGTTGATACAAATGCCAGGCGGGACGGGTCGTAAGCTAACACCTTACCAAATGCGTTGACATTTTGGGCGTCTTCTCCCATCACAAATACCTGGAACTGCTCTCCCTGGGACACTTTCTCCTTCTCAAAGTGAAGGAATGCCCTTCCGGATACCTTTCCTTCCTGCCTGGTACCCCCATCTAACTGGAACATGGTATAGGAATAGTCGTAGACATCATAAATACCGTTTCCATTGATATCACCGTTACGCTTCTGGATCTGGTTCACAAATGTGGCACCGTCCTTCAGGGAAGTTCCCAGGTAGTTTTTCATGTTCACATAGTCTCCCTCGGAAACCTTTTCATTTTTGTTGGTGCTTCCCACTGCAAAGGGGCTGCTTCCATCCTTTTTAAATACCGAGAGCTCGTGGGAGGCAAAATAGTTTCTGATGGACTTAACGATCTCCAGCTTCAAAAATCTGGCGCTGACGCCGTCTAAGGAAACCTGTTTGATATTCTTCTCCGCTTCGATCCCTGTATCGTAGTGCCATTCTTCCCCGGCGGCGCCATCCCATACAAGCGTCCAGTGCTTTCCGTCCAGGCCGGCGTAGATATTCATCTGCTGCACCGTACCGCTTCCATAGCTGTCCCTGGGACAATATTCGAAATGATCCAGTTCATAGGCGGAACCAAAATCGAATACCAAGGGGATCTTGTCTGTGACCACATCGTCGGCGGCAAAGAACAGTCCCCGGTAACTGTGGTCTGTGGCATATTTTAATGCGCCAGCCTCGTCCCCTCCCTCCCAGAGTATTGTCCCACCAGCGCCGATCTCATTGCGCCAGGGGTCACGCAGGGTACGCACAGCCAGTTCCTGGCTCCAGGGAGAGTACCCTTCCTGGTTTCTTGCGCGTATCTGGTAGGTGTGGCCGGAATCATAGGAAAGCCCGTCATGGAGATAGGAGATCCCTGCCCCCATCCCGTACAGTCTCCCATCCACCAGCATTTCATAGGTCCCGGCGCCCTCCACCCTGTCCCAGGCCAGCCAGATGCTCTCAGAAGTTTTCTTCCCCTCTGGCACAGACAGTTGTGGAATGGCAAGGGCAGGATTTTCTGCGTCCTTCTGCCGGGGCAGGGCATTAACGTACCCTGTGATCTCCACGCTCTGGCAGACTTTTCCTGTGTCTGCGGCCGCCAGCTTCACAGACAGCACAGGCGCCGTTGCCACATGGGCCACCAGCTCCGCCAGCTTTTCTTCTTCCCCGGAAGCATAGGTATTGATCCCCGGGTCTTCTTCATAAAACCAGATGGCTTCCCCTGGCCCTGGTATCGTCTCCCGGAAAGCCTCCCTGTCCTGGGCTTCCCTCACAGCCAGTATCTGGGAGCCGTTTTTCGCCCCGATCCCGGTGGGCCTGTCTGTGAGATGGACGATAAATGTGGTGACCCTCTGGGGCTCATATCCCTGGTAGCTTCCCTGGGACTTTTCGGCTTTCAGCACTGCCCTGTCCCCTTCCACTAAGGAGAGATATCTGGTACGGACACAGTCCCCGTAGGAAATATGGTCGATCACCCCATAGTCCTCATCCTCCTGGGTCTGGTTGGAAAGATACTTCCCATCGTCCTCGTAAACAGTGTACTGGCTTTTCCCTTCCGGCCAGAATTCTATATAGCGTTTTGTACGGTCTATCCCATCGGGGGAATTATTTTCCCCGTACATGGGAAGGATCGCCCCGCTTTTTACGAACACCGGAAGTTTCCACAGGGGTGCCTTAAAGTTATTTAAGACCTGCCCTCCCTGGTACTTCTCCCCGGAAAGATAATCAATCCAGACCTGTCCCCGGCCTGGAAGGTAAATATTGTTCCTTACATCGTTCCCCATCTCATCCGCCGCCACATTCTGGTATACCGGCGCCACAAGGATCTGGCTTCCCAGCATAAACTGGTACTGCACAGAAAGGCCGCAGGCATAAGGATCCTGGGGATATTCCAGAAACATGGCACGCACTATGGGAAGGGCGGTATCCCCGTTTCCGGTATCAATATTTGCCGCCGATACCGCACAGGTGTACAGATAAGGCATCAGCCTGGCTTTCTTTTTCATATACATACGGTTGATGCCGGTATAGGGGTCGCCGAAGGTAAAGGGAGCTTTCATATAGCTTCCCCAGCCGTCCATATTCAGCATCTGGGGGGTAAAGGATTTCCACTGATAATCCCTGGTCTGGATCAGCGCTTTCCCCCCGAAGATGCCGTCCATGTCACTGCCGATATTGGGGTTTCCGCTTAAGGAGCTTCCGATATAAGTAGGGATATGGAAGCGGATATACTCCCAGTTCCCTCCCGTCTGGTCTCCTGTCCACACACTGTTGAATCTCTGGGAACCAGCCCAGCCGTCCAGTGAGATCAGATTGGGGCGGAAGTTTTTCAGGGTGGTCACAATATCATAGGCAGTCTTTACCCCGTTTAGCTGGAAGGAGTACCCCGGCCCCACCCATGCCACGTCTGTTTTCAGGGTGGTGATCCCTCCCACCCCTACCTCCTTTTGGAAGTCCCGCAGCAGGTGCCAATAGGTCTTGTTGTCAGAATCCGGCGACAGATTGCTCTCCGTCCAAAGGCCCGAGGCTACCCCTTTGCTGTTGGCGTATTGGGTGAATTCCGCAATATTGGCAATATTGGCGTCCACTGCCTGGATCCGTTCCTTTGAACTGGTGCCGTCCTCCAGCACGCCTCCTTGCATATAGTAGCCATTCTGCCCGTACCCGCCGCCATATCCGTCGTTGGGCAGGAAGTATCCCAGAGGCATATCCTGCTCCCCATAGGTATCCAGCACATACCGGGCAGAGTACTCATAGGGGGTATCCACACTCTCCGGATACTTCTGGGCCGCCACCTTGGGACGTTCCCCGTTCAGGGACTCGGAATGCTGTCCCTCTGATAGCTGGAATCCCGCCCTCATACCGTTCTCATACCGGGTCCTCCCCTGGCTTTCAAAGGAAGCCCTGCCCTTTACCGTCCATGCCTTCTCCCCCTGATCCTCTGACCAGGCATCTCTGTTGTAGCAGTTCAGATGCCCTTCATAGAAGCCGTATTCCGGCAGCAAAATGGGGTTCCCGGTCACATGGTAATATCCCTGGAGAATATCCCTTACCACCTCCCGCCGGTCCTTTCCGCCAGAGAGAAAATAATAGGCGCTGAAGGCTGCCTCTTTATGTACGGCCTTTACGATCCCTTCCTCTTCCTTCCCAAAGTCATAGGCACCGTCGGAAAAGGTATTGCGGAGTACCCCATATCCGGATGTGGTATAATAAAAGGGCGCAGGAGATGCCACGCCGCCGTCCATCCACGCGCTCTCATTAACGATCTGTATTTTTTCACCGGTATGTACAAACCGCCCGTTCTGGGTCCCTCCCCCGAAGAAGTCCTCTTCTTCCCACAGACGCAGTCTCTGGACAGTCTCCTCTTTTGCCACCACAAGGGGCTGGGCTTCCTCCATCAGGATTTTTCCCTTTTTCTGCACCTGCATCCTGGCTGTTTCTTTTTCAAAAATAACGGACACACTTCCGCAGGCCACCTGTACGGTCTCTTGTGTCTCCCTGATCCTGGCCTCCGGCTTTGTATATGCCTGGCTGCTGTCGGGATACTGCTGGATCCTTGCTTTATGCTCCTGCTCCCTGGGCCTGGCATAGCAGGGAAAGCTCCCTTCAAAATTGGCATCATACCGGAAAATATCTTCTTCCAGAAAGGTAAGTTTCCCTTTCAACTGGTTTCCAAAGGACAGGTACACCACGTTCCTGCCATCCTGCCGTAGTGAAAACGGCGTTTTCTTTTCTTCCATATCTTTCCTCATTCCTACGCCGCCGGCCCCACCGGCATAAGCCTGATGAGGCTGGCGGCGCATCAGCTGATACCATGCCTCCCCTACATGGCCGACCCATGAAAAGTTGGCATCAGCATCAGATACCTGTCTGTGTAAATTTATTTCTGGTTCTCCAAAATTTCATACTGCTGCTTTTCAAAGTCTACCTGGACCCCAACGCCGTTGGAAAAGACGGTCTTTTGTATGTTGGGATCCCCGTTTACAAATTCGTGGCGTACCATCTGGCATTTTCCCACCTTCTCATGGAATTTGGCAACCACACTGGCCCTGGCGATCTGCTCTTTCAGCACTGTCTCCTGCCCGCCCTCAAAGGCGCCGTCGATGTTGGGGTATGCGCCGTCCCTGATCAGATAGGGGGCGCCTCCGTTGAGCAGCGCATAGAGCATGTAATCCTCCTTTTCACTTACCTGGTCCATCATCCATGGCTGGATCACACAGTCATGGTAGACCAGGTTGTAAAGGGGTACCGGCAATGCCTGCTTGGGCTCCCCTGCCTCATGCATCATAAATTCCTGGGGCGCGTAATGGCAAAATACCAGGCTTGGGACCGCCCAGTCGTTGACCTCCTCCGAGCTTGACAAGATCCCGTTGTTCAGCAGATATTCAAAGCAGCGGCAGCGTTCCTCATAGCATTCCCTTCTGGTCATCCGGTGCATGGGGTTGTCGCACTCATCCCCCTCATTGCAGGTGAACACATCCAGATACGCACAATCCAGGGCAATGCCCGCCTTTTTCAGTGCCTCAAAGTTTCTCCTTAAAAAGTGGATGGACTGGGTCCCGCACAGATAAGACTGGGGCCCCCCTGCCCATCTGCAGTGCCTGGGAATGGTGCCGTCTATCAGGCGGCAGGCCAGATTCTCGTCAAAACTGGGGGCTGTAAGATAAAAGTCACGGTACTGGTCATGGATGCCGAACAGATACCCATAGGAATGCATGGTGTCCACCAGGGATCTCATGCCTTCCCAGCCTCCTGCCGCTTCGCAGGCCGGGCCATAATCGGGATGGCAGTTGTCATATCCCGGCTCCGCCCAGCCGTCCAGATGGAGATAGAGCTTTTCCACTCCCATATCATGGAACACCTGGATCTCCTTTTCTCTCTGGGCAAAGGTGGTGAGGTTATTATTCTTTTCCGGCTTTTCCTTGTCAAAAAAATCTGAATCCGGATGGACAAAGGTCTTGATCCCCCTGTGGAGGATAGCACAGCCGATCAGGCGGTCAATGGAAGGGTTCCGCACTGCCTTTTCCTCCAGGGTGCGCAGCCGCCCTTCCTGGTCCGCATAGTCCCGGTATACTTTACAGATGTCATTATGGTCGCAGTCCTCCAGGAACGTATATCTGGCCACCCGCCGGTAGTCCATCTTCCCAAGGCTGGGCTCAAACCGCATTGCGATATGGGTGTAAGGGCCTCCTGCCGGGTGCTGTGCCTGGTACCCTGCATTCCAGGGTGTGGTACATATGGCAAGGTATCCCTCCCTGCCCCTTACCTGGGCAAACCAGGGCATGTAAGCGCCTGCGGTGCCAAAAAAACCGTCAAAGACCAGGGGCTTAAGGGCAACCTCCCAGGTATTGGGGATCAGCATCCCCTGGCGCTGGGTGATCAGTGTGTACCAGTCCTGTCTCTTTTCATCAAATTCCATAGGGCCCGGCCAGAATACCTTTTTTACCTTCAGCCCTTCTTCCTTCACAGGGATCCACTCGCAGAAAACATCCTGGGTCACCGTTTCTACCCACACAAGGGTCTGGAACTCATAGGCCGCCTGCCCTCCCTCCCTGGGGAACCCGCAGTAAGTGCTGAGGATCCCCAGGCCGGTACCTGTACGGTACTCCTGGTGGCGGATCTCCCCGGCATCGGCAAAAAGGATTTTTCCTTCTTCACATTCCAGATAGGGGGCATAATCCTTGTCCCATTTCCACACACCTCCCTCTTCCTTTTGGAAGGTAAAGGCAAGGGTCTTTTCATCAAACCTGATCTTGATCCCGTTTGTCTCAATGTTCATCTTCATCTCATTTCTGCGCGGCTTTTTTGTGCCTGCCAGGCCTGCGGATGCCGCACTGACACAAACCTGGCTATGGTGCTTTCTATAATAATATTATATAATCCTTATCTGTATTTTTCTTGTCTTATCGTCTATTTTTCTTGTACTATCATCCTCTTTTTGTTACAATATCATATGGGCGAAGTAAAATGCAGCCCCTCCAGGAGGTTTCAGTTATGGCCTATATCCCCACGGACTTAAAGCGGGAACTGGTGGTCCATGCGGTGGTCACCATCCATTACTTTGAATATATGCGTGATTTTGTTTTTGCCGGGGAATCCCATGATTTCTGGGAATTTCTCTATGTGGACAAAGGGACTGTCCTGGTAACTGCCGGGGAGCAGGATTACAGGCTCGGCGCCGGGGATATTATTTTCCATGAGCCCAATGAGTTCCATGCCATCCGCTCCATTGGCAAAAACGCGCCTAACCTGATGGCCGTCTCCTTCCTCTCCTCTTCCCCTTCCATGAAGTGTTTCGCTTCCCGCAGGGACACTTTATCCCTCACAGAGCGGGAGATCATTTCCCACCTCCTTGCCCTTGCCAGGCAGTGTTTTGCCTCCCCTCTCCACATTCCCTCTGTGGAGCAGGTGGTACTGAAGGAGGATCTGCCTTTTGGGTCCGAGCAGCTGATCCTTATGTATCTGGAAATGCTTTTGATCTCCCTGATGCAGCAGCGCCCTCCAATCCTGCACCGGATCCCAGGTTCCGCTTCTTCCTTCAGCAAATATTCCAAAAACAGCCGCCTGGAGGACATCCTTTCCTACATGGAGGCCCATATCTATGAACGGCTTTCCCTGGAAATGATATGCGGCGCTTTCTCTTTGAGCCGTTCCTCCTTACAGGCTTTATTCCATGAAAAAAAAGGCTGCGGGGCCATGGACTTCTTCCAGCATATGAAAATAGAACGGGCAAAGGAGATCATCCGGGACGGAAGCATGAATATGACTGAGCTTTCCGGCTTCCTTTCCTACAATTCCCTCCAGTACTTTTCCCGGCAGTTCAAAAAGGCGACTGGCATGTCCCCCTTAGAGTACGCCTCCAGTGTCAAGGGGATCACCCAGACAATGAATGGGGTCAGGGTACATTGAATGGCCAAAAACCTCCCCACTACTGTGCAAATGCCAACAACGGATGCCAAGCTCCGCCAGACATCCTTATGCCAACAAACGCCGTCACGCCCCGCGGGACGGCTTATTGTAACAAACGCCGCCACACTCCGCGGGACGGCTTATTGTAATAAAAACGGGCAAAAATGAACACCCATCCTGGTAGATTTTTATCCCTGCCCCACTTATAATTTATTGAAACAAAGCCAAGGAGGTAATGAACATGAGTTTAGGGAACAATCTTTTTCATGCCCGCAAAAAAAGCGGATTATCACAGGAAGAGGTTGCCGGGAAACTGGGCGTAAGCAGGCAGACAATCTCAAAATGGGAGCTTGACGAAACATTGCCCGACATCTGCCAATCCAAAAAACTTGCCAATCTGTACGGACTGTCATTGGATGAACTGATTGCATTTGATATTGATGTAAAAGAAATCCAGGATATCATCGACCGGACTGATGAGGCAGTATCAGAGAAAGTTGACTGGACAAAGGCATGGAGCAAAAAATACCCTGTCCTTGCCACTTACCGGAATGAGGTGGATATCCAAGAATACGCAGCAGGACTGGACCGGATGGTGAAAGACCTGGAAAGGAAATACGGCTATAGCCAATTGGACGCTTTCCTTGTCCTGAAAGACATTCTGGCTGTTGTCTGGGGGAACCAGAAAAACCGCCCGTAGCTTCCCGCCCAAAAAGTATCAATGACAGGGTGTGGGCAAATTATTTTGCCCACA
>CAJTVD010000074.1 GCA_910579495.1 uncultured Lachnospiraceae bacterium
CGCCATTGGTTCGTGTTTTTGCAGAAAAGGGAACTCCTGTTTACGAAATTGCGCGAAATGGATTTTTGATTTTCCCATTCAGTTTTCTATTTTGTGGGCTGAATATTTTTACCTCTGCCACATTTACTGCATTATCAAACGGGAAGCTGTCAGCAATTTTGTCATTCTTGCGGACTTTTGGACTGATTACAGTGCTGTTGCTTACATTGCCGAATATTTGGGGTGTAACAGGGGTATGGCTTGCAGTACCGATAGCAGAGTTAATCACTATGATTCTAGCGCTGGTTTTTCTTCATCGGAACAGGGAAAAGTATCACTACGCATAAAAAGAAGATTTTCATGCTGTCCGGCGTTTATACGCTGGCTAAAATTTTCTGTGTTACACTTAACAAGTTTGTGCGGGCACAAACTTGCGGATTGTGGATGCGTGAGTGGAATAATGAAAAAATCTATACGGAAAACAGGAAGGAAAGGCAGGGGGTAAAATGAATGTATTTACTGATTTTATGACTATTTTCCCCGTTTGTGCTATACTATAGCCAACGTAAGGAAAGGAGAGATTTCAGATGCTTGTAAGGGAAGACGAGGCATGGGATTATGCGGTAGGCATGATAAAAGTTGACGGTCTTGAGCCTACACCGGAAATGAAGGAGCTGATAGAGAAGGAAAAGCGCGGCGAGATCACAATGGAACAGGTGAGGGAGGCTTTGGATCAGAGATATAAGATGAAACGGTAGGAGGATGGCTTATGCGTGATCCATATTTTTACCCGGATACGGAAATCCTGAAAAACCGGCTGGGCATCATGGACGATGCAGGGCTGAAGGCGGCGGAGGCCGATTATGTTTCCTTAAGGCTTGCGGAACTTGCAAGGGATGATTCTGTCAGGATATTTGATTTTGACTGCCTGTGCCGGATGCATTACCGGATTTTCCAGGACATATTTGAGTGGGCAGGAAAGCCGCGCATTATAAATATTGAAAAGGCTGAAAATGCCCTTAACGGTATTTCCATAGAGTATTCGGATGTTTTTGACATTGGCATTGGTTTCAAAAAATATAGGACATAAGAATAAAAGTACAACCTTGAACACCTACTATAAGTGCAAAAACGATTACGAAGACAATCTGGCTATACAGAATGAAATATTTAAAATATATGATTTTGACGGTGAACAAGTGGAAGCTATGTTTGCATAATGTTCTCAAAGAAGTTGATGGCAACATTAAACTTGTTGCCAATGCTGGAAAAGAATACATGTTCGATAAGGGCACTTAGAGAAAAATTCATGTAGAAAGTGCCTGAAATACTGGCATTGCAGGCCATGAAGCAGACATTATGTAAAATCACAGAAAGCCGGAAACCCTGATAAACACTGGCTTTCAGCGCGCCCTTTTAAGGGCGTGGCAACAACTTGGCAACACCCCCAAATGAAGCCCTTAAACATAACGGAAGCCCCTGAAAATGCGGCTTCCGCATTCCCAAAGGCTTCCTTAGGGGAGGATATACCCTCCCAAGGGAGGATAAGTATTAATTTATCTGTAGTACCTGCGGAACTGGTCCCGGCTAAGTGGCCGGGCTGTCCCGCTTCGTCAAAGGAGGGGGTTCCATTGACTAATAGTATTATTATCCCGGAAACCGGAACTTATTCACAGATGAGAAAATAATTTTACATTTTTTATTTTATAGGATATAATAGCATAGAATACACAGCAGAAGGCTGCGGAATATTACTGATAGAATTATCTGCCTGGAGCAGACGAGGAGGAACTAATTATGGCATTGTTAAAAACATGGCGTGATATGGCTTATTCAGAGACAGCCAATAAGGGCGATCTGCAGAGACTCTGGTCCGCTTATTTTCAGAAAGAAAAAGAAATTTACGCGGAGCTTTTAAAAAATCCGGAGGAAGAGGTAACCGGTACAGTAAAGGAGCTGGCGGAGAAGTACAGTGTGGATATTATGACCATGACAGGCTTTCTGGACGGGATCAACGACAGCTTAAAGGAAGCCAATCCCATTGAGGAGATGGAGGAAGACACCCAGGTGAACCTAGTTTTTGAGAAAGAGCTTTTGTATAAGAATATGGTGGCGGCAGGGGCAGACTGGCTTTACGAACTGCCGGAGTGGGAAGAAATCTTTGACCAGGACAAGCGCAAGGCGTTATACCGGGAGCAGAAGATCTCCACTACCATTGTGAAGCCGGAGAGGGTCTATCCCAACGATCCCTGTCCCTGCGGCAGCGGCAAGAAATACAAAAAATGCTGCGGGAAGAAAAACTGATGGAGAGCAGGGTATCACAGGCAGTGGAGACTTTTGAGTCGGGATATACCTGTGCCCAGGCTGTATTTGTTACTTATGCCGGGCTGTTTGGCATGGACAGGGAAACTGCCCTGAAGCTGTCCAGCCCTATGGGCGGCGGCGTAGGAAGGATGCGGGAAATCTGCGGGGCGGTATCTTCTATGGCGCTGCTGGCGGGCTTAAAGGAAGGGAACACTGATCCGGAAAATGAAGAGGGCAGGGAGCGGATCTATGTTTTGGTAAGGCGCCTTGCAGACCGGTTCAAGGAAAAAAACGGTTCCATTATCTGCCGGGAGCTTTTAGGCATTACGCAGCGGGAGGAAAGCGCAAAACCCGCCCCAAGGACCAAAGAATATTATGCCTCCAGGCCCTGCAGCGCCCTGGTGGCATCGGCGGCGGAGATCGTAGAGGAAATGCTGCTGGAGGATTAAACAGCAAGGCTTTGGCATGGGAGCCCATGCCTGCGGCACACAAGGCAAGGCTGCCAGTTAACCTGTCAGGTACCTGGCGCAGGAGGAGCTTGCCATAAGGCCAAAGCGGACAGGAGGGAATTATGTGTAATCATATGAAAGAAAACTGGGAAAACTTTAAAGGGACCTTATCGGACATTACCATGATGAGTAAAAGGGAGTTTTTGCTGACCATGGCAGTCTGCCTTCTGGGGGGAATGGTATTTGGCATGTTTTTTTCACCCAGAAAATCCACAGTGTTTGGCAGCAATAATGGAAATAACAGCGGCAACATCAGTAAAAATGACTGTGATGCCGATGAAGAGTGGGAGGTAGAAGAGGCGTAGAAGGACGACGCCCTTTTGCCGCGAATAACTTATGAAGGCTGCACAGGTGATTTTGTGGCAGTTCCTTACGGCGGCATAACAGGGAAGTTTGTGGCTGCGCTGGTGCCACAAACCTGGCAGGCATCATTGCCTGTGTGCAACAAAGCGGCGCAGAAATGAGGAAAAAATGAAGATCACGCTAAAAGACGGTTCTGTAAAAGAATATGACAGTGCGAAAAGCGTATATGAGATCGCGGCGGACATCAGTGAGGGGCTTGCCAGGGCGGCATGCGCCGGGGAGGTGGACGGCGAAGCCGTGGACCTGCGCACCATAATAGGCCAGGACTGCACTTTAAATATTTTAACTGCAAACGACCCCGAGGGGCTGAAAGTGGTACGGCATACCTGCTCCCATGTGATGGCGGAAGCGGTAAAGAGGATTTTCCCGGATGCAAAGCTGGCCATCGGCCCCAGCATTGATACGGGCTATTACTATGACTTTGAACATGCGCCTTTTTCCAGGGAAGACCTGGACAAGATAGAGGCGGAGATGAAAAAGATCATCAAGGAAGGCAAAAAGCTGGAACGTTTCACCTTGCCAAGGCAGGAAGCCATTCAGTTTATGGAGGAAAAAGGCGAGCCTTATAAGGTGGAGCTTATCCGTGACCTGCCGGAGGAGGCGGAGATTTCCTTCTACAGCCAGGGGGAATTTACGGATCTGTGTGCCGGCCCCCATCTGATGAGTACCAAGGGGATCAAAGCCTTTAAGCTGACCTCATCTTCCGGGGCCTACTGGCGTGGGAAATCAGAAAATGCCATGCTCCAGAGGATCTACGGCACTGCCTTTAATAAGAAGGAAGAACTGGCGGAATATCTGGAATATCTGGAAAATATCAGGCTCCGGGACCACAACCGGTTAGGCAGGGAGATGGAACTGTTCACCACAGTGGACGTGATCGGGCAGGGGCTTCCGCTCCTGATGCCCAAGGGTGCCAAGATGGTACAGACCCTGCAGCGGTGGATAGAGGATTTGGAGGACAATGAGTGGGGATATGTGAGGACCAAGACCCCACTTATGGCCAAAAGCGATCTGTATAAAATATCCGGCCACTGGGACCATTACAAAGAAGGGATGTTTGTATTGGGGGATGAGGAGAAGGATAAGGAAGTGTTTGCCCTGCGCCCTATGACCTGCCCTTACCAGTATTATGTATACAAGGCAACACAGCATTCCTACCGTGACCTGCCCCTGCGCTATGGGGAAACTTCCACCCTGTTCCGGAACGAGGATTCCGGGGAGATGCACGGGCTTACCAGGGTGCGCCAGTTTACCATCTCCGAGGGGCATCTGATCATCCGTCCCGACCAGGTGGAGGAAGAACTGAAAAGATGCCTGGACCTGGCGGTGTACTGCCTGACCACTTTGGGATTGCAGGATGAAGTGGCCTACCGGCTGTCCAAGTGGGATCCGGAGAACAGGGAAAAATACCTGGGAGATGAAAAATACTGGGAGACTTCCCAGGGCAAGATCAGGGAAATCCTTGAGGAATACGGCGTTCCCTTTACAGAGGCGGACGGGGAAGCAGCTTTTTACGGCCCTAAGATCGATATCCAGGCAAAGAATGTGTATGGCAAGGAAGACACCATGATCACTATCCAGCTGGACTGTGCCATTGCGGAAAATTTCGACATGTATTACATTGACCAGAATGGGGAAAAGGTGCGCCCGTATATCATCCACAGGACCTCCATGGGCTGTTATGAGAGGACACTGGCTTGGCTGATTGAAAAGTATGAGGGCAAATTCCCCACCTGGCTGTGCCCGGAGCAGGTAAGGATACTGCCTATTTCCGAGAAATATGAGGCATATGCGGGAAAAGTGAAAGCGGAGCTTCGGAAATGTGGTATTTTGGCGGAAACAGACGACCGTTCCGAGAAGATTGGCTTTAAGATCCGTGAGGCCAGGCTTGCCAGGCTGCCTTATATGCTGGTAGTGGGGCAGCAGGAAGAAGAAAACGGCACGGTATCTGTGAGGAGCCGTTTTGCCGGAGATGAGGGAAGCAAGCCTTTGGATGAATTTATCAGCCAGATTTCCAGGGAAATCAGGACCAAAGAGATCCGGAAGGAAGAAGAGGGCGCAAAGCAGCCCTGATGTGTTCCCGGAAGATATAGGGCTTTGGCCCACAAACCGGGAAGGCAGGACGTAGTAAAAGGAAAGAGGCTGTGAATGGAGCGGAAGTGGAAATGGGATGAAATCACAGGGGTGTTTTTGTTTGCCCTGGGCGCGGGGATGCTTTTGGTTTCCGTGTTTTTAAGCTTTAGCAGCGATATTTGGTATGACGAGCTGTATACCATGGGGCTGGCGTGCCAGCCCCTGGGGCGGCTGGTTTCCATTACGGCGAGGGATGTACATCCCCCGCTTTATTATATCATTGTAAAGATATTTTTGCAGTTTTTCGGTTTGGCCGGGGGAGAGGGGCAGACGGCGGCGGCCAAGATAGCTTCCGTGGTCCCTTTTTTTCTGTGCCTGTTTTACAGCGGGTGGAAGGTGCGGAAGTATTTTGGCTGGCTTCCAGCAGGGCTTTTTGCATTCCTGCTTCCTGCCATGCCAAAGCTGGCAGATTATACTGTGGAGGTGCGGATGTATGGTTACGCCCTGTTTTTCGTCACGGCGGCTATGCTGCACGCATATGGGCTGGCCCGGGGCAGCGGGCGGGGGCAGTGGGGAAACTGGGCGGCGCTGGCCCTCTATGCCCTTGGGGCCTGTTACACCCATTATTTTGCCTGTGTGGCTGCCTGTATGGTTTATCTGTACCTGCTTGTGGCATTGCTGGCAGAAGGCAGGTTGAAGGAAAAAGCGGGCCGGTTTCTGGGAAGCGGGTTTTGCTGCGCTTTGGGCTTTATGCCCTGGCTGTTTTCGGCGGTGAGGGCACAGGTAGGGCAGGTGAAAGAAAGCTACTGGATACAGCCTCTTAGCTGGCGGAGCCTGGGGGGCTGCGCCAAGTTTATTTTCCAGCCTTCCTTTTCAAACGGAAAGGTAAATGCTTTCCTGGCCCTGGCTTTTTTCCTGGTTTGGGGCGCGCTGCTGGCAGGGGCGCTGGCCAGGCAAAAAAAGGCGGGATGGGAGGGAGAAAAAGGAAGGAAAATGATTTTTATCCTGGGCTGTGTGGGCGCCCTGGCCGGTGTGGTGGGCTTTGGCTTTCTGGCATCCTTTCTCATCCGCCCTGTTTTCGTATACCGGTACATGATACCTGCGCTGGGGCTGTTCTGGCTTGCCTTTGCTATTCTGGCAGCAGGGCTGAAAGCAAAAAAAGGTTTCTTCCTACCGCTTTTGGGGCTGCTGCTGGTAATAGGGCTCCGCAACTTCCGGGCCTTTTATGGGGAAGAAATGTGGAAAAGGGTGCAGATGGCCAGTGCACGGGAGGCACTTTCACAGATTGGGGAGGAAGAGGCGGTTGTCTGTAATTTTAACCAGGTACAGGGCGTCCTGGCCTATTATCTTGAAAATGAAAGCTATCTCTGGTACGGAAAGCCGGAGAGCCTGGCCAGGGAAATGTACCCCGCCCTCCACCCCCTGGTGGAAGGGGAGTTTACAGACGGGGCGGGAATTGCGGCGCTTCTGGGGCTGCTGGAGGAAAAGGGGCATTTCTGGTTTTTGGGCAGCGGGAATGCCAGGGACGAGATTATGGAAAAATGGGAAATGGCAGGGATAGAAAGCGAAGAAAAGGCAACTATCATGATAGAACGTTATTGGTTTAATATTTATTACTGCCGTTTAAAAACTGAAAACAGCAATTCCATAAAAATCAGTGAATAATGCATAAGGGAAACTGCCATAATGATATTGTCAGTGAAAATGGCTGCCTGTAATTGGATTTGGCCAGGCAGAAAGGAAACTGAAATTAGGAGGGATATTATGGCAGAATTAAAGTGTGCAGTGGACAACTGCGTATATAACAAAAGTGAGTGTTGTTGCAAAGGCGATATCACCGTAGGCGGCAAACATGCGGACTGTAAGGACGATACCTGCTGTGCAAGCTTTTCCCAGACAGGAAGCGACCGTTTTACAAGCGCACTGGAGCACCCCAGCAGGACCATCAGCATTGACTGCGAGGCGTCTGACTGTAAATTCAACAGCGACTATAAATGTACCGCTGGCCATGTAGATATCAAAGGCTGCGGTGCCTGCAACTGCAAAGAGACAGCCTGTGCGACCTTCACAGCGAGATAAGGAAAGCCCAAAAGGCCGGTTACAGTGTTTGTAACGGTAACCGCCCAAAGAGTGCTTGGGGAAATCCTGGCTTGGCTACAGGGCAGCCAGGATTTCCTTTTGTTTAACATAAGGGCAGTTCGCGTAGCGTGCTGCCCGTTGTTTTCCCTGTTCTGTGGGAACAGGCACTTGTATATTATCCCAAATTGTGCTTTAATAAATAATAGCGGGCATGTCCCGTAATTTATTTGAAGGAAATGGGATAATGAAGAGAAAAGCGATTCTTATAATGTTCCTTTCCCTTTTTCTTTCCGGCTGCGGGCAGAAGGTAGTTACGGTTGCCGATATCCAGACGGAAGAGGGGCAGGAGAGCGGTTACATAGAAATGCAGGAATTTGAACTGAAAAAGACAGCCGGGCAGGAGGCGCCTGGCAGGGAAGAGGCAGATTATTGCGCGGTGCTGATCCCGGCAGGCTACCAGGAGTCAGAAGAGATTCCCGGAATGTACATACATGAGAGAAGCCCCTTAGATTCCTCGAATATTTATTATACGGTATCCGAGGGCAGCGGGGCTGGCTGGGTTTCCGAAGGGCTTACAGAGGAAATTTACAAAGAAACCCTGGAGGATGCTTACCAAAAGGCTGGCAGGGAACTGGACCTTACGGTCAGGTCTTTTGAAAAAATAGATATGGACGGCATCCCGGGCTATAAAATACGCAGTACCTATGGGATGGGCGATGAGGCGGTAGAACAGCTTGCTTACCTGATCCTGGCGGACGAGACCTATACGATTACCTATAGCCAGATGGCGGATGACGAACTGATGGCAGATTTTGAAATATCCGACGGGCAGATCCGCCTGGTAAGGGAGGAAGAGGTCAGCCTTGCCCAGAGTGGGCAGGAAGATAAAGGCACATGACAGGGCAGGTTCCTTCCTGCTGCGGGAAGCTGGAATTTTTATGAAAATGGGTATTGACATTTGTGCCTACTGGTGTTAGAGTAAATGAGGATGTGGCTGATATGTATTTACATAGCAGGCCATATAAAAGAAGCAGAGTATCCACTCTCACCCTGCGGTAAATGGGCTTGCAGGTGTTCATATTTTCGACTGGTATCCCAGGGGCAGGTTACTATTCCATATCATTTTGTGGGATTTAGCAATGCCGAATGGTTTATTATGGAGTAAAATTTGAGTGGATAGTTATGCTATCCACTTTTTTAGTTTTTATGTAGGGAGGATACAGCCATTAGCGAATTATTCATTAACGAACAGATTAGAGACAAGGAAGTACGTGTTGTCGGGGAAAACGGCGAACAGTTAGGTATCATGTCGTCCAGGGAAGCCTTACAGATGGCGGAGGAGGCCGGAGTAGACCTGGTGAAGATCGCCCCCACTGCCAAGCCCCCTGTGTGTAAGCTGGTTGATTACGGGAAATTTAAGTATGAACAGACCCGTAAGGAAAAGGAAGCAAGGAAAAAGCAGAGAGTCATTGAAATTAAGGAAATCCGTCTCTCTCCAAACATTGACACCAACGACCTCAATACGAAAGTAAACGCGGCGAGGAAGTTTTTGGCCAAAGGCGACAGGGTAAAGGTGACTTTGCGGTTCCGCGGGCGTGAAATGGCGCACATGGCAAACAGCAAGCATATATTGGATGATTTCGCAGCGGCGCTTTCAGACATATGCGTTATGGAAAAAGCCCCCAAGGTGGAAGGAAGAAGTATGACCATGTTTTTAACTGAAAAGCGTTAAGGGCACCTGGCTCCCGCAGGAGGGGGAAAGGTGCGCACGCCAGTTAAAATAGAGACAGGAGGAAGTTTTTCTGTCGGCTGAAATTAATATTAATATACAGGAGGAAACAGTTATGCCTAAAATGAAAACAAGCAAATCGGCTGCAAAGCGTTTTAAAGCTACAGGAACGGGTAAATTAAAAAGAAGCAAAGCTTACAAGAGCCATATCTTAACCAAAAAGACTGCGAAAAGAAAGAGAAATCTGAGAAAGCCTGCAATGACAGACAAGACAAATGTTAAAAATATGAAAAAGCTTATGCCTTATTTATAAGCACATAAGGCGGATAATAGTCAAAAGGAGGATATGAGACATGGCAAGAGTAAAAGGCGGCATGACAGCCAGAAGAAAGCATAATAGAGTATTAAAACTTGCAAAAGGCTACAGAGGGGCCAGGAGCAAACAGTACAGGATAGCGAAACAGTCCGTAATGAGGGCGCTGGCATCAGCATATGCAGGGCGCAAGCAGAAAAAGCGCCAGTTCAGGCAGCTTTGGATTGCCCGTATCAACGCTGCAGCAAGGCTTAACGGTTTATCCTACAGTAAGTTTATGTATGGGCTTAAGCTGGCAGAAGTGGATATTAACAGGAAGATGCTCTCAGAGATGGCAGTGAATGATGCGGAAGGCTTTAAATCACTGGCAGAGCTTGCCAAGAGCAAACTTGCTTAAGCAGGAAAAGACCTTACCTTTACGGAGGATAAGGTCTTTTCTGTTACACTTATAAACCATAAGGAAAGAGAGGGAGGTTAGAATATGCTGAAAGGTTTGGAACCGGAAAATGTGTTTTCTTATTTTGAAGAGATCTGCAGCATACCCCACGGTTCAGGCAATGTAGGGCAGATCAGTAATTATCTGGTGTCGTTCGCCCAAAAAAGGAACCTGGAATATTGCCAGGATGAGACAGGCAACGTGGTGATCTGGAAGGAAGCTTCTAAGGGCTATGAAGGCCATCCGGCGGTAATGCTCCAGGGGCATATGGATATGGTGGCGGTGAAAGAGGCAGGCTGCGCCATTGACATGGAAAAGGAAGGGCTGAAGCTGAAGCAGGAGGATGGCTGGCTGAGTGCGGAAGGGACCAGCCTTGGGGGAGACGACGGCATTGCCATAGCTTACGGGCTTGCGCTGCTGGACGGAGAGGGCTACCAGCATCCCCCCATAGAGCTGGTGGTTACTGTAGATGAGGAAGTGGGGATGGACGGCGCGAGGGCTTTATCGGCGGAACCCCTTAAGGCCAGGAGGCTGATCAACCTGGATTCCGAGGAAGAGGGCATTTTCCTTTCCGGCTGTGCCGGGGGTGCAAGGGTGAACATGGATTTCCATTTTGAAAAGAAGGAAAAGAAAGGCCTTTTGTGTGAAGTGGGCATCTCTGGGCTGCAGGGAGGGCATTCCGGTGAAGAAATACACAGGGAGAGAGGGAACGCTATCTGCCTTCTTGGGAGGATTCTGGGTACGCTGGAAAAGGAATTGGAGCTTTGCCTGGTAAAGGTAGAAGGGGGAGTGGCAGATAATGCGATCCCGCCCAGTGCAAAGGCGGAGATTTTGGTCACTGCTTACGATGACGGGAAGGAAGAAGCTACGATAGTTTCCGATGAGCTTTTTGAGCGTGAATGCAGGGAAAAGATGACGTCTGCGTGCAGAAGGCTGCAAAGGGAGCTGGCAACAGAGCTGGCGGAGAAAGACAGGGGGGTACAGGTTACCTGTTCTTTCACTGGCATGGAGGTGACAGAAGCAGTAGGGGAGGCCCTTAGCAGCAGGATGATTTACCTTTTGTATACCCTGCCTTATGGCGTGCAGGCTATGAGTGCCGCCATGCACGGACTGGTGGAAACTTCCTTGAACCCGGGGCTTTTGTCTATGGGCGATGAGGAAATGCTTATAGGGATATCAGTGCGCAGCTCCCTGGAAAGTGCCAAGAGGGCCCTGGTAGGGAAGTTAAAGGCATTGGCGGAGCTGGCAGGTGCGGAGACAAAAGTCAGCGGGGATTACCCCGGATGGGCCTATCAGAAAGAATCGCCCTTAAGGGATAAGATGGTGGAGGTTTATAAAGGGCTTTACGGGAAGGAGCCAAGGATACGGGCCATCCACGCGGGGGTGGAGTGCGGGCTTTTGATTGATAAAATGCCAGGCCTTGACTGTGTATCTATTGGTCCTGACATGAAAGATATCCACACCCCCAAGGAGGCCCTGAGTATTGCCTCTGTAGGGAGGGTCTGGGAATACCTGTTAAAGGTTTTGGAAGCCCTTTAAGGAGAGAAGAGGGGATGAAGGGGGGGAGAACAACAGACGCTGCCATTACGCGGGCCGGCTTATTGGGATTAGGGCTGTGCCGCAGATGGCGGCAGGCAGGAGGTATCAAAGATGAATTTAAACCGAAAAAACGTAAGAAAAATCAGGGGGCTTATCCTTTTTACAGGGTTGGTGATCCTTGCCCTTATAAAATTTGACCTGCTTTACGGGGCGATGGTCTTTGGGATTGGAATAGGGAAGCCTTTTATCCTGGGAGGGATGATTGCTTTTGTGATCAATATTCCCATGCATTTTTACGAGACAAAACTTTTTGGGGACCACAGGATAAAGGGGCAGGGAAAACTTCTGAAAAAGAGCAGGCGGGGGCTTAGTATGGTGATGGCCTTTTTGTCTGTGGTGCTGGTGGTGACACTGGTAGCAGTTACTGTGATCCCCCAGCTTGTGCAGGCAATTTCCGTCCTTACCAAAAAAATACCAGTGTTCTGGAGTGGCCTGATCCACCAGCTTGAAGTAATCTTTGCGGAAAACCCACAGCTTCTCTATTATCTGGACAGTTTTGAAAATGTGGAGATTGACTGGAAATCCACTATCGGGACTGTGGTGGGGTTCTTGCAGAATGGGGTGGGCAATATGCTCAGCTCTACAGTTACTGTAGCTGGCAGCATTATCAGCAGCACCGTTAACTTTTTCATCGCCCTGGTTTTTTCTATTTATATCCTGACCCAGAAGGAAAGGCTGGGGGATCAGTGCGACAGATTGCTGAAAGCCTATACGAATCCGAAGCTGTATAAAAACGTGCGCAAGGTTCTGACACTTTTAAAACAAAATTTCAGCAATTTTATCACGGGGCAGTGCACAGAGTCTGTGATATTGGGCCTTATGTTTGTGGTATCCATGGCTCTTTTCAGGTTTGACTATGCGGTGATGGTGGGGGTGTTGATTGCCTTTACCGCCCTGATTCCGATTGTAGGGGCTTTTATCGGCTGTTTTATCGGGGCATTCCTGATGCTGGTGGACGACCCGGTGAGGGCTTTGTGGTTTGTAGTCCTGTTCGTTGTCCTCCAGCAGATAGAGGGTAATCTGATCTATCCCCATGTGGTGGGGAATTCTGTAGGGCTTCCTTCCATCTGGGTGCTGGCTGCGGTTACCATAGGCGGCAGCCTGATGGGGATTTTTGGGATGCTGGTGTTTATCCCCCTGCTGTCTACAGTGTATACGCTGCTCCGGGAAGACGTGAATAAAAGAAACGGCAGGGGAAATCCCCGCAAGGAACCGGAAAATGGCAGTACGGTGAAGGGGAAGCCATCTGACCCCGCGGCCCTTCAGCCCCGTGAATAAGCTCACCTTATGGCAGGGGCTGTCGTTTAATGACGGCCACATAAAGTTGATTGCCCATATCCCCTCATGCTATACTGAATAAATCCAGGTACAAAGCAAAGGGGATAAGGGTATGATTACGATTTACGATTGGTTTGGGTATGAATTGCCCATGGAAATGCGATATCAGCTGATAAAAGAGGCAGGGTTTGACGGGGTCCTGCTATGGTGGGGCGAAGATTTTGGGAGAGGGGATTACCGCAGCGGGCCGGAGCTTGCCAGGAAGGCGGGGCTGTTTCTGGAAAACATCCACGCACCTTTTGACAGCCAGAATGACCTTTGGCAGGATAACCTGGATGGGCAGGCTTTGGCTGACTGCTATTTACAGTGTATTGCTGACTGTGCTGAATTTGAAATTCCGGCGGTGGTAATGCATCTGCCCAGCGAAAACCATCCCTGCACCCCATTAGGGCTGGACCGGGTGAAAGCCATAGCGGAGATGGCGGAGCTGCTTGGGGTCAATGTTGCGCTGGAAAACTTGTGGAACTACAGTAACCTGGCCTATGTGCTGGAGAAAATTGATTCCCCGCGGATTGGCTTTTGTTATGACTGCTGCCACCACAGCAATTATGACCCGGAGGAGGAACTGCTTTCCCTGTATGGCTCCCGATTGTTGGCGCTGCACCTGCATGATAACGGTGGAAGCCAGGATCAGCACCAGATACCATTTGACGGCAGCGTTAACTGGCCGGAAACCATGAAGAGGATCTCCCAGACACATTACAGGGGTGCCACTGCGCTGGAGCCCATGAATTGGGATTATGTACATCTGACACCAGAGGAATTTTTAGATAAGGCATATGTAAAAGCCAAAAAACTGGAAGCCCTAAGATTCAACATGGGCAAAAACTGACAAAATTTTAAAAAAAATTAAAAAAACATATTGACAAAATCAGGAGAATATTGTAAAGTATTACTTGTGATTTCCAAGAGGAAATAACATCACAGAGATGTTAATATGGTATCGGGGTGTGGCTCAGGTGGTAGAGCGCTACTTTAGGGAAGTAGAGGCCGCAAGTTCAAGTCTTGTCACTCCGATTTGGGAGAATCCTTTAAATGCTGGTGTTTGCAGTATTTAAAGGATTTTTACTTATTCCTGTTATCATTATGTATCAGTTTATAATATGTTTTATCAGGTTAATTGTGGTAAAAAAACTGTTATTTATAGCTTTCAATGCCAAAATCTTATTGTCATGAAAATGAAGAAGGGCATTAGTTAAAAAGAAGGTGAAACCAATGCAAAATAAAAAGAATAACACTCCAATCATTGTGGGTTCACATAATGTGCAGTTGGGACGGGATCTTGTTTTGCGAAAATCAGAGGAAAAATGGGGACAAGGTATTGTTGGGCAGTTAAGCCTTGATTTACAGCAAGTAAAATTTGCCAAAAACAGGCGAATAGATATGAGAATGAGAACCTTTGTAAGAGGTATTTTTCAGGATATTTATGAATGGGCAGGAAAGGCCAGAATTATAAGTATTGAAAAATCAGAGCCAGCCTTAGGTCCGCCAGCCGGGTGGGGAGCGGTGGTTCATCCCGGATGATTAGGCGGGAACGGTTTTCACCCTACCCTTTCAGGGGATTTTGTGGTATGATGCCAATAGGTTTGAAAGGATGGTGACAGGTTGGAGATACTGAGAAAAATAGACCTTTTCCAGAAAGAGATCCATGGGCTGCGTCCGATGGAAGGCGAAATACTGGGGCAGATACAGGATTATTACCGGATCGGACTGACATGGACATCCAATGCGCTGGAGGGGAACTCCCTGACAGAGAGCGAGACGAAAGTGCTCCTGGAGGACGGCCTGACGGTGGGCGGGAAACCGCTCCGGGACGTGTTCGAGGCGGTGGGCCATGCCAGAGCCTATGATTTTATGTTCTCCGTGTTCCGGGACAGGCGTATTGACGGGCAGACCGTGTTGAAGATGCATGGGCTGTTCTACCAGAATATTGAGCCGGGGTATGCCGGGCGTTACCGGGATGTCCGGGTGCTGATCACAGGGTCGCAGTATCCCGTGGCTGCCCCGGAGAAGATACAAAGGGAGATGGGCCGTCTGTTTGCCTGGGTACAGAAGGAGAGGGAGAGATACCATCCCGTGGAATTTGCCGCCCAGCTCCACAAGAGGTTTGTGTTTATCCATCCCTTCAAGGACGGGAACGGCAGGGTGGCAAGGCTGCTGATGAACCTGGCGCTGGTCCAGGACGGATACCTGCCTGTAGTCGTGCCGCCCATCCTGCGGGGGGATTATGTGTCCCTGCTGGAGCAGGCGCACAGGGATGACAGGGGTTTTATGGAATTTATTGCGGAGAGGGAGTTTGAGTCCCAGAAAGAGATCCTGCGGCTGTTTGAGATCCCGTTTCCTAAGGAGGGGCAGGAGCAGAAGGGGATGGGACAGTCCCCCGCCTTATAGTAGAAGCATAAACAGAAGAAAGAATGATGATACGGCAGAGCGCCGGATGCAGGGATGTGTCCGGTGTTTTTTATGCCTGAAAACCAGGTGGGGAGGGCGGATGGCAGGCTTTCCCGCCTGACCGGATTGGAGGTGCCTATTTGAAAAGAGCAGAAAATGTCCCAGTCGGGACACCGGAGGAGGCGCGTATCCAGGAGTTCCGGGACCAGTTCGGCAGCAATGTCCTGGTGGACTTTAACCAGAGGGCGGAGGACAAGGCCAACGGCTCCATCCTGATCCTTGGCAACTCCGGCCAGGGCAAGTCCTATCTGTTGAAGCTGATCCTGTGCAACCTGCGGGAGTCTGGCATGAACGTCATCTGCCTGGATCCGGAGAGGGAGTATTTTCGATGGCAATAAGATAGCAACAGCTTATTCCTGCCATTTCAACCAGTGCCTCCTGTGTTAAACCACAATCTATACGCGCATTTTTTATTGCAAGACCAAAATGTTCATGTTTACCTTCCACTATATGTTCACATCCCAGTAAGATTGTACTAATGAAATAAAAAAGCGGAATGAACATATATTTCAGTTTAGACATGAACAAATAAAACATGTTATGGTAAAAGAGTGTTTATATTCCCCTGCATCATTATTAAAAATTTTTCGGCTGCTTTGGAAAAGACCTGGTATTTTTTCCAGATCATATACATTTCGATTTCGATTGTGGGTGCCAGAGGACGGAAACAAAGCCTGCTGTCACCGGAAGTATTGATAATCCTGTCAAAGCAGATGGCATATCCAAGCCCTTCTTCCACAAGCAGGGAAGCGTTGAACAACAGATTATAAGTCATAATAATATCCAGTTCCGAGAGGCTGCGTTTCATCCACCGGGAGATTCTCCCGCCCTCTGTTTCCTGCTGTGATATCAGCAATGGCTGATTCCACAGGTCTTCCGGGGAGACCGATTCTTTTTCTGCCAGGGGGGAGTCTTTCCGCATCAGGACACCCCAGATATCCTTTGACGGGAGTTTCAATGCCTCATATTTGTCCGTATCCGGCGTTCCAAATATGATTCCAAAATCAATCAATCCTTTATCCAGCTGTTCTTTGACAAAGACAGCATTGCCGCTGGAAATATGGTAATGGATTCCCGGGTAAAGTTTTTTTAAGTTTCCGGCGGCTTTTGCCAACAGGCGCATTCCATCGGTTTCTCCGGCACCGATGTAGATATCTCCGATTACCACATTATCGGAGCAGGTAATCTCATGCTCTGTTTTCTTTACCAGATCCAGAATTTCCTCCGCTCTTTTCCTGAGAATCATTCCTTCTTCCGTCAGCGTAACCTTACGGGAACCCTTTGTGCCGCGGATCAGCAGCTGTTTCCCCAGTTCTTCTTCCATGTTTTTGATCTGTGTGGAAAGAGTAGGCTGTGAGAGATGAAGGGACTCGGCGGCCCGTATAATGCTCTGTTCTCTTGCAATGGCAAGAAAGTATTGAAGTACCCGTATTTCCATATTATGCTCTCCTTCTTGTCTGTTTTTGGTGTCTGTTATGTTTGAAGATGCCATATACTTTTCAAGGCTTATGTATAATTCCGTAAAAAAATCCTAACACAAATATCAATAGGTTTCAACTATGAAAATAGATTATATATAAATATTTGCTATTTTCTATATATGGATTTATAGTGAAGTCAGTAACCCAACAAAAAGCTGTGTAGTTACTGACTTTGTGGCAGCCGCCAATATAGGAAAGAGAAGCGTTGCATCTCTGTAGGCATGCGTGCCTGAGCCTTCACTCCGGTCTGCGCTAAACATGCGCCACTGGCACACAGCGCCATTGTCTGCAAAAGTTACCAAATACATCAGAAGAGGTGTAGGAATGATAGCTATAGGGAGCAGGGAATCCATTGTAAAGAATCTGGAAGATGCCGGATGTGAGCCTGGAATGATTGAGGATTTTCTGGGATGGTTTGATAAAGGACAGCAGGAGAAGCAGCTGGAACTTTTGGAACATCAGAGAAGATATTTGCTTGGCAGAGTACACACGGATGAAAAAAGGATTTCATGCCTGGATTATCTGATCTATCAGATTCAGGGAAAACCGGCAGGAAAAAGATAACTTTAAAAGGAAGAAGGGAGAGAAAACGAGTTAAGAAATATTAGTGGTTTCAACCAGCCTGAGAGCGGACAGCAATTCAGATTTGCTGGCAGAGGCTTTTATGAACGGTGCCAGAGAAACGGGCCATAAAGTGGAAAAAGTGAGCCTGAAAGATAAAACCATTGGATTCTGCAAAGGCTGTCTGGCCTGCCAGAAAACAGGGAATTGTGTCATCCGGGATGATGCCGGTGAAATTGTGGAAAAGATGCTGCATGCGGATGTACTGGTCTTTGCCACGCCCGTTTACTATTATGAGATGAGCGGACAGATGAAGACGCTTCTTGATCGGGCAAATCCTTTATATACCGGCAGATTATGTGTATGTATCTTCTGGCGGCAGCGGCAGATGAGGACGAACATGCCATAGATGGAGCGAAGAAAGGACTGGAGGGATTTATAGCCTGCTTTGAGAGGGCATATCTTGCGGGATGTATCTTTGCAGGCGGCGTTGACGCTCCGGGAATGGCAAGGGGGCACAACGCTTTGGAAAAAGCCCATGAAATGGGGAGGCAGGTATGAAGATTTTAGTGTTAAATGGAAGCCCCCGCCCAAACGGGAATACGGCGGCTATGGTAAATGCTTTTGCGGAAGGTGCAAAAGGGAATGGGCATGGGCAGTTCCATGATCGGGATGAAAGGGCTTCTGATATCGGAGAAGACTTATGAAAAAATAGGTTCCGTCATAGAATAAACGGGGATGGATGCTCTGGTCAGGGATGGATTCATGATCCATATCCAGGTGGAGGATGGCACTACGGTTTCGGAAGTAAACAGAATCCAGGTGGAAAACACGCCTCTTTCCATGTATACGGAATTTATCCACAGTGCGGATACGATGGCTGGCTTTATTGGGATTCTCCAGAATGCTTTTTCTGCAATATTAGCGGCTTTTGCATTGGTGCTGTTTGGAGTGGCTATGGCAGTGATGGGGCACAGTATTTCCGGGCTGGTGGAGCAGGAATGGAAAAATCTTGGTATTCTGAAAACCATGGGTTATACCGGAGGGCGGCTGACAATACAGTATGGGGCTGCTATGGGGGGCGGCGTTATTCTGGGAATGCATTTTTGTATGGCATAATGCGATAGAATTCGCTAAAAAGAAAATGTCTATTACATTTTTTCTCGTGGACGCAGGTGGAGAAATTGTTGCAATTTTTACATTGGTACATAAAGCAGTAGAGATTGGTAGTGCAGAGCTTTCTTCAACAATACGAAAAAGTTGAACCGATATGCATAGCTTGATGGCAATACGAATTCTTACACTGTATCGGCTGTTTTGATTGCTCAAAATGAATGGTGTAAGGCGAGCCAAGAGGCTTTTTATAACAAAGTCCAGTATTCATATAAGTGTAGGGGTTAGAAACAGAAAGGGATATTATATAATGGGATCAACAATTGACCAATACATAGTTGCAAACTGTTTATATACAATAGATGAATTCAATATCTTGTATAGGGGATGGGATAAGCCGGAATTAAAAATTGAAGCTGATGAAAAGTTTAATGAAATGGATATAACAGTAAGAATAGGCTATTCTTTTAAACAAAATGCTCATTATACGGTAGGAGAAAGTGCCCGGATAAAAAAAAGCACAGAAAATAAACCATGATTTGTATATAGCACAAAGAGATTTTAAAATTGAAGTTAAATATTTGAAAAATTGGATTAGTTCAGCTAATACAAGAGCGGCAAGCAAAAACTGGTCAGTATTTCAACAAGATTTTGATTGGTTAATGGATGAGATAGATAGTGATAAGGCTGGAAAGGTTGCATTTGTGATTGGATGGTTTAATTGTGTGGATTCATTTTCACAATTAATTCAATTAGGGACTGGGAATGGAGCATACCCATTAGCAGATGAATGAAAGAGAAGATATTTTCCATTTTTAGAAGCAAATAAAGTACCAGTGTATACGAAAGATTTAAAGTATTTACTTAAAATATAGCTTATCAGAGATACATATGTTAAAATAGGGATAACAGAAAGGAGCCTGTTTTATGGAGATTGAGAATATACTGGCAAAAAATATTACAGCGGCAGGTGAAAAGGCCGCTTATGATGTAGCATGTAAACGGCTCCTGGCCAATAAGGTCATTCTGGCGTGGATCATGAAAAGCTGTATGGAAGAGTATAAGGCTCATAGTATCAATGAGATAGCGGAAAGATATATAGAGGGAATCCCTCAGATTGCAGAGGCAGCTGTCAATCCGGATAAAGATGGATATGAGGGCAGTGAACAGATCCGGGGAGCGAAGAACGAGGACAGTACGATACAGGAAGGAACGATCACTTATGATATCCGTTTTTGGCAATCGTTCCGGGAACCGGG
>CAJTVD010000075.1 GCA_910579495.1 uncultured Lachnospiraceae bacterium
CATCACCCGCCGTTTCCTGCTCTTTCTCATTTTTTTGTTCTTCCTGTCTTACCTGTAAACGATCTCCTGAAGCACCGCTTCCTCCGCCTGTGCCGTCAGGCTGTTGACTGCCTGCACCCACGCCATCTGATCGCGTTCTTTCAGGCTCTCGTCCACTCCCTGCTGTTTCATCATCTCTGCCACTGTCCGGTCTACCTGCTCCTGCGCCTGTCCGTCTATCTGCCGTAAGTGGGGGATCAGCCTCCCCGTCAGCAGCATGGAGGTGTACGTCCCGTGATGGTTCTCCATGAGGAAGGTCTGCCGCAGCATCCCGTACTTCCCGATCGGCATCTCCTCCAGTTCTTCCTCCCCGTCCAGCATCAGCTCCGGTATCTGATAATCCCCGTTCTTTATGTATGTCAGTGCTGCCATGATCTTCGCTCCTTTCTTTGCTTTCACGCTTTAAAGTGTTAAACTGCCCTGTGACTTTAGTATACTCTATGTCCGTGGATTTTGCAAGGGGATTTTCTGCCGTTTTCTGGATATTTTTCTGCCGGCCTGCCATTACCTCCCGGTCATAATTCCTGATCACTTTTCCAATCTCCTGCAAAATCTCCATTGACAGGGTGCTCGCCGCGCTCCCTAAATGGTGGAGGACAGCCGGCGTGGAAAATTCCGTGATGCCTGCCAGTTCCTCATCCTCCATGTAATCGGAAGGGTCAAGGTCGCAGCGGGTAAGGAGGGTGTACTGGACGCTTGCCGTCAGCGTATCCCGGAAGCATACCTCAAGGTTTAACTGGTCAAGCCCCTCCAAGAAACTTCCTTCCGCATCGTAGGCAAGTTCGCGCAGGTATTCCGGGCAGGCTTCCTCCACGGCTTTCGCCGCAATCTCCATCAGCCCGCCCCCTAATTCCTTCCGGCTTCCCTCCCCATAGCGGTTCTCTAAGGCGGCAAGGACAGGCGCATGGTGTTCCTCCCGCATCTCCCATAAGTATGGCATTCTTGCGCCGCGCACGGGCCTTGTGTCCGCCACGTCAAAAACATATTCCAGATGGGGCCTGCCGGTTTCCGCGCCGCGGATTAAGGCGATCCCTTTGGAGCCGGCTTTTACCCACCGGCGCATTTTTTCATTCCACAGTTCCATCTCCGCACAGGCCGTGGCATCAGGCCGCTGCGCATAGATTAAGAGCTGCTCGTCAAACTTATACTTGTATAGCCGTGAAGCCGTGTCAAGGTACTGCTTCCAGCCGTCCACATCCCGCGTGATGTTACGGGCGGTCTGGTTTGCCAGTTCCGAGACAAGCTGTAATTTTCTTGCCATGTGTTCCCTCCTTTTTTGCAGAAAAAAAGCCCATGACCGGCGCTCTGCCTTTGTCATGGGCTTTTCTTATTTTATGCTGTTTTTATAGCTTGTAGTTTTATACGCTTTCCCGGACTTTTCCCGCCGCATACCGTATAAATTCCTCCGGCGTGGGGATTTCCCCTTTCCGCGGCACCTGCCTCTGGTAAGCTGATATGACGCCGCCGTCCTTTGGCGGGTTTTGGTATGCCGCCGCAATCGCCGCCTGCATATCCCTTTTTACATCCTTTACGCTCACGCCGTTTTTCCTCGCGATCTCCCGGTAAATCTTCCTCATACTCATCGTAGTATCCCCCTTTATCCTGTGCATATACTGAAAATCTATATGTAGCCTGATTATAGGGAATTATATTCTATATGTCAAGTTCTTTAGAGAATACAATTCCCAATAAATACCTATCCTATGGAATACAATGATAGGAAAAGGAAGGTGATGCACAATGGAAGAATTTTTTCGGCAAAGGCTGTCGCAGCTCCGCGCCCAGAAAGGCGTGTCCGCAAGGGATATGAGCCTGTCTTTGGGGCAGAGTGAAAGCTATATCAACAAGATTGAAAACGGGAAATCCCTCCCGTCCATGCAGGTTTTCTTTTATATCTGCGACTATTTCGGCATCTCGCCGCAGGAGTTCTTTGACGCGGAAAACCGCAACCCCACAGCGGCCGGGGCGCTTGCCGACGATATCAAAACGCTGACAGACAGCCAGATTGCCAGCATTGCAGACATTGTAAAGGGGCTGAAGCGGTAACTGAAAAACCGTCAGCCCCATCTTTTTTTGTTCATCCGCTCCAGAACCTCCTTCTGCGCCGCAGACAGGACGCGGGGCGGTGCGATTTTCAGCCATTTCTTCGGGAGTGCAAAGGTAATCCCGCCATAGCCGTTATCCTCCGTCCGGCGCACCTGCTCCGGATGGGATTTGCACAGTTCCCCAAGCTGTTTCTTTAAGGCATCATTATAGGTGAACACGCTTGCCTCCCGGTCTGCCTCGTTAAATAAATAGATCGTCTCTTTCTCATAATTGGATAATTTCATAACGCCGTTTCCCCTTTCTCCCGTCCCCCTGCCGGAGCCACGGGGCGGGCAATTTCCTCCTGGTTCTTTCTCAGGCTTTCTAAGAGCGACGGGCGGTATTCCCTTAAATACTCCCGTTCCCCATCAGCCCGGTCATGGAAATTCTTTTCCGCCGCTTCTGGATCGCAGAAATATTTCCCCCAATAGAAATTTTCCTCTCCCCTGCGCTCATCCTCCTGCATGTTGCGTTCCCATGTGACATAGGGCTGCGGCGCGTTGGGGTTCTGTGCCAGGACAAATTCTTTATGCCCCACAACCTCACTCTCCAGAATCACATAATTCTGGTTTACGCGGGGCTTTTCATTGTTGGGGATTCCGTCAAGCATGTTCATGTTCTGCTCCGCTGACAGTTCTGCCGCCAGCAGGTGATCCCCGTTCCGGGGCTGCCCTCCGGCCTCTCTTTTTAATTCCCGTTCTGTTTTCATCTCCTATTCCGCCTTTCCTTTTTTCTTATCAAATTCCAGCCTGAAATTCACATACTTTCCGCCTGTGTCCTCCATGACAATCGTTGCGTCATACATGATCCCTTTCTTTTCGGAATACAACCCGGTCATTTTCACCTTCCCGTCTTTTAACAGGGCGGCGGCAACCTTCTTTGTCAGTTCCTTGCGCTTGCTCTTAAAATAGGGGTTCTCTTTCCACAGAGCAAAGCCGCAGGGCACAGCGTCTTTATAAGCGGAACAGAAAAAACTCTTTTTCCCCTCATAGACCGGTTTCCCGCACCGTGGGCACTTTCCGACCGCCTCCCTGCCGGAAGCGGATAAAGCATTCCCCGTGATCGGTGCATCGCCATAGGATTCCACCAGGCTGCGCACCATACCGGTAATCCCTTCCATGAAATCCTCCGGGGAGCATTCCCCGCGCTCCACCTCCTTTAAGGCAGCTTCCCACTCGGCGGTCAGACTGGCAGATTTTACACTGTCCGGCAATACCTTGATTAGTTCCATGCCCCGCTCAGTGGGGACAAGGAGTTTCTTTTTCCGCTCCACAAACCCGCCCTTTACCAGCTTTTCAATCACGCCGGCACGGGTAGCCGGGGTGCCAAGACCCCTGCGCTCCGCGTCCTCGATCTGTGCAAATTCCTCCGCCCCGGCGTTCTCCATTGCGCTAAGGAGGGAATCCTCCGTATAGCGCGGCGGCGGGCTTGTGGTTCCCTCATGCAGCACGGCTTCCTTTACTGCCACAGCCTGCCCCTCGCTAAATTCCGGCAAAAAGGGCTGTGCCTTTTCTTCCTCCGGCCTGTTCTTTAACGCCGCCTGGAATGCTTTTTCAAGCCCTTTCCAGCCTGCGGCAGTCTCCGTATGTCCCTTTGCCATAAATTCCACTCCGGCACAGGTACATACCACCGCCGTATCTGCATAAATATGTTTCTCCGGGCAGACAGCGCATAAAAGCCGCGCCGCGATCAGAGAGAGGATGTTGCGCTCCCCGGTGGGGAGTTCCTCTAAATTTGCCTTTGCCGCCTCTTTTGTAGGGATGATCGCGTGGTGGTCGCTGACTTTGGCATTGCAGACCACCTGCGCCGCTTCCACTCTGCCGTCAAAACCGGATGCAAAGGGGAAGGCTGCCGCCACCAACCGGCAGAGCGCAGGGAGGCGTTCCGCCATATCCTCCGTCAGATAGCGGGAATCCGTGCGCGGGTAGGTTGCCAGCTTTTTCTCATACAAAAGCTGGATATAGTCCAATGTCTGCTGTGCGGTATAGCCGTATATCCGGTTAGCCTCCCTCTGCAAAGTGGTCAGGTCATACAGTTTTGGCGGTTTCTCTGTTTTTTCCTGCCTTTCTGCCAGCTTCACCGTGGCATCTTTCCCTACGCACAGCTTCCGCAGCTTCTCCGCGTCCGTCCTGCTTTTAAACCGTCCGCTGGATATACAAAACCCACCGCAGTCCAAATCTACGGTATAAAATTTTTCTTTCTGAAATCCGGTAATTGCCTGTTCCCGGTCTGTAAGGAGCGCCAGTGTCGGCGTCATGACGCGCCCCACGTTCAGGGTCTTTCCCTGATACAGCGTTGTAAACAGGCGCGTCGCGTTGATCCCAACCAGCCAGTCCGCTTTGGCGCGGCACAGGGCAGCATCATAAAGGGCATCATACGTTTCTCCGGGAGCAAGGTTTTCAAACCCCTTCCGGATAGCGGAATCCTCCATTGAGGAAATCCAGAGCCGCTTAAACGGCTTCCTGCACCCTGCCTCCCGGTAGACCAGACGGAAGATCAGTTCTCCCTCCCGGCCTGCGTCCGTGGCTTCTACAAGTTCCGTCACATCCGCACGTCCCATCAGCGACTTGATAATCCCAAACTGTTTCTTTGTTCCGGGGGATACGGTAAATTTCCACGGGTCAGGCAGGATCGGCAGATCCTCCCTGGCCCATCTGGAGTAGCGCGCTTCATAATTGTCGGCATTGGCAAGTCCTACCAGGTGTCCCACACACCATGAAATGATATATCCGTTCCCCTCTATGTACCCGTCTTTCTTCCCTTTCACGCCGAGTGCGGCGGCGATTGCCTGTGAAACGCTGGGCTTCTCCGCAAGGACTAAGACTGCCATGAGCGCGCACCTCCTTTCTTCCGGTTCCCACCATCCATACGATGCAGCTTAACGGCGCAAAGGAGGGCGGCTGCAAAACAGAGGATGGAAAGGGCATATGCCCGGACAGGGGGTGTCTGGCCCGTTTTGGGGATAATATCCTGCGGGTTTACATTTGTCAGGTCGATCTCGCTTGTCACCTCCGCTAATGTAATCTCTCCTTTTGATATGGCAAACACGATCCGGGCAGGTTCCACGCCATACCCGGACGGGGCTTTTCGCTGTTTCAGGTAATAATCACCCGCAGGCAGGGAGAGGGAGGCTGTCCCTTCCTGTAACGTAACTTCCCCTGCCTTTGCGCCATCCTTTTCATAGACTGCGAACACCGCGCCGGAAAGCCTCTCCCCGGTGCCCGCCGCAGCGTTCTGAATCCGCAGGGTGCCGGAACTTTTCATGGCGGCCTGCGTCTTTGCTTCCGCCTGCCCCGTCTCTGCTTCCTGCTTTGTTCCCTTCTTTTCCCCTGCTTCCGGGGACGTTCCCGTTTCCTGCTTTGCTTCCGATACTCTTTCATAATTAGCGCTTCCCACATCTTCCCCGGCATCCGCGGGCTTGCCCTCCATGCTTTCCGTCCATGTGGCAGGTTCCGGCTCCGGCGCTGCAAACGCCGTCATAGGGACAGACAAAAATATACACAAACATACCGCTGTCAATAATGTTTTGATCTGTTTCATTCTGGTTTCCTCCTCTCATTCTTCCACACGCAGCGCACGGACAAGGAGCCGGTGCGTTGCCACTTTCACAGGGGTGCAGGTATAAAGGGTAAGCTGTGAAGCCCCCTCTGTCGGTGCATCAAACACAGCGGGATCGTCCGGCAATACCGTCAGGATTTCACTTACAGCGAAACACATTTCCGTGCCGTCCGCCGCCGTATAAAATATCTCATCCCCTGCTTCCAGTTCCCCCAGGCGGTTAAAATGCTTCCCATAGGTATAGCTGCGGTGTCCTGCAATGACCGCATTTCCCCCGCTCCCGATCAATGCGGTCTGCATGACCCATCCCTCGGAAATTTTAAGCTGTTCTTCTGATACGCCCGCCGTCACCGGCAGCCTCGCATCAATTTTGGGGATAGAAAGAATCCCGATCTCCGCGCCTGCCTGCGGCATATCCCCCTCCGGCCTTTTTGCTGTCACCGGCTCTGCCGCCGCTTCATCCTCTCTTTCTGTTTCCTGTTTTTCCCCTGTCTCCGATATTTTTTCCCTCTCCGGCTCCGCTGCTGTTTCAGGCGCTTTATCCACTGAAACCGCTGTTACGGAAGCTGCCTTTACCGTTTCCAACGGTTCCTCAAAAGCCTGTATTTCCGGCACAGACAGTTCCAGCCGGGAAAGCATTGCCTCCTGTTTCTCCTCACACCTGTGCCGTTCCCATGCCGGGAACAGGGCGAAAACTGTCCCCGCAAGGGTGGCGGCAGCTAACACGGCAAGCAGGGCTGCTTTTTTATGTGTCTTTCCCAATTTTTGCATCTCCCTTTCCATGTTTTTTTGACGCAGGGAGCAGTTCTTTCATGCACACGCCTATGCAGGGCTTCCCGCTCCCATAAGGGCATCCGGCGCACCGGCTTTCCGGCGGATAAGGCGGCGGCCCCGCATCCGCCTCCTTTCCCGCATAGGGTCTTTGTGTCATCAGATATTCATAAGGGGAATCCGTAAAGCGTGTCATTCTTCCATCCCCTCCTGTTCCGGCTCCCCGTCCGGATCATCGTCCTCCGGGTAATCATCATAAGCGGCGGCATCCATATCCATTCCTGCCTCCACTGCCATATCCTGTCCGTCCGAATCCTCATTGACTTCCGCCTCATCTTCATCCTCCAGAAGTTCATCCAAATCCTCGGCATCATCCAGGTCATGCTTCGGCTTATATATCTTGAAATAATATCCGGCTCCGCCCACTGCCAGGGCCGCAAGCAGGACGAAAATAAAAGCGCCGCCGCTTCCCTTCTTTGTGTCCTCTTTCGCGGGTTCCTCTGTCTCAGGCGGTGCCTGCTCCTTTCCGGTGCAGGCCGACAGGTCATTTTTGCACACCGGGCAGGAGGTGTTTACCATGCCTGCCTCACATTTGTCCGTACAGGTGCAGACAATAACTTCCGGCACAGCGCTCTCCCCGGTTCCGTCTTTTTCCCCTTTCTCCGCAAGGGCCGCCAAGTCATCCTCCGTAACGGCATTTAAGAAATACACGTTTTCAGAATCCCGCTGGTTGTCGATCACAAGGTAAAATACATTTTCCTCCGGCGTGATGAAGGTATAAAACTCCTTGCCGTCCCCATCGGTGGCATTGTCCAGTACAGAAGCCTGCCCTGCAGGGGTAAAAGGGTTGGGTTCTGCGGAATTTTCCGCTTCCGTATCTGCCGTACCCTCATAATAGGGGTTCTTTACCTCTACCACCTCCGACTGGTTCCCGGCAAAATCAATGGTATAAACACCCACCGTTTCTGTTTCCGTCCCGGCATAATCCTCAAATTCCACGTCTATCGCATGATCCACGCGGTAGTTGATACGCTTCGTGCCGATATACACCGCATCCACGCCGGAATCCTCATCGTCTGCTTCAATATGGAGCGTATCCCCTGACAGTTCCGCGCTGATGGACGGCGGCGTGGTATCGCCGCCCCCTTTTGCGTATGCCGTCACAGGCGTAAAAAAAGCGCCTATGCAAAGCACAAGCGCCGGTAATGTGTACCGTATGCTATTCTTCTTCATTTTGATCTGTTTCCTCCTTCTGGGTCAGTTTGTTTTGGGGCAGTTCCTTCATGGACTGGATCATCCCCAGGATTTTTTGCAGTTCCTCCGGCGAGGCGGTGACGCTCCGCACGGCCTGTACGATTTCCAGGTTTTCCTGTTCCGTGATCTGGCGCTCGATATCCTTTATGCGCGCCTGCCACTCCGCCGCTTTCTGCTTTGCTTTTTCCAGTTCTGTCTTTAATCTGTCAAGTTTCATTTCGGTGCAATTCCCTCCTTTTATGGCAGCCTGCCGCCGCTGTAAAATTTTGCAGACCAATAGCTTGTGTTGATATTGGCGTAGGAGATCGGATCGCCACAGTGTATCATTTTCCCGTCCCCTATATAAATCCCCACATGGGTAACGGGGTTTGCCGTGGAGTAGGTCCCTGTGAAGAAAATCAAATCTCCCGGCTGCATGTTTTCTTTGGAAACCGGGGTACACAGGTTATACAGCCCCTGCGCGGTCTGCCTGCCCACATTCCCCACGCCGGAATGGTTGATCACCCAGGACACATAACCGGAGCAGTCAAAAGATGTGGAAGGGGACGAGCCGCCCCACACATAAGGGTATCCTAAGTATTTTTCCGCTTCCGCCAGCATAGCCGCAAAACTGCCGTCCCCCATAGCCGCGCCGGGGTCTTCCCCAAAATCAGGTCCTCCCGCCGCGCCTCCGCCCGGAAGGTAGCCGTCCCCGCCCCCTGCCACATAATAGTAAGGGTCTAAATACTCCCCGTTATGGGTCACTTCCAGATGCAGGTGCGGCCCGGTGCTGCTTCCGGTGCTTCCTACGGCGGCAATCACATCCCCGCGTTTTACCGCCTGCCCTGCGCTTACGGAAAGGGACGAACAGTGGGCATACCGGGAGCAGTAACCATCTTCGCCCTCAATCACCACGCACAAGCCGTAGTCCCCGGCATTTCCCGCCGATACCACGGTGCCGTCCTGTGCCGCTTTAATGGGCGTCCCTTCCGCTATGCCGATATCAACGCCCCTGTGCAGGTCTTTCTCTGCGGTAATGGAGTGTACCCTGTACCCGTAAGGGCTGGTGACATAGCTTATCCAAGCAAAATCAAAAGGGCTGCCGTAACACTGGCGGTTGCCGCAGGTCTGCATATATACCCCGTACCGGTCAGACGCATCCCCCGGCGCAAGGCTCCCCGCGATTATATCCGAAAGGGGCTGTACGGACAGCGTTGTCTTTAGCACATGCCATTCATACTCGTGTTCTTCCCCTTCGTCATCCGTATAAGTGCGTATCTCCGTGACTTCCTCCCTTGTAAGCTGGTACTGCTCCCCGAACAGGCGGCTTAACTCCGCTTCCACCTGGGTATAGGTGAAATCATCATAGGCGGCGGAAAGATAGCCCATCAGTTCATAGGGGTTGTGCCCGATCTCCCCGATGTTATAACGGTATTCATCATATCCGGGGTAATCTTCCTCCGTCCGGTCAATCTCCATCTGTAAATCCGTCTCCAGTTCGGTATACCTTAGTTCGCTCTGGTTGATCTCCGCATCATCCGCCACATAACAGGTGGATATGACTGCGGACTGTACGCCGGAAAGCATGGCGGAACAGGAAGAAAACAGGGAACCGAACATGGAAATGATCAGTATGCCGATCCCCACGATTCCCAGGACGGCCTTATGGGAAGCTACAGCCTGCGCCAGCGCCCGCACCACCTGTCCGGCAGCGGAAAGCACATTTGTGGTGTGTTTTACCTCCTTTGCCGCTTCCCTGGCCGCAGCCGCATATCTGCGTTTCAGCTTCTGTTTCTGAATCCACTTCGCCAGCGCTTTTTTCTCCAGTTCCGGATTCTCGGAAAGTCTTTTTTGGTAGGCCATATCCACGTTTGCCTGTGCAAGCCGCCCCTGCGCCTTCCTTACTTCACGGTAGGGTTTTTCCCGGAGACGCTGCCGCCTTTTCCGCAGTGCCGCCCCTGCGCCCCTCTCTACAGCAAACTCCGCTTTGTGTGAGGCTTCCACGCCCACGTTATCCGCTTCCGTTTCGCGGATTTTCTGGTGTACTTTCAGGACAGCCGCCGTGTATGCCGTGCGTCCGGCCGCCCTGCCCGCCCTTTTTATCAGGGGCGGTTTTTCATTCTCAGGGATGGTTTCTTTCTCAAAGCGCAGGCGGCGCTTTACCTTTCCGGATTCACTGTCATGCTCCTTTTGCAGACGCACACGGGTACGGGCCGGGAGGTTTTCCTGTGCTTTTATCAGTTTCCCTTCCGCTTTTTCCACCCTCCTTTGTGCTTTTTCATACTGCTTTATCCGGCGCGGCTTTGCCGCCCCCTTTTCCCCGGCAGCCTTTTCCCCTTCCGGGGCTTTCTCCCCGGCGCGTTCCTCCGGCGGTATCTCGCTTTTTTCATAATGCAGCCGTGCAGCCTTCTCCGGTTTTTCGCTGTCAGCGGAGAATTTTGCCGCCATCCGCTTTTTTCTGTCCGCCCGGATTTTGGAAGCATCTGCCGCCTCTGCCCTGTCTGCCTCAAAAATATGCCTGTTTTCCGGCAGATCGGGCATAGCTGTTTCTCCCCGTGCCGCTGTTTCCTCTGGCGCTGCCGGTTCCCCGTCCTGCCTTTCTTCCTTTACAGTTTCCTTTATCGGGCTGTGCCGCGCTGCCCCATACCGTTTCCTGCCCTCCGCCGCACTGCCGGCATCACGCACAGGTGCGCCGTCACCGCACATGGTTTTCTGCGTCCGGCTTTTTGCGCGGTGCCCTGCAGCCGCATCTTCCGCCTTTTCCCGTCCAAAAGATACATCCGCGAGCCTGCCGCTGATCCTCTGCTCAGTACCTGCCGTCAGGTTTTTCTCTGTCAGGCCGTCACGGGTCATTTTCTGGACTTTTTTATCCCGTGCCCGAAATTCCTGCCCCCTCATAGCGCTGCCTCATGGACTTTCTTCTCTTTTTCCGGCGCAGGGGAAGGGCGGGCGGCGGCCTGCGCTTTCTTTTCCTGCAAATCCTTCAGCACGGACGGTTTTTCTTTCCCTTTATCCGGGGACGGCTCCAGATCGTCCAGGTCAGCCGCCTCCGGATGTTCTTCCGGTTCTTCCTGCCCGGCTTCCGGGAGCGTATCCTCCCTCGTATGCCCCGCCGCCTGTTCCAGACGCTCCATGTTCCCGATTGCGGCAAGGGCCATGTTATTTAATTGGTTCAGGATCGTTTTTTCCATGCGCAGGGGCGAAAGGACAGCCGCCTGGAAGCGCCCCTCGCTCCCGCCGTCTACCGCCTGCTGTTCTTTCCCTATCAGGGCGCGGCCCGCATTTTTCATATGCCCGCCTGCGCTCCGCAGTTCATGCCCCAGGCTCTCCACCTTCTCTATGGATTTTTTTACATCCGCAATGGACTCCCCGATGCCCTTCTGTATACTTTCCAGCGCCTTTTTGATACCAAGCGCGGAAACTGTATGGTCTAACGCCTTTACGCCGGTTCGCTTAAAGCCTTCCACAGCTTCCTTTGCGCCTTCCACAATACGCTCTTTCATCTCTGCAAGACACGCCTGCATCACCTGAAGCCTGCCCTCCACCGCATCCGCCATGCGGGATACAAAGCGCTTTGCCGGGTTCTCCTGCATTTTTGCAAGCTGCCCTTTAACTTCGTGCAGTTCCGCTAATGCTTTGTTAAGCTGGTTTTCCATGTTGTCCATCTGCCAGAGCATCATGGAATAGTCCTGCCCCTTATCGGGACGGTTCTCCATCAAAAGCTGTAAAAACTGTTTAACTGCTTCATTCTCCTGAAGCTGTTCTGTCTGCACATTTTGATCGTTCATGTTCTTTTCCTCCTTCCTGCCGGCTTCTTTCCATATGGAAAAGGCGTATCCGAAAATACGCCTCCCTGCAAAAACTGATTTCATTGTCCCTGCCTAAAAAAGTCTTAATCAATTCATCCCCATCGATTAAAAAAAGATTTATAATTGCTTGATTCTATTCTGTGAAGTTCTAAACCACCTGCTTTCTATTTCCACGCCTATAAATCTTCGGTTTAACTTGATACACGCTTCCCCTGTTGAGCAGCTCCCCATAAATGGGTCAAGACACACTTCATTTTCCTGCGTGGAACATCTGACCAGATTCTCTATCATAGCTACCGGTTTTTCTGTCGGGTGGCGCTTTTCTTTTCCTCTCGGTATCCTTTCCTCTATAACCGTTGAACCCGCAAAATGCCCTTTCCTATAACTCCCTTTTCTATACATAAGGATAAACTCCGCCCTTTTGGGATAATAGGTAGAAGGCACCGTCATTTTTTTATCCAGCACTAACAATTCACAGAATTTAAAGTTACAGTCGGTACAGGCTTTATGGATGGAAAAAAGATTCCTGTCATTGGTCATCACATAAAAATACCGTTCATTTTTCAATATCCGGTATATTTCCGGTATCCACCTGTTAAAAGCAATGTACTTTGTACTGAAACCGCAATTCCTGAATATTTCTCCATTCTCATAATTCAGCTTCCCGTTTTTCATCCCACCGCCTGCCAGTTCAAAAGGCGGGTCAGTAAAGACCAGATCAATGCTGCCATCTGCAAAGCCGTCTGCAATATTCAAAAAATCGGCGTGATATAACGTGGCTTTTTCCGTTTCGTACATGGCTGCAGTATCTTTATCCATATCCCTCTTTCACCTCCTTCCAGCAGACAAAATAGTAGATTTTTATACATCCCCATCCTCTCAACATAAAATAGCTGCCCTTTTTCTGTAATCGCCCGGATCATAGTCCTTAAAATCCTTTACAGAATAGAACAGCCGTTTATTATTTACCCATCTCTGCATCTTCCGTGTTTCTTCCGGTGCGGTGGGTTTTTCGTACATCATCACATACGGGTCATATCCCATATCACGCAGGGTATAAATGCGGTATAAGTCCTGCTCATGGGTGCTGCCATAGTTGGTGAGGACATAGACACGCCTTTTCCGCTTGTCCTTTACCTTTGTCAGTTCCAAAAATCTCCTGAAATACGGTATCAGGTCATCTTCCGGGTTATCCCATGCAAAATGCAGCATTTTTGTTTTCACCTTATTTAATGCCACTGCCTTTTCCGGCGTAACCAGCCGCACATCAAGCCCCTGCGTAAAGTCAACCATTGCCCTACTGTCCGCAAGCTGTCCTAAGAGCCTTTCCCAATCCGGACAGGCTAAAATGTTAGCGTCTAAAAGTTTGATCTCTTTTTCGCCGCCCCAAAATTCTGACAGGTCAGCCACCGCTTCCGTTTTTCTTCCCTCCTTTTCCCCGACTATGCAGAATCCGCACCCACGGGGGCATCCTCTGGAAAGGAAGCCATAGGCTGTCCCCGCATACTGCGGGTACAGCCCATAATCCGGGTGCATATGCTCTATGGCGTCAGGCAGCTTGTTGTCAAGGCCGTACCCTGTGCCGCCCTTTATGATGTGGTCTGCTTTTATATCTCCTTCATAATCTTTTGAATAGGTGTCCGTGAATACCCTGCTCATATAAACAAGGTCATACCGCTTTCTGCCATCATGCCATTCCACCAGATCGCCCCTTGCCTTATGGTAAGCAGACAGCTTCATCAGGCAGAGATTGGGAAAACGGTGCCCGTCTACGTCGATCAGCCCTATCCTCATTTCCCGTCCTCCGTCAAATCCTCCGGCCTGGTTGTAAGCAGGTGGTACAAATGGGTGTCCTTCGGAAAATGGTCGATAAAAGGAATGATCACATTCCCGTAAAATAAAAGCCCCTCACCGGCATTGGAATTAGTGACATACGAAAGCTGGTGAGGGGAAATATTCAGTTGTTTCGCCAGAATCTGCCTGTCTCCTGCGGCCTGGTTGAGCATGTAGATAAAATCACTGTTCTCAAAAATATTCTCAATCTCCCGCGAGGAAAGCAGGTCTTTCACGTTCTGGGTGATGCCGGTCGGGACACCGCCCCATTTCCTAAAGCGTTTCCAGATTTCCACACTGTAAGCCGCCGTCTGTTCCTCTTTTAAAAGCAGGTGGAATTCATCAATATAGAGCCGCGTGGACTTATGCACTTCCCGGTTTACGGTAACACGGCCCCACACCTGATCCTGCACCACCAGCATCCCCAGCTTTTTAAGCTGCTTTCCGAGTTCCTTAATGTCATAGCAGACAATGCGCGATTTTATATCCACATTTGTCCGGTGGTTAAAGACGCTGAGGGAGCCTGTCACATAAATTGCCATGCAGTCCACCACATGCCGCGCTTTATCTCCCCCGTACTTTTGGATTTCCTCATATAAATCCTGCAAAACCGGCATTTTTTCCGGGCGCGGGTCGTCAAAAAACCGGTGGTATACCCTGCGCAGGCACTGGTCGATGATACTCTTTTCATCCGGTTCCACCTTCCCCATCATCAGTTCCATGAGTGACAGGATAAAATCGCTCTTTAAGATCAGCGGGTCATCATCCTCGCTGTAATTTAAGTTAATATCCATCGGGTTAATGTACTGCGTGGATGTGGGGGAAACTTTGATCACCTGCCCGCCCAGCGCTGTCACAAGGGGAGAATATTCCGCCTCCGGGTCAATAATCGCTATATCGTCCGTGGTAATCAGGAAAGAATTGGTGATCTCCCTCTTTGCTGAAAAGGACTTGCCCGCGCCGGGTGTGCCGAGTATCAGCCCGTTCGGGTTTTTCAGTTTCTTCCGGTCGCACATGATCAGGTTGCTGCTGAGCGCGTTTACCCCGTAATAAAGGGCCTCCCCGCTCTGGAAAAGCTCCTGTGTCGTAAACGGCACAAAGATCGCCGTGCTGCTTGTGGTAAGCCCCCTTTGTATCTCTACCTGGTTTACGCCAAGCGGAAGCGAGGATACAAACCCCTGCTCCTGCTGGTAGGCGAGCCGCCTGAGTGCGCAGTTGTATTTCTGCGCGATTCCTGCCGTCTGGAACACATTATTCTCCAGCTTCTGCCGTTTGTCCGCCAGGTTCATCACAAGGATAGTGACCAAAAACATACGCTCATTCCGGCTCTGCAGATCTTCCAACAGCGTCTTTGCCTCATTTCCGTATGTTGCAAGGTCGGATGGGATGATATCCATATCGTACCCTGCGCGCACTGCCTTCTTCTGTTCCTCAATCTTCATTTTATCAATATCCGTCAGCTTGCGCTTAATGGTTTTGATCGCCGCGCTCTGGTCGATGGACTGGATATGCAGCGTCACCACCATGCCATTCTCCAGGTCAAGAAAATCCGCCAACATCCGGTCAGTCAGTTCCGGCGCTAAAATCTGAATAAAGGACGCCGCGCCGTAAGTCCGCCCCACTTTAAAATACTGCCCGTTCTGGAAAGTGAAGCTGTCCGGCGCAATAAAATCCTTGCTGGAAAGCCCCGTCCGCCAGATTGCATCCCACGAAAAGTGAAATTTCCTCTCCCCGGCAGGGTGGAACATCTGGTGTAGGATAACAAGGCGTTCATAACCGTCCAGGGATTTCGCTTTTACCCCAAGCACCTTGAAATTCGCCATGATGTCGGCCTCAATCCTCTCCAACCGTGTCTTTGCGGCTTTCAGGTTTTCAGCTTCCACCCCAAAGGTGATGTATTTTGTCTTTGTCAGGCCATTGTTGCCGCGCGAAAGCTGGCCTCGGAGCATCCCGGCATATTCACGCCGGATTTCATTAAATGCGTCCCCCTGCTCCGGTATGTCAATGGACTTTCTGAAACGCTCCATATCCGCCCTCTGGTTGATAAAGGAAAGCTGGAAGCGGATGGAAGAATCAAAGTAGTTGAGGAAGTCGCACCAGTTCTCAAAAATGATGTTCTTATCCTCATTCTGTGCAAGCTGATAGTTTATGTCAAAAAATTCAACCTGTTTTGTAAAATAATGCCCGTCCACGTCACAGATGCCGTCCCGGTGCATTTCCCGGTAAGGGATCGTCTCCTGTGCGGACTTCGGGATTTTCCCGTCCCGCTTCGCTTTCTTCACGGCGGCGACAAGCCTCTTTTTTTCCTGCTTTGCCAGTTTCCCCTCCGGCATAAGCCTGATCGCCTTTAAGTCCTCCTTATCTTTTCTGTACTGGTTTTTTGCGGCCTGCAGGTTTCTTTCCTGCCTTGCCTGCTGTCTTGTTTTCAATCTGCTCTGCCTCCTTATCAAAATCCGCCTGCCGCATAAGCGCGGCATAGCCATTATTCGTGCGGTAGGGCCTCCCCGGTGGCCGCAGGAAAGTGACGTTTACAAAGTTTTTCAGCACTTTCTCAAGCGGCTGCCCGTCCTTTTCATATATCCCAAATGCAAAAAAGGGCAGCATCAGGCCGATCATCAAAAGGGCGGCGGATTCATTCCCTATGCTGCCACGGGTAAAAAGATAGGCAGGGATTCCCACAAGGCCGCCCAGCCCGAACGTGACAAGCTGCCGCTTTGTCAGGTTGAATGCCACCTTCGTTTTTACTTTTGTCAAATCCTTCGGTACAGGCACAAACGGCATCCTACCTCACCTCCCTGTCTTTGTTTTTTGCAGTGTTTTTTTCTCCGGGGACAGGCGGCGCGGCAAGCTGGCCTTTAATAGACGGCTTTTCCTGCTGCTTCCTTACCGCCTCCCTTTCTTCCCGCACCAGGTCCACAAACCCGTCCAGCACAGCCGGATGGCTCCCTACTATAAAATCCAGCCCCCGGTCAGAACCGTGCATACTGCCCATATCAAAACTGCCTGCCCACTCCCTATTGCTCCGGGAAAAGCGTCCGTCATAATTAAGGTGCTGGAGGGTATTTGCCAGCACCCATTCCACGCGGTCAGGGCCGTACTCCTCCATGACCGGCCTGATGCACTCTTTTTTCAGGTGCATCCCGTCAAAGTTCTCCCGTATTGCCGCCTCAACCGCTTTCTTACAGGCAATATTCAGCTTGTGTGACTCCCTGAAAAGGGCTGTTTCTTCCCTCTCCCTTGCTTCTGCCGGGGATCGTTTATAAATCTGCGGATATTCCAATCCTTTTCCCTCCTTCCGATCTCATGTTCCATGCAGCCACAGGCGGCATATCACCGCGCCCCCTTATCCGCTACCCTCTGGCCCTCCGGGGCGGGGCGTGCTGCAACCTCCTTCGCGGCGTTCTGCAAGGCTCCGCGCAGGGACGGCTTCTCCACCGCTTTCTCATATTCCCCCAGGACTGCCGTATTTATGGCCTTGCGCATTTCCGCCGTAGTCGGGCAGCAGATATCATGGTATTTCCCATCGCCGCCTTTGCTGCTGGGCATGGCGACAAATTTCCCTTTTTCGCTGTCCATGATGCGGATTCCGTTGACCGCAAAACAGCCGCCGATCGTTGCACTGGCAAAGGCAAGCAGGTTCCCTTTGTCCTCCTTCATGGGATAGACTTTTACGTTAATTTCCAATGTGTTGTTCTGGTTCTCCATAGCATCCTCCTTTTGATGTTCCATTTCCTGTAAGGGCATAAGCGCCCCGTTTTCGTAGCTGTATCCTGCTTTCCTGGCCGCATTAAGCGTTTCATCCGACACGCGCCCATACAGTGCAAGGTCGGTATCTGCCGCAAACAGCAGCATATCCCGCTCATTAAATTCCTCCGGCAGTTTGCCGTTCCATGTACGGCGCATCTGCCCGGCTTCATCCATGCGGTATCTGGCAGGCATCCTTCTTCCTTCCATATACATCCGTCCCCCTTAGTGTGCATTGAAGATTGAGCGCGAGATTGAACTTGTCTTAAAAAGCGAGAAGCATAAAAGCAGCGTATACCCGGCGCACTTCCAGATTGCCCCGTGGATATTCGCCGCGCTCCCGATATTTGACACAAGGACAGAATAAATGGCTATACATACCATGATAAAAAAGCCCTGCAATCCAAGCGCCACAAGCCCCCGCAGGTAGTTGTTCCCCATCTGTCCCCACTCCCGGTTGGTCATGGTGGCAAAAGGGATTGCGCCCACGGAACAGTAAATATAGATTTCCACCATGCGCCCCACCAGCACCAGCATGACGCAGACAGACAGTATCGGGGTGGTAATCCGGATTAACACCGTTTCCACCAAAAGCCCGAACAGTTCCCCGTTCCCCATTGTCTCAAGCTGCGCCGTCAGGCTCCCCATGACGGCATCAAACTGGATGCTCGTATTCCCGGTGATCACCCCGGCGCTCTGGCGCACCACGTTCTGCGAAAGTTCAAAGATCGCCATTGTGATGTCAAAAGTGTGTGTGACAAGGTAGGTCGCAACAAATACCTTGAAAATCCATTTGAAAATATTGAAAGTGTCAAAATCGTGCATGTTATTTTTTTCAGTAATCATACTGATCAGTTCATAGCACAGGACGAATGTTAAAATAATTCCGGCTATGGGGACGATCACGTTATCCGATAAGGAGCGGATCATGGAAAACACCCCGGCATTCCAGTCCTGGGGTGTTTTTCCTACATCCGCCGCCACGTCCCCGACCGCTTCGTTTACCTGGTCGAACAGCCCGGAAAGGTTCCCTGTGATGCACTCAATCAGGAACTCTTTTATCCACTGCCCGATCTGGTCGAGGATATTCAGCATAGGCGCTCACCTGCCTTAGTTGAACAGGTTCGCAAGCAGGGGGATAAGCTGCATCCCGATCAGTGCCACGCCGCC
>CAJTVD010000076.1 GCA_910579495.1 uncultured Lachnospiraceae bacterium
ATATAAGAGGGGAGGGCTGTCCATTGTTGCATCCCCCAAGTAAAGTTACACTATCGGCCATTTAGGAAAGCTTGACAAATGGCTGTTTTATAGTGATAATAGAAAGTAAATAACCCCGATGCGCAGGGAACGGTTACTTCGATTCAGGGATCGCGTTGTTATGGGTTCGAGTCCCATCTGTCGCGGGAATGCGGCAGTAGCTCAATGGTAGAGCACGACAGATACCGTTTCCGCTTTTTCTCGGGGTTTTTTTGCAGGAGGAGATCAACGTGAGCCGTTTTCGAGGCAGCCCAAGGCCCGCTGGAAAGAATGGGGCGGTGGTAAACTTTATGGGGGGAGAATCTTACCAGGTGAATCCCCTGGATACGTTAAAAATGATTACAGCATCGTCTGTTTTTGGTGAGCCTTCCTATTACCGCAAAGGCAGCGTCCAGGATGCCCGGTACAGAAGCTGCAGGCTTCTTGACGGCTATTTACTTATGGCGGATTCCTGGGACGGGCGGACTACGACAGAAATCATGGAGTCGGCAATAGACCAGGCGCTGGCGGAGGACTTTAAGGGGACGCTTTTGTGGGCGGCGAAGCTCCGGCAGGATTTTTTTATGCGCCTGAACCCACAGGTCATTATGGTAAGGGCGGCGGTCCACCCTGACAGAGAAGCATTTACCCGGGAAAATCCGGGCATGTTTGATGAAATCGAAAAGCAGGTCATGATAAGGGGGGATGATCCTCTGTCACAACTGGCTTACTTTCTGTACATAAATCATGGCAAGAGAAATATGCCCAGTATTTTGAAGCGTTCCCTTGCCAGGAAGCTGGGAAGCCTGGAAGCTTACGAAGCAGCCAAATATAAGAAAGCGGAGATGGGGCTTAAGGATGCGGTGAGGATTACCCATGCCCATTCCCCGGTGATAGACCAGTTTATGAAAACAGGGGAGATTTCCCTTCCCCCTGCCGGAAAGACCTGGGAAAACCTTCGCTCAAAAGGCATGGGCTGGCAGGAGATCTTCCATCAGGTCCCCATGGGGCATATGGCTCTGTTAAGAAATCTGCGGGGTGTTTTTACGGAAATTGAGGACAGGCAGTTTGCGGAGGAATATGTTGCACAGCTAAAAGCCGGGGTAGCCCGGGGCAGGCAGTTTCCCTTCCGCTATTACAGCGCACATCTGGCTGTGGAAAAAAGTACCTGCGCCCACCGCCCTATCCTTCTGGATGCCCTGGAAGAATGTGTGGATCTGTCGGTGCAGAATCTGCCCCTGTTCCGGGGAAAGACTATGTGCCTTTCTGACAATTCCGGCTCCGCCTGGGGAATGGTCCCTACCGAGTATGGTTCCGTCAGGGTGGCGGAGATCGATAACCTTTCTTCCGTGATTGCTGCTGCGGTATCCCAGGAAGGGTATGTGGGAAAATTCGGTGACACCCTGCGGGTATATCCCGTTTCCCGGCGGGGGCAGATCCTGCGCCAGTGCAGGGAAATCGCAAGGGATGGAAATTCGGATGTAGGGGGTGCCACAGAGGGCGGCATCTGGGAATTTTTTTATAACGCTATAGATAAGAAGGAACATTGGGATCAGATCTTTATTTATTCTGACCAACAGGCGGGACATGGCGGCCTGTACGGGACCGCCAGCCAGCTAAATCAGTACAGGATGCTGGGATTTAACTGTAATAACGGGAACCCCGGCAGGGGAAATTTTATCAATGTTTTTGAACTGGTACTTGCCTACCGGCAGAAAGTGAATCCCCATGTAAACGTATTTTCCATACAGACGGCGGGATATAACAACGTGTGCCTGCCGGAGTATAGTTACAGGACCTGCATCCTTTACGGATGGACAGGCAAGGAGCTGGCATTTGCACGGCAGATGATAGATATATGGGACAATATGCAATCCCAGTAGACAGGAGCGGAACTAAAAACAGCGGGTGCCTGTGAGGGCAGGAGCGGAACTATAAATAGGAGGACTCAAGATATGATCAATGTATTTGACGGAGGCGCGTATCTGGTAAATGGAACGGAAGTGATCCCGGAGGGGCCGGAGGCGTCTGCCAGAATAAAGGCAAAAACAGGAAAGGAGCCTGCCAAAGAAGCGGCGCGGCAGGAAACCATTGCTTATGGCATTTTGAAGGAGCACAATACATCAGGCAGTATGGATAAGCTAAAGATCAAGTTTGACAAGCTGACTTCCCATGACATTACCTTTGTGGGGATCATCCAGACTGCCAGGGCATCGGGGCTGGAAAAGTTCCCGATTCCTTATGTGCTCACCAATTGCCATAATTCCTTATGCGCGGTGGGTGGGACCATCAACGAAGATGACCATATGTTTGGCCTTTCCTGTGCCAAAAGGTACGGCGGTGTTTATGTGCCTCCTCACCAGGCGGTGATCCACCAGTATGCCCGGGAAATGCTTTCCGGCGGTGGGAAAATGATCTTAGGTTCTGATTCCCATACCCGCTATGGGGCTTTGGGGACCATGGCGGTAGGCGAAGGCGGTCCGGAGCTGGTTAAACAGCTCCTGAACCAGACCTATGATATCAACATGCCCGGGGTGGTGGGCGTTTACCTGACAGGGGAGCCCATGAAGGGTGTTGGCCCCCAGGACGTTGCCCTTGCCATTATCGGCGAAGTTTTCGGAAGCGGTTATGTGAAAAATAAGGTAATGGAATTTGTGGGGCCCGGGGTCTCTTCCTTAAGTGCAGACTTCAGGATCGGTATTGATGTAATGACCACGGAAACCACCTGCCTGTCTTCTATCTGGCGTACCGATGATGTGATCAGGGAATTCTATGAGATCCACGGCAGAAAAGAAGAATACAAAGAATTAAATCCCGGCGGGATAGCTTATTACGATGGTATGGCCGTGATCGATTTAAGCACCATAAAGCCTATGATCGCCATGCCCTTCCATCCCAGCAATACTTATACCATTGAGGAACTGAACGCAAACCTGATGGATATCCTGGATGATGTGGAGAAAAAGGCAGCGGTATCTTTAGACGGGGCGGTGGATTTTACCCTGAAAAATAAGGTGAAGGACGGAAAACTTCTGGTTGACCAGGGAATTATTGCCGGCTGCGCAGGAGGCGGCTTTGAGAACATCTGCGCTGCAGCAGATATTATGAAGGATACCTACATTGGCTCTGATGGTTTTACCTTAAGCGTTTATCCCGCTTCCATGCCGGTTTATATGGAACTGATCAAAAACGGCTGTGCGGCCGCGCTCCTGGAAACCGGGGCAGTAATGAAGACTGCTTTCTGCGGCCCCTGTTTTGGGGCGGGGGATACACCGGCAAACAATGCTTTCAGTATCCGCCATTCCACCAGGAATTTCCCTAACAGGGAAGGCTCCAAGCTGCAGAACGGGCAGATCTCTTCTGTTGCCCTGATGGATGCCCGTTCTATTGCGGCAACGGCTGCCAATAAAGGCGTGCTCACTGCCGCTACAGAATTTCAGGGGGCCATCAACAAATACCAGTATCATTTTGATGCGAATATTTATGCCAACAGAGTATTTGACGCCAAAGGCGTGGCGGATCCTTCCGTTGAGATCCAGTTTGGGCCTAACATTAAGGACTGGCCTGCAATGACAGCGTTGCCGGAAAATCTGGTTCTCCGTGTGGTATCCGAAATCCATGACCCGGTGACCACCACAGACGAGCTGATCCCCTCCGGTGAGACTTCCTCTTACCGCTCCAATCCCCTGGGGCTTGCGGAGTTTACGTTATCCCGGAAAGACCCTGCTTATGTGGGGCTTGCCAAGGATATCCAGCAGGCACAGAAGGCAGTGATGGAAGGGAAATGCCCAGTGGAAGAAAAGCCGGAGCTTAAGCCGGTTATGGATGCCATCAAAAAGAGCTATCCGGAGATAGGAAAGGGGAACGTGGGCTTCGGTTCAGCCATCTTTGCGGTTAAGCCGGGGGATGGTTCCGCCCGGGAACAGGCGGCTTCCTGCCAGAAGGTTTTAGGGGGATGGGCGAATATTGCCAATGAGTATGCCACCAAGAGGTACCGCTCCAACCTGATCAACTGGGGAATGCTTCCCTTCCTGATCAAAGAGGGAGAACTTCCCTTCCAGAATAAGGATTACCTTTTCTTCCCGGGGATCAGGGAAGCGGTTGAAGAGAAAGCGGAAGAGATCAAGGCTTACCGGGTAGGGGACGGGGAACTTACGGAATTTACCCTGAAGCTGGGGGAACTTACGGAAGAAGAGAGGCAGATCATTTTGAAGGGATGCCTGATTAATTATAACAGGGTTTAAAGAAAATAAGCTATGAGTATTGTGGACGCCGTTTATTTTGGCGTCCACTCTAATATAAATTGTTGAAAAAGTGGATATTTTCATGAGGAAATAGCTATAAGGCCTGTTGATAGGTGATTAAAAACCAAGGAATTTATGGTAATCTTATTACGTGGAGGAGAGCGTAATGGGAAACAGGGTTTCATTTGATTTGTATTGCCCCGGAAGAAGGAAATGCAAGATGGAGAGGGGAGGTATTATGTACGAAGGATTAGTTGCGCATTTGCAGGAAAATCCGGCAAATCAATATACAGTTAAAGAAGCGGAAAAGCTGGCAGACAGAGTTTTAGAAGAGGGGGGATATGGGGATATAAGCGGCCCAACTCCGATTGTGGCAATTGCCGGGGCATTTGGAATTTCTACGTTTAAAGAAGCTAATATGCCGGAGGATATATCAGGAAATATATATGTTGGTGGGACGACCCGTGATATATACAATACCGACAGGGTGATTGTGGTTGGAGACAGGGAAGAGTATTTTCACCAGAGGTTTATCGTTGCCCATGAGTTGGCACATTATCTAATGGATTATGTTGGAAGCCCAGAATCATCTGACAGGAGATTATTATTTTCCAGGACCTATCCGAGAAAAGGGCATGATTCAGATGTGGAAATCCGGGCAGACAGATTCGCTGCTGAGTTGCTGATGCCTGCAAAACAGTTTATCAGGCAATATTTAAAGGCGATGGAGAATTCTGGCTATCATATGAGATATACAGTTATTTACTTGTCAAATTATTTTGAGACTAAGAAGAGCAGTGTTGAGAGAAGGATGAAGGAAGTGATTTATTAACGCTGTTTTCAAAGAGGTATGGGGAAGCCTTTCCAATGGTGAATGATAAAAATACAAAAAATGAAAAAAGTATAGTTCCGCATGAAGAATATACACAGACCTATATAGAAATACTGAATACATATAAGGAGCAGATCTCAAGTTCAGTAGAGAATAAAAATGAGTTAAAAAGGAGGTTCTTTGGTGTTATTAAGTTCATTATGATCTTGTTGATGTTCCTGTTTGTTGCTTCAATTTTGATATCCTTTTTTATTTTTGTTAAAATGATTAATCAACAATATCAGTCAGTCGCAGTGATTACCGGAGCTGTTACGGCAATACTTTCTTCCTTCGCGACTATGGTCCTCTCGATTTTTAAACTGCCGAAAATTATTGCAGATTATCTGTTTAATAAGGAAGAAGATAAGCTGATGAATGAAGTGATAAAAAACATACAGAAATATGAAATTGATGCTGTGAGGCTGGAAATAACAGCGGTAAATGGTTCAAATATGGAAAAGATCATAGCGCCTAAGAATGATTCACAAATGGGTGATTCTCCTAATACTGCTGGCAGGAGTCCAAAGAGTGCTTTGCCAGAAAAAGGTTCACTTAATGTTGTTGGTGAGCATCGGGAGATATCTGGGGCATAAAGTATGGGATTACGGAAAAAGCTGGCCATCGCCAGCTTTTTCATTACAATAAGCCGGACCGCGGAGCGCGGCGGCGTTTGTTACAATAAGCCGGACCGTGGAGCGTGACGGCGTTTGTTTTATACAGGGACAGATGGCTAAGCCTGGCAGCGTCTTTGTTATGTACTCACCCCTGCATTCCACTTCTCCATGGCCGTTGCCGTAAAAACCCCTGCCGCCAGGAAGAAAATATTCACCATACAGGAGCGTGTGGAAGACTGAAAGCTCCCAAAAGGGATGATCATCACGGTAGCGGCCACCACCACGCCCACGATAGCGTGAAAGGCAATGGAATAATATTTGTCAAACAGGGCGTTCACTGCCCGGGACAGGCAGGCGATGGTGATCAGGGCACCCATTCCGGCGGGAACCAGCACTTCCCGGGACAAATGCCCGATCCCGTCCACAAAGGGCGTGTAAAGGCCCAAAGGCATCAGCAGGGTGGAAAAACTCATCCCTGGGGCGATAATGCTTAAGGCAAGGCAGAACCCGCAGAACAGATACCAGACAAAGCCGGGGGTGATGGCCACGGAGGCTGCCCCCAGCCCCAGCAGCAGGGTAAAGACTGCCAGCATTGCCATGGCCAGGGAGAGAAAGGAGCTCCTATTCCTGCCGCAAAGCCCTGCCTCCTTCCAGAGGGAGGGCAGCATTCCGGCTATCAGCCCCACAAACAGGCATACCGACGGTGCAGGGTATTTTTCCAGAAAGAACGCAAGCACGCCCGCAACCCCCATAAAACCCACGATCTCCCCCAGGATATAGGGAAACAGCTTTGGCACATGGGTCCTGAAATGGCGCAGGGGGTTTGAGAGCAGCTCCATAATAGGCTTATAGACGCCGAACACCACGCTGAGCACACCCCCGCTGATGCCGGGAAGCACTGCCCCCAGCCCAATCAGTGCGCCCTGGAATACTTGGAGAAGAAATTTAAAGAGGAATTTTATGCCGGTAGGTTTTTGGTTCATAGATGCCCTCGTTTCACTGTATTTGCCTTGGGAGACATTTATAGTAAATCATATGAAGGTGGCTGTGGTTTTTATTCCCCGAATCAGTGATATAGCCTGTGGCGGGCGGGGCTTTATGGCATTTTCTGTCTTTTTCATTACATAGGCTCCGCTAAAGTTTTCTCCCTGCTAAATAAAATCCGCCTGCCGCCGATAAATATATTGCAGGTGTTTATGGCCAGAATACCAGCAGAAAATATTGATTTAGTCGCCATGGATGGTATACCCTGGGGAAAAGGACAGCCCCGTTGTGTATCATTTTTGCATTTTCTAATCACGGATGGGCGGAAAAGGCAAGGGACTAAAAAGAAGGAGGAAGAATGCGAATCGATTCCGCTGCAATAGGAATGGAATCCCATAGGCGTTACTCTTTTGTTTCCGGGAGGGTCAGCACAGTGACCGTCTCCAGCGGGCTTCAGAGCCTGGAGGAGGGGGCTTTGGCGGATAAGGAAGAAGGGGGGAAACAGGCCCAGGAAAAGCAAAGCCAGGAGGATCCCCAAAAGTCTGCCTTTGGCCAATTAAAGGCCATGAAGAGAACCTTCCAGTCGGGAAAGCTCCGGGAGATGGGGGCTTCGGCGATCCATGAACAGCTGATGGAAATCCGGCAGGAATGCCTGAATTACCTGCTGGACATCTTATTTCCCCATAGAAAGGACTGGCAGGGAAACAGGGGGTTTGGCCAGGGGAAGCAGGATCCGGGACAGACGGCGCCTTCCTCTGATATGCAGGCATCTACGGGGATGGTCAATGTGAAAACCTTGACCTACAGCAGCCAGTATTACCGGAAGGAAACGGAAAGCACCTCTTATTCCACCACTGGGACCGTCAGGTGTGCGGACGGCAGGGAGATTACCTTTAACCTGGACCTGGAAATGAGCCGGAGCTTTCAGGAGTATTATGAGGAAAACATTACTGCCATCCAGGTGAAAATGTGCGATCCCCTTGTGATCAACTTAGACGGGAATATCGCGGGCCTGTCTGGCCAGACGTTCCTGTTTGATATCGACGGGGACGGGCAGGAGGATGAGGTCAACCGCCTGGCACCAGGCAGTGGTTACCTGGCGCTGGACCAAAACGGTGACGGCGTCATCAACGACGGGTCGGAGCTTTTTGGCACCAAATCCGGCAATGGGTTTGCGGACCTTGCAGCCTATGACACAGACCATAATGGCTTTATTGATGAGGGGGATGAAATCTGGGATAAACTGAAGATCTGGGTGACGGATGAAGAGGGGAACCAGCAGCTTTATTCCCTGGCGGAAAAAGGGGTGGGGGCAATCTGTCTTCAAAACGCCGCTACCAACTACGCCATCAATGGACAGGATGGCCAGGCCAGGGGAGCGGTCCGGAGCACCGGTTTTTTCCTGTATGAGAACGGCAATGTGGGGACCGTCCAGCATGTGGATTTAGCGCTCCATGGACAGGAGGGCAAAGAACACAGGGAACAGGAAAAAATCCGGCAGAATCAGGGCAAATATGAAAAATGGCTGTATGACATGGCAATGTGAAACAGCAAAAATGGTATATAGACGGGGCACTTGGGCATAAAATAGCCTGGAGGTGTCCTATGAAAAAACTTAGAGTCTTTCAAACTGTCAAATTAAAGAGAACCGTACCAGGATTTTCCCATGGAAATCGTGGTACGGTTCTTTTGTTCCACAGAAGGCCAGTACGCAAAGGGTACTGGCCCTTGTTTTTGCTGCTGGCCCCGTATTTGGTGACTTTTCTTTTTGGCAATATCAAAGAGGGGGCGGCGGAATATGGGGACAGGGAAAGGAAGGCGGGGGAAGGATACACGTTTGTCTGTAATACCACCGGGCTGGGAAGCGAAAGGATCCCCCTGGAGGACTATGTGGCTGACAGGCTGGCAAGGAGCATTGATGAAAGCTGGGAACTGGAAACGCTCAAGGCCCAGGCGGTGCTGATACGCTCCGGGCTGCTGGCCTCCCTGGAACGGGGCGGGGGCAGCACCCGTGAAATTCTTGTGGAGGATGGGGGGTATGGCAGCGGGCAGGTGTCGGAGAAAATTTGGGCGGCGGTAACCCAGAGCGCGGGGGTCTGCCTTTTTTATGAAGGCCATCCGGTAAGCGGCGCGTACTTTGGGGTAAGCAACGGGGCTACCAGGAATGCGGGGGAGCTGCGGCTTACGGGATATCCTTATTTAAAAAGCGTGCTATGTAGCAGGGATTTTCTGGCCGGGGATTATACCAGTATGGCTGTATATACCCAGGGCGAGTTTGAAAGGCTCTGGCAGCAGGCACCGGCTTTTCAGATAACGGAGGAGGAAATAAGGAAAGATGGCAGTGTGGCGGTGGAAAATGAATTGGAGTCTTTTTCCCTGTACAGGGACAGTGTGGGGTATGTGCTTTTTGTGGAGCGGGAGGGAAAATTTGTCTCTGGCGAGCAGTTTGGGGCATCTTTCCACCTGGCTTCCTCCAGTTTCCATCTGGACAGTGAGGATGGGAGGATTGTTGCCAGGGTAAAGGGGACAGGGCACGGGCTTGGCATGAGCCAGTTCGGGGCAAACGAAATGGCAAAGGAAGGGAGCGATTATGTAGAAATCCTGAACTATTTTTTTCAGGATGTAATAATTACAAAATTTGAATAAAGAAGGAAATAAGGGTAAAACTAACCATAAAAGAACAACAACAGTTCCAGGAGGAAGAGATATGAGAAGAAGTAGAAGAAGAGGCCTTGCCAGGGAACGGTTCCTTATGGTTGCCTCAGCAGTATTGGTTTTAGGTTCCCTGACAGCTACCGGGCTGTGGCTGGGAAGGGACAAAAGCAATCAGGATGAGGGATATGTAGTAGACTTAAGCGCCATTGAGAATAATGCGGCGGCAGGGCTCGGGGGGGAAAACCCGGTTAACCCATCAGAAAATGTGACACAGGGAATAGTCCCTTCTGACGATCTGGATTATGACCCTTATTTCCAGGAAACAAATTCACAGAAGGTAGAAAACCCGGACCAGTCAGGGAGTGTGAGCATGTCTGAGGGCGCTTCCCCCACAGCCAGCCCGGAAGTGGCACTGAAGGAAAAAAACAAAGAAGAGAAGGGAAAAGAAGAAGGGAAAACACAGGAGGCACCAAAGGAGGGGACGAAAAAGGAAGAAGGGGAGCAGACAGCGGATATTGGCGGTGAAGGGGAAGGTACCCCGGCGCTGTCTACAGCCATGCAGCCTGCCCTGACCTTTGGCGATTCTGATACGCTGGTCTGGCCTGTTGTAGGCAATATTCTGGTAAACTACAGCATGGACAAGACTGTTTACTTCCCTACCCTGCAGCAGTATAAATACAATCCTGCCATTATCATACAGGCAAATCAGGGGGACCTGATTACTGCGGCTTCGGCGGGCAAGGTTATTTCCGTGTTTACAGACCCGAAGATTGGCAACGGCGTTACCATGGAGCTGGGAGGCGGTTATGAGGCAACCTATGGGCAGCTTTCCAATATTCTGGTTTCCGAGGGAAGCTATGTGGCCGCAGGGGATGTGATCGCGGAAGTGGGGGCACCCACTAAGTACTTCAGCGTGGAGGGTACTAACGTATACTTCAAGCTTACCAAGAATGGCGAGCCCATAAACCCGATGGCCAAATTAAACTGAGAAAGGTTAAAAAGATGTTAAGTGAAAGGCTGTATATTATCGGCGGTAAAATCCTGACAATGGCCGGGGACATCTGGGAAAAGGGGTATTTATGCATTGAAAATGGGAAAATAAAGGAATTGGGGCCTATGAAAGATGGAGCCCCTTTTCCTTTGCCGGAAGGAGAGCGGGTGCGGGCCATAAACGCCCTGGGGCTTTTGGTAATGCCCGGGATGATTGAGGCCCATTGCCATATGGGGATCACAGAGGAGAAAAAGGGGATGGAGGGGGACGACTGCAATGAGACAGTGGACCCCATTACGCCTTACCTGCGTGCCCTGGATGCCATTAACCCTATGGATGCCGCCTTTGACGATGCCCTGCGGGCAGGGATTACCTCTGCTATGATTGGCCCGGGAAGCGCCAATATCGTAGGGGGGACCTTTTCCTTTGTGAAAACCTGCGGCAGAAATATTGACAGGATTACCGTGCTTGCCCCTGCGGCAATGAAAGTTGCGTTCGGTGAAAATCCCAAGGTAAATTATCAGGGCCAGGGCAAATCGCCCGCCACCAGGATGGCCATTGCCGCACTGCTCCGGGAAGAGCTTTTTAAGGCACAGCGTTATTATGAAAAAAAGTGTGCAGGCATGAAGCGGGAGGATGAGGACTTCCGCTATGAGTGCTGGCTTCCGGTATTTGAAGGGAAAATTCCCTTAAAAGCCCATGTACACAGGGCGGACGACATTCAGACTGCCATCCGCATTGCCAGGGAATTCCACCTGGATATGACCCTTGACCACTGCAGCGAGGGGCATTTGATTGCAGAGGAAATAAAGGCGTCGGGATTTCCCGCCATTGTAGGGCCTGACCTTGCCAGCAGGAGCAAAATTGAGGTACAGAACATGGCCTTTAAAACTATAGGGATACTGAACAGGGAAGGGGTGAAGGCCGCCATTACCACAGACCATCCGGTATCCCTGATACAGTCCCTTCCCATCTGCGCCGGGCTGGCGGTAAAGGCGGGGCTGGACGAAATGGAAGCTTTAAAGGCGATTACCCTTTATCCCGCACAGATATGCAGGGTAGGGCACCGGCTGGGTTCCCTGGAGGTGGGAAAGGACGGGGATGTTGCAATTTTTAACTGCCTGCCAACCAGGGTGGAGGCAAAGGCCATGTGTACCATAATAGAGGGAAAAATTGCCTATGCGGATGAATCCTTTCCTTTACCGGAGGGTGAAAAAAAGTTATAATTGTAAGAAGTGAAAATAGCAGGGATATAATGCGCCGGAGAGGGAATATAATGTATCGCCCGGGAATACAGCATTTATTGCAGGGCAAGGGGCATGATATTCCCTTTTGGCGGGGGAAAAATTGGTGTAGATTAAAGGAAATTGGATTTCTGTAAGGAGGTAGCTAATGAAGATTGTAGTGCTGGCAGGCGGTATCAGTACGGAGCGGGATGTATCCTTAAGCTCCGGGGCAATGATATACCGGGCTTTGAGGGAACGGGGGCATCAGGTGGTTTTGTTGGACGTCTATCTGGGATATGAATGGGAAAACCCGGAGGAAGGGAGGTCTGCGGCAGGTATTTTTGATAAAAAGAAGGACTGGGCAGGGGAACTGGGAGCCATTTCAGGGCAAAACCCGGATATCCGGCAGGTCAAAGCCTTGCGCCCGGACGGGGAGAAGAACTTTTTCGGCCCTAATGTGATTGCTATCTGCCAGGCAGCGGACGTGGTGTTCATGGCACTTCACGGGGAAAACGGGGAAAACGGGAAAATCCAGGCGTGTTTTGACCTGATGGGGATTACATATACAGGGGCAGGCTATGTGGGCTCGGCGCTGGCAATGAATAAGGGGCTGTCCAAGGAACTGTTTGCCTATTATGGCATCCCGACCCCTTTTGGCATACGCCTGAAAAAGGGGCAGAAACAGGAAGATGTGGTTCCGTTCCCCTGTATCGTAAAGGCCTGCTGCGGCGGTTCCAGCGTGGGCGTATGCATCGCTATGACGGAGAAAGAGTATGGCAAAGCCTTAGAGGAGGCTTTTTGCTATGACGACGAGGTGATAGTGGAGCAATATATTGAGGGCCGGGAGTTTTCTGTGGGGGTGATGGAGGGAAGGGCGCTTCCTGTGATTGAAATCGCCCCTGTGGAAGGCTTCTACGATTACAGAAATAAATACCAGCCGGGGGCCACCATAGAAACCTGCCCGGCGGAGCTTCCACCGGAAAAAACAAGGGAAATCCAGAGGTATGCGGAGAGGGTGTTCCAGGCTCTGCGGATGAACAATTATGCCAGGATGGACTTCCGGATGGACAGCCAGGGAAAGGTTTTCTGCCTGGAAGCCAATACCCTTCCCGGCATGACGCCTACCTCCCTGCTTCCCCAGGAAGCGGCGGCGGAAGGGATAAGCTTTGGGGAGCTTTGTGAGAAGATCCTGGAAGCGTCAGTGAGGGAGGCAGGGGATTAAGTTGAAGAATATGACATTGGTAAATGTGGCGCAGGCATGCGGGGGAGCCCTCCATGGCCTTAAGGATGCCACGGGCGTGGGGGCGGAAGCTGTAAGTGTGGCCATTGATTCCCGCAGGGCGGAGCCGGGCGGGATCTTCATTGCGGTCAAGGGCGGGAAGGTGGACGGGCATGATTTTATCCCGGAGGTGGCCGCTAGGGGCGCATTGGGAGTAGTCTGCCAGCATCCCCCAAAGGGCTGCCCCGTTCCCTATATCCTGGTGGAGGATTCCCTGAAAGCCCTCCGGGAGATTGGGGAATACTACCGAAAGCAGCTTAACATTAAGGTAGTGGGCATTACAGGGAGCGTGGGGAAAACTACCACCAAGGAATTTATTGCCTCTGTGCTTTCGGTAAAATATAAGGTACTGAAAACCCAGGGAAATTTCAATAATGAGATTGGGCTTCCCCTTACAGTGCTTTCCATCAGGGAGGGACATGAGATTGCGGTGCTGGAGATGGGGATCAGCAATTTCGGCGAGATGCACCGTTTAAGTAAAATTGCAAGGCCCGATATCTGTGTTATGACCAATATCGGGCAGAGCCATCTGGAAAACCTGGGATGCCGGGAGGGTATCCTCAAGGCCAAATCGGAGATCTTTGATTTTATGGACCCGGAGGGGTATGTATTTGTAAATGGTGACGACCGCCTGCTTTCCGGCATGAAGCAAAAGGGAAACCACCGGCCGGTGCGCTTTGGCTTAAATCCTGTGAATGACATTTATGCCCAGGGGGTGGCCGGTAAGGGGCTTTTGGGCTCCCAGGCAGTAATCCATGCAGGGCGTTATGTGTTTCCGGTGGAGATTCCCCTGCCAGGGGCACATATGGTGTTAAACGCCCTTGCCGCCGCTGGCGTGGGGATGCTGCTGGGGCTTTCGCCGGAGGACGTCAGGCAGGGGATTGCCAGCGTGGAGGCGGTGGGGGGCAGGAGCAATGTGCTGTCCCTGCCTTTTGGCACGCTGATAGATGACTGCTATAATGCCAACCCGGCCTCCATGAAGGCGGCTCTTGACCTGCTGGCTTCGGCTTCCGGCAGGAAAGTGGCGGTTTTGGGGGATATGTTTGAGCTGGGGGAGAACACAGGGCAGATGCACGGTGAAATCGGCGCTTATGCAGTGGCAAAGGGAATAGACGTGCTGGCCTGTACCGGCAGGCTGTCCCGGAATATGTACGAAAATGCCAGGGAGAGTATGCCAGGGGAGAAAGACGGGTATTTGGGGAAGACCCAGGCCTATTACTTTGCGGACAGGGACGAAATGCTGGAAGGGCTTCCCGCCATATTAAAAAAGGGGGATACCGTACTGGTGAAAGCCTCCCATGGAATGGCGTTTGAGAAAGTGGTGGCGTTTTTAAAGGATTTCAGTTAGGGAAACGGGAAGAAGCAAGCCTAAAAGCCTGCTTCTTCTTTTATCTTAAAATAAGTTTCCTGTATAATGTTTTTGGTGTAAGCGCTGATTTTACGCTGGTCTTCCTTTGGCAGGTTCTTTATGTAGATGGGCTTGCCATAGTGCAAGATTACCTGCGTCTTTTTGATTTTCGGAAGATGGTCTTCAAAGATATCCCCGGAGTTATAGATGGTCATAGGGATGATGGGGCATCCTGTTTTGGCGGCAATTTTAAAGCTCCCGTCATGAAATTCCATAAAGGTGTGGTTGGCCTTATTCCTGGTCCCTTCCGGGAAGATGCAGATGGAAATGCCGGACTTTACCTGGTCAATGGCAGTTAATATGATTTTAAGCCCCTGCTTGATATCGTTCCTGTCAAGGAACAGGCAGTGGAGGTTCCGCATCCAGTTTACCAGAAGGGGCCATTTGAGCATTTCCTTTTTGGCAATATAACCAGTAGGCCGGGGGACACGCACATAGGTGATCAAAATGTCAAAATAGCTTCTGTGGTTCCCGATATAGAGGACCGGCTCATCCTTTGGCACGTTTTCCTCCCCCTGTATTATGACCTGGGTCCCTGCAAGGAACAGGCATACACGGAAAGCCCATTTTACAATGGCAAGGGAGCTTTTGCTTTTTAATTCCATGTTGTATTTTCCGATAATCCATTCAGCCACCAGAAGGGGAATGCTTAAAACCAGAAATAAAATCACGAAGGCGGCTACTAAAATAATGCGAATCATAATGTTATACTTCCTTTTCAGTATTTTTAAGCATTATCAGTATAAGGGATGGGATGGTTTTTGGCAATAGGGATATGGGAATGACTGTCAAATTTCGGAAATGAGTTTCCATATATCTGGACTTCCCCTGGAAACTTTGATAAAATATTACAATATGACCATACTACGATTGGAAGAAGAAAAGGAAGGGTTCCTATGGACAAAATAGCTGTTTTGATTCCCTGCTATAATGAGGAAAAGACAATTGCCAAGGTAATAGAGGACGCCAAAGCTTCTCTGCCGGAAGCGGTGGTTTATGTGTATAATAATAATTCTACAGACCGCACCGCCGAAATTGCCAGGGAGCACGGGGCAGTGCTGCGCAATGAATATCTCCAGGGAAAGGGAAATGTGATCCGGCGTATGTTCCGGGAGATAGAAGCCCAATGTTATATTATGGTGGATGGGGACGATACCTATCCCATGGAATTTGCACCGGAGATGGTGGACAGGGTTTTGAACCATAATGCGGATATGGTGGTGGGGGACCGGCTCTCCTCCACCTATTTTGAGGAAAACAAGCGTCCCTTCCATAATATGGGCAATTCCCTGGTGCGTGCCAGCATCAACCATCTCTTTGGATGTGAGATCAAGGACATCATGACTGGCTTCCGGGCATTCAGCTACGGCTTTGTGAAAACCTTCCCGGTGCTTTCCAAAGGCTTTGAAATTGAGACGGAGATGACCATCCACGGAGTCTACAACCATATGCAGATTGAAAATGTGATTGTGGAGTACAGGGACAGGCCGGAGGGAAGCGTATCCAAGCTTAATACCTATACTGACGGCTTCCGGGTGCTGGGGACCATTTTCCGGCTCTACCGGGATTATAAACCCTTTGGCTTTTTCAGCATTTTTTCGGTGGTCCTTTCAGTGGCGGCGGTTTTATTTTTCATCCCGGTATTAATGGAATATCTGGAAACCGGGCTGGTTTTGAAATTCCCCACGCTGATTGTCTGCGGGTTTGTGATGATGGCTGCAATCCAGTCTTTTTTTGCAGGGTTAATCCTTTCTAACATGGCAATGAAAAACCGCAGGGACTTTGAGTACCGGCTGACGCTGGTGTGTGAAAAGGAAAGGAAAAAAAGCGGGCAGGACAAGGGGGAAGAAATTTGAAAAAGCTGATTTCACATTGGTATCTGTTCCTTGTGCTGGGGTTTTTGCTCTTTGCAGGGCTGGTGTTTGTGCTGTGCGGTGAAAACAGCATTATTGCGGTCCACGATAATCTGGATCTTTTTATTCCCCAGTACCAGATGATGAAGGATACGGGAACCTTTTGGGCGCATGGGGTGCAGGCTCCCTTTCTAGGGGGCGTTAGCAGGGATACCCTTCCCTCGGAGTTTTCCCTTTCTACGGTGCTGTATATGGTTCTTCCGGCTTATCCGGCATATATCGCAGGCTATTTTCTGAAAATCCTCATAGGTATTTTTTCCTGTATCCTCCTGGCAAAAGACTTCCTTGGCAAGGAGGGCACATATGGACGCTGCCGCCCCCTGGCCTGGGTGCTGGGGCTTGCCTATGGGGCGCTGAATGTATTCCCCGCCTTTGGCATCCCCTTTGCCTCCATTCCGCTGGTGGTTTTCCTGGTACGCAGAATCTATCAGGATCCCTCCCCCAAATGGTATGGGGCTTTGTTTTTTTATCCCCTGGTTTCTTATTTTTCTTACTTTGGGTTGTTTATCCTGGGCTATATGGCGGCTGCCCTGCTTTGGATGTGGATAAAGGACAGGAAGTTCCCCTTAAGGCTCCTTCTGGCATTGGCCATTCTGGCGGCCGGGTATATTGCCTGTGAGTACCGGCTTTTTGGGACCATGCTCTTATCGGATGAAGTGACCATCCGGTCAACCATGGAGGCAGGGAGCTTTACGGCAGGGGAAATCGGGAAAACCATAGGTGAAGTGTTTGCCAGGGGCATGTTCCATGCGGAGAGCGTGCATACCTTCCTGGTGCTGCCTGTCTGCGTTCTCTATTTCCTCTATGTGAATATTACTTACCTAAAGGAAAAGAACGTCAGGGGGATTTTCCATGACCTGTATAACCTGCTGATGCTGGTGCTCCTTTTTAACAGTGTGGTATATGGGATTTATTATTGGGAAGGGTTCCGGGGGCTGGTGGAGGCTCTTTGCCCGCCCCTTACAGGCTGGCAGTTTAACCGGACGGTGTTTTTTAATCCTTTTCTCTGGTATGCGGCATTTTTCCTTGCCCTGAAAGGGCTCTATGGCCAGGGCTGGAAGGGGGGGAGGGTATTGGCAAACCTGCTGGCCCTTGGGGCGGTGCTGGTGGTAGTGCTGTCAGGAAGCCGTTATAATGACCTGTACCATACCTGCCTTGGCCAGGCTTACCAAGTGGTAAAGGGCAGGCCCATAGAGCAAATGTCCTTTGGTGAGTTTTATTCGGAGGAACTGTTTGGGATGGCCAAAAAGGATATTGGCTATCAGGGGGAATGGTCTGCCGCCTATGGCTTTTATCCGGCGGTGCTGGAGTATAATGGGATAGCCACCCTGGACGGTTATCTGGGCTTTTATTCCCAGGCATATAAGGAGGCTTTCAGGAAGGTGATTGCGCCTGCCCTTTCCCGGGTGCCTGAGAGCCGGGAGTATTTTGATACCTGGGGGGCTAGGGCCTATCTGTATTCCGGCACGGAGGTTTCTATTGTAAACGCTTCCCGGAACTATCAGGTAGGGGAACAGGACATCTATATTGATACAGATGCTTTTAAGTCCCTGGGCGGGCAGTATATTTTTTCAAGGGTGCGGCTGTCCAACGCAGAGGAAGCGGGGCTTAAGGAAGTGGGGGTATATACCCATGAGAGCTCCACATACACGCTTTATGTATACAGGGCATAAAATGAGGCACCGGCCGGGCAGGTTGTT
>CAJTVD010000077.1 GCA_910579495.1 uncultured Lachnospiraceae bacterium
AAGCAATACTGGGTAAAAGATTTAATATAATGCTTCCAACAATGCTGACTGCCAAAGTGCAAATAACGGAAATATATTTACCTGCGACTACTGAAACTGCGTTTACAGGCATTGCTAACTGATATTTTTTCCAGCTTGCCTTTTCATCGCTTGCAAAACTCATTATATTCTGCATACCTGTTGTCATGGCGAGCATTACAGAAGCAAGCAGCCCCGCATAAACGCCGGTATTAACCATGAGCAATATAATTGCACCAACCGCTATCAGAACCAGTTTTTTGTCAATACTCTTAAAAAAGAGTGTAATATCTTTGTAAATCAATCCTTTCATGCTGCACCTCCTTTGATGTAGAAAAGCATAATATCTTCCAGTGTTGCATTATCAACTACAATATCTTTGTATTTGCGCCTTATCGCTTCTTTGTCACGAACAAGACACTCAATGCTCACATTTGTAATCCTGTGGATAATATAATCATCCGGGGAAATGGAAGCAAACTTCTCCCTCCCGCACTTCACTATCCCAAAATTATAAACAAGGTCATCTTTCTGTTCCTCAAAAATAATCTTGCCTTGATGAATCAAGATTACATAATCTGCAATCTTTTGTATGTCCGATGTGATGTGGGAGGAAAAGAAAATGGAACATTCCTCGTCTTGTATAAATTCTAAAAATAAATCTAACATTTCATCACGCACAACCGGATCAAGCCCCGTAGTCGCTTCATCTAAAATCAACAACTTCGGTTTATGCGCCATAGCGCAGATAATGGATAACTTCATCTTCATGCCCTTTGAAAAAGAGCCTATTTGTTTTCTTTCGGGGATTTTGAATTTTTTTAGGTACTGTCTGTAAAGGTTGCTATCCCACGACTTATATACGCCGGATAATATTTTTTCAATATCTGACACATTAAATACGTCATGGAAATTGCACTCATCAAAGACAACTCCAATGTCCTCTTTGACAGCGGAAATTGTGTTTTCCTTACCGAAAATCTGTATCTGTCCATTATCCCTCTTTAATTCATCAAGTATCAGGTTAATGGTCGTACTCTTACCTGCCCCGTTTTCGCCAATGAAGCCGACAATCCTGCCTTTCGGAACTTGAAATGAAACATGGTCTAACAAAAACCCGTCAAACTGTTTACATAAGTCCCGTACTAAAATGTTGTTTTTTTCCATACATTCGCCTCCTGATTATTCCTCGTAAAACAACTTCAAAATATTGGTCATTTGTTCATAACTGATTCCATGCGCCCTGCCGATTTCCGCAACCTTTTGTAACAATTCCTCTGCCACACGCAACTGTTCTTCTTGAATAAACTCTTTGTTTTGTGCTGCAACAAAGCTCCCTTTTCCAGATACGGTTTCTATAAATCCGTCACGGGTCAAATCTTCATAAGCTCTTTGGACAGTAATAACGCTGATATGCAAGTCTTTAGCTAATACCCGCATGGACGGTAACGCTTCACCCGGAGATAAAGTTCCGTTCATAATCAGATTTTTAACCTGCATACATATTTGCTCATAAATAGGCTTGTCACTGCTGTTGCTTATGATTATTTCCATTCATTCACCCCTTTCCATGCGTACTGTTTGTAATATGCGTACTTAGTCAATAAGTACAGTATAGACGTTCTTTGATTTATTGTCAATATCCTTTTTATTTATTTTAAAAATTAGAGGTTGAATTACTAGAAAAACAAAAAAGGAGCCATCAAGCAGCCCCTTTCCTCGTTTCATCAATATTTCATTCTGTTTTCATCATTAATCTGCATACTATCACGGAAACCCTTATATTATCACGAAAACTCCCATCGGATTTCCGTGATAATAACCAACTTTTGCCTACGAGTACATACTATCAGGCAAAAGAACGCCAGAACAACCGTTCGCACCCTCGCCAATGTAAAAATACCCTTAAAAGCACACGGAAATAATGTAACTTTGGAACCTATGTAGTGCCGAAAGTACCGTGTTTACGGGCTTCCTCGGCTTTCCGTGTCCGTATCTGCCGGAACACCTTTGGATGCCAGAGTTATCGCTCTTTTATCCTGTCTTGCAAATCCTAACCTACATCTGCCATCACTGCCCCAAAAATCTGGCTCCACGCCCACATCTCCCATATTCATACATCTTCATGGCAAGCAACTTGGTAATCCTCTCCATGCCGTTCAGGATAGTCTCCACATCTTCATCCTCATCTTCTCCCAGACGTTCGCACAGATTACGTCCTGCCTGGTACACATCTTCATACAAAAGGCAGCACTCTTTCCCCTCGGCAAATTCATCCTCAATGTCAGCCTGCTCCGGCAGGGAATGTGATCCTTCTGCCAGAAATCCGTTCATCTTCTCAAAAATCTGTTCCTTCTGCATAGTGCATCCTCCTTTTGTCTCACTTTTACAACCGATTTTAATATGGAATGCTACTAAAATCAATAGTAGTGGTGCAAAAAGTGAGACAAACTTCTCGACACATTTCGACACTAATGGAGGATACTATGCCAAAACCAACAGGATCATCAGGAGAAAAGAATCTGGTCAGCAGCCGGCTCATAGAACTCAGGAGACAGCAGAACCTCTCGCAAAGGGATCTTGCCCATAAGCTGCAGCTTGCCGGATATGACATGGACAAGAACGTGATCACCCGTATCGAGACCAACAAAAGGTATGTGACGGATATTGAACTGCGGGCATTATCGGAGGTGCTGGGCGTCAGCTATGCCTATCTGATTGACGGGACGGAAAGATAAGAACAGGATGCCGTTGGCCATCCACTGGCCGGTATCCTGTTCTTCATGCCATATTTCACTGATCTCCATTTTCCAGGGCCATCTTTCAATGCACGTCCATCTTCCCTGCCCACCTCAGCCCCTCGTTCTCCTTCAGGAGTCCCATATGGAACAATACCTGGATGCAGTCCGCATAGCCCTGGATGTAGGCACGCTTCTCCTGGGCAGATGAAAAATCCTCCAGGCACTCCTTCATCTCCTCTGCCCTTTCCTGTCCGTCTGCAGGCAGGCTTTCCAGAAATGCCTCCCATTCCTGCTCCGTCTCCTTCCATGCCTCCAGAGCCGCTTCATATTCCGGCGTGCGCACATAGCTCTCCCGTTTCACATTCTCCCCATTCAGAGTGCCTAAAAACTGGGCAAACTTTAACCATACATCATTTAACATTTCACTTCTCCTTTTTCTGTTATATTTTCCATGTTTCCTTATATTTTTACTCTTACTGCTCATTATACATATCATAGGAGAGTTTTATCAACTATAACCGCTTAATTATTTATGTCATAGCAGATAAAATTAGTCCATAGCAAGGAGGTAAGAGGATGGAGGATTTATTAAATCAGATCGGCAGCCGCATATTGAGCCGCAGGAAACAGCTCCGCATGACACAGGAGGAACTGGCGGAAAAAGCGGGCATCACCCCACAGACAGTTTCTTCCGCGGAACTTGGCAAAAAAGCACTGCGCCCGGAAAATATTATCCGTATCTGCTCTGCCCTTGACATCAGCACCGATTACCTGCTCCTTGGTGAAACAAATGCCAGTGACCATTCCATACTGCTCACCAAAATTTCAGACCTTCCTCCCATACAATACCGCCATCTGGAGGATATAATCAACAGTTTTATCCTGGCACTGGAAGAAAGGGAAGCACAGAGCGGAAAATGACCTCCCTGTGCTTTTCAGCTGCTCCGAAACGCTGACATGGTATCTGCAATCAACGCAAAGGTTGCCTGATCTATTTCTTCCCGTGGCTCCTCTCCCTCCGTTCTCTTTTTCGGTCTTACAGTCCTCCGCTCCGCTATATGCTCCCTGCCTGTATCTGACATGGAACTGTTCTGCCTTATATCCTCTTTCCCTGCCAGAATCTCCGCAACGATTTCTTCGATTGCCGCCCTGTCTATGGTCTGGGGAATGGCAATATCCGGTGTGTCCGGGCAGTTGATATAGTGGAGGACCGCATTCACAAGAAATTGTGCCTTACTGCGCGGCCCCTGTTTTTCCAGCAGACGTATCACGGCGTCATGGGCCGGATCATTTTCATTAAATTTGATACTGAACCGCTCCCGGTCTTTCTTTCCACCCATAAGCTCACCTGCCTGCCGTTTCCATCTTATAGAGAAATTCATACCCCTTTGCATTGGCATTGATATCCTCCACAAATAGTGCATTTCCCACCTTCCCGGAAGCTTCGATCTGCCGGCGCAGAAGGATGGCGCCGCCGCCCACAAACACCACCATGCCGGACATCAGATCCAGCATACGCTCCCGCAGGCTGTTTGCCAGGTCATTTACAAAATCCTGCGCCAGCTTTTCCACAAGGGAGGAGACTTCCGGGGCATAGGTGCTCTCACCGTCCTTTAAGATACCGTCAATATCCGTTTCTTCCAGCAGGATGTCAAATTCTGAATTGGCCTTCGTCCGAATCCGGTTATAGAGCAGGATCACTCCGTTTTCCAGGGAATCGCAGATACTCAGATCCGCCCGGCCAGAACGCATCATCAGGTAGTCTGCCGTAAACCCGCCGATATCTACGATAAGCACCCTCGGCTTATCTAACAGCCTGTCCATCATGGTCACTGCCGCCGCAAAAGCCTGTGGATAGCAGCGCACATCCTCAATATAGATGGTGTACGGGTTGTCGCGGTACTGGAAGTTTACAATGCCCCTATTGGAAAAATACCGTATAAAGGACTGGTTCTGCGCCCCATAATGTGCTGGCGGAAGCCCCACTGCAAGAGAGACATGCACCACCTCTTCCCCATACCTTTCCTTTAAATGGAGTTCTTCTGCGATCCCGAACAGGGTAAGGATGAAAAAGCGGTCATCCTCCGTCTTATCTCTTTTATAAGGAATCCTCTGGTTTGACAGCGTATAAAACTTTCCCTGGTATTCCAGGATGTCGCTGCCGAACGGCCTGGCAATGCTCTCCACCAGCCCGGACACAAAGGGCCTGCTGTGGATCGTCTTCATCTGTTTGTTCCCGTGGTCGATTGCAATTAACATAGTTTTTCATCTCCTTTTTTCCTTTATACTTATTCTTTACGCATTGAATACGTCTTTTTTCAACAAAAAAATAAAAAAACAGGACCAGCAGCATATTGACTGCCGTGTCCTGTTTTTTACACCATAACTTGTCCTGCCCTCTCCGGTCAGGTATGTATCCCATAGTACGCCTTTTCCAGATTCTCCCGGCCGTGGAGGATGACTCCCCCGCATATGCCGGCCCCATAGGGCGTCTGTTCCCGGAAGAAAAAGCTGTACGGTTCAAAATCATCATACACCGTGATCTGCCTGCTGCCTTTCCATCGCAGGAAATGGTCAGCCATGAACTTCCCCAGTTTTTTCCGCAATGCCTTCGTCTCCGCCACTGCTTTCAGATTTCTCCTGCTCTGGAACTCAATCTTTGGCCTGCCGCTTTCCTCTAAGGACAGCATCTTTATCTGCATACTGTCCTCCCGGCTCTGCTTTATGGAACTTTTAAATTTCTTATAGGAAAGCCGGACCGTTTCCGTCCTGCCGGACACCTTCCCTCCCCCTGCGTCACTGAGCCAGGTAAATTCTATTTCCAGAATCTCTGCCTGCTCGAAAGATTTCCGTAATGACACTTTTGCAAAGGAGTGGATATCGGATACCGTCATATATCTTTTTTCTTCCAGTTCCAGCAGTTCCTTCTCCGTAAGGACAAAGCCCTGGGGAGAGTGGCAATCTTTAGAGAATGTCCGCAGAGTAATGCAGTCCTCGGATGCGGATAGTTTTATCATCGTCCTGTTATTCATCTTATAGCCTCCTTCCAAACAGGGGAGAGCATCTGTTCCCTCTCCCCCGTATACTATGATTTACTTGTTTCTGGCCGCAGCCTGTTAAGGGGTATTTCACTCGCCTGCCATCTGGAAAAACTGTGCCGGCGTCAGGACCTTTATCCCCAGTTCCCTTGCCTTTGCCAGCTTGCTCCCGGCATTCTCCCCGCAGACCAGGTAATCCGTCTTTTTGCTCACCGAGCTCCCGGCATGGGCGCCCAGGGATTCAATCATTTCATTGATGCCGCTGCGGGTATAGGGTTCCACCTTTCCGGTCACCACGATGGTTATTCCCGCAAAGGGATTTTCCCTTACTGCAGCCGTATTGTCTTCCGCTGTCCTTTTTTCGATATGCAACATTTGCTGTAATACCTCCCATATATACAGATTTTCTTCATCATAGAACCACTCATGGATATTGTTGTGCAGGGTATCCCCAAAATCGGGGAGCTGCGTAAAATCATACTGCCGATGCACTGCGTCCTCAAATTCCTCCAGGTCACTGTGGAACACCCCGGCAAGGGTCCGGCTGGCCGTATTCCCCACCATAGGGATATCCATGGCGATGAGATACCGCTCAAAGGTGGTGTTCCTGCTGCCCTGGATGGCATCCCACAGGCGCTGCCAGGATTTCTCCCCAAAGCCGTCCATCTTCACGATCTCATCCTTATGCCGGTCAAGCCCATAGATATCCATGCAGGTGTGAAGCCATCCTTTTCCAATGAATTTTTCCAGAGTGGCCTCGGACAGTCCTTCGATGTTCATGGCTTTCTGGCTGGCAAAATGCACGAACTGGCGCAGGCGTCTGGTCTCACAGCTCTGGTTATCGCAGAACAGAGTCTTAGTAATCTTATCTTTTCCATTTTCCACGGAACGGCTCTCATGGATGCGGGCAGGTTCCCCACAGCAGGGGCACCTTTCCGGAACGGCCTGCTCCATGACAAAACGGCCACGGTCCAGATTTTCCTCCACATGGGGGATGATCATGTTCCGCTTGCTGACCAGTATCCGGCAGCCGGGCATCAGCTCCATCCCCTCGATAAAGGAAAGGTTGTGCAGGCTTGCCCTGGATACCCCGCATCCATCTATCTCCACTGGCTGAAAAACTGCCACCGGCGAGATCTCCCCGGAACGGGAAGGGTTCCACTCAATGAAGAGCAGCTTTGTCTCGTGGAGTTCATCCCCAAATTTAAAGGCCAGTCCGTCCTTATAGTGGTGTCCTGTCCTGCCGCAGGACCGGGAAAAGGCAATGTCATTATAGGAGGCCACGATCCCGTCAATGGGGATGTCATTGTCCTCTGCAAACTGCCGCAGATTCCCGATGCCGTCCGCCATCTCCTGGCTGGTCAGCTTCCTCCTGCTGATGACAAATTTACAGACCTGGAAGCCCAGTTCCGGGAGTTTCCGCAGTTTTTGGGATTTTGATCCCATTTCCTGAAATCCTTCCACCACGGCAAAGGGCATGAACATCACCCTGCGCTCCCGGCAGACCGCCGCATCCAGAAGGCGCACGGAGCCGGCAGCCAGGTTCCTTCCGTTCTTGTAACGCTCACCGCTGCTGTCCGTCAGGGTTTCCTGCAGTTTCAAAAAATCACCGGGGCGGATGAACGCCTCCCCGCTCACCACCAGACGTTCCCTGTGGGGAATGTGCTGTGGTATCCCGGAAATGCCCCGGACATTGTGTGTCACCACTTCGCCGGTATCTCCGTCACCACGGGTGGCAGCCTCGGCCAGTTTCCCGTCCTCATAAGTCAGCTTGACCGTCAGGCCGTCCAGTTTTAACATCAAAAGGATCTGATGCTCCCCTGCAAAGGAGACCAGTTCCTCCACGCTTTTCGTCTTGTCCAGTGAGAGCAGCGGGATCGGATGGCCTGTCTTTTTAAGCTCACTGACTGCCTGAAAGCCCACTGTCTGGGTGGGAGAATCTGCCATCCATATCCCCGTTTCCTTCTCCAATGCTGCCAGCTCGTCATACATCCGATCATAGACTTCATCGGTAACAGACGGGGCATTACTGTTATAATACTCATCCCTGTACCGGTTTAACTGTGCAGTCAGCGCCTGTATCTTTTCCCATGCGTTCTGTGTCATTTAAGCCACCTCCTGTCCTGTGATGCGGAATGACATGATGAGATATTTTTCCGTCTTCTCCTTATCGTTACAATATATACTGCATATCCCGTCCTCGAATTTCCAGAACGGGGCGTTGCTCCACCAAAGGACAGACCCCCTTCCATTGTTGGCAAGGGTAACTTTACACTCCGGTTCCTCCGGCACGATGCTGTAAAACCCCTGGGTGTTTGCCACTGTGACCTTCCGTTTCTGCCCCACGTACTCCGGACGGCAGTGGGCGGTGATCTCGAAACAGGTTCCTTTCTTCAAAGTCTTTTTCAACTGGCTCAGATTTTTTACCATACTTATCTCCTTTCCGTTTCAATGTTTAACTTTATGAAAAGAAAGCGGATACCATAAAGACATCCGCTTTCTTACCTATGCAGCAGCCGCAAGTGCGGGGGCATGCAGAATCTCTTTTTCCCATACATCCAGAAATCTCCTGACTGCGGGGGAAGGGGACTGATTGCCATAACAACGAGCCTGCGCCAATTCCCCATTTTGAATCTCAACGGTACAGAGAGATTTACTCTGTTCACTGGCTTTCCGGACAAACAGGATGGTACTTTCCCTCTTAACAACCTTCTTTACATAGCTTCCTACACAATGATGCAGGTTCTGCCCTTCTTCCAGAATCTCCTTTGCAGTATGGGGAAGGAGTACAACAAACCCATATTTTACAAAATGATACTGCTGATTCATCTCCTCAAACTGTTTCTGTATCTGCCTGTCATAGACCAGGGCCTGCTCTTTGTCCGAAATATCATTCACCTTGTCATGGGCTTTCTTTAAATCAGCCGGAAAAAGGACAAAACTGTTTTTCAGATCTAATTCCAATCCTTCGCTCATGCACAGGTAATCCCGGTAATCTGTCAGGATATCTTCCATTTTGTAATACCCCCCACTTTGGTAAGGGCTTGTTTTACAAAACTTTGCGTACTGTTCATTTACATACTTCATCAGCTTATACGGTGTCATATGTTTTAATGGAACAAGTACATTTTCTGCCCTGCTGATATTGTAATTCCCACACCAGCGCAGCAGTTCTTCATCCAGCTCCAGGTTTGCATGGAGAAACGCCCGGATCAGTTTCATCTGGCCAAGTCCCGGATTTACCCTCTTGAGCAGGGGAAGGTGGCTTTTATTGAGCCCAAACACTTCCTTTAAATTCTTCCCATTTGGATTAAAACCGGAGTCTGAACTATAATAATGATTATCATGCGCAACACTCTCAGCCAGGCGGTACAGATGAAGCTTTACCAGATATTCCAGCATCGGGTAACGATTATATCTCATTAAATACTGGATAGCATAAAGGGGTTCCCTATCTGCCAGATAAAATTCTTTCAGCTGGGAATACTGCCATGGGGATTCTTTCAATACCTTATGTAAATTTTTTACATACAGAAATCCCGTCTGATCAGCTTCAAAATTATACACCCACCTGTTGATTACAGGACGTTTTCCCGGTTTCCACGGCGTAGGCCTGTCCCTAAAACCGTAGCTGTAGTAATAGCATTCTTCCGAAATGTTCCCGGCGTCATCCCAGTAAAGGAATGTCCTGGCATTTTCATAAATGCTTTTATACGGTTCCCTTTCATCTCCATACTGATAATAGATTTTAATGAACCGTACTACGACCTCATTCCTGGAAGTACGCTGAAGTACCTGCAGCGTATTCTGGTCAATGATCATCCCACGTTTTCCACGGCTCTTAAAGGTTACCTTTGCCTTACAAACAGGGCATACGCCTTTTTCATTATGTTTTACACCTGTTATCAGCACTTCGGCTTTACATGCGCTGCAGAATCCCTCCATATCCTTTCTCTTCCTGTTATAAGTATAGAAAAAATAATGCGGTGCAATCTCACGTTCGATCATATTTCCGATATCTCTGGGTAGGGCAGGAACTGCCTTCATTCTCTCACGGATTTCTTTTTCTTTTTTTAATTTCCGCTCCCACTGTCTTTTTTCGATGATGTCACTCTGCAAATAATACAGGCTGGTAAAACCTTTAACTCCTTTCTTTTTACAAAACTTTGTCACACGTTCCTCATCACCGGCCATATAAAAGGCACACCGCCTGCTGAAATCATAATCCCTCTGCAGGTTACAAAAGGCGGCCGCACTCCAACGGGTGCTTCCATCCTCTCTGCGGCATAAAGTGACATACTCTGTCCGGCTCTGGAACATGGTCAAGACAGGCTGGAAATTCCCTGCTGCCGCCTGCTCCCTCAGATAGATATACAATACCAGAAGTCGTTTTCTACCGATATTTTTCACTGCTGTCCGTACAATGTATTTCACTTTCTCCGCATGGAGCAGCCCGTGATTCTGGTTCATTTTAAACCCCGGATCTGCAAATTTCCGGCATTCTCTTTTATTTATTTTCATCTGCATTCCCCCCTATCCTGCAAGACCTGCCAGAGTCATCTGTTCAAACTGCCCGCCATCTGCTCCTTTCTCCTGCGGTTTCTTTTCTTCCTTTTTCCCATTCTTCTCTTTTCCTGCAGTTTTCTTTCCCGCAGCCTTTGTATTTTTAGACATAACACTGGATTTACCGTTATATGCCCTGGGAACAAATTTCTCCTCCTTCTCCTGATCCTCTTTTGCATCCGGGTCACGGAAATATTCCTCTGCCCACTGGTAACACAGATCGTCCGGCACATCACTTCCATAAACGCCGTTTTCCGGCTTGATATCATTATCCTTCATCTCCTGCTCCACAAACTCCCTGGCTTTCCGGTTGATATAATAGAAGCAGTGAATCATGGTCCTGCGGGGATGCATGGTCAACCTGGCAAAATCCGGATCTTCCAGGCATAAAGTCTGGATATATTCTGATACGCACTCCTTCATATTCCTGCGGGTAAGTCTTTCTGTATCAGCGCCCACACGTTTCATGGCTTCGGCTGCCACTTCCTCGTCACTCAGGGCAGACATTTTGGCAAGCTGTGCCTGTTCTGCCTCCCTTTTTGCCCGCTGTCTGGCCTCCCATTCCGCTTTGCGTCTGGCCTCTGCCGCCTCATGCTCCGCACGCTTTTTATCCTCCGATTCTTTTTCCGCACCAGAGGCTTTTGTTCCGCTCTCCACGTCCTCGGTATCCTCTGTTTCATTGTTTCCCGGACCGGATTCTTCTTCCCCGTCCTCATATGCTGCATCCGGATCAGTTTCCTCCTGGACCGGAAGGGAAACCGCAGCCGGTTCCTGCCTGTCGGTGTCAAAGGGCACCTCTCCGGCCAGATCCCCGCTGTCGGTAAATCCATCGGAGAATCCGCTATCTTCCTTTTCGGGATCGTCCGCCGGCAATCCCCCGTCCTCAAAAGGGTTTTCTTCCATACACACTTCCATGTTCATATCTTCAAATGCACTGTTCATATCTGATCTCCTTTCATCAAAAACGGCATGGAGCGGGGAAAACCCATTCCATGCCATAGCTGCCGTCCGCCCCTCATCCCCTCATTTTTTCGCAAGAAAAGGAGAAAAGCGTACAGGTTCAAATGTGCTGCCGTCTATGTAAAAATAGCGGCGGCCTGTTCCATCGTCCAGCTCCACCACATCCGAAGATGCAAGGGGGCGTCCTTTGTATCCTTCCGGCACCTGCTTTTTGTAGTGTGCCGAAATCTGTTCCAGTATTTCCGTATCTTTCCACTGTTCCGGACAGGCAAGCTCCGAATCGCATACCAGCCGGTAATCCGAAGCCGGGGGCTGTTCATATCCTGCCCTGTGCAGATCCTGAATCCCCTTAAAAGCAAAAGGGATAGTCTCCCGGTCTGCGTCAAAGGAAAGCTGGTAAATGCGGAACCTCCATCTGCGGTGTGGGAAATTCAGAAGTTCATCTGACAATCCCTTTCCTTTCTGGCAGAAAACCGCCCGGCCTTTCTGTAAATTCTGATCCCCACCTTCTTTCTGCTGTTTTTCTTTCCGGAGTGCAAGCTGCCAGTCATCGATCCCCTTGTAATTGGGATTCCAGGTCAGCCGCCGGCACTCCATTCCCTGCTGCCTCGCCAGCAGGTATATCTTGGAACTTCCTTTCGCGATCATCTCATTGCTGTACTTGTCCATGTCGTGGGCCTCGATGATCAATTCCGTACCGTTCTGCGCCAAAAGCCCGAACAGAGGCCCAAGCTGCGCTACATTGTTTGCCCCTGCCACCGCCACAAAAGAACGGTTCAGCAGTACATGGGCAATGTCCGCTTTCAGTATCCCCTCCGTGACATAGATGGTCCGGGCAAAGGGATTCCCTATGAAATGCACCGGGCTCCCGGAAGTGACTCCCATATTTTTCGTGGAGGAGGAAAGCCAGATATATTTCGTCCCGGCCTTCTCCGGCGGGTCATCCTTATCCTTAAAGGGAACATCCAGGAGGATCTGCATCCCCCGGATCAGCCCGTCAATGCCGATGGCCGGTATCAGGATGCCCGCCGTGCGGCTGCCAAACTTTGCAGTCCAGTATCCGCCCTCATGGAGATAGAACCCTGGAACTCCCTCCACCTTACATCCCTGCTTCATCAGCCTCTCCGTCAGGGAGCGGCACAGAAAATAGGGCGGGGTACTCTTAAACCCCAGGCTGTCGATCTGTTCATCCGAAAGCCCCCGCTTCTCTGAACGCAGGTGCGCCCGGTGTGCGGAAGTCAGGGACAGCATTTCCAGCAGTAGGGAATAGGTCTGGTGTATCTCCTGGGGGCTGGCACGCTCCGCCTGGGAAATCCCGGTTTCCTTTTGGCTGCCGGCGCAAAGGTTCCCTGACGGAACCCCTGCGCCGGGATTTATGTTCTCTGCCTGCCCGTATCCCCAGGAAGTATCCCCGGCCTGGAGGGCGTCACAGATCTCCCGATAGGCTTCGGAATTGGTGGTATTGTTGACCCTTGCATACAGGTTCAGCATCCCGCCGTGTTCGCCGCAGTAGTTGCACCGCCACACGTTCTTGACAAAATTGACATTCATCTTCCCTCTCCGGTCGCCGCAGAACGGGCAGTCCGTATAAGCGCTGTCCCCCTGCCTGCGCCGGATATGCAAATGCAGCAGTTCCACCACATCCATGATCCCGAACGGGAAATCCTGTGAAAACGAGCCCATCGCCTGCACCCTCCTTCCTTGCTGTCTCCTTTTGTGCGCTCCATTGCCTGCGTTTATCCGGCTTTTTTAGCAGCCAGGGAATCCAGCATGATCCGGGCCGCCGCGCGGAGGATATTGTTATCCCCCCGGTAGCCGCCGTACAGATAGAATTTCAGGCTGGGCGGCCGCCGTTCTGCCACTTCCGCTATGGTCTGCCCCTTGCAGACGCCGGTATCCACTACTACCTTTCCGGCTTCCTCAAAGGTCATCAGCTTGACGATCTCTTCCACTGGCATATCCGGCGTATACCTGGCATCTGCTTTTTCCTGTACCGTTTCCCCGGATACAGGCAGGCCCAGGACTTCCGGCTCCGGACCTCTGCCTTCCGCATTTTCCGCACTTGCCGTATTTCCACCGGCAGATACGGCAGCCTCTGTGGGAACATTCTGTCCGCTAAGCAGCGCCATCACATCCTGGACTGCTTTCCCGGTATCTCCCTCCATATCCTTCCTTTCGGAAACAGGGAGGTTATTTCCCGTTTCTCCCGCCGCAGGCATTTCTGCATTTTTCTGTACCGGAAGGGATTCCGGTTCCCCTGCCCTTACAGGCTGTTCCCCGGTCCCGGCAGGCTGTGCCGTTCCCTGAACCTTTGTTGCCTGCAGTCCCACCGGCAGGCTGCTGTTTTCAGCCGGCTCCTGAATCCTGGCTGATGGTTCCGTTTTATTCTCTCCACTTGCTTCCATGGTCTGCACTGCTCCTGCAGAGGGCTGTCCTGACGGTTCCTGTGCGGCGCCGGATTGCACCGGGAGCGTTCCGAAACTTTTTCCCGGACCTGCCGGAAGGCATTCTGAGCCGCCCTGGGAACCAGCCGGAAGGCTTGCCGCAGCATTTACAGCCGCCTTTGCGCCCTGGATGGGCAGCCCGGAGGCCTGTGCCGGGTTTTCCTGCTGCGGTATCTCTTTCTTTTCCGCTGCAGCCGGGAACGCTGTGACCGTACTTCTGGCAGACGCCGTATCCGGCTGTTTCCTTTCTGTGGAAACCGCAGCTGTGCCCGTCAAGGCAGTTGTTTCCTTCTTCTGGGAAGTTCCATTGAAAGGGATCCTGCTCCCGTAACGGCTCCCTTTTGCGTCCATGCCCACATCGGCGAACTGGATGCCAAAGCCTGCATCGGACAACGCCTCATCCATAGCCGCATACTGTGCCGCCTGGATATACTGCCCTCCCGGCGCCTCTTCCTTTGTACAGCTGGAAGTAAAGCTGCCAATGGGGTTTTCATCGGTGCGCTCCAGAAAAACCTGTGCCTCATAGATCGCCATCTGCTCCGTGATGCGCAGGGCGTTCAGACGGATGCGGCCTTTGGGGTTCGCAAGCCGGAACCATAACTTTTTATAACGGAGATCCAGCTGCATCATTTCCTCCCCGTTTTCCGGGGAGATGATACGGCGGAGCAGTTTCAGGGGGTTAAAGCCCGGCACCTTGTTCAGCTCTGCCACCGCAGGGATATTCTCGTACATGGTTGCTGTCTGTTCATTCTTGTTCATCTTAAAACTCCTTTCTTTAAATAAATAAGGGATACCCCGTGCATTTTCTGCACCTGCATCCCATTTTTAACCTGCTGCCTTCAGTTTTTCTTCCAGGAACCCCGGCACCGCGATCCCGGCGCTCCTTGCATAAGCCTTGTAATACAGGCAGATGCGCTCTCCCAGAAGGGTATTCCTCCTGCTGATCTCATTCTTGTGGATGGCCATGAACAGCACGCTCTTTTCTCCTGCCAGCACCACCCTCTTCTTTGCGCGGGTGATCCCGGTATACAGAAGGTTCCGGTAGAGCATGATATAATGGGCCTTCAGTACCGGCATCAGCACGATGTCATACTCGGAGCCCATGGCCTTATGGATGGTGGTCGCATAGGCAAGATCCAGGTTCACCAGATCCTCCGTGCCGTATTCCAGGCTGCGGTCCTCCCCAAAGTCCAGGCCAATCCGTTTCCCCTCCGGCGTATCCTCCACATAGCGGATAAATCCCAGATCGCCGTTGGATACCTTATCGGTGTTTTTAGTCTGCATGATGCGGTCTCCCACACGGAATGTCTTTGAACCCACACGGATCTCATCCTCCGTGGACTGGAACGGATTCACGATCTCCCGGATGGCGGCGTTCAGATGGTCCGAGGATGCCGCCCCTTCTGTCCGGAATGGTGAGAGGATCTGCACATGCTCGATCCCGTTGCTCTTGATCTCCTGGCAATACTTATCAATGATGGCCGCTGCTGCGTCTGCCTGGCTGTCACAGGACAGGAACTGGAAGTCATCCCCATAATACAGCTTGGTACTGCCGTCATGGATGAACCGTGCGTTATGGGCGATCAGGCTGTCCTTTGCCTGGCGGAATACCTCGTCCAGCACTGTGACCGGCACAAGGCCGCACTGAATCAGTTCCTTGAACACATTCCCTGCGCCTACGCTGGGCAGCTGGTCCGGGTCACCGACCAGGACGGTCTTCGCCCCTTCCTTCAACGCGGGAAAGAACTTGCCTGCAAGCCACATATCCACCATGGAGAACTCGTCCACAATGACCAGATCCGCGTCCAGGCTGTCCTTTTTTCTGCCGCGGCTGCCCTCATCCTCCTCACTGACAAGCCCAAGGCCGCTGTGAAGGGTGCATGCCCCGTCAAATCCGGTACTCTCCGCCATCCTGCGGCTTGCCCGGCCCGTAGGCGCCATAAGGACGATCTTCCTGTCGGGATGCATCCTGCGGTAAACCTCCAGGATGATCTTCAGAACGGTCGTCTTGCCCGTACCCGGCGAACCGGTGATGATGGACAGGTTATAAAGAAATGCCGTCAGGACTGCGGCTTCCTGTTTCCCGGAAGTACGGAGGCCCTGTTCTGCCCTGACCGCCTCAATGATGGCGGTAATGTCTTTTGCCTGCGGCCTTTCCTCCGCCAGAAGCCTTGCGATCCGGCTGGCAGTCTCATCCTCCTGCGCGAATGCATTCGGGTGGTAGATGCTGTCCCTCATGGAGACCACGGAGCCGCCCAGGATCATAGCGTCCAGTTCCCGGCCCACTTCCTCCTGGCGCACACGCATTTCCGGAAGCGGGATCTTTTCATTCAGCATCTTAAAAGCTGCCTTGCACAGTTCTTCCCTTCCCAGAAACAGATGCCCCTGCTTTCCCTTTGCCTCGTCCAGTGTGCAGTGGAGCGCGCCCCTGATCCGCATGGGGTCACGGGGGCGGTTATCGGTTTTCCTTACAATGGCATCCACCCTGCGGAACCCGAAACCCGGTATCTGGCACAGCTCGAATGGGCTTTTTTTCAAAATATCCAGACAGGCCGGCCCGAAATGCTGGTAGATCTTCAGCGCCGTCTTCGGCGTCAGCTTAAAGGGCGCAAGGAGCGTCATGATATCCCGCAGCATCCGGCTCTCCGCAAAAGAAGTCCGGATATCCTCCAGTTTGTTTTCTGTTATCCCCCGGACCTCCAGCAGCCGTTCCGGGTGCTTTTCCAGTATGTCCAGCGTATTTGTGCCGAACTTTGCCACGATCTCAGCGGCAGTTTTCTCCCCGATCCCTTTGATAAGGCCGGAACCGAGATAGCTCAGCACGCCTTCCTTTGTCCTCGGTACAATCTCACGCCACTGCTCCACCTGGAGCTGCATGCCGTATTTCCCGTTGACCCATTCCCCTTCCAGTTCCAGCTCCACGGCATCCGTCATGGGGATCTCATAGCCCACAGCGGTGAAACGGATCAGGTGGTCTTTATACCTTCTCTTATCCCGTGCCTGTTCCGGGATGGCAGTATCTGCGGTCTTCACAATGACAATGCAGAATTTATTTGACGGGTTATGGAATATCTTTCCGTCATAAGTACCTGTATAACTCATTCTCTCACCTCCATAAGAGCCATAACACAAGCAGGCCCGTAATGACTGCCAGGACAGCTCCCAGCAGGGGATACAGCGCCAGACCGCATCCCAGGCGTATCAGCTGGAACGCGTCCCTTATCAGGAGGAACAAAAGAAATCCCCCTATGCACCCTGGTATCCATGTTCTTCTTCTCATTTTCACCTTGTCCTTTCCATAATGTTCTTTGTTCTCAGGCGGCATCCACAGCACTGACCTTTACATGGAACGTCCGGAATTCCGATACCGTCACAAACTGCTCATAGATCTCCGGGTACTGCAGTTTCAGCCTTGCCAGGTTGTCCTTGTCAACGATCATCTTGCGCACCGGGTTGTATGTCAGCGTGTAACGGCTCCCGTCCATATCGCAGATGGCCGTACAGCTTGTACCCATCTCCGCAGCCAGGATCGCTTTCAGCCTCTGGATATCGGCCTCCAGCTTTTTGGAATATTTATCTGACTGTTTCTTCTGCTCCTGGAGCTGCATATAACGCATCAGTGTGGACGGCATGGTCCCGTTCAGGACAATGGCCCCGGCGTCCTTGTCCGCCCTGCCGCAATACTGCCTGGCGCTGGCGAGGATCACATCCCCGTCCTCCAGATAAGGCGGCGGGATCTGTTTCTGCACGTGGCTGTTCCAGAATTCCTGTTCCAGGAATATCATCTCTTCCTCATAGGCCATGTCTCTGCGGAGTTCCCGGATAATGACCTCATCTTCCGTGTTGCCGTACAGACAGCAGAAAAATACCCGGTCCATATCCATGACGGCCATGTAATGCCTGCCCTGGGCTTCGTAATGGACCGGCACGGTCTCCCTGCCATCCTTCCACCAGTGGTCTTTTGCATTATAGTTCGTGGTCTTGATCTCCAGGACGGCTTTCGTGCCGTCCGTCATGGTGATGAAGTAATCCACGTCTGCCAGCATGAACGGATAAAGGGGATGCCGGAACATCTTTTTGACCTGATAGATCTTAAGCCCTGTCTTTCTTTCAAATATCTTTGCCACAA
>CAJTVD010000078.1 GCA_910579495.1 uncultured Lachnospiraceae bacterium
CCATCAACCATTTCAAAGACAGTTTCTGTGTCGCCGGACGTAAGACCCAAAATGAGAAAACACTCCATGCGGATTTGCTGCTTGCCGGAATCACACAGCTTATAACCGTTATGGTGGCTGACAAGATCCATAAACACCAGTATATCCGCAGCCTGAAGCCTCTGATTGCCTGAAGACGCCCATTCCATACATTTCCTTTGGCAGGTGCATCCACCTGTCTGATTGCGTTGCCATAAAATCCTGTTTCCTGCATACACCTCCCTGCCATGCACCCCTGCAGGGATTTTTGACTACTGGGCATCCAATTTAACAGTTGTTTCGCAATTACCTATCATGGATGAGCCTACCGCCGCCCTGGATCCCCTGGCGGAATGCCAGGTGTACGCAGGCTTTGACGAAATGGTGGGGGCGAAGACAGCACTGTATATTTCCCACCGGCTGGCTTCCTGCAGGTTCTGCCAGGATATTCTGGTTTTTGATAAGGGCAGGATCGTACAGCGGGGTAACCATGAACAGCTAAAGGAACAGGAAGGGCTCTACCGGGAATTGTGGAATGCCCAGGCACAATATTATGAGCTGTGACACTTGTGGAATCTGAAACAGGGAACCTTATAACAGTTCCCTGTTTTTCGTCTGTTAATTAATTACCGCCATACAAGCCCATACAAATATAACTTTTCTGAGGAGCCTGTCCAAAAGATATAGAATCTATCAGCAGTTATTTTCAAGTATATTCCACACCCTACTTTTCCTCACACACCTGAAAAATATAAAACTTGAGATAATAGGACTCATCCGCCTCCCACAATATTGGATGGTCTGGTGCCTGTGTCCTGCATTCTACCTGCCGGAGCCGCCTGTGGACATTCCTTGCCGCCTGATGGACTGTCTCCGCAAAGAGTTCGCTGGACATAAAATGGGAACAGGAACAGGTGGCCAGGAACCCGCCGTCCTTTACAAGCTTCATGGCCCGGAGGTTGATCTCCCGATATCCCTTCACTGCATTTTTAACGGAATTTCTGGATTTGGTAAAAGCCGGGGGATCCAGGATAACCACATCAAACTTTTCTTTCTTTTCCTCCAGCTCCGGAAGTAATTCAAAAACGTCCCTGCACCAGAAAGTTACCCTATCCTCCAGGTGGTTTAATCTGGCGTTCCGGGCCGCCTGTCCTACCCCTGTCTGGGAGGCGTCCACACCGACCACCTCCCGGGCTCCCGCCATAGCCGCATTCAGCGCAAAGGAACCTGTGTGGGTAAAGCAGTCCAGCACCCTTGCATTCCTGCAAAGCTTCTGTACGGCCAGGCGGTTATATTTCTGGTCAAGGAAATAACCTGTCTTCTGCCCCTCCTTCACATCCACAAAATATTTCACACCATTTTCTTCTATCATAACATTGGTGTCAAATTCTTCCCCTATAAACCCCTTGGTTCTCTCCATCCCCTCATTCAGCCTTACCTTGGCGTCGCTTCTTTCATAAATGCCCCTTATGCGGATGCCATCCTGGGCCAGAAGCCTGACCAAAATATCCAGGATCTCCTCTTTCATCCTGTCGATCCCCAGTGCCAGGGATTCCACTACAAGGATATCAGAAAACTTATCAACAACAAGCCCGGGAAGGAAATCCGCCTCCCCGAAAATAATACGGCAGCTTCCTGTATCCACCACTTTTTTACGGTACTCCCAGGCGTTTTTTACTCTCTGCCCTAAAAAATCACTGTCGATCTCCTGGCGGGCATTCCTGGTCATCAGCCTTATCCTGATCTTGGAATTTTCATTGATGAACCCTTTTCCCATGGGATAGCCGTCAAAATCATGTATGGCCACAATATCTCCGTTGGAAAAGTCTCCTGTGATATTTCCGATCTCATTATCAAAGATCCACATACCCCCGGCTTTGATAGTACGCCCCTCTCCTTTTTTCAGTGTAACGACCGATTCCTTCATAGTATTCCACACCTTTCTGTCTGTATTTTACAGTAAATAAGATTCTATTCTAAAAAATGAAATAACAGGGACAATAACGCATAGACCACAGGCTGGTGGAACATATAGATCAACAGGGAATGTTTTCCTAAAAAACGGAAAGGTTCCAGTTCCCACCTCCAAAAAGAATATGCAAAGATCTTTCTTTTGGACAACATTTGGTAAAAAAAATAGCCGCTGATAAATAAGAATATCCACGGGATCAGTGAAAAATAATCCGTAGAATAAAATCCCGGGAAGGGAAGGCCAAGATAGGCAGGAACCAGGCCCCGGTACCATCTTACAGGCAGCTTTACCAAATTGATCTTTTCAAATCCCAGATACCCATCATTGATATTCCTTGTGAGGAAAAATAACAAAAAGCCGAAAAAGATCCCGATTTCCGGGGAGATCTTTTTCAGCAATTTATGTAAGGGTATCATAAGAAGCATGCAGGAACCTGTACAGGTCAGCACCCCAAATACCACTCTGTTTTCCGGCATGGCAAGGCAGGTGGCCAGCGTGATCAGGGCGCCTCCCCCGAAGACCATAAGCCCGCGCTTTAAGGGCCTTCTTCCAAGAGACCAGCAAAAACCGGAAAGGAACAGAAATTCCCAACAGATACTCTGCTGCCAGATATAAGCCCCTGTCCCCTTATACCAATGGAGATCCACGCCAAAGATATATACCAGGTCCCAGCAGCCATGGAATAGTATCATACTAAGGAACACTGCCCCCCTTAAACTGTCCAGCAGCCCATATCTGACGCTTTCCTTCTTTTCCCACACACCCATTTTCATATAAGCTCTACTCCTGTGATATCATTTCCGGCCACCCATTGGGCATTTTCATTCTATCACAGAAATCTTCTGTTTTCTATCTCTTTTCCCTGTACAGGCTTAAAAAGATATCATCCTGAGATCATTTAACGGTTCAGGCAAAAAATTCTTCCAGCAGATCCTCCAGCTCTGCCTGATAGTTCATAGCAGGCTGAAGTTCTTCCTCCCTTTTTTCTTCCATCTGTTCTTTCCTGCGGAGTTCTTCCTTAAAATATTCCTTTGCATATTTTTCCCGTTTCTTTATCCCTTCTTCCATGGCGTTTTCTTTTTCTGTCTCCAGCCTGGGGGCATAATGGTTTTCCAGATAATCTGTCAGGTTGGTCTTTAATATCCGTCTCTTTTCCTGGGCGTCAACGATCCCGGATATGGAAAAATACAGGTATAATCCCAGAATACTTACCAAATAATAGGGTATAATCTGAAATAAAGTATGTCCCACTGCCAACGACAGGAAAATGGATATTCCCGTGACCAGTATGGAAAGCATCATCAACTGGCCCGAAATGTGGATGATCCCTGAAAGATGTATCTTGGCAAAGCTGATATTTTGAAGAAATTTATCAACAAAAACATCCGTATTGACCATTTTGCCGTTCACTTTAAAGTAACTGGCATATTTTTGCTTACATTCTTTGAGCAGTTTATTTTCCGTATCAGGCATATTGTCGGATTCTGATATCATATTATGATATATCATACCGCATATGACCTGGCATAGGACACTTGCCAGCAGAAAAAAAGAAATAAGCCCCGTAAGTAATTTGTGGTCAAGTAATATTGTAAACATAGCTCCTCCTTTCCTCTTTCTATTATAGTTGAAGATATTTTTTCCCTCAATAATCCGGAGCCTGTAAGTCACCGTCATTTTTCTTCAAAATATGTCGTTTCATACTGGTAATAAGGATCGTTTTCTGTTATACTTATCCATGAAAGAAAGGATGAAAAATTATGAAATATCAGACAAAAGGTACCTGTTCCACCTCTATAGACATTGAGGTAGAAGGCGACACGATCAAATTTGTAGAATTTTTCGGAGGATGCAACGGTAATTTGAAGGGTATTGCCAGCCTGGTAACCGGAATGCCAGTCGACGAGGCGATCTCCAGATTAAAGGGCATCCGGTGCGGCTTTAAGCCTACTTCCTGTCCCGACCAGCTGGCACATGCCCTTGAAGAGATCAAAAGTGGTAACTGTTAAACGAGGAGGCTCCTTTTATGGGCGAACCAAATACTGCCAAAAAAATCGTTCTCACCGGAGGCGGTACAGCCGGGCATGTAACACCTAACATCGCCCTTTTTCCTTCTTTGAAGGAGGCCGGCTATGAAATTTCCTATATCGGTTCCTATGACGGAATCGAAAAAAAACTGGTCACAGATTTTGACATTCCCTATTATGGGATTGCCACAGGCAAATTCCGCCGTTATCTGGACATGAAAAACCTGACAGATCCTTTCCGGGTGATCAAGGGATTTGGGGAAGCGAGAAAGTACCTGAAGAAGATCCGCCCTGACATCGTCTTTTCCAAGGGAGGCTTTGTCAGTGTCCCGGTAGTGCGGGCGGCTGCGACCCTGCACATCCCCTGTATCCTTCATGAATCCGATATGACCCCCGGGCTTGCCAACAGGCTCTGCCTATCTGCCGCCAAAAAGGTATGCTGTAATTTCCCGGAGACCCTGTCCATGCTGCCGGAAAACAAAGCGGTCCTTACCGGTTCCCCCATTCGCGAGGAACTGACAAAAGGCGATAAGATAGCTGCCCTTGATATGTGCGGTTTTACTGCCAACAAACCTGTAATACTGGTGATTGGCGGCAGCCTTGGCGCTGCTTCTATTAATAAGGCTGTACGGGAGGCCCTTCCCAAGCTGTTAACGGACTTCCAGGTAGTCCATATTTGCGGTAAGGACAAAATAGACAATATGCTCCTTCATATGGAGGGGTATATCCAGTTTGAGTATGTAAAGGCGGAACTAAAGGATCTGTTCGCCTTAGCAGATGTGGTTGTTTCCCGGGCAGGGGCCAATTCTATCTGTGAACTGCTTGCCCTTAAAAAAGCCAATCTTCTGATTCCCTTATCTGCAAACAGCAGCCGGGGAGACCAGATATTAAACGCCAGATCCTTTGAATCCCAGGGATTTTCCATGGTCATTGACGATGATTATCTCTCCGCCGATTTGCTGGCGGAAAAAGTGATGGAGCTTTATTTTACAAGACAGGTTTATATTGACTCCATGGGAAAAAGCAATCAGACAGGCTCCATCAGGACGATCATGAAGCTGATCGAGACCACCAGAAACCAGCAACCATCTTAGGCCATATGGGTTTCCCATATGGAAAAATCTAGGATATCCCAAAGGATCCGGAAAACACATATGACAATAGATACATTATGGCAGCTACTGACAGAGCACGAGAACGAAACCTTTTATACCTTAAAGAAACTACCCTTTTGTTACAGTATCAAAGGGGGAGAGATCTTTGTGGACAGGCGTTCAAAATCCATAACCAAAGCCACTTTTGAACAGGCGCTGAACAAACTAAACGCTGACCCGGAAAAAATCACTGGCCCCAAAGCCTTGAATGTTTTTGGCGCTCCCTACATATGGGCTATTTTTAAAGCTTTTCATATTGTAAATTAACAGCATATGCCAAGTGTTATTGTTTTTTTAAGATTGCTTATTGTAACAAACGCCGCCGCGCTCCGCGTGCCAGCTTATTGTATTCTAAAAGGGGCTATCACACAAAATGTGCTCAAGCCCCTTTGTCAGATATGGCTCCCGGCCTAATCGTCATAAAGGTCTACCTTGATCCTATCCTCATAAGGCTTCACCAATTCCTCCGTGATCTCATAAGCAAGAGTTTTCATATCAGCCATAACTTCCTGGTAATTTTCCTGATCTACCCGTCTCTCCCCTTTTATCATACTGTCACAAATATAATGATTGATATCCGGAGAAAAATGCAGGATATCCATATAGTTTTCCAGGTCTGTTATCACTTCCCGGTCATTTTGAAAGTAATAAAATTCCACATTCTCATAAGAAAGAAGCTCTTTCATAGCCTGTTCCATATTGTACAGATATGCCTCTGTATCCCCCTCCCTGTAAATATTATCCCACCAAAGCATTGAATAGGGAGGGACAAATATATAAAAAACCGTATCCGGATGGGACTTGATCCGGCTGGTAAGTAAATCCAGATTCTGCCAAAGAACGTCTTCATAATGATCTGAAGGTTTCATCTCCGAAACAGAAGGCTTCCGTATATAAAGCCCCAGGATCATATCCGAATTAAATTCCTTCCACTGTGCCCAGTTATAAGAATCATTTTCATCATAGTCCCCAATCAGGGAATTGGCGATCAGATAGGGTATCTTTTCCATGAGCACCCCTTTATTCAGCCAGTATTCCACATCATTTACATAATTATCATCATATAAATACATAGGGCATCCTGTAAGCTCATAAGTAGTTTCCGGGCTGGCAACCAGGGCGGACGGATCCAGATTATAAAAAACATATTTCAGCTCCTGGCGCCCAAAGGCAATATCCAGGAGAAAGCACAGATCCGCCGTGGCGCCATAGGAACGGACCGCCTTAATTACCTTACAGCCAAACCCCTGGTCAAACCAGCCGTTATTATAATTCTCAGCCACAGAAGAACCAGCCACCACACTGTCATAGTCAAAGGTCTTAAGAGAACCCACACACTGGTATTCCTTGTCCGTGAGCACGGCTTTCAGTCCCTTTAAAGGCTTATGATACTGATAAAAGGGATCAAACAGTACCACTGCCAAAATACAAAGCAGCAACAAAATGCTGCTCCCTGCGAAAAAATTCCTGATAAATCTTTTTGAATCCTCCATGCCCTATACATCCCTTCCCAGCTAAAAGTTGAAATAGATAAAGGTACTGACCTGAGAAAAGGAAATCACAGACCAGACAAAGACCAGGGTGACAAACAGGCTAAACCTGGTATTTAAGGGATGCCCCGAAACCAGGTCGAACGCATTTTTCCTGGTAAGGATCCATCCGCTTACCACCAGCAAAAGAAGAAAGAACGCCACATATACATAGGGAAGCATCCCTGGCGCTTTCAGGTTAACCACCTGCTTTATCAGATAAAATTCCGGAATATCCAGCTTGTCCGCTATTTTATAAAGGTATCCCGTATTCTTAAAGGCAAACAGATTCCTGAACATCTGGAATGCATTTGCCATGGTATCACTTCTGAAAAAGAACAGGGACAAATTGAAAAATGAAAAGGTAAAAAACCACCCCAGCCACCTGGGTACCCAGAAGAGCGCCGGAGGCTTTTCACTGCTCCCTTTCACCCCCACGATCCCAAGATTATCCCATATCACCAAAAGCCCCTGCATCGTCCCCCAGGCAACATAAGTCCAGTTTGCCCCATGCCAGAGGCCGCTTAAGAAAAATACCATAAAGGTATTGCCTATGGTCCTGATCTTCCCCTTCCTGCTCCCGCCTAAAGGGATATACACATATTGTATAAAAAACCTGGACAGGGTCATATGCCACCTTTGCCAAAGCTCCTTTACAGAACATGCCTTATAGGGGGAATGAAAATTCACAGGAAGCTCGATATTAAACATTTTTCCCAGCCCTATAGCCATATCACTGTAACCGCTGAAATCAAAATATATCTCAAAGGTATAGGCAAGGATCACAAACAAGGTAGCAGGGGTATCTAAAAAGGCAGTCTGCTCAAATCCATAATTAGCAGGGATCGCCAGCACATCCGCCAATAAGACCTTTTTCCCTAATCCCAGGGTAAAAAGGGCAATGCCTTTGGCAAAATTATCCACATTCAGCCTGCGGTTAGCCTTGTCCTCAAATTGAGGCATCATTTCTTTATACAGCACAATAGGGCCCGCCACCAACTGGGGAAAGAAGGTCACAAAAGTCAGATAATCAATAAAGGAATAATGCTGCGCCTTTCCTGTACATCTGTCAATGATAAAGGAAAGCTGCTGAAAAGTAAAAAAGCTGATACCCAAAGGAAGCAATATATGCTTTAAATGAAAATCCGTATGAAAAATAAGGTTGATATTTTCAAAGAAAAAATCGTAGTACTTAAAGTAAAACAAAAGCCCTAAATTAAGGAAAAGCCCTGCTGTAAGCCCTGCCAGGGAAGCAAACTTCATACCTGCGGGGTTTCCCAAAAATACTTTTTCTCTCAACCGTTCCAGAAGTAAGCTTAACAGATAGTTTCCGGCAATACTAACCACAATAATGGCAAGATAGTAACTATTAAAATAGCCATAAAACCAAAGGGACATACCCGCCAGGTATAACTTGGCAAGCCCATAAGCTTTCAGGTGGTTGAAAAGATACCACCCCAAAAGAGTCAAAGGTAAAAAAATAAAAATGAAAATATAAGAATTAAACAGCATGATCATATACCCCTGCAGCCAAAGTTTTCTATTTTGATATCTTAACACACTTTTACATAATTTGTCTAATATATGGAAATACTTAGTAATAAGTCCACCAACTATTTTTTAGAGCATTGTTATATTTTCAGATGTGTTCAGAGAAAGGAGAAAAACAGAAATGAAAAAACATATTTTCTTTACCATGGCATGTATACTAATAGTATATATATCAATAGTATTGACCGGATGCGCCCAAATTAACAAAAGCGGATATGGACAGGAGGGCTATGCCAGTGAGGACAATGCTGAGGAAGAAGCAGTAAATACCATCCAGTTAGGCAGCAAGTACAAAATCACAGGCCCTATGGATGAACTCAAAGGCGCAGTGATTGAGATCCTGGGAAACAAATATTGGCCGGATACCCTGTTAAGCGCAGAAGAATTTGCAGAGCGCACAGGGATCTCCGAAAATATGTACGATGATTTTCTGGCAGAATACCAGCACACAGAAGCGGGCATTGATATGATGATCCTGGTGAAAGCAAGGGAAGAAGAATTGAAAGATGTGGAGAATTATTTATGCGAATACCGAAAGCTCCTACTGAAGATCTACGAACAGCAGCCCCAGAATAAAGCCAAGGTCTCCGCCTCCAGAATAGAAACTATCGGTAATTATGTGTGCTATATACAGCTTGGTGCCGACCTTACCTCTTTTGAGCAGCAGGAAAATGACCAAATGGTCGCCTACTGCCTGGAGGCAAATGAAAAAGCCCTGGATATCATTGAAAAACGGATATTGAGCAAGGAATAAATTTTCTTTCCTTTCTTCTATATTTCCAACAAAGATTCCTGTATAATATATGGAAAAATCACCATTTGTTTGGAAAGGACAATGCTTATGAAAAAATTGATATCCTGGAATGTAAACGGCCTGCGTGCCTGTGTGGACAAAGGGTTTCTTACCTTCTTCCAAGATGCGGATGCGGATATTTTCTGTCTCCAGGAGACCAAACTGCAAGAGGGGCAGATCAGCCTTGACCTGCCAGGCTACCATCAGTACTGGAATTATGCGGAAAAGAAAGGATACTCGGGAACAGCCATCTTCACAAAGGAAGAGCCTTTGTCCATCTCCCGGGGCATGAATATCAGCCAGCACGACCACGAGGGACGGGTCATCACTCTGACATTTGACAGGTTCCATATGGTCACAGTTTACACACCAAATTCCCAGGAGGAATTAAAACGGCTTGATTATCGGATGGCATGGGAAAATGACTTTCTCCATTACCTGAAAAAGCTGGAAGAGGACAGGCCTGTTATTGTATGCGGCGATATGAACGTTGCCCATAAGGAGATCGACCTGAAAAATCCCAAGACCAACCGCAGAAATGCAGGATTTACAGACGAAGAAAGGGGGAGATTCACAGAACTTCTTCAAGCAGGGTTTACAGATACTTTCCGATACTTTTATCCTGATTTGGAAGGTGCTTACTCCTGGTGGTCATACAGATTCAAAGCCAGGGAAAAAAATGCAGGATGGCGTATTGACTATTTTCTGGTTTCCCAATCCCTGAATGATTCCTTAAAGGACGCCGTGATCTACAAAGACATTCTGGGCTCTGACCATTGCCCTGTAGGAATAACAATAGAGGATTAACCATATGGCTAATCCTCTATTAATCTTAAACCCGCTGTATCTGTGACCGGAAGGGAAAATACAATGGACTTGGCACGGCTGTCCATGCCCGCCTTTTCCATGATCGCCTTCATGATCTTATTTTTCTGGTCTTTTTTGGTTACAATAAAAATCATTTCCTTTTCGGCGGCAATGGAGACCCCCATAAACTTTTCAGCTTTTTCCATTCCGGTTCCCCTGGCATGGATCACTGTGCCTCCATATGCGCCTGCTTCCCTGGCGGCGTCCATTACCAGCTCAATGTTTCCCTGATTGGCAATTACAATAACAAGTTCATGTGTGGTATCCTTCAAGGCCGATTCTTCCTCCTTCTGATAATCATGGCTTTCCAGTAAAAACTGCAGCGCTTTCTTGCCGCCTATGCTGCTGAGGGGAATGATAAAGGCAATTCCCCCGCCGGGAGCGTCAATGTGAAGTTTATGCTGGAGCTGCTTTTTGATGCGCTGCCAGTCCTCCTCTTCCCTTACAGAAAAAACCACCAGTTTTTCTGTAGCTTCCAAGCCCAGATAATTGAGCACTTCACTTGCCGCCGTGCCGGAGCCCAAACTGGAAAACATAATATTATGTTCATCCTTTTCGTAAAGCTCCATATATTTCTTTCCGGCTTTCCTGTCAACGATCGTTGTCATCAAATATAATTTACCCATATGTCATCCCATTTCTACAGTTCGATAATTTCCATGTCCCCAAAGGCTTCCAATGGTATCGCAGTCTTTTTGTCGAATACTTTCCTGCGGAGCATACTTTCTTTTACCTTAAGCGCCATGCCCATGACCTGGATCGTGATCAGCGGCGTCATAGCCACCATGGCGATGATGCCAAAGGCATCTGTGATAATATTACCTCCAAGGGCACCGCAGGCCCCCATGGAAAAAGGAAGGAGGAAAGTAGCTGTCATTGGGCCGGAAGCCACGCCGCCAGAGTCAAAGGCAATGGCTGTAAATATTTTCGGGACAAAAAATGTCAGGATAATGGCAAGCCCATAGCCGGGCAGCAAAAACCACATAATAGAGATCCCTGTGAGCACCCGGATCATGGCAAGCCCAACGGAAACGGATACGCCTATGGACAGGCTGGTTCCCATGGCCTTAGCAGATATGGCACCGGAGGTAATCTCTTCCACCTGTTTGGTAAGTACAAATACCGCAGGCTCTGCAAGTACGATGAAATAACCGATGATCATGCCAATAGGGACGATTATCCATGCATAAGAAAGCCTGGCAATGGTCTGGCCCAGATAATTTCCTGCAGGCATAAACCCTACATTTACACCGGTGAGGAAAAGCACAAGTCCTACATAGGTGTATACAAGGCCGATACCAATCTTGATCAATGTGGTCTTATTGATATCCCTGGAAACCATCTGGAACAGCCCGAAGCACAGTACGATGGGAAGAAGGGATATTGCCATTTCTTTTATGTAAGTGGGTAACCCCCTGGTAAACAGTTTCCATAGATCCACCGTATTATCTACGACCGGTATGGATTCGGAAACGCTCTCCCCCTGTCCGGGGTTGAAAATCATTCCCAGGACCAGCACTGCCAGTATAGGGCCTACAGAGCACAGGGAGACAAGGCCAAAGCTATCATCCGCCGCATGTTTATCGCTTCGGATGGCAGCAATACCAATACCGAAGGCCATAATGAACGGCACTGTCATAGGCCCTGTGGTGACGCCGCCGGAATCAAAGGCAATGGCCAGAAAATCCCTGGGAACAAAAAGCGTCAGGATAAATACAAGGGCATAAAATAATACCAAAAAGTGGGACAGGGCGACGCCAAAGAGCATACGCAGCAAGGCAATCACCAGAAATACTCCCACTCCTGCCGCCACTGATAAAATGATCACCAGGTTAGGGATAGAGGGGATCTGTCCTGCCAGCACCTGTAAGTCAGGCTCGGATATGGTAATGATAAATCCCATCACAAACCCTATCAGGATCATCGCCGCCAGCTTTCTGGTCTTGGTCATAATCGTCCCCACCCTCTCCCCCATAGGGGTCATGGACAATTCCACACCCACATTAAAGAGAAGCATCCCTACGATCAGCATCACCGCCCCAATGAGAAATGTCATCAGGATACTGGGAGGAATGGGAGCCACTGTAAAACAAAGGATCAACACAATGGCAAGAATAGGAAACACCGCTTTTAAGGTTTCCAAAAATTTTTCATTTAATTTTGACCGACTAAAATGCAATAATATCAAACGCCTTTCTATAAATAATTTATTGTTTCTATTATAGCACAAAATCTGTGCCAATTTTAACTAAATATTCAATTTTTACTTTTTTAACATTTTCTTAATAATAGCTTAAACCTAATCGTTAAAAACGATTCTGTCCCTTCCATTTTCCTTCCCGAAATACATCCTTTTATCTGCCTCTTTTATTGTTGCCTCAAAACTATTGCGGGTGATATGCTCTGCCAGCCCAAATGTCATTGTAACGCTAACTACTGTATCCTCCTTTTTGATCTTTAAGGCTTTCACCCTGTCCCGTATATTTAGCAGGCGGATATACGCATCCTTTCCGCTGCATTCTGGAAACAGCAGTAAAAACTCTTCCCCGCCCCATCTTGCAGCAAACCCTTTGTTTTTCGTTTCCTCTTTAAATACTTTAGCGATCTCCTTTAAGACCTCATCCCCAAAATCATGCCCATAGGTATCATTTACCTTCTTAAACAGATCAATATCACATATGCAAAGGCTGAATCCCTTATTTTGCTCCTTTGTGAGATAGTCCATATATTCCAACGCTTTTCTTCTGTTGTAAAGTCCTGTTAAGGTATCTGTATATGCCTCTTCCTGCAATTTAAGGGCATAGATCACCATCCTGTTTTCAAATTCCTGGCTGTCATTGCTAAATACGGCAGCAATCATGGAAATACACAAAAAAATGGTAACTGTATTGATTACCTGCAATATATTTTCCTGGGATACTTCCAACTGGCAGGCTGGAACTTTGTCATGATAAGCATAAAACAGCCAGATCCGCAGGGTACACAAAAAGGCTGCGTATTTTATCTTCCACCTGTATTGGTTATAACAGGAGAAATAACATAAGATCAACAATACTGCCAGAAAATGCTGTACCCCGATATTCCATCCAAAGGAATAAATAATAATATATATCCAGGCTATAATCTCAATATTAAATACATAAAATAAAACTTTTGGCTTGCAATGATAGGACATAATAAATAATCCTGAAAATAACGCCAAAAATACCACACAGAACAAAAAAATCAAAAAATTCCTCTGCGGGATATAAAATATCCCGCTTAAGGCAAAATAAGAGATAATAGAAATGAGCATCAGCCTCACTGCAATGATCAGCGTCCTGGACTCATCCCCTGTTTTGGTACCTTTCCCAATAAAATCTGATATCCCATGAAATATATTTTTAAAAAATGCTTTCAATGCTTCCCCCACATAAGTACCTAATACCTGTTATTTTTATCATACACCAAGGGATTTTAAAATGCAACAGAGGCAACCCTGCGTCTAGTTTTGTCCATAATAAGCATTATCACCATGTTTCCGGAAGTAATGCTTGTCCTGAAGCCCGGCAGGCGCGGGCTGTACCTTTGGCTGTATGATCTCTGTCCGATATGCCATTTTTGCCACTTCTTCAACAACTACTGCATTATGTACTGCGTCCATGGCATCCCTCCCCCAGACAAAAGGGCCATGATTTTTACACAAAACCCCGGGGACTGCCATTGGGTCTTTCTTTTGGCGCACAAACTCACTTACGATAAGGCGTCCGGTATTGGTTTCATAGGCTTCCTCGATTTCCTCATTTGTAAGGCATCTCAGGCAGGGTATCTCCCCATAAATATAATCTGCGTGGGTGGTTCCGTAACAGGGAATGCTTCTTCCCGCCTGGGCCCAGCTTGTGGCATAAGAAGAATGGGTATGGACGATCCCCCCTATTTCCGGAAAAGCCTTATACAGCTCCAGATGGGTAGGGGTATCGGAGGAAGGTTTATAATCTCCTTCCACTTTGTTCCCCTCCAGATCCATAACCACCATATCTCCCGGCGTCAGTTTTTCATAATCCACACCGCTGGGCTTGATCACGAACAGCCCCTTTTCCCTTGCTATGGCGCTTACATTCCCCCAGGTAAATGTAACCAGGCCATAAAAGGGAAGCTTCTTATTGGCTTCATATACCTGTTGCTTCAATTCCTCTAACATAAACCTTCTCCTTTCTTCCCTCCCTACAACACAGCTACCGCTGCATATTCAATGGATAATCCTTTTTTATAGCGCTCCATGAATTTTTCGAATCCTGCCACGTCCTCTTTTACCGGCTCCATCCTTGTGCCGGACTGTCCCCCAAAAATCTTATTTTTCAAATAATCCTGCAGGCTCTCCCCTGGTTCTTTTTTCTGCATATAAGCGGCAAGCAATGCAATTCCCCAGGCGCCGCCTTCTCCTGCCGTTTCCATCACCGATACGGGAGTGCCCATGGCCGCCGCTGCGATCCGCTGCCCTACGCCTTTGGTCTTGAACAGCCCCCCATGGCCAAACATTTCATCCACCTCTACAGCCTCTTCTTTCAGCAACAAGTCCAGCCCTGCTTTTAAAGCTGCCAGGGAGGAATATAAGTGTGCCCTCATAAAGTTGGCAAGGGTGAAATTATCTTCCGCCTTTCTCACAAACAACGGTGCCCCTGCGTCAAACCCGGTTACAGGCTCCCCTGAAAAATAATTATAGGACAGGAGCCCGCCGCAATCCGCCTCCCCTTCAAGGGCCATATGATAAAGCGTGGAATACAATTCATCCTTACTCATGTTATAATGGATGGCCTGAAGGAACTGGCCAAAGAGGCCGACCCACGCATTCAAGTCGGATGTACAGTTATTACAGTGGACCATGCCCACCAAGGCACCGTCCGGGGTGGTTACAAGATCAATTTCAGGATAAACCTTCGTAAGCGCTCTCTCCAGTACGATCATGGCAAACACAGAGGTTCCTGCAGAAACATTCCCTGTTCTTTTTGCCACACTATTTGTGGCAGCCATGCCTGTGCCTGCATCTCCCTCGGGAGGGCATACCGGGATCCCCGGCCTTAAATTTCCGCTTACATCCAAAAGGGCAGCTCCCTCCTGTGTCAATTCCCCTGCCTGCTCTCCCGCTGTAAGGATCTTCGGCAGGATATCCTGTAATTCCCAGGAAAATCCTTCCCCTCCCACCAGCTCATGGAACCTGCCAATCATGTTCCTGTCAAAATCGCCAGTGGCAATATCTATCGGGAACATGCCGGAAGCGTCCCCTACCCCAAGAACCTTCTTTCCGGTAAGCTTATAATGCACATAACCTGCCAGTGTGGTAAGGAAAGCAATCTCCTTTACATGTTCTTCTTTGTTTAAGATTGCCTGATATAAATGGGCAATGCTCCATCTCTGGGGAATATTATAATGAAATTCCTCAGTAAGCCGGGAAGCCGCCTGTTCTGTGGTGGTATTCCGCCATGTCCTGAAAGGTACTAAAAGCTCATCCTTTTTATTAAAGGCAAGATATCCATGCATCATTGCTGAAAAACCCATGGCACCTATTTTCGTTACCACTGCGCCATATTGTTCCTTTACCTCTTTGAGCAAATCCTGGTAACAGCCCTGTATCCCTTTCCAGACTTCTTCCAGGCCGTATGTCCAGATACCGTCCCTGTACTGGTTTTCCCATTCATAGCTCCCCCCTGCCAGAGGTGTGCCGGATTCGTCCGTAAGTACTCCTTTGATCCTTGTGGATCCCAGTTCAATTCCCAGGAATGTCTTTCCTTCTTCAATCAATGTCCTTTTATCCATGATCCCTTCTCCATTCTCATAAATGATAATTTTATTATAAACCTTTCCCTGTAAAATTTCATCCAAATTCCTTGCGAATTTAAAATATACATGCTAATCTAAAATCATGGGATACATTATGGTTACAATTTTTATGGCCTTTACTTTGATTTGTAAACTGGAGATTTCTTTATGGGTAAAACATTTAACACAACGGGAATATGCAAACCAGAAAAACATTATATGGTAAATATAGATGAACGCCTGGAGAAAATAGAAGAATCCATAGCCAGGGGAGAATATTTTGTCATAAACCGTGCCCGGCAGTATGGCAAAACAACGATTATCCACCAACTGAAAAAAAGGCTGTGCCCACGTTATTATGTTTTTTCAATAAGCTTCGAGGGAATGGAAAAAGAAGTTTACGAGATCCCAAATTCCTTTTGCCAGAGAATATGCAGGCTTTTATATAACGTACTGCTATATAATAGAGAAACTGGCATGCCAGATGGTTTTAAAGAGAAACTTGAACAGCTAAAATCTAAAAACATGGATCTGGCTGATCTATCTGATATATTTATTTCTTTATGCTGCCAGGCTGATAAACCTGTTGTATTCATCATTGATGAGGTAGACCAGGCCAGTAACCAGGAAATTTTTCTTTCTTTTTTGGGTATGCTTAGAAACGGCTACCTGGGCAAGGATGAGCATCCTTTCTTTCAATCAGTGATTCTCTCCAGCGTTTACGACATCAAAAACCTAAAACTCAGAATACGGGATAAAGCAGAACATGTATATAACAGCCCATGGAATATTGCCTCAGATTTTACTGTAGATATGAGTTTTTCCACATCTGATATTGAGGGAATGCTTACGGATTTTGAAAACCACAACCACACAGGGATGGACATCCCAGCAATTGCAACCATTTTGTATGATTATACTTCGGGATATCCCTTTTTAGTCTCCCGGCTTTGTAAAATAACTGATGAAATACTTCCAAAACCTTCGTGGACAAAAAATGGGCTCATAGAAGCAGTAAAATACCTGTTACTGGAATCCAATACCCTGTTTGATGATATTGTAAAAAAAATATATGATTTTCCGGATTTAAAAGACATACTGTATGCTATCTTATTTCATGGCGAAAAAATCCCTTTTAATTCCTATCATCCTGCCATCAATATTGGATATATGTTTGGATTTATCAAAAACGATAATAGCTCCATCTCAATCTCCAACAGAATCTTTGAAACATTTTTATATAATCTGTTTATGTCAGATGAAGTGCTAAACAGCAGGATCTATAAAGCTGCTATGATAAATAAAAATAATTTTATCCGTAATAAAGAACTGGATATGGAATATATTTTAAACAAATTTGCAGAAACCTTCCATGATATTTACGGGGATGCAAAGGATTCTTTTATAGAAGAAAATGGAAGGCGCTTTTTTCTGTTATTTCTAAAACCGATCATAAACGGCGTGGGAAATTATTATATAGAAGCCAGGACACGGAATATGCGAAGAACAGATGTGATTATAGATTATCTTGGTAAACAATATATAATAGAAATGAAAATATGGCATGGAAATGAATATCATAAACGGGGAGAACTGCAATTAATTGATTATCTGGACTATTATCATCTTGATATTGGTTATATGGTCAGCTTTAATTTTAACAAAAACAAAAAAACCGGTATAAATAAGATCATCCTTAAAGATAAAACAATTATTGAAGCAGTCCTTTAACACACCCACCTATAAAACAAACGCCGTCACGCTCCGCGAGCCGGCTTA
>CAJTVD010000079.1 GCA_910579495.1 uncultured Lachnospiraceae bacterium
TAGGCGCTGGTTTGCCCTTGGTGCATAATTGAACGAACCAAATAAAAATGAACGAACTTGGGGGCAGTTCGTTCAAAGTTGTACGTATGCTGATTTTTCTGTTTTTCAATGGTAAAATCCGGACTAATAACCACTGTTTCCATAATTATTACATTTTCTGTGGCTTTCTTTCTTCCATTTCTTTCAAAAAGGCTCTCCCGCCTTCATTATAGAAATTAATTCTGTCCTGCTTTGTCATATCTTTTGTAAGCTCATAATGATATTCCCTAATCTTATGGATATCTTCAATAGTAAAATCTGGGCTGATAACTGGTTTTGCAATCATAATCATTCCCCACTTTCCAATGATACAGAAGGATTCCATATCTCAATCGTCTTATATCCTTCCAAATTTGTAATTGCCCTTACCCCTCTAATGGTTAATTTTTTCTGTTCCACAAAACTCAATTAACAGCAGGATGCTATTGCTATTAAGCAAATTAACAATATTCTGGTTATTAGTCAGTGACATACGGTTTCTACGAATTAAGGAATCCTTATCAAATCCCACTAAAACACATTATATCAGAAAGATGCGCCCGTTACCAGAGAAGAATGTGAATTTCATAGCAGCGTTTAATTGTATCATTTTAGGCATGGTAACAGAGCCTGGTTGTGTAACCGGTAAAATATTGGTATAATATCCATATCTTTAGTAAGGAAGCAGAAACTTAACATCGCCTGGTTAAAAACGGAGGAGGTGCCAAATGGCAAGGACAGTAGGGATCGGGATACAGGATTTTGGGAAAATTATTGAAAATAATTGCTTTTACGTTGATAAAACTGGGTTTATTAAGGAATGGTGGGAAAACCGGGACGATGTAACTCTGCTTATCCGTCCCCGCCGGTTTGGCAAGACGCTGGCCATGAGCATGCTGGAATATTTTTTTTCTGTGGAGTATGCGGGCAGAGGGGACTTGTTTGAAGCCTTAAGCATATGGGAGGAAAAATCTCCTGACGGAGAAAAAAACCTGGGAGGAGATTACAAATACCGCAGCCTCCAGGGCAGTTACCCGGTGATTTTTTTAAGCTTTGCAGATGTGAAAGAAACCTCCTTCAAGAGTGCAAGGGATAAAATCTGCCGTATTATCAAAGCACTGTATGATAAATTTGAGCTCCTGCAGGATAGGAACCCGAAGCAGAAGAAGCTTCCGGACATTTTTCATGAGATTTCCCCTGCAATGGGTGACGCAGTGGCTTCCTATTCTTTAAAGGCTCTGTCGCAGTTCCTGGCGGGCTATTATGGGAAAAAAGTCATCATCCTAATGGACGAATACGACACGCCAATGCAGGAGGCTTATGTAAACGGCTACTGGGATGAAATGGCAGTCTTTATCCGCAGCCTGTTCAATTCCACCTTTAAGACGAACCCTTACATGGAACGCGCCATTATGACGGGAATTACCCGTATAAGCAAAGAATCCATCTTTTCCGACCTGAACAACCTGGAGATTGTTACCACGACTTCCTGTAAGTACGAGGATGCATTTGGGTTCACAGAAAAAGAAGTGTTTGCTGCCATGGATGAATTCGGGCTTACGGAAAAGGAGGAAGTCCGGGAATGGTATGACGGTTTTACTTTTGGGGAAACCCCTGATATTTATAATCCATGGTCCATCATTAATTACCTGGATAAACGGCGTTTCGCTGCCTACTGGGCGAATACCAGCTCCAACAGCCTTGTGGGGAAGCTGATCCGGGAGGGAGAACCGGAGGTAAAGACAGTCATGGAAGACCTGCTGCAAGGCAAAATCATTCATACAAGGATTGACGAACAGGTGATATTCAGCCAGTTGGACAGCAATACTAATGCAGTCTGGAGCCTGCTCCTGGCCAGCGGTTACTTACGGGTGGAACAGGCCGCCTTAGGCAGGCGTGGAAAGCTGGAATATGGCCTGAAGCTGACAAACAAGGAAGTAAGGATGATGTTTGAGCAGTTGATCGAGGGCTGGTTTGCTGACTATACGCCAGCCTACAATGCATTTGTTAAGGCAATGCTGCTTGACGACATAAAAGCGATGAATGTCTATATGAACCGGACAGCCTTAGCGACTTTCAGTTTCTTTGACGCAGGGAATAAACCGTCGGAAACAACAGAACCGGAGCGGTTTTACCATGGTTTTGTGCTTGGGCTGATGGTAGGCTTGACGGATAGGTACCACATCACCTCCAACCGGGAGAGTGGGCTGGGAAGGTACGATGTAATGCTGGAGCCCCAAAGAGCCGGGGATCCCGCCTTTGTCCTGGAATTCAAGGTGAGGGATCCGGAGGATGAGGAGACATTGGCGGATACTGTGTCGGCTGCGCTGCGCCAGATCAAGGAGAAGGCATATGATACAGAGCTGTTAGCGAGGGGGATTTCCCAGGAGCGGATCCGGCATTACGGGTTTGCTTTCCAGGGGAAGACGGTGCTGATTGGCTGAGTAGCTTAAAATCCGGTTTTCTGGCGCTGCAAACCCTGGAAGCCCGAAAAGATGGAGGAATAAATCATTTGCCCTGTTATATCAGCCACGTTTGATGACGGAAATCAAAAATCCTGCGGTAATAGGAATGCCGCAGGTTTTTTGATGCCCAAGGGTGGGTAAGGAAGTTAGGAGCTTTGCTGTACATTCCCCACATTTAACGGTTTAGGTTGACAGACCTGTCCTATATAAGGTATTCTAATAGAGAAGACGAAAAGTAGTCTATAAGCGAGGAGGAGGGTTATGATGTTCCATAAATACAATGTGGCAGATGCGGAGTATGAGGTTTTGCAGATGCTTTGGAGGTGTGGGGGCGAGGTCAGGCAGACGGAGCTGTTAAAGCAATTTGAGATGGCAGGCAAGGCATGGAAGAGGCAGACCTTAAACACCCTGCTTGCCCGGCTGGAGGAAAAGAAGCTGGTGGAGAGGGAAAACAGGGTAGTGAGGGCGGTTTTGTCCCAGGTGGAATACAATAATCTTCAAATGCAGGAAAATATTGAACATATGTATGGCGGGAAATTAAGCAGCTTTATTGCGGCGTTTACCGGGCAGAAGGGGATCAGCGAGGAGGAGGCAGAGGAGATCAGGAAGTTGCTTGAGAAGAAGAAAGGTGAACAGGGAGGGGAGGATGGATGAACTATATTCTGGTAATGACATTGTCCGGCAGTGCCATGCTGCTGATCTACTTTATCCAGAAGCATACTTTTGGGAAAAACCTGCCCAGGCGTTGGCAATATCTCTTTTTAAAGGCAGTGATGATCTACTACCTGGTGCCGCTGCCCTGGTTGGGGGAGTCCTACAGAAAGGCCTTGAAGGATATCCGGAAGGAACCGCCGCAGTTTTTTCACCAGTACTTTCGGAATGAAAAGGTAGTATATCAGTCAGGGAATAATATGATGATCAGCGCAGGCTACCAGCGTAGGCTGCTGGAGGCGGGAATCTGGTGCCTGATGGTATTTCTTGTCTTTACAGTCTTGCTTGTGGGGTATCTTAAAAATTACCGAAGAATGCTGCAATGCAGGAGTGGGGGGCAAGCAGCGCAGGAAAAGGAAAGCCTGGAACAGAAAAGGCTGCAATGGCATATCAGGCGGAAAATTACTTTGTGTTCCATTGAGGCTGGCACTGTGGCGTTTACCATGGGGATCTGGAGGCCAGTCATTGTATGTAAAATGCCGGAACAAAGCGTGGACAGGGACATGCTCATCTCCCATGAGATGGTGCATATTAAAAGATTTGATCTTTTCTGGAAAATGCTGGGGGGTGTTGTACTGGGAATGCATTGGTTCAATCCTCTGGCCTATTTATTCCGGAGAGAATTTGAGAAGGTTTCCGAGGAGTCCTGTGACGAACTGGTAGTGGAGGGTTATACAGAGGAAGAGCGTTTCCGGTATGCCCATATGCTGTTGGAGTACGCCAAGGGGGAGGGGCAGATGAGAGGGTGGAAAACGGGGCTGTCGAAAAATGCAGGGAAAATTCAGGAAAGGGTGGAATTAATCATGGATTACGGAAAAGGAAGGAAGAAGTGGACCAGCTTACTGGCGGTATTGTTTATGGGTATCATGGCCATTTTAAATTCAATGACAGCGTTGGCATATGAAGAGGTGAAAGTGCTGCGGGTAATTGAGGAAGAAGACATGGCTGATATAAAGACAATGAATGTTGAAACCTGTTTTACGCCAGATGATTATGAAGGGGAGAACCTTTGGGTGGATGTTATATTGTATAGCCAACAGTTTGAGGATGAGGAAGGGAATATTTATCCTGTAGAGGAGGAGGTGGTATCCTATTCTGAATGTAGCCATGTTTACCATGTGGGAATCTATAAGAATCATCAATTGGATGGGAGCGGAGGCTGTACCATAGATTACTTTGAGGGCCAGTATTGCAGTAATTGTGGGTATTGTATCATTGGGGAAAAGGTTGGCTCATCCTCTTTTAAAAAGTGCCTGCATTGAAAGAGCGGCATCAAAAGTAATGGGAAAATTAGGACAGGGGGATAAGCATGAAACGGAAAAGGGTATTATTTATTTTGGCAGCAGTGGTAATGGCAGTGTTGGCTGTTGGGGATGTGTTTTTTATTTTGGCCTTAAATAATCTGATTACTTATGATAAAAAGGAAAAGGATAGAAATAAAGGCTTCCATTATATCAGCATACAGCACGAAAGCAGCCCTATTAAGAAGGAAGTGGAAGATTTTCAGGAGGTATATGACTTTCTTGCAAATAGTGGAGGCCAATATTATGAAATGTATGCCCAATCCCTTGGGGTGGAGGATGGGAGCTTTTTTGATTATGGTGGCAGGGGACTGATGACAGTAAAAAGTGGGCAGTATATCAATGCAAAGGCACTGCAGGTGAGCCAGAATGTCCTGGAGGATTATCATATAGAAGCGGCAGAAGGCAGAAGCCTTGGAGGAGAAGATTTTGTTTATTATCCAGGTAAAAGAATCCCGGTTTTGATAGGAAGCGCTTACAGGGATATCTACCAGGTTGGCGGCACCTTTTGGGCAGAATATCTGTTTGACTGGTATGAGTTTGAGATCATAGGTATTTTAAAAGAAGGGGCGGCAACGGACTGGGGCATTGGCATGTATTGGCTGGATGAGTTTATTATGATGCCAAGCTTTTCCATTACCGGGAAAACAGAGGTTACAGACGGCATAAGGATTCACTATGCCAACAAAACCAGCGGTGTATTGAAAATACCGGCGGAGGAACAGGAAAGGTTTGAAAAGGATTACAGGCCCATGCTCAAAAGCAACAGGGCGGGAGAATATTCCTGGTCGGTCAGCCCGATTTCCGCAGGGTATCAGTCGCTTATGGGAGTGGATATTTATTTGCTGAGAAATCTGGCATATTTATTGTTGGCAGGGTTGGCGGTGGGGGAGATCATGGCTGTGTGTCAGATAAAGAAGACAGTAATTCATAGGAAAGTAATTTTAGGATAATAAGAGGATTTGGGGGTCAGTAATGAGGTACATGAAAATACAGGGATAGATGCAGGCTCATTATCCCCAGGCAGGGCTGGAGGCACAAGTCCCCCAGCCCTGCCTGGTACAGGCTGTGCATTTCGTCCCCGCCTGCAAATTACATCATCATCTGTGCCGAATGGAGCTTATAGTAGGCTCCTTTTTTGGCAATCAGTTCCCTGGCGGTCCCTTCCTCTTGTATGCCCCCCTTATCAATAACGAAAATCCGGTCTGCTTTCTGGATGGTGGAAAGCCTGTGGGCAATCACAAAGGAAGTACGCCCCCGGAGCAGGGCGTCGATGCCCTCCTGGACCAGAAGCTCCGTCTGGGTGTCAATGCTGGAAGTGGCTTCGTCCAGTATCAGGATATTGGGTTTCGACACCATAGTCCTGGCGAAGGCAAGGAGCTGTTTCTGCCCGGCGGAGAGCCCGCCGCCCCGTTCTGAGAGGACTGTATCGTACCCTTTTTCCAGCTTGCAGATAAAGTCGTGGGCGTGGACTGCCTTTGCCGCATCTATGATTTCCTCGTCAGTAGCGTCCAGTTTTCCGTACCGGATATTATCCTTGATGGAGCCGGTAAAAAGGAAGTTATCCTGGGTCATAATACCCATCTGGCGGCGCAGGCTTTCAATGGACACGGTTTTCACATCATGGCCGTCAATACTGACCACGCCCTTTTGCACATCATAAAAACGGCTGATCAGGTTGACGATGGTGGTTTTTCCCGCCCCGGTAGGCCCTACAAGGGCGATGGTTTCCCCAGGTTTGATTTGAAAGCTCACGTCCTTTAATACTTCCACATTCCCATCATAGGAAAAGCTTACATGGGAGAAGGCCACCTGTCCCTTGATAGGTGGGATTTCCGTCACCTGGGGGGCATCGGTAATGGCCGCTTCGGTATCCAGGATTTCAAACACCCGCTCTGCGGCGGCGATATTGGTGATGATCTGGTTGTAAAAATTGCTTAGGTTCATAATAGGGTGCCAGAACATGCCAATATAGCTGCCGAAGGCGATAAAGGTCCCGATAGATACCTGCCCTGGCTCTAAAATCCGCAGTCCTGCAAAATACAGGGCGGCAAAGCCCACTCCCCAGCTTAGGTCGATAACAGAGCCCATGCCGTCTGCCAGGCGCACTGCGCTTATGAAGGAAGTGCGGTGTTCCTCCAGCAGCCCGTCAAAGGTCTGGCTGGTTTCCTCTTCCGCTGAGAAGCTCTGGATGATCCGCATCCCCGACATGTCTTCGTGGATGAAAGCGTTTAAGTTGGAAGATTTTTTACGGAAATCCTGCCACTTTTTGTGGGAATAAAATTCTATCAGCCAGATAAAAATTATCATAAAGGGGAGGCTGCACAGGGAAGCTGCCGCCAGCGCCGGGTTTTTCGCAAACATGATTGCCGCTACCGCCAGCACAGTGACGAAGTCCGGTATCAGTGTGGTAACAAAATTGCTCAGCACATCCTTTAAGGAATTCACATCGCCGATAATGCGGGCAAGGATCTTTCCCGTAGGGCGGCTGTCAAAAAACTGCAGGTCCAGCGTCTGGATATGGGAGTAAAGGTCCTGGCGGATGCTTACCAGTATGCTGTTGCACACCTTGGCCATAATATACATCCGCAGCTTGATCCCGCCGATAAAAAGCAGGTTCAGGGCCGCCGCGAAAAGAACCAGCCTTAAAAGTCCCTGCATATTTCCCACAGAGATATATTTATCCACGGCTTCCTCCATAAGAAGGGGGTTCACCAGGGATACCATGACGCAAAAGGCCATGATGAAAAGTACAAATACAATTTCCTTTTTATAGGAAAGAAGATAGGATAGGAGCCGGCGCAGGATGTTTAACTTATTCCCGCCGGCTAACTGCTCATCCTCCTTGTAAGAATTAACGCTCATAATATTGTCTCCTATTGTTGGTTCCAGGTTAGATAGCTGCCAGGGCTGCTTCCGGGCTGGGGGCTGGCTCGCCGTATTGGGCTACGTAGGTCTGGTAGTACAGCCCTTTCTGCGCCAGGAGGCTCTGGTGGGTTCCCCGCTCTGCAATCCTGCCGTTTTCCAGGATCAGGATTTCATCTGCATGGCAGACGGCGCTGACCCGGTGCCCGATAATGATTTTGGTGGTATCCGGCAGGGAACGCAGGGTTTCGTGTATGGACTGCTCGGTTTCCATATCCAGGGCGGAAGTGGAGTCGTCCAGCACCAGCACGGGGGTTTTTTTGGCAAGTGCCCTGGCAATGGTAATACGCTGTTTTTGCCCGCCGGAGAGGCCAACGCCCCGTTCGCCGATAACGGTTTCATATTGCTGTTCCATTGTCTCTATAAAGCTTCCTGCCTGGGCTTTGTGGGAGGCTTCCCGCACAGCTTCCAGGGAAAGCTGCTTTTTCCTGCCCAGCTTTACATTTTCCAGGATTGTGTCTGAAAACAGGAACACATCCTGCATTACCAGGGAAATGGAACTGCGGAGCTGCTTTAGGGATAAGGATTTCACATCCACGCCGTCTACAGAGATGGATCCTTCCGAGGCATCGTAAAGACGCTGGAGCAGGTAGATCAGGGAGCTTTTCCCTGCGCCGGTGGCACCCATGATCCCTACCGTTTTTCCGGGCTGGACGGTAAAGGTAATATCATGGAGGATTTCATGGCGGTCTGCCTTATGGAAGGATACATGGGAAAAAGCGATCTCTCCCTTTACCTGGGGCAGCACAACGGGCTTTTCCGGCTCAATAATGGTGGGTTTTTCCTCATAAAGCTTTTTGATCCTGCGGTTAGAGGCAATGGCCGAGGAAAAACTGTTGGTGAGCCAGCCCAGCATTTCCATGGGCCAGACAATGTTCATGGAATATTCAATAAAAGCGCTTAAGTCCCCCAGGGTGATTTCCCCTTTCTGGAACAGGTTGCCGCCCAGAAGCAGGATGGCCACGGGAAGCAGCTTGGTGATCAGGGAAAGGTAAGGGTGGTATTTTACAAACAGTTTGGACTGGGACATGTTCAGGTCATAGTACCGCTGGTTGTGGGAAAGAAATTTGGATATTTCATATTTCTCCCTTGCGAAAGCTTTTACTGTCCGCACCCCTGCCAGATTTTCTTCGGCTACAGTATTTAAAGAGGCATTTTCCTCACTGATGGCTTCAAATACGCCGTCCAGCTTCCTCTCCATAAAAATAGCGATGGAGGCGGCTACAGCCATACAGACAGTGGGAAGGATGGCCAGCTTCCAGTTTAAGCTGTACATGCAGTAAAGGACGATGGCTGTGTGGATGATAACCTCCAAAAGCAGCATGCCCACATAGGTAAGGCCGTCCCAGATCCTGTCCACATCGTCCTTTACGCGGCTCATAAGCTCCCCGGTGCCTGTGCGGTCAAAAAATTCCGCGCTCAGGGACTGGACATGGTGGAACAGGTCCCGCCGTATGTGCAGGGAAATCTTGGAACCTGCCAAATCAAAAATAAATTCTTTACAGTACTGGAAGATGCATCTTCCTGCGCCCACGCACAGTATCCCGATTAAAAGGGGCGTCAGTTTCTGCATCTGCCCGCCCACAATGACGTCGTCTACAATGCGCTTGGTAAGCTGGGGGGAGAGCATATCCAGTGAGATGCTGGCCACCATGGAGAAGATGGCAAACAGATAGAGAAACTTGTGTTTCAAAATATAGGTTGATAGTTTTTTCATGATTCTCCTCATTTCTGCGCTTTTCCAGCGCATAGATATTTGGCAAATACCTTCCGGCTTATTTGGTAAAAGGGCGGGAGGGAAGCCTCCGCGCCTGCCCCGTGGGCGCAAAAAAACAGCCATGGGCAATGAAATTGCCATGGCTGTTAAAATCTTATGACAGAGCATTTCCCTTAAAGCAGGCTGCCCAAGGGATACAAAGCCAGATTAGGTAAATATAAGCCGGAAGGTAATTTCATCTTTGAAACAGTTGTGAAAACGCAAACCAAATGTGAATTCATAGTTATGTTCTTAAACATGGCCATTACCTCCTTTCCTGATTATCTGGTGATAAGTTACAGATTTACCATACGCCTTTTGGATGGATTTGTCAACAGAAATTATTGGGGGTTTTTTTACAGGCAGGGACCTGTATTTTTTACAATTGTAATTTCCAGGTAAATAGCATAAAATGTCTTTAATACGGTTTTCAGGACAGGAAAGGACAATGAGGGAAATGATTACACTTTTATCCAGATTATTGATCAGGGATTTCAAAAATACATCAGACCCGGCAGTGCGCCAGGCCTATGGGATGCTTTGCGGCGGCGCGGGGATTGCCTTAAACGCCTGCCTGTTTTTGCTGAAGTTTATCGCGGGGCAGGTTTCCGGTTCCATAGCCATCACTGCGGATGCATTCAACAATCTTTCGGACGCAGGCTCTTCTGCCATCACCCTGGTGGGGTTTAAGATGGCGGGGCAGAAGCCGGACAGCGCCCATCCCTTTGGGCATGGCAGGATTGAGTACATTTCAGGGCTTTTGGTGTCGGTAATCATCCTGCTGATGGGGGCGGAGCTTTTAAAATCCTCTGCAGGGAAGGTCCTTCACCCGGAGGCGGTAGATGCCAGCCCCCTGGTTTTTGCCATATTGATAATTTCTATTTGTGTGAAAATGTATATGTATTTGTACAACCGTTCTGTGAGCAGGAAGATTGACAGCGCGGCCATGATGGCAACTGCCAGGGACAGTATCAGCGACAGTGTTTCCACCCTGGCGGTTTTGTTTTCCACGGCGCTGGCTTATTTTATGGAAATCAGGATAGACGGCTGGTGCGGCATCCTGGTGGCGCTTTTTGTGGTATGGACGGGGGTAAGCGCAATGAGGGACACGGTAGGCCCCCTCCTGGGGCAGCCGCCGGAGCCGGAGTTTGTGGAAAAGATGGAAGAAATCATTATGGAATATAAGCCCCAGGGAGTGCTGGGCATCCATGACCTTGTGGTGCACAATTACGGCCCCGGCAGGGTAATGCTCTCGGTACATGTGGAGGTGCCAGCAGCCGGGGACATCCTGGCCCTCCATGATATGATTGATGTGATCGAGCACAGGCTTGCCCATGAGCTGAACTGCAGCGCCGTTATCCATATGGATCCGGTGTGCGAAGATGATGAGCTTACCAACAGGATCAAGAAAGAAGTGGCACAGATCATTAGGGGCCTGGAGGGGGACGTGCGCTTCCATGACTTCCGCATTGTGCAGGGGCCTACCCACACAAACCTGATCTTTGACGTGGTAGTGCCTTTTGAGTACTCCATGACAGACGATGAAGTGGTCTCCTGCCTGCAAAAGGAAATTTCCCGGATGGAGGGAAACTATTTTGCTGTGATCGATGTGGATAAGGCATATACGTAACGGGAGTTTGGGATGGAGAGCGAAAAGAAGAGATACTATCATATTTTCAGCCTGGTGGAGCTGTTGTTTCTGGGATTTTTTGCTGTGTGGGCCTGGCAGAAGCCCTCTTTTGGCTACAGTTTCCGGGATTATTATATAGAAAGCGGGAGTGGGACGAACCAGATCCGCACGGAAGAGGTTGCCGTACCCAAAGGGATCTACCAGGTGACAATCACTTACGCAAAGGATAACGGGGGCGCAGTCTGCTATGCCCAGGCCCAGGAAGCAGGGGTGCACAGCCTGTATTCCGACCGGGTGAAGCTTTCCCCCCTGCAGCACAGGAAAACCTTTGATATCTATGTGAATGATGATGTTAATGCACTGTGGATGGCAGTGGAGCCGGAGCGGGAGGGATTTCCCATTGGTAAGATCTCCATAGAAACGGCCGCCAATTCCCGGATCTACCAGATTTTCTCTATGGCGGTGGGATTGCTGGCGGTGAACGGCGGGGCAGCCTTTGTGTGCTTCAAAAATAGGAAATTTAAAAGAAGCTTTGAAGTGCTGAGTATTTTTGTAATCGGTTTTACGGCTTCCCTAGGGCTTTTGGAAAACTATATTTTATATGGGCATGACTTGGCTTTCCATTTGTTCCGGATAGAAGGGCTGAAGGAAGGGCTCCTGGCAGGGAGCTTCCCTGTGAAAATGCAGCCTGGCTGGTTTAACGGATGGGGCTATCCGCCGTCGGTGATGTATGGGGACCTGCTGCTGTATTTCCCGGCGCTGCTGCGGCTTGTGGGCGTGAGTGTGCAGAATGCTTACAAATGTTATATTAGCGTTGTGAACCTGGCAACGGCGGCAATTGCCTACTATTGTTTTTACCAGATTTCCAGGAAGAAGGCGGCAGCGGTTTTCGGAAGCTGCCTGTATACCCTTTTTCCCTATCGGTTATGCTGTATCTATGTCCGGGCGGCAGTGGGGGAGTATTCCGCCATGATGTTTTTGCCCCTGGCGCTTTTGGGCTTTTGGTATGCCTTTGAAAAGGATGGCAGGGAAAAAATCACAGGGGATAAGCTGCTGGCACCTGTGATTGGGTTTTCCGGCCTGCTGCAGACCCATGTGCTTACCTGCTTTCTGACCGCGTTTATGATCCTGCTTTTTTGCGTTTTGCGCATAAAAAAGGTGTTTAACAAAAATGTCATGGGATATCTGCTGAAAATTGCGGTGGTAACCCTTGCCTTAAATTTATGGTTCCTGGTGCCCTTTTTCCATTATATGGGGGAAGAGCTTATGGTAACAGAAAAGGTGGACATGGCGCCTGCTTTCCAGAGATGGGGCGCCAGCCTTGGGGAGCTTTTCGCAGTCTATTGGAATGGTACCTTAAACGTTTCCTGGGGAGAAACCGTGACCATTGCCTGGAAATTCCCCAAGCCGGTGGGAACCGTGTGCCTGGCCATGTTTTTGGCAGCCCTGCTTTTATACAACAAGGGGAAGGGCCGGGGGCTGGAGAGGAAGCTCTTTTTATGCATGATGTTTTTCGGGATTTCCGTTGCCATGGCAACGAATATATTTCCCTATTACAAAATCAGCCGCCTGCTTCCCTGGCTGGGGCGTGTGTTTGCCAAAGTACAGTTCCCTTATCGGTTCCTTACCATGGCAGGGCTGTTTGGGAGCCTTCTGGGGGTTTTGGTTTTCATGGAGCTTTTTTCTATTTATGGGAAAAAGGCTGCCATTCTTGCGGCCGCTGGGGCAGGGGTGCTGGCCATGCTGCAGGGGGCACAGTTTGTTTACAGCACCCTGTACCGGGGAGACTGCTTTCTCATTTATGACATCGAAGCATATGAAAGCAATGAAATTTATTCAGGGGAATACCTTTACCAGGGCTCCTGGGGGCCGGATACAGAGGGGAAGCAGGAGCCTGTGGGGGATGGGGCTGTGATAGAGGGCTTTGAAAAGCGCTACTGCACCATGGCTCTTTCCTGTAAAAGTGAATCGCCGGATGCCTTTGTGCTGCTGCCCCAGTTTTATTATATCGGTTACCAGGCAAGAGATGTGGCGTCCAATAAGGCGCTTACAATAGAAAGGAGCCAGGATAACAACAGAATCAGGGTAAACCTGCCGGAAGGCTATGAGGGGACCTTTGAGGTTTTCTTCCGGGAGCCGGCCCTTTGGCGGCTGGCGGAGGCATTCTCCCTGGGGGCGGCGGCCTGGTTCGCTGTTTTTTGCCGGCGTTTGCGGAAGGGGGCTAAGCCAGCGGTACCCGACAGTGGGGTGTTTCCTCATAATTCCTGATAAAATTGTTGCACACCCATTTTAAAACGTGTATAATTTTCATGGAAGTTTGAAAAGAGAGCCTGCAAGATAGATGAAATAACACATACAGAATAGAAGAATAACAAATAAAAAGGAGACCAGCAATGAAAAAACCTACAGTATTGATGATTTTGGACGGATACGGCTTAAATGCCCGCAAGGATGGCAACGCTGTGGCGGAAGCCAATACCCCGGTGATGGATAAGCTGATGGCAGAATGCCCCTTTGTGGAGGGGAATGCAAGCGGCATGGCGGTAGGGCTGCCTGAGGGGCAGATGGGAAATTCAGAGGTAGGGCATCTGAACATGGGCGCAGGCCGTATTGTATACCAGGAGCTTACCAGGATCACCAAGGAAATCCAGGACGGGACATTTTTCGAAAACCCTGCCCTTTTAAAGGCTGTGGAAAACTGCAAGGAGAAGGATTCCGCCCTTCATATGTTCGGGCTTTTGTCAGATGGCGGCGTACACAGCCACAACACCCATTTATACGGGCTTTTGGAGCTGGCCAGGAGGAACGGGCTTTCCAAAGTGTACGTCCACTGTTTCCTGGACGGGCGGGATACCCCTCCTGCCAGCGGGAAAGGCTATGCGGAAGCTTTGGAAGAGGAAATGAAGAAAATCGGCGTAGGCGAAATCGCATCAGTGATGGGGCGTTACTATGCCATGGACAGGGATAACAACTATGACAGGGTTAAGCTGGCTTACGATGCCCTGACCAAAGGGGAAGGGCTTACGGCAGCAGGCGGCCCGGAGGGGATCCAGGCATCCTATGACAGGGAGGAAACGGATGAATTTGTAAAGCCCACTGTGGTGGTAAAGGACGGCGCACCTGTGGCAACTATAAAGGATGGGGATTCCGTGATCTTCTTTAACTTCCGCCCGGACCGTGCAAGGGAGATCACAAGGAGCTTCTGTGATGATGATTTTAAGGGATTTGAAAGAGGCGGGAGGCTTAACCTGACCTATGTGTGCTTCTCTGATTATGACCCTACCATCCCTAACAAGGAGATCGCTTTCCATAAGATTTCCGTAACCAATACCTTTGGGGAATGGCTGGCGGCAAAGGGAATGAAACAGGCAAGGATTGCGGAGACAGAAAAATATGCCCATGTAACCTTCTTCTTCAACGGCGGTGTGGAAAAGCCCAATGAAGGAGAAGACAGGATACTGGTGAACTCACCCAAAGATGTGGCTACCTATGACCTGAAACCCCAGATGAGTGCCTATGAAGTATGCGACAGGCTGGTGGAGGCCATTAATTCCGGAAGCTATGATGTGATCATCATCAACTTTGCAAACCCTGACATGGTAGGGCATACAGGCGTGGAAGCTGCCGCTATCAAAGCTGTGGAAGCTGTGGATGAGTGCGTAGGCAGGGCTGTGGAAGCGCTGAAGGAAGCAGGAGGGCAGATGTTTATCTGCGCAGACCATGGAAATGCAGAGCAGTTGGTGGACTATGAGACCGGTGCGCCTTTTACCGCCCATACCACCAACCCGGTTCCCTTTATCCTGGTAAATGCAGACCCTTCTTATGCATTAAGGGAGGGCGGCTGCCTGGCGGATATTATCCCTACTTTGATTGAAATGATGGGGATGGAACAGCCAGAGGAAATGACAGGCAAATCGCTGCTGATTAAAAAGTAAACAACGGGCAGCACGCTTTGCGAACTGCCCTTATGTTAAATAAAAAACAGCCTGTCCCTAAGGACAGTTATCTATGAAGAAGGCTCCCAGGCATCTCCCGGGAGCCTTCTTCACGTACAGGCCCTTTCAGCAATATGAAAAATGATTGATTCTTGTAGAGAATTAATTTGACAAATTATGTAAATGTGTTAGAATTATTCTAATTCCAATATAAGAAAGCTGAAGATTTTTGAAAGGGTGTGTTAGTATGAGATCAGGGAAGAGGGGTTTAAACGAAGTAATCAGAGCTGTTTCCAGACTGACAGATATGGAGTACAAACCGGCGAACGGGGAATTGAACCACATCCACCAGCGTCTGGTGAGCGGAAGGAAAGAATTTGAGCAGGCTGTGACCAATACAATGGATGCAGTGATACATATGAGTTCCATGGATCTGACCCTGGAAACAAATGTTGCTACGGTAGAGCAGATCAATTCTTCTATTATGGAGTCTGTGGATGATATCAACAAAGCGGCGCAGCACACAGCAAACATTGCTGTGGAAGTGTCCAAAGCGCACGAAAACCTGACCACTGCCATAATTGGCGTTTCCAGTGAGTCCTCCAATGTTATGGAGGAGATCCATAATTGCGAAAAGGAACTGACTTCTATTTCCAGCCTGTCTTCCTCGGCTATGTCTGCTGCCGGGGGGATGAAGGCTGATATCCAGGAGCTGTTTGGTATCATCCAGCAGCTATCAGAGGCCATCGGGGCAGTCAATGCCATCTCAACGCAGACAAACCTCCTGGCATTAAATGCTTCCATAGAAGCAGCCCGGGCAGGGGAAGCTGGCAGGGGATTTGCAGTGGTGGCGGAGGAAATCAGTAAACTTGCAGATGAAACCAAAGCTTTGACAGGGAGGATGGGGGCGTTCCTTACCAATATCCGCAGCGCTTCCCAGAAAAGCTCTGACAGTGTGGATACGACGGTATCGGAACTGGAACATATCAATGATAATATCCAGAATGTGTGGAAGATCACTGCCAATAACCGTACCAGCATGGGGCGCATTTCAGATTCCGTTTCATCACTGGCCGCTGTCAGCCAGGAAATCAGCAGTTCCATGAACGAACTGGACAGCCAGATGCAGCACGTCAATGGGCAGTGTAAAATTTTGAAGGAAAATGCCGGGTCCCTGCAAGTTTCCAGCCATGCCATTGCGGAGCTTGTAGAGCCCTCCAAAGAGATTGAAAAGCATCTGGATGAATCCACTAAAATTATGGGGGATATGGCCCGGGATGCCTTTTATATGCTGGATAACCAGGTCATCCTTGATTGTTTGGACAGCGCTGTCAATGCCCACCAGAACTGGCTGAATACTTTAAAGGAAATTGCCCGGACGGGCAGGCTGCGGGTGCTGCAGACAGATTACACGAAATGCGGGCTGGGGCATTTTTATTATGCATTTAAGCCTGTGAACCCAAAGGTTTTGGATATCTGGAAAGGCCTTGAGGATAAACATAAGGCATTCCATTCCTATGGCGCGGAGATGGTCTCTGCTGTACGTTCCGGCCATGGCCAGGAATTGTAGCAGATCTACAACAAAGCGGAGGCTTGCTCCAAAGAACTGATTTCTGATTTTAAGGAACTGATCCAGGCCATCGGAACCTTATCCAGGGAGCATATACGTATTTTTGAGTAAAATCCAAAGAATGCACAGCGGGAAAACCTGGTGGAGAATAAAACGGTTGCCCGGTAGGGTAGTTGTGTTATATTGTCGGTATAGAAAACCATAGAGCCACAGGCGGCTTTATCCCTCTTGTTTTTCGGAAGGTGTTATAAATGCCCTCCAGACGAAAGAAAGGAGGGCGATACAATGTATGTTACATATCAGGATTTGATTGATACCAGATAAGGATAAAAATAGATATGTATGGGCAGGAGCATAGACTTTCTCCTGCCACGCCTATATTTAGGCGGTTTGACGTTTGGTACGTTTTCCGTATTCCCGTTCCATTTTCTGCATTTCTTCATCCGTCGGAATATCTACAATCCCGACATAGGAATAGTAGATGTCAATATCCTGTGTCCGTTTCCCGTCTTTTTTCTCGCATTCGTGGACTACGATTTTATCCACAAAAGTATTTAAAATTTCGGGTGTTAGCTCGTCAATGCGGGTATATTTCTTGGTGACGGCAATCAGCTTGGAAACATTGGTTGCTTCTGTGTCGGATTCGCTGACTTCGGCTTTCAAAGTTTCGATTTCGTGTTTTAGCTGTTCCTGCTCGGCTTCATAACCATCTGACAGCTTGTAAAAGCGTTCGTCATTCAGCTTTCCATTGACATTATCCTCATAGATTTTACGGAA
>CAJTVD010000080.1 GCA_910579495.1 uncultured Lachnospiraceae bacterium
AAAGGCGCTTTTAAAGGCCCCCTTCCGGTATTTCTCCTGACACTGTTTTTGGTGCTTTCCGCTGGGATATTGATACTCCTAATAGCAAAAACCTTGGCCATAGCCGGGGCAGGGGAGGAAAAAAGTGCAAAAGGGGACGCTTTGGCCCCAAAAGAAGAGGGAAAGGGTCCCTTTGGGGAAAACACCCTTGGGGAGGGAAAGCCCTGGGAAGATTTTTTGTGGGAGAGCATTCCCAAAGGCGGGGATGAGATCAAAGAAACCATGGCGGGGGCTGTGGGGGGACCGGAGGAGGATTTGCCAAACACCAGGTATGGGGAGGTGCTTGCAGATGAAGCCTATATGAAGGAAAACAGGATCGTCCCCTGGCAGGCAAAGGACAAAGAAGAGGTGACCCTGGGATTTACAGGGGATATCCTGCTGGACGACGCCTATGCCGTTATGGTGGCATTCTTAAGCCGGGGGGGAGCCATAGAAGAGGGCATCTCCGGGGAACTGCTTGAAAGGATGCGGAACATAGACATTATGGCCATCAACAATGAATTCCCCTACACCAACAGGGGGACCCCCACAGAAGGGAAGGCCTTTACCTTCCGGGCGGATACCAATATGGTGTCCTACCTTCATGACATGGGGGCGGATGTGGCGGTCATTGCCAACAACCATACCTATGATTTTGGGGAGATTGGGCTGTTAGATACCCTGGACACGCTGGAGGCGGCGGGAATTTTTGGTATTGGCGCGGGCAGGAATATTAAGGAAGCCTCTGCCCCCCTTTACTTTATTGTGAACGACATCAAGATTGCGCTGGTGGCGGCCACCCAGATTGAACGGCTGGAAAATCCCGATACCAAAGGGGCAACGGAAAACAGCCCCGGGGTTTTCCGCTGCCTGAATCCCGGGAAGCTGTATGAGACAGTGAAAACAGCCAAAGAAAACAGCGATTTTGTCATTGTGTGCGTCCACTGGGGAACGGAGAACCAGGCGCAGGCAGACTGGGCGCAGCTTGACCAGGCACCGGGGCTTGCCAATGCAGGGGCGGACCTGATCATAGGGGACCACCCCCATTGCCTCCAGGGAATTACCTACTATGGGGATACCCCGGTAATTTACAGCCTGGGGAACTTCTGGTTCAGTTCCAAAACCCTGGACACAGGCATGGTCCAGGTGACGGTTGATAAGGATGGCCTGAAATCTTTGCAGTTTATCCCGGCCATCCAGTCGGGCTGCCGGGTGGATATGGCCCACGGGGAAGAAAAAGAGAGGATTTTGGCTTATATGCGGGAACTGTCACCGGGAGTCGTGATAGACGGTGACGGGTTTGTGGGCAAACAGTGAAAAGATGCTGAAAAATTGCTATGATTGGCCAAAAAATCCGTTGACACAGCCGCTTATATATGTTATGGTAAACAAGGTTATAATAACCATGCCGAAGACAGTAGGTGCCGGACCTGGTATATACAGGGAAAGGCGTAAGCATACCGCCTACCGAGGAGAAGAGTAAACAGTGATTTTCTGCCCTTCTGTCTTTGGAAGGGCTTTTTATATGCAGGCACATAAGCAAAAGCTGTGCCTATGGGCAGGAGAATTTTTGCCCTGCAAAAGTCATAACCCTTCGTTCGGCGATAAAATCTAACAGGAGGTAAAGAACAGTGGCAAAAATTGAAATGAAGAAACCTGTTATTGACGAGATTTCCGCCAATATTAAGGATGCCCAGTCTGTTGTGCTTGTGGACTACCGCGGGCTTACGGTAGAGCAGGACACCAAACTCCGCCAGCAGTTCCGTGAAGCGGGCATTACTTACAAGGTTTACAAAAACACAATGATGAATTTTGCATTCAAGGGAACCGATTGCGAATGCCTTTCCCATTATCTGGAAGGACCCAGCGCGGTTGCCATTTCCACAACGGATGCAACAGCGCCTGCAAGAATCCTTTGCGAATTTGCCAAGGGGGCAGACAAGCTGGAAATTAAAGGCGGAATTGTGGAAGGCACTGAATATGATGCCCAGGGAATTGCAGAAATTGCCAAAATCCCTTCAAGGGAAGTGCTGCTTGGCAGATTGTTTGGCAGTATGCAGTCACCTATTACAAACTTCGCGCGTGTTATCAAGCAGATTGCAGAAAAAGACGGCGAAGCTCCTGCGGAAGCAGCCGCAGCAGAATAAGGCAGTGCTGTGCGCCAGGCGGGGCATGGGATTGCGGAAACGGATTTGTTAAAGAGAAAATAATAAAATGGAGGAAAAGAAAATGGCAAAGTTATCCACACAGGAATTTATCGACGCTATCAAAGAGCTTAGCGTATTGGAATTAAACGACCTTGTAAAAGCATGTGAAGAAGAATTTGGTGTATCCGCAGCAGCAGGCGTTGTAGTTGCAGCAGCAGCAGGGGACGCTCCCCAGGAAGAAGAGAAGACCGAGTTTGACGTAGAGCTTACCGAAGTTGGCCCTAATAAGGTTAAAGTCATCAAAGTGGTACGTGAAGCTACAGGCCTTGGCCTGAAAGAAGCAAAAGACCTTGTTGATTCCGCTCCTAAGAACGTAAAGGAAGGCGTATCCAAGGACGAAGCTGAGGAAGTTAAGACAAAACTGGAAGCTGAAGGCGCTAAAGTTACCTTAAAGTAAATTCCGGATTGGAATTGCCAGGCTGTGTACATGCATACTGCGGTACACAGCCTGTTATTTTTTAGGCAGTAAAGGTGTACGGCATTTGCGGCGGCTGGCGGCAGGTACAGATTGATGTAAACAGTAGCACAATAACAACAATTATGTGAAAATTAGGAAAATATTAGTTGACGGCTTTTTCAGCTTGTAGTAGAATGGAAAGTGCACTATTGTGGTGTGGTATGCTTTTTTGGCAATGATGGCACCTGTTGCCTTCATTAAATTATATAAAGAACGGGGTGAATAGTCAATGGAAAAGAACAGGATACGTCCTATTGCCACAGGCAGGAACATGCGTATGAGTTATTCACGGCAGAAAGAGGTTCTGGAAATGCCGGACCTGATCGAAGTCCAGAAGGATTCCTACGAATGGTTCCTGAAAGAAGGACTGAAGGAAGTGTTTGACGACATTTCGCCAATCGCTGACTACAGCGGGCATTTAAGCCTGGAGTTTGTTGATTTCGAGCTGTGCGAAGATGATGTAAAGTATTCTATTGAGAAGTGTAAAGAAAGAGATGCGACCTATGCAGCCCCTTTAAAGGTCAGAGTCCGTCTTTACAATAAGGAAAAGGAAGAAATCACCGAGCATGAAATTTTTATGGGCGACCTTCCCCTTATGACAGAGACAGGCACGTTTGTGATCAACGGCGCCGAGCGTGTTATCGTCAGCCAGCTTGTCCGCTCTCCGGGCATTTACTATGCGATCAGCCACGATAAGATTGGGAAGCGGCTGTTTTCTTCCACTGTAATTCCCAACCGCGGTGCGTGGCTGGAGTATGAAACAGATTCCAATGATATATTTTATGTACGTGTAGACAGGACCAGGAAAGTCCCGATCACGGTATTGATCAGGGCGCTGGGCGTAGGTTCCAATGATGAGATCAGGGAGCTGTTCGGTGACGAACCCAAAATTGAAGCAAGCTTTTCCAAAGACGTTTCGAGTAATTATCAGGAAGGTCTTTTAGAGTTATATAAGAAGATCCGCCCTGGCGAGCCTTTAAGCGTTGAAAGCGCGGAGAGCCTTATCAATGCAATGTTTTTTGATCCCCGTAGATATGATTTGGCGAAGGTGGGCAGGTATAAATTCAACAAAAAATTATCCTTCCGTAACAGGCTGCGGAACCAGGTCCTGGCGGAGGATGTGGTGGATATCCAGACTGGGGAAGTGCTGGCAGCGGCAGGGGATAAAGTGACCTTAGAGCTTGCAGACCAGATCCAGAATGCGGCGGTTCCCTATGTCTATGTACAGACAGAAGAAAAGAACGTAAAAGTCCTCTCCAATATGATGGTGGACATCACTGGCTTTGTGGACTGCAATCCCAGGGAACTGGGGATTACAGAGCATGTATATTATCCGGTGCTTGCCCAGATTATTGAGGAATTCGGCTCCGACCCGGCAGAACTGGCGGATGCCATCAAAAAGAATGTACACGAACTGATACCTAAACATATTACCAAAGAGGACATTATTGCCTCTATTAACTATAATATACATTTGGAATACGGCATTGGGAACGATGATGATATCGACCACCTGGGCAACAGGCGTATCCGTGCCGTAGGGGAACTTCTGCAGAACCAGTACCGGATAGGGTTATCCCGTTTAGAGAGGGTGGTGCGGGAGCGCATGACCACCCATGACGCGGAGGAGATTTCTCCCCAGGTACTGATCAACATTAAACCGGTGCAGGCAGCGGTGAAGGAATTCTTCGGTTCCTCCCAGCTTTCCCAGTTTATGGACCAGAACAACCCCTTAGGTGAGCTTACCCATAAGAGGCGTCTCTCGGCCTTAGGGCCAGGCGGCCTTTCCAGGGACCGGGCAGGATTCGAGGTCCGGGACGTCCACTACTCCCATTACGGGAGGATGTGCCCTATTGAGACACCAGAGGGCCCTAACATCGGCCTGATCAACTCCCTGGCTTCCTACGCCAGGATTAATGAGTACGGTTTTGTGGAGGCACCTTACCGTAAGATAGATAAGACAGACCCTGCCAACCCCAGGGTTACGGAGGAAGTGGTCTACATGACCGCTGATGAGGAAGACAATTACCATGTGGCCCAGGCAAATGAGGCCTTGGACGGGGAAGGGCATTTTGTGAGAAATACGGTATCCGGCCGTTACAGGGAGGAAACTTCCGAATATCCCAAGGCGATGTTTGACTATATGGACGTGTCGCCGAAAATGGTGTTTTCCGTGGCAACAGCACTGATCCCCTTCCTGGAAAACGATGATGCAAACCGGGCCCTTATGGGTTCTAACATGCAGCGCCAGGCAGTGCCCCTTCTTACTACAGAAGCCCCGGCAGTGGGGACTGGTATGGAACCCAAGGCGGCGGTGGACTCGGGTGTGTGCGTGGTGGCAAAGAAGCCGGGGGTGATCAATTACGTATCCTCCAAGCTCATCCGAATGACCTGCGACGACGGGGAAAAGATGGAATTCAACCTGACCAAGTTTTCCCGCAGTAACCAGTCCAACTGCTACAACCAAAAACCCATTGTGTTAAAGGGCGAGCATGTAAGGGCAGGGCAGGTGATTGCGGACGGACCATCCACCTCGGAAGGGGAGCTTGCCCTTGGCAAAAACCCCCTTATCGGGTTTATGACCTGGGAGGGCTACAACTACGAAGATGCTGTTTTGTTAAGTGAAAGGCTGGTGCAGGAGGATGTATATACCTCTGTGCACATTGAAGAATATGAAGCGGAGGCAAGGGATACCAAGTTAGGGCCTGAAGAGATCACCAGGGACGTCCCCGGTGTAGGTGACGACGCCTTGAAGGACCTGGACGACCGGGGGATCATCCGTATCGGCGCGGAAGTGCGTGCGGGGGATATTCTGGTAGGCAAGGTCACTCCCAAAGGGGAAACGGAGCTTACTGCCGAAGAACGGCTCCTGCGGGCAATCTTCGGTGAAAAGGCCAGGGAAGTCAGGGACACGTCCCTGAAAGTACCCCACGGGGAGTACGGTATCATTGTGGATGCCAAGGTCTTTACCAGGGATAACGGCGACGAGCTCTCCCCTGGTGTAAACCAGGCAGTGCGTATTTATATTGCCCAGAAAAGAAAGATCTCCGTAGGGGATAAGATGGCGGGCCGCCATGGCAACAAGGGTGTGGTTTCCCGTGTGCTCCCGGTGGAGGATATGCCTTATCTTCCCAACGGGCGGCCGCTGGATATTGTGTTAAACCCTCTGGGCGTGCCTTCCCGTATGAACATTGGACAGGTATTGGAGATCCACCTTTCCCTGGCGGCTAAGGCCCTTGGCTTTAACGTTGCCACCCCGGTATTTGACGGTGCCAACGAGAACGATATTATGGACACTCTGGACCTGGCGAACGATTACGTCAATTTAAGCTGGGAGGAGTTTGAGGCAAAGCATCAGGAAGAGCTGCTTCCCGAGGTGATGGAGTATCTGTCCAAAAACCGGGACCACAGGGAGCTGTGGAAGGGTGTCCCTATTTCCAGGGACGGCAAAGTGCGGCTCCGGGACGGCAGGACAGGGGAGTATTTTGACAGCCCGGTTACCATTGGCCATATGCATTACTTAAAGCTCCACCATCTGGTTGATGATAAGATCCATGCCCGTTCCACAGGCCCTTACTCCCTGGTGACCCAGCAGCCCCTGGGCGGAAAAGCCCAGTTCGGCGGGCAGCGTTTCGGGGAAATGGAGGTTTGGGCCCTGGAAGCTTATGGGGCGTCCTATACCCTGCAGGAGATCCTGACGGTGAAATCCGACGACGTGGTGGGGCGTGTCAAGACCTATGAGGCGATCATCAAGGGAGACAATATCCCTGAGCCCGGCATCCCTGAGTCCTTTAAGGTATTGCTAAAGGAACTCCAGTCCCTGGGGCTGGATGTGCGGGTGCTGCGTGAGGACAACACCGAAGTCGAGATCATGGAGACGATCGATTACGGGGATACGGATTACCGTTATGAGATCGAGGGGGACGATAAGAATTATGATTATGACAAAGGCTCCTTTGGCGCGATGGGATACCAGCAGCAGGAATTTGACGAGGACAGCGGCGAGCTGGTAAGCGCAGATGAAGAGGATGAGGAGGAACTGGACGATAGTTTCGAGGAAGATTTCGACGAAGCGCTGGATTCCGATTATATAGAGTAAACGAAATTTTCTCTCCCAACAGGAAAGGAGTATGATATCGCAATGTCAGAAACAAAGCAAGAAGTATATCAGCCGATGACCTTTGATGCCATCAGGATCGGGTTAGCATCCCCCGAGAAGATCAAGGAATGGTCCAGGGGGGAAGTGCAGAAGCCGGAAACCATTAACTACAGGACCTTAAAGCCGGAGAAGGACGGCCTGTTCTGCGAGAGGATATTCGGCCCCAGCAAGGACTGGGAGTGCCACTGCGGTAAATATAAGAAGATCAGGTATAAGGGCGTTGTCTGTGACCGCTGCGGGGTGGAAGTGACCAAATCCAGCGTCCGCAGGGAGCGCATGGGGCATATAGAGCTTGCAGCGCCTGTGTCCCATATCTGGTATTTTAAGGGAATTCCCAGCCGGATGGGGCTGATCCTGGATTTATCACCCAGGGTGCTGGAGAAGGTTTTGTATTTTGCCTCTTATATTGTCCTGGATAAGGGGGAGACGGAGCTTGATTATAAGCAGGTCTTATCCGAAAAGGAATACCAGGACGCAAGGGAGGCCTGGGGGAACCGTTTCCGTGTGGGCATGGGGGCGGAGGCCATCAAGGAACTGCTCCAGGCAATCGACCTTGAAACAGAAGCAGAAGAACTGAAAACAGGGCTGAAAGAGTCCACGGGCCAGAAGCGGGCAAGGATTATCAAAAGGCTGGAAGTGGTGGAGGCTTTCCGGGAATCCGGAAACGAGCCTTCCTGGATGATCATGGACGCGATCCCGGTAATCCCTCCGGACCTCCGGCCCATGGTGCAGTTGGATGGCGGGCGTTTCGCTACCTCTGACCTGAACGATTTATATAGAAGGATCATTAACCGCAACAACCGCTTAAAGAGGCTTCTGGAATTGGGGGCGCCGGATATTATCGTGCGCAACGAAAAGAGGATGCTCCAGGAGGCGGTGGATGCGCTGATTGATAACGGCAGGCGGGGCAGGCCGGTAACAGGCCCCGGCAACCGGGCGCTGAAATCCCTTTCGGATATGCTGAAAGGAAAGTCCGGGCGTTTCCGCCAGAACCTGTTAGGAAAGCGTGTAGACTATTCCGGGCGTTCCGTTATCGTGGTAGGGCCGGAGCTTAAGATTTACCAGTGCGGCCTGCCCAAGGAAATGGCAATAGAGCTTTTCAAGCCTTTTGTAATGAAGGAGCTGGTCACAAGGGGCATTTCGCAGAATATCAAGAATGCAAAGAAACTGGTGGAACGGCTGGATACCCAGGTATGGGATGTGCTGGAAGAGGTGATCAAGGAGCACCCGGTAATGCTCAACCGTGCCCCTACCCTGCACAGGCTGGGGATCCAGGCATTTGAGCCGATCTTGGTAGAAGGGAAGGCAATCAAGCTGCATCCTTTGGTTTGTACCGCTTTTAATGCCGACTTTGACGGCGACCAGATGGCAGTGCACCTTCCCCTTTCCGTGGAAGCCCAGGCGGAATGCCGGTTCCTGCTGTTATCCCCTAATAACCTCCTGAAACCCTCTGACGGCGGCCCTGTGGCAGTGCCTTCCCAGGATATGGTCCTTGGCATTTACTACCTGACCCAGGAGCGCCCCGGCGCTACAGGGGAAGGCAGAAGCTATAAGAGCGTGAACGAGGCAATACTGGCATACGAAAACGGCGCATGTACCCTTCACTCCAGGATTAAGGTGAGGGTGACAAAAAAGAACGGGGAGGGCGAGGCGGTTTCCGGTACGGTGGAATCTACCCTGGGGCGTTTCCTGTTCAATGAAATCCTTCCCCAGGACTTAGGGTATGTGGACAGGGGCAAACCGGAGAACCTGCTTTTGCCGGAAGTGGATTTCCATGTAGGGAAGAAACAGTTGAAGCAGATCCTGGAAAAAGTAATCAACACCCATGGTGCTTCCAAAACAGCGGAGGTCCTGGACCTGATCAAGGCTACGGGATATAAATATTCCACCAAGGCAGCCATGACCGTTTCCATTTCCGATATGACTGTGCCTGCCCAGAAAAAGCAGATGCTGGACGAAGCCCAGATGACGGTGGATAAGATCTCCCAGAACTACAGGCGTGGGCTGATCACCGAGGAAGAGCGTTACCGTGCGGTGGTGGAAACCTGGAACGAAACAGATAAGAACCTTACAGACGTGCTGCTGGCGGGGCTGGATAAATATAACAATATCTTCATGATGGCGGACTCCGGTGCCCGTGGTTCCAACCAGCAGATCAAGCAGCTTGCGGGTATGCGTGGGCTGATGGCGGATACCACAGGGCGGACCATTGAGCTTCCCATTAAGTCCAACTTCCGTGAAGGGCTGGACGTACTGGAGTACTTTATGTCTGCCCACGGGGCGCGGAAGGGGCTTTCCGATACGGCTTTACGTACAGCGGACTCCGGATACCTTACAAGGCGTATGGTGGACGTTTCCCAGGAACTGATCATCCGGGAAGTGGACTGCATGGAAGGCAGGGAGGAGATTCCCGGCATGTGGGTATCCGCTTTTATGGACGGGAAGGAAACCATTGAGGGGCTGAAGGACCGGATCACAGGCAGGTATGCCTGCGAGGATGTGAAGGACAGGGAGGGGAACGTGCTGGTTAAGAAAAACCACATGATTACCCCCAGCCGGGCGGCAAAAGTTTTAAGCATAGGAGTGGATGAGAACGGGGAGCCTGTTGAAAAGGTAAAAATCCGCACCATCCTTACCTGCCGTTCCCATATCGGTATCTGTGCCAAGTGTTATGGGGCCAATATGGCTACCGGCGAGGCGGTGCAGGTGGGTGAGGCGGTAGGCATCATTGCCGCCCAGTCTATCGGCGAGCCGGGTACCCAGCTTACCATGCGTACTTTCCACACCGGCGGCGTGGCAGGTGACGATATCACCCAGGGCCTTCCCCGTGTGGAGGAGCTTTTCGAGGCAAGGAAACCCAAAGGGCTTGCGATCATTGCGGAGTTTGGCGGTGTGGCCTCCATTAAGGATACCAAAAAGAAACGTGAAATCGTGATTACAAATAATGAGACAGGGGAATCCAAGGCATACCTGATCCCTTATGGGTCCCGTATCAAGGTGCTGGACGGACAGGTGCTGGAAGCAGGGGATGAGCTTACAGAAGGAAGCGTAAACCCCCACGACCTTTTGAAGATTAAGGGAATACGGGCTGTCCAGGATTACATGCTCCGGGAGGTACAGAGGGTGTACCGGCTGCAGGGTGTGGATATCAGCGACAAGCATATCGAAGTGATTGTGCGGCAGATGCTGAAAAAAATCCGCATTGAAAACAACGGGGATACAGATTTCCTTCCGGGAACCCTTGTGGACGTCCTGGATTACGAAGATATGAACGAGCAGCTTTTCCATGAGGGAAAAGAGCCGGCAGAGGGCAAACAGGTGATGCTGGGCATTACCAAGGCGGCTCTTGCCACCAATTCCTTCCTGTCGGCGGCTTCCTTCCAGGAAACCACCAAAGTGCTTACGGAGGCGGCGATCAAAGGAAAGATTGACCCCTTAGTGGGCTTAAAGGAAAACGTAATTATCGGTAAACTGATTCCTGTCGGCACGGGCATGAAACGTTACCGTAATACCAGCCTTTCCACGGACAATAATCTGCTGGAGCCGGAGGATGGGCTGGATATGGAAATTGATTTTGAGGATTATGGTGACGAGGACGATATCATTGATGATGCCATCATTGAAGATGCCATAGACGAGGATGGTATGGAAGATGGCCAAGGCGGAGCCATGGACAGTGCTGCGGAAGGCGCAGATGGCCTGGCACAGCCGGAGGATATGGAAGAGCCTGAGGAATTGGACGATATGGAAGGCATGGAAGAGGAAGAACCTTCCCTGGAAGAACTGGTATAGAAATCATTAACAGCCCCGTGCATACCCCAGCAGGCAGTACAAAAGGGAATTATAAGGCCTGCCAGGGTGTGTACGGGTTTTTTTGGTAATACTGCTGTGAAAAAGAGAAATTTTTCCCGTAAAATTGACAGGGAATGGTATTGACAAGAAAAAATGGAACATTTATACTAATTTAGTGTGCATTATGATATTTAAGCCGTATTGCCCGGGGATTCCCCAAAAGGTACAAGGCCAATTGTAATGCCGGAGTTATTCTAACAGAAGATTTCATAAACAGGAGGTGAAACAGAATGCCAACATTTAACCAGTTAGTCAGGAAAGGTCGCCAGACATCCGTAAAGAAGTCAACGGCTCCCGCTCTCTTGAAAGGATGGAATTCCCTTCACAAGAAAGCTACCGATACTTCTGCTCCTCAGAAGAGAGGTGTCTGCACTGCTGTTAAGACAGCTACTCCTAAAAAGCCTAACTCAGCCCTTCGTAAGATTGCCAGAGTACGTCTTTCCAACGGGATTGAAGTAACAAGCTACATCCCCGGGGAAGGCCATAACCTGCAGGAACACAGCGTTGTCCTGATCAGGGGCGGAAGAGTAAAGGACCTGCCTGGTACCAGATACCACATCATCAGGGGGACACTGGATACCGCGGGAGTTGCAAACAGAAAGCAGGCACGTTCCAAATATGGCGCTAAGAGACCTAAGGCTTCCAAGTAATTAACCTGGAGCGAATTGGACCCACAAAAAGTAAGCTAATTTTGTGTTGGAATTCTGTTACGATTGTTTGTAATGAGATATACCGCACGTACACAAGCTGTAAAATTAGAATGAAACACTGTGAGTACCGATGATTTAATGTATGCGCGGACCGCCCCTTGGGCTGGGTACGCGGCTCACAAAGCTGCCTGGCGGGTTTGTGATGAAATTATAATTAAGGAGGGAAGAACCGTGCCACGTAAAGGACATATTCAGAAGAGAGATGTATTGGCAGATCCCTTATACAACAATAAAGTGGTAACCAAGCTTATCAATAACATTATGTTAGACGGTAAGAGGGGGGTAGCGCAGAAAATTGTGTATGAGGCATTTGCCGTGGTAGAAGAAAAATCAGGCAAGCCGGCCCTGGAAGTCTTTGAAGAGGCTATGAACAACATCATGCCTGTTCTGGAAGTAAAGGCGAGACGTATCGGCGGTGCCACTTATCAGGTACCCATTGAGGTGCGTCCTGACAGGCGCCAGGCCTTGGCGCTTCGCTGGCTTACAATGTTTTCCCGCAAGAGAGGCGAGAAGACGATGAAAGACAGGCTTGCCCATGAAATACTTGACGCTGCCAACAGTACAGGGGCAGCAGTCAAAAGAAAAGAAGATATGCATAAAATGGCAGAAGCAAACAAGGCGTTTTCCCATTACCGTTTCTGATCGGACAAAGATTTGCGGAAAGATAGTAAAGTTTCCGTGGGAGGCGGCATAAAGCCTTAACGCAATGCCCAGACTAATAGAAGGAGGAAAAACCTTTGGCTGGAAGAGAATATCCATTGGAGAGAACCAGGAACATTGGAATCATGGCCCATATTGATGCAGGCAAGACCACTCTTACAGAGCGTATCCTGTTTTATACCGGCGTAAACTATAAGATTGGCGACACTCACGAAGGGACTGCTACCATGGACTGGATGGAGCAGGAACAGGAGAGGGGTATTACCATCACATCGGCGGCCACCACATGCCACTGGACTCTGGAAGAGGACTGCAAACCCAAGCCAGGTGCGTTGGAACACCGTATCAATATTATTGATACACCCGGACACGTTGACTTTACGGTTGAAGTGGAACGCTCGCTCCGCGTGCTTGATGGCGCTGTAGGCGTGTTCTGTGCAAAGGGTGGTGTTGAACCTCAGTCAGAAAATGTATGGCGTCAGGCTGACACCTATAATGTACCCAGAATGGCATTCATCAACAAGATGGACATTTTAGGCGCTAATTTCTACGGAGCCGTAGACCAGATTAGAACCAGGCTTGGCAAAAATGCAATTATTCTTCAACTGCCTATTGGCAAGGAAGATGAATTTAAAGGAATTATTGACTTATTTGAAATGAAGGCTTACATCTACAATGATGATAAGGGAGAAGATATTACCATTAGGGAAATTCCCGAAGAAATGAAAGATGAAGCTGAATTGTACCGTTCGGAACTTATTGAAAAAGTCTGTGAGCTGGACGATGACCTTACCATGATGTACCTGGAAGGGGAGGAACCTACCGTAGAGCAGATGAAAGCAGCTTTAAGGAAAGCTACCTGCGAATGCACAGCAATCCCTGTGTGCTGCGGTTCTGCTTACAGAAACAGGGGTGTACAAAAGCTCCTGGATGCGGTGCTTGAATATATGCCCGCACCTACGGATATTCCCGCCATCAAGGGAACAGACCTGGATGGGAATGAAGTGGAGAGGCATTCTTCGGACGATGAGCCCTTTGCGGCGCTGGCGTTCAAGATCATGGCGGATCCATTTGTAGGGAAGCTGGCTTTCTTCCGTGTTTATTCCGGTACCATTAATTCCGGCTCTTATGTGCTGAACGCTGTAAAAGGCAAGAAGGAGCGCGTAGGCCGTATCCTTCAGATGCACGCGAATAAGAGGGCGGAGCTGGACAAGGTTTATTCAGGGGATATTGCCGCAGCGGTTGGGTTTAAATTTACCACTACCGGCGATACCATCTGTGACGAACAGCACCCGGTAATCTTAGAGTCCATGGAGTTCCCTGAGCCGGTTATTGAGCTGGCCATTGAACCCAAGACCAAAGCAGGCCAGGGAAAGATGGGCGAAGCCCTTGCAAAGCTGGCAGAAGAAGACCCTACTTTCCGTGCCCATACCGACCAGGAAACAGGACAGACCATCATCGCAGGCATGGGCGAGCTCCATCTGGAAATTATTGTAGACAGGCTTTTGCGTGAGTTTAAAGTGGAGGCAAATGTAGGTGCACCCCAGGTTGCCTACAAAGAAACCTTTACCAATACTGTTGAAGTGGATTCCAAGTATGCGAAGCAGTCCGGCGGGCGCGGGCAGTACGGACATTGTAAGGTTCGGTTTGAGCCTATGGATGCCAACGGGGAAGAGCTGTTTAAGTTTGAATCCACCGTTGTGGGCGGCGCGATCCCTAAAGAATATATCCCTGCTGTAGGGGAAGGGATTGAAGAAGCTGCTAAATGCGGTATCCTGGGAGGATTCCCGGTGCTTGGCGTACACGCTATCGTATACGACGGTTCCTACCATGAAGTGGACTCATCTGAAATGGCTTTCCATATTGCTGGCTCCATGGCATTTAAAGACGCTATGCGCAAGGCAAACTCCGTGTTGCTTGAGCCGATCATGAAAGTGGAAGTAACTATGCCTGAGGAATATATGGGAGACGTAATCGGTGACGTCAACTCCCGCCGGGGACGCATTGAGGGTATGGACGATATCGGCGGCGGAAAGATGGTGAGGGCTTATGTACCGCTTTCCGAAATGTTCGGCTATGCAACCGACTTAAGGTCCAGGACCCAGGGACGCGGCAGTTACTCCATGTTCTTTGAAAAATACGAGCCGGTGCCTAAGAGCGTACAGGAAAAAGTTCTGGCGGCAAAGGCAAAATAAATGGAAAGTTTCTGCAGGGTTCCGGCTCACTGCAAAGCAATGTTGCTGTGGACGGAGCAGGACGGGACGCTCCCAAAGGCCGGCTTTACAGCAGGTGGCAAATAATACTTGAAAATATCGGTAATTTTTTATATAATCAAAGGTAGTTGGTTATGTAACGAAACATGATTTTCTTATTAATTAAAGGAGGACTTTAGAAATGGCTAAAGCGAAATTTGACAGAACGAAGACCCATTGTAATATTGGTACTATCGGTCACGTAGACCATGGTAAAACAACTTTAACAGCCGCAATCACAAAAGTTTTGGCTACAAGAGTTGAAGGTAACACAGCAACAGACTTCGAGAACATCGACAAAGCTCCCGAAGAAAGGGAAAGAGGTATCACAATCTCTACTGCCCACGTTGAGTACAGTACAGAAAACAGGCATTATGCCCACGTTGACTGCCCGGGACATGCTGACTACGTTAAGAACATGATCACCGGAGCTGCCCAGATGGATGGCGCAATCCTTGTTGTTGCAGCAACAGACGGTGTTATGGCTCAGACAAAGGAGCATATCCTTCTGTCCCGTCAGGTAGGCGTACCTTATATCGTTGTATTTATGAACAAATGCGATATGGTTGACGACCCTGAATTGCTTGAACTGGTAGAAATGGAAATCACAGAGCAGCTTGAAGAGTATGGCTTCACAGATTGCCCCATCATCCAGGGTTCTGCTTTGAAAGCCCTTGAAGATCCCAGCAGCGAGTGGGGAGACAAGATCATGGAGCTTATGAGCACAGTTGACTCTTATATTCCTGATCCTGAAAGAGCTACAGATAAGCCTTTCCTTATGCCTGTGGAGGACGTATTTACCATTACCGGACGTGGTACTGTTGCTACTGGTAGGGTAGAGCGTGGTACTCTTCACTTAAATGAGGAAGTTGAAATCGTTGGTATCAAGGAAGAAACACGTAAGACTGTTGTAACCGGTATCGAAATGTTCCGTAAACTGCTTGACGAGGCACAGGCTGGTGATAACATCGGCGCATTGCTCCGTGGCGTTCAGAGAACAGAAATCGAGAGGGGACAGGTTCTTTCCAAACCCGGATCTGTTACCTGCCATACAAAGTTTACCGCTCAGGTTTACGTTCTGACAAAGGATGAAGGTGGACGCCATACACCTTTCTTCAATAACTACAGGCCTCAGTTCTATTTCAGGACAACTGACGTGACTGGTGTCTGCAACCTTCCTGCAGGTACAGAGATGTGCATGCCTGGCGATAATGTAGAGATGACTATTGAACTGATCCATCCTATCGCTATGGAGCAGGGACTTACGTTTGCTATTCGTGAGGGTGGACGTACTGTTGGTTCCGGCAGGGTTGCGACTATCATCGAGTAATTATAATTTATTCAGTAAAATCAAGGCTTTCGGGGATTTCTCCGAAAGCCTTTTTACGTGGAAAGCTACTTTAGAGAACTAAAGTGGCTACAAAATGGCTACGATATTTTATTCCTGCATTATTTTTCTACTTTATATCCTTCAAATCAGCGGCTCTTTCAGGCGAAGTATGATTTTTCTTCAGCATTTTTGCATATTCAAACAGATCACGTCTGGTTATATCGTCTAGCACATATAAATCCGCAATCAATTGATCTACCATAGGCAGCTCTGTGTAATCAAACTTTTTCAAGATACGGGCAGTACGATCTGATATATAGGCGTTCTTATGGCTGTTAATATTCCACTTTTCATTGTCAGACGGAAGAGTTGGTAAGGTTTCGATATCGTCATAGGGATTATCTTTGCAGATAGAACTGATGGGGATATCCAATATATTAGAAATTCTAAGTGCAGTGTCAAAGCGGATGGCAGTGTCCCGCTGGATAATCGAATAAAGCGTTGTCGGTGCTATTTTTGCTTTTAGGGCAAGTTCTTTTACTGTCATTCCTTTGTTGTCTAAAATATCTTTTAGGTTTTGACCATAACCCATGAATTTATGTTCCTTTCTACTCAATATTTTTTATTTCAAACATAAACATTTCGTGCTTATCTGTATTTTCTCATAATAATCAAACGCATTTCTTCCGTTTTCTTAAATAAGTCATATGTCCTATATTCGTCATAATGTAATTTTTGGGCAATTGTTTGAAATGTTTTCTCTCGCTCATAATCATTTTCAATATAGATAAAATCTAAGTAACATTGATGACACCAATAATTTCTTATTTCCCTAATTTCATCTATTGTGTTGTATTCTTCTTCAGAAAATTCGGGCATATCATCACTATAGTCAAGTTCTTCAAGTTCTCTCGCTATCTTACCCAAGTTCATCTTCTCAACGGATCTTAAATTGTTGTTAAAATTTCCTTTGCGCATTGCTGCATATATTATCTTCAAATTATTTTCTACACATTGAACTTGTTGAATTAATTCGCTGTGTATAAGCTTAAACCGATTTCTATCCATACAATCATTCCCTCTGGCTATTTTCCTCATATAGTACACCTCAGCAAATCTCAATTGTCTCGCATGTAACATAAATAAGAAGGTTATTTTATATATTATAACATTGCACAACATATTATGCAATTCGTAAATATCAAAAAATAATTTTAAAATAGTATTGACAAAATACGCAATGAGTAATAATATAAGATTAATCTGAATACGAAAAGCGTAATT
>CAJTVD010000081.1 GCA_910579495.1 uncultured Lachnospiraceae bacterium
ACTATGCGGCTTTCAGCCACTTTCACGGCTGTGCCGTGAATAATATAGGATTATTATTTTTCTTCCCAAAGGTACAGAAAATTCCATCAAAAAACAGGCAGGGCTTAGATAGCCACTGCCTGCAACCTTTAAATAAAATAGGAGGTGTATTAAATGTTATCCATGTATCCAGCCTGTTTTTTTCACGAAGACAATAGTTATTCTGTAGTGTTTCCTGGCCTTAACTGGCTGTCCACATGCGGCGATACTTTTGAATGGAGACCCTATTCCAAAACCATCCAGATTAACTGATATTGACCCGCAAGCCGTTGCAAAGGAACGTGCTCCAGATACGCCCTTGGGTGAATCTTTCGTCAGCATGGTTTCCGAGGTTTTGCAAGATGCATTAAAAGCACAGTTACATTTAGGATAAACTTTCCCCGCCGGAGCTGTCTGCAAAATATGGGAACAGTGGGTGCTTTGCCACTATAAAGGAAAACAACGGACAGTACGCTTCGCGAACTGTCCGTATGGTACTGGCATATAAAAATGTCTTAAACCTGACCTTCATACCCACTATCTGCGCAAGGCCTTACCGGCACTCCGGCTTCATCCGTATCCCAAAATCCATCTCATCCCCGGTGAGCCTGTATTTTTCCATCAGCTCAGGGCCGCAGCTTGCAGAACCAATGCCGCTCTGGCGGTAGTCCACACAAAGCACCGTATAAGGGGATTTCGTAAGCTGATAGTTATGGGCCTTTTCCGTAAGCTCCTCCTGGGTATAGAAGGAAGCATTGAAGGCAAAAGCTGTCTCCCCGGCTATGGTCAGGGCTGCCCTTTCGCTTGCCACCGTCACATAGTCGCAGTCATGATGGCTTCCGTTCTCCTGGGGACGGATATAATCTTCTTGCATGGCTTTTACATTTGTGTCAAATACCCCGTGGAAGCCAGACCATTTCTTGTCAATATAGCTCTCCCCAGGGCCGATGCCGCAGTATTGTACCCTGTCCATGGCTTTGGGCAGGAACAGGCGCAGGCCAAACCTTGGCAGGAACGGGAATACCGGGTTCTTCTCCCCATGGAGCGACACATCCACTGTGCCGTTGGGCCATATTGTCCAGGAGACCCTGATATCCAGGATCCGCTGCAGATAAATGGCGGAGAGGGAAAGGGTGGTATTTATCCGGATCCTGCCCCCATCCATATCCATATGGGTCTCATAGGCCCTGGGGACGATGCGGTCATATACAGAAATTGCCGTCATGGGGAAATTCCCCGTGGTCGCCGCCGTAAGCATACATTGTCTTGCCTTCCACCGTCTTCCCCATTTCAATTGCATGGTCGCACCACTCCCAGACAAAGCCTCCACAGAAGCCTTCATACTGGTGGATCACCTGGAAATAATCCTCCAAGTCCCCGGGGCCGTTGCCCATGGCAGTATTCGCACATCACATAAGGCCGGGCGCCATCTTCCTTAAAATATCCGTGGATCGTATCAATGGAAGGATACATATGGCTGTACAGATCCATATTGGTGTAATCGCAGTCTTCCCTGGGGGGATGGTTGGCCCCTTCGTAATGGGCCAGGCGGGTGGGGTCAAATTCCTTCGTCCATTTCAGTGCCGCCTCAAAGGTACAGCCGTAAGCACATTCGTTCCCCATAGACCAGATCACCACGCTGGGGCGGTTCTTATCCCGTTCCACACAGCGCTGGGCACGGTCAACGGTGGCCTCGGTAAACGCCGGATTATCCGCAATGGCATCTCCCCAGTGCCAGTTCCCTTTTTCCCGTTCTTCCTCTGTGATATAGATCTCCCCTGTGCCATGGCTTTCATTGTCCGCCTCGTCAATCACATAGAACCCGAAATAGTCATATAACTGATATGCCCAGGGTGCGTAGGGATAGTGGCTGGTGCGGATGGCATTGATGTTATGCCCCTTCATCACCTGCAGGTCTTTCTTAAGCTGCGCCGGGCTGATGGCAAAGCCTGTCACCGGGTCGCTGTCGTGGCGGTTGGCTCCCCTGAACTTCACCTTCACGCCGTTGATATACAAGACCCCCTTATCCACATGGATCCCGCGGATCCCCACAGTGTCCGTAATCACCTCATTTTCCGTTTCCAGGACAAGTGTATACAGATAAGGCTCTTCCGCGTTCCAGAGCCTGGCTTCTTCCACCTGGAGCACTGCCCTGTCCCCTGAGGAATCCGCCTGTGCCACAAGCTCCCCTTCACTGCCAAAAAGGCTCGCCTTCACTGCCGCCTGCTGTGCCAGATACCGGAAAGTGACCTCCACCTTTCCGCCCTTTAAGTCCTGTGTAGGCTGTGCCTTTACAAAATAGTCAAAAATGCCTTCCTGGGGCCTTCTTAAAAGATACACGTCCCGGAAGATCCCGCTCATCCTGAACTTATCCTGATCCTCCATGTAGCTTCCGTCACACCACTTCAGCACCAGCACACAGAGGGTATTCTCCCCCTCCTTAAGGCTCTTTGTCACATCAAATTCGCTGGTGGCATGGGAAACCTGGCTGTACCCAATAAAGTCTCCGTTCACCCACACATAAAAGCAGGAATCCACACCCTCAAAATTCAGGTACGCCCTGGGGGCATTTTCCTCCTTATAATAGGTAAAGGTACGCACATACTCCCCACAGGGATTCTCATAGGGTACGTAGGGAGGATCCATAGGGAAAGGGTAACGGGTGTTGGTGTACTGGTGGCGGCCATAGCCATAATTCTGCCATACCCCAGGCACTGTCACCTGGTCAAAGCCTGCCGTGTCATAGCCTTCCCTGAAAAATTCTTCCTCCACATCGTAGATACTGCCAGAATAGCGGGATTTCCATATCATGTATTGCCCGCAATATGGACAAAATGATACGATCTTGGATGCCGCCAAAAAGCCTTTTCCAAGATGGGACGCAGTAAAATTTGATGCGGCAAGATAAGCGATACCCAAAGGAGCAGGCACTGCCGCGCTTCTAAACCTCCGCCGCACCACAAAGCACAAAAATTTTACCATCTTCATTTACTACTCTCAGTTTACGTATATTACTCTCCCAATCAGGTATTTCTACGTTCAGCACATGATTTACAGTATCGATCTGATAAATGAGGCCTTCAAACATGGTTGCACTCAATATGAGATTGAAAGTAGCATTTATCTCATTATTTGCTATCATGTGCATACTTGGATATAAAATGCCGCCAACCTCTAAGTTTACTTGATACAAATTGCCAAATGTTGAACCACCGAAACCAGATAATGGCACATTCCCCTTAACAAGAACTGCACCCAATTCAGATATAAGTATATCCTCATCATCCGTCCATACCGGAATATAAGCCCCTGTATCGAACAAAGCGGTAAGCCCATTATTTAAAATAACTACTGGCCTTTGTCTTGTTTTGTCCAATCTTAATGTATACTGTTTCATAATACACCCACCATGCCCAGTTGTATGTATCCCTCAGGATCCGTATGGCGTGCAATGATCTCCCCCTTTAATACCAATCTGGTCAATTCTGATTTCTTTTTATCCGCATACTTAACGATGGCAGATTCTACAGAAACTCCATCGTTATTCAGATACCGTACTCCTGTAAGCCCGACCCATTGGCCAGGATATTTCTTTTGTATCTGCTCCCAAGTCATCCTCTCATTCACAAACAACACTTCCTTCCATATACGAAAGTCTTTCTCATGTAATTTTCAATTGATCTATATATATTATAGCATTTTGCCCAATGTACCACAATCGCCCTCATTTTTTCTGTCGGCTATAAATACCATATCGCCATACTCAAATGAATGCCTGAATAAGGGGCTGCAAAATTAGCTATTATCTGCGCAACAAACATCGTCACGCCCCACACGGCTTATTGTATCAAACGCCGCCACGCTACGCGAACCGGCTTATTGTATCAAACGCCGTCCGCTACGCGAACCGGCTTATTGTGGTCAAAAAACCGGCTCATTTTTTACCAAATGAACCGGTTTTCAGCCTGGCCTATGAAGCTGTTAAGATCCTATCATCCTGCGGGATCCGCATAATATCAAGTATTTAAGCCTCCTGGTTTAAGATGCACAACTTGCGGGCCTGGTCCGCTGCAATACAGGCATCCAGGATCTCCTGGATATCCCCGTCCATGATTTTGTCCAGTTTATACAAGGTAAGCCCGATCCGGTGGTCGGTCACCCGCCCCTGGGGGAAATTGTAGGTACGGATCTTCTCCGACCGGTCCCCTGTACCAATCTGGCTTCTGCGGAGCTCCGCCTCCGCGTCATGGCGCTGCTGCTGTTCCAGGTCATAGAGCTTTGCTTTCAGCAGGGCAAAGGCCTTCTCCTTGTTCTGAAGCTGGGATTTTTCCGTCTGGCTGTAGACCACGATCCCCGTAGGATAGTGGGTAAGGCGTACTGCGGAATCAGTGGTGTTCACGCACTGCCCCCCGTTCCCTGACGCCCGCATAACATCTATACGTATATCCTTATCTTCAATTACGATATCAATATCTTCGTCCACTTCCGGCATCACCGCCACGCTGATGGTAGAGGTATGGATGCGCCCGCCGGACTCGGTTTCCGGCACCCGCTGTACCCGGTGGACGCCGCTTTCATATTTCAGCCTGGAATAAGCCCCCTGCCCGGTGATCATAAAGTTTACTTCTTTCATGCCGCCGATCCCGATCTCATCCACATTTAAGGTCTCCACCTTCCAGCGCTGTCCCTCCGCATAGTGTACATACAGGCGGAACATCTCCGCCGCAAAAAGCGCTGCCTCGTCTCCCCCGGCCCCTGCCCGGATCTCCACGATAACGTTCTTCTCGTCATTAGGGTCTTTGGGCAGAAGAAGGATCTTCAGCTCCTGTTCCAGCTCCTCGATACGCTTTTTGGCCGCCGCCAGCTCCTCCTTCAGCATTTCCCGCATATCTTCGTCGGACTCTTCCTCCAGCATCCCCAGGGAATCCTCCACATCCTGCCGGGATTTTTTGTATTCCCTATAAGCCTCCACAATGGGGGTCAGGTCGCTTTGTTCCTTCATCAGCTTCCGGAACCGCTCCTGGTTATTGGCTACGGTAGGTTCCCCCAGCTCCCCCATGATCTCCTCAAATCGAATCAACAAGTCTTCCAGTTTATCAAACACTGCTTTTAACCTCCCAATCTTCCCAGTACTACCCTGTCAAGCCCCGCCAGATCCCTGCAAACCATAACCTCCCCATAGCCTGCTTCCTCCATATAACCGCTTACCGCCTGGGCTTGGTCACAGCCGATCTCAAAAAACAGCATCCCACCAGGGTACAGGTATTCTCCCGCTTCTTTTATGATTTTTCTGTAAAAATCCAGCCCGTCCTCTCCCCCGTCCAGGGCTGCCAAAGGGTCATGTTCCCTGACCTCCTCCATCAGCCCCGGGATTTGGCCGCTGGGAATATAGGGGGGATTCGATACGATGATCTCGTATTTTCCCGTTACCTTTTCAAACAGGTCGCTTTGTATAAAATCCGCTTCCAGCCCCAGCGCCCCGGCATTTTGGCGGGCTATGGCCAGGGCTTTTCCCGAAAGGTCGCAGCCTGTCCCCTGGCATCTGTTGGAATATCGCAGCAGGCTCAAAAGAATACACCCGGACCCGGTGCACATATCCAGGATCCTCATGCCGTCATGGAGATAACGCATCACTTCCTCCACCAGGGTCTCCGTATCCTGCCTGGGGATCAGCACATCCCTTGTCACCTGGAACTTAAGCCCCATAAATTCCTGATACCCAAGGATATGCTGCAAGGGCACATGGCGGCTCCTGGTGCCAATTGCCTCCTGGTAATCCCGGCACTTCTCTTCCGCCACCGGCTCTTCCCCATGGACTGTAAGATAACTTCTGTCTGTGGCGCAGATCTCCTCCAAAAGCAGCCTGGCGTCCAGCGCCGCTTCCCCGATCCCCGCCGCCTTAAGCTGGCCTGCTCCCCACTCATACAATGCTTTATATATCATCCTCGTCCTCTTCCCCGGTGGGCCCGTCCACCAGCCAGGACTCATCCACCTCATAGCCAAAAGTTTCCTTTAAATAAGCTTTCCAGTCAAACACTGCCTCCACCGACTTCATGGCAACCTCCACCATGTCCTCCTCCGGTTCCTTGGTGGTAAGCCGCTGGAGCATCATTCCCGGGGCGGAGATGATGCGTACTAAAATATTGTCGCTCCTGCCCGCCAGGCGGATGATTTCATAGGAGATCCCCGCAATCACCGGGATCAGGGCGATCCTAAGCAGGATCCTCACCGCCGGATTTTCCACCCGGATAAAAAAGAACAGCACAATACTTACAAACATCACAAAAAACAGAAAGCTGGTGCCGCAGCGTTTATGGATCCGGGAGCTCCTCATCACATTATGCATTGTAAGCGGCCTTCCCTTTTCAATGCAGTTGATACATTTGTGCTCCGCCCCATGGTATTGGTAAAGCCTGTGGATATCTTTCATCAGGCTGATGCCCACCACATAGGCAAAGAAGATCAGGATCCGGATGGCTCCCTCAAGGATCGCCAGAAGGGAGGCATTTCTCACATACTCCGTAAGAAGCGAGGACAGGAAATAGGGCAGCAGGATAAAAATGCCCACTGCAAGCAAAATGGAAACTACCGTGGTAATTCCCATCAGGATCCCCTCCCCTTTGCCCCCTGCCGCGGAATCCAGGGCTTTGTCCAGTTTCGTCTCTTCCCCCTCATCTTCATAAAAAGAGGCAGAGTAATTCAGGATCTTAATCCCCAGGCGAAGGGAATCTACAAAGTTAAACACCCCCCTGATAAAGGGCAGCTTCACGATCTTATTGTCCGGCAGGCTGCCCCGGAACACGTCCACCTCCACCTCGATCTCCCCGTTGGGCTTCCTGATGGCTACTGCATAATCATCCTTGTTTTTCATCATAACACCTTCCAGGACAGCCTGCCCGCCTATCCCGGATGAACGGTTATATTTCTTTTTCGTCATAAAATCATACCTCCCTATGCCATCAGCCCTTTTTGCGCCGCTGGCATATTTCCTGCGCAGGCCCGTGCAGCCAAGCCAGGGAAGATTGTCCCTGCTGCCCGTGCGCCGGACGGCCGCCAGCTTTTGGGACAATCTTCCCTGGGCAACCGTGCGCATAAAAAACAAGGTTGAGATGTGACCACCCCAACCTTATCATGCAAACTTATTTTCCTACACCATACTTCCTGTTGAACTTCTCTATACGTCCATCAGCTCTTGCTGTCTTCTGCTGACCTGTGTAGAATGGATGGCATTTGGAACAAACTTCAACGTGGATGTCCTTTTTGGTTGAACCTGTTACAAATGTATTGCCGCAGTTGCAAGTTACAGTTGCCTGAAAGTATTCAGGATGGATTCCTTCTTTCATGATTTCACCTCTCTATGATAAAATTATAGTACGTTTTCCTTCCTAAATTATACCGCCTGTGGCTTTAGTCCCGGCATATATAATTCTGAAACAGCTTTTTAATTGTACCATAGCTTATCCTATGATGCAAGTACTTTTAGAACCATTTTATTTTTTTCACCATATTTACAAATTCCTGGTTGTTCCTGGTCTTGGTAAACATATCCAGGATCTTTTCCACCGCTTCCTCCGGCTTCATGCCATTTAAGGCCTTCCTCATAATATTGATGGCCTCCAGCTCGTCCGGTGCCAGCAGCAGGTCCTCTCTCCTGGTACTGGACTTGGGGATATCAATTGCCGGGAACATTCTCTTTTCGGACAGCTTCCTGTCAAGCACCAGCTCCATATTGCCGGTTCCCTTAAATTCCTCGTAAATAACATCATCCATCTTGCTGCCCGTCTCCACCAGCGCAGTTGCCAGGATCGTAAGGGAACCTCCCCCGCGCATATTCCTGGCCGCACCGAAAATCCGCTTGGGCATGTGCAGCGCCGCAGGGTCAAGGCCGCCGGAGAGTGTACGCCCGCTGGGGGGGACGGTCTGGTTATATGCCCTGGTGAGCCTGGTAATGCTGTCAATCAGGATCATGACATCTTTCTTATGCTCCACCAGGCGTTTGCCCCGCTCAATCACCATTTCCGAAACGCGCTTGTGATGCTCCGGCAGCTCGTCAAAGGTGGAATAGATCACTTCCACATTGGGGCCTTCGATGGCCTCCTTGATATCTGTAACTTCCTCCGGGCGCTCATCGATCAGAAGAATGATCAGGTGCACATCCGGCGCATTGCGTTTAACTGATTTTGCAACATCCTTAAGCAGGGTGGTCTTACCTGCCTTGGGCGGGGATACGATCATACCACGCTGGCCCTTGCCCACTGGGCTGATCAGGTCCATGATCCTCATTGCAATACTCGCCCCTGACATCTCCAGGTGCAGCCTTTCATTAGGGAAAATCGGCGTCATATCCTCAAAGTTGCATCTTTTGGACGCCTCTTCAGGGGTATAGCCGTTAATAGACTTTACAAATAAAAGTGCCGCAAATTTCTCCCCCTGGGTCCTGATCCGGGTATTCCCCTCCAGGATATCTCCCGTCTTTAAGCCAAACCTGCGGATCTGGCTGGGGGCTACATATACATCATGGTCCCCAGGCAGGTAATTCTCACAGCGGATAAATCCATAACCGTCCGGCATGACCTCCAAAATACCCCCAGCGGCAATACCGCTGTCAAGTTCTACCGGATACTTGTCCTCATCCGCCCTTGGCTCTTCCACCTTTCCCTCTGTGCGGTCTGTTTTATAATCAGAAGCACCCTTTTCCTGCCTGGCTTCGGCCCGTTCCGCCTTCCCCTCTGTTTTCTGTGAGGGCTGCCTGGAAGCCGCCCCCTTTGGCTGGGTGGTTTTTACTTCCGCTTTTTCCTTCTCTTTTTCATCTTCCGCAAGCATCAGCTCCACCAGCTCTGCCTTCTTCATCGCGGACGTGCCTCTCAACCCTCTGGCTTTCGCAATGGCTTTTAAATCAGCAAGCGCCAAAGACTCATACTTTTCTTTCATACAATCCTCCATTCATTTATTATAATAATAATGAAATCAACCATTCCATCAAAACTATGTATTTTTCTTTTGGGAATTTATAACGACTTGTAGCTTGAAGTGCTTCCGCTATGATTATACACCACATTTGCCAAAATAGGAAGTTTTTTCTTGAATGCCCCACAGAAATCAATTTTCAAGCCTGCTCCCTGTGCCTTGCACCTGAAGCAATCATCCTGCGCCAATGAATCCATGGGGCAAAAACCGGCGCTGGAAACGCCATTAATTATTTGATGTTCTGGGCTGCCAGCCCTCTTTTGCCTATGCATCCCACCTTGCCGTAAGCACATGCTCCCCGCTGGTTGTTACCACTGTATTTTCGTCCACCAGGATCCCACCGTACTCCCAGCCTGCAAAGACGGCCCCCTCTTTTTCCGGAACAGGGAGCTGGCTGCCGTATGCCTCCCCGAAGGTTACATAGACTTCCTCTGCCCCTTCCCCGCCCCTGAGGGTTCCCCCATTTAAATCAAGCTTTACCCTAATCCTGGCAGGCTCCCACAGGGCATACAAAGTGGTATCTCCCGCCACCTCATCTTCAACGAAATTCCATTCTTCTGCCAGGGACACATCCTTTGAAGTTACCCAGCCCCTGAAATCATATCCTGCCTTAAAGGGAACCTCCGGCTCTGACACTTTTTCCCCATACCGGCGTTTTTGTTCCTCTACCTGGCTGCCTCCGTCTGTGTCAAAGGCCACATAAAACCCGCCATTAATGGTAAAAATAACTGTAAGGATTATCACTGCCGCCAGGGCTCCGATGATCAGGCCATCCAAAATCCTCACAGGGACATCCTTACTCCCGTATATGCCCCGCCCAAACCATCTCTTTCCTGCCCTGTTATTTTCTTCTTTTTTTTCTTCCATACCATCTCTTCCTGGCCATTAGCCATCATCTATCCAGTTGCCTCAAATGCCCACGCTGCCCCATTAAAGCCAGCCCTATTAAACATCATACTTATATTTAAAATCTACTCAATTTTAATGAAACTCCTTCATAGATCCCTACTGGCAGATTTTTATCAAAAGCATATTCTTCCATACTATCTTTTTCAAAGTTATATATTGTTACAAGCTCTCTTTCAGAATCTACTACCCAGTATTCCCTAACCCCTGCTGTCCGGTATTTAAACAGTTTCTTAAAATAATCCATTTGTTTACTGCTTGGTGAAACAATTTCAATCACCCAATCTGGTGCGCCATTACACCCTTTATCCGTAATCTTATTTTTGTCACAGATAACAGAGAGATCCGGTTCAACATAATTTCTATCATTTTCATCCAAGAATACCGCAAACGGAGATGGAAATATTTCGCACTCACCATTATTTTGTTTAATAAAGTCTTTTATCTGATAATGTAAATCAGAAACCAATCTCTGATGTTTTGTATTAGGTGGAGCCATGTAATAAATCTTTCCATCAATCAGTTCTGCACGTTTTCCGTCTGGCAGAGCATAAATATCCTCTATTGTGTAAGCTTCTTCATTTCTTAGTGAATCTATAGTTTTCACCTCCACTCTTAATACCATTATACCCCTCCCCCCCAACCTGCAACCGCTAACCTTTTTCTTTTACCAATCAGCAATCCAATATTCGTCAACTTCTTATAACCTATATAGTTCTTTCTTTTCATTACAGCCATAATTTTCGGTTGATGGGCTTTACACTTCCATTACGAAACGCCAAATGCCTAAAAACACATTACCTTTTCTTGCTTTGTACAGCAATTAATAGAGGCGTCTGGAATAACTGTTTTTTATATTTCATTATCGGCATTTAAAAATACTGCAAATGGAGCCGGAAAAACTTCACAGTCTCCATTATTACACCTAATATGGTCTTATTTTCCAATTATTGTTACTATATTGTCACTGATATTTTCTTTTTTATCAATTGCTATGACTTTCAAATGCCTTAAAATATGCCATACACTAACCGATTAACATCATCTATACGTTTTGAATAGCCAGAACGATGCTTTAGCGGCTCAAGTTTTCCTATTCCTTGCATTACACCATTTCTTTTAATATCATCTAACAAATTATTTATCTTTTTAATTGTTTTCTTATCTTGAAATTGCCAATACACATAATCAGCAAAACCTTTATCTGTAAAAGTAAAATCATTCATTCTCTTGCTCCATTCGTTTCATCCAGTCTAAAACTTTTTGAGTTGGTTTCCAATCGTCAGATTCCATTTCCCGCAATTCTTCCATGCTGAAAGATATTGTTTTACCATCTTTAAACTGTTTAAAACTTTTATCTAATTTTGCAAGATACTCAGCATTCTTTTTAGCCTTCGCCAATTCGTTATATTCTGCCTCAGATATAATAACAACATTTTTGTTTTCCTTACGTGATACAATCACCGGTTCTCCATTAAACGCTATATCAAAATACTTTTTTATATTTGCTCTCACATCCATTTGTTTTGTCGCGATCATAGCCATCTCTTTCCGTACTCAAAACCGTACTGTTTATTGTACTTATATTATATGCTACTATTATACACCAGTCAACAGAATTTATGCTTTCATAATAACTACAAGGAGCTTCATACTCTCCTGATGATGTAGCTGCCGGATTTTTACCACATAATCCATCATCTCTCATATGTATACAACCCTCTTTTCCATAAATTACGAGAACCACAATTATTGCAATGATATGCTTTTTCATTTTCATCAAATCTAATATCCATATTACCACAATCCAAACAAATCATAGCTTGCCTCCACTTAAAAGCAACTATTTATTGATATTAAAATTTGAAATTATCAATACCAGAATCCAATTTTTATTTCATTATATGGATTAAGTTCTTTTTTAGCTGATTCAATATCTAAATTATCTATTACTCCCATTTCTATTGCTCTTTTTATATATCCTTCAATATAAATTGGTGTGTATTTCATTAATGTATTTTTCATCCCAGAACATTTATGGATACATATTACTACAACCAATAAAAGCATTGCTAAACTTCTTTTCCCCCTGTCTATATTTGCATTACTTAAAATATTATTCGAGGTTTCCCAGTTAATTTTTTCGTTCGGTTTTGATATGTAATCATAAAAAATCCTTATATAAGCAGATAATGATGCTATCTGGATTAAATTTTCACCACTTTTTACTGCTAATGGAAATAAATACAATATTGGTATCAAAAAGATAAGTGATCTATCTATGTTTAATGAAATAAACCCCACTTCGTTATTTATCTGATCAACTTTTGTATCAATTAATGTTATTCCAGCTCCAATTGTGGTTACAATTGTCAGTATTGCTGTATGAGACTGGGCATTAATCACTGATAGTCTTTGAACTAATTCATTTCTTATACTTGCACTTTCCACATCGCTTCACGTTTGATTCTGTTTTTGTGGGACAGGATAAATAATAAAACTATGTTAAAGTCACAGACACGGCATTTAAGTTCTTCGGCACTTCTCATTCCGTGTATAATCTGTTTTTTTGTGGGAAATATACAGGCTCCCGGATACCAGCACAATTTATTTATCCCCAGTCCGTATTCTACGCCATAGACTAATTGCAGTTGCTATGGTTTTTAATTCCCCACATAACTGGAGGGGAATTCTCGCTTACATCACATTCCTTTTTTAAAAGCAGTTGACCGCTTTTAAATATAAAAGAGAGTGTCAAAGGTTCTTGACACTCTCTAAAATAAGAACTAATTAATTTACTCGCTCTCGATAGGCGGTTTTTGGTACAATTTACGCTCTACAAATTTCTTTTCAAGTGCAAGTTGTTTTTTTACTGCCTCAATGTTATTATCTTCTACCACCATTTCAAGTCTTTCAATCAATTCAAGCTGATCAAGAAGATATCCGTTATATTCTTTTTCATTATTTGGCATACCATTTCACCTCCATTCTGTAGGTAAGAAGTGTTTTTCGTTATGCCTTTAGTATAACATGTTTTATATTTGATTTCTATAACATTATATATTTATTTTCACGTTTTACTATTTTTCACTTGTCACATTTACAACTTTGCTAATATATAAATGCACTTCAGCATTATCTCCCTCTTGTTCCACGTCTCACAAGATATACTTTTAAGGGTCTTATTTACTGTCTGTATATTAACAAATTGACTACAATATAACTTTAAATGGTAAGTGAAAACTTATCTTGTAGATTAGACAGGTTGGAAACTTTGGTCGGTGTACAACCTGTCTTTTGTTTTCTCTTATTTCGCTTAACTTGATTATAGTATATCATGTTTCGAAATTTTATCAACAATTTTTATTAATTTATCATACTTTTTTTATTAGACATTCAGCACTATAATTAATGGCCGAAAGAATTTTATTTGCATCTTCAAGTGAAAAATTTTACTTATCCAAAAGCTTGTCTAATGCTTGTCTACTGATACCCAACTTTTCAGAGATAAATGTCTTCTTTATACCTGATTGTAAAATTATCTCATTCACTGCCTGTGCAAGCTCCTGATTCGTTTTAATTACCATGTATCCATCTTCCTATAAAAAATAAGGACGTAATCTATATATAATAGACTTGCGCCCTGATCTGCTTACTATTTAGTTACTGATTGCTTATTCTTTAATTATATCAATATCTGTAAAATTAACACCTGCTACTTTTAGAAAACTTTTTAAATACAGATACTCACCCTTCAAACTTTCATAAGTTTTTGTTGCATTTTCACTTTTTGCAATTAACATGTGTTGTTGTATTTTTCTAAAATCATCCATTGCTTTTTGCGTAATCTCTAAATTAGTATTAGGCATTTGCTTTCACCTCCCGATTATAAAACGGTTGATAAGTTATAATAAGTATACCATAACCAAGGCACAAAGTCTATTATAATTTTGGTAACAAACCCTACTACACTCTATTATACCCACTTCTTTAGCTGTCAACGAATCACGAAAGGTTATCACAGCCTGTAATGGAAATAGGGGACTGGCCCCACTACTGTTTTAATTTCCTGTGGGCTGGATGCCCACAAAGGTAAAATTGTTGCGTGTATCCTGGCTGGCCCTCTGGGTAAGCCGACACACTCCGAAATCTGGGAATCCACCACCTTAATCCCGGACATGATTGCCTTACGGGATTGGATTGTTGCCCAAAACTGCCATCACATTGCCATGGAAAGCACCGGCATTTACTGGATGCCTATTTATGAAATACCCGAAGATGCTTTCTCCGGCGACATTACTTTGCTTGCTGTAAATGCGCGCCATATGAAGAATGTCCCCGGCAAGAAAACAGGTATGCGGGATTCCGAATGGATTTCCACCCTGCTGCGCGCCGGGCTTTTGAATGGCAGCTCCATCCCTGAAAAAAGGATACGGGAGTTCCGTGACCTGAACCGTTACCGCAAAAGCGTCATCCGTGACATCACATCCCAGAAAAACAGGGTTGAGAAGTTCCCGCAAAGCTCCGGTTTTCAGCTGCCCTCTTTTATTTCTGATATTTTTGGCGCTTCCGGCAGAATGATTCACACCCTGGTCATCTAAACCTTGCTTGGTAAAGAAGAACTGAGACAACGTATTAATATATCGTCTGCTACCATTGCCAAACTATCAAAACATGAATATGTAAGTCTATAAGTAATAAATGGAGTTTATACCAGACAGCCAAACAGATCATAAACTGGAATAAAATATTGACTTTTCAATGTACATTTATAACAAAAAGAGTGTAAACCTTTTTGAAAACTCAATAGGATTTACACTCTTTTTGTTTAACATTATTAGATTGTTTGCCTTTACTTTTTAGTCATTAGTTTTTTACCTTTAATACTATTTCAATGTTATATCTTCAACATTCACGCCCATAGATGATAATTTAGCGGTTGTAACTTTAATTAAATAGTCAAGCATTTCATTTTCATGACCACCATTTGCCTTTTTGATTTGCTGTAAATCTGTATATCTATCAATGGTCACTGTGATAAGTTCTTTTTCAGTCATTTCTTGCACCATTCTTTCACCGCCTTTTTGATTGTATATATTAGTATTAATTGCTACAATCTTATTATAGTGGAATTTTTGAAAAGTGTAAACCCTATTCAGTTTTCAAAGAACAAAATTAATTAGAGCATTATAGACTTCAAATTGTTCATCACTCATACACATACAATCACCTACTTTCATCTTGTTACTTATACTGATTGCTACAATGTAAGTATAACACAACCTAGGTGCAAAGCCTATTCAATTATCAACGAATCATGGAAGGTTATCACAGCGGTGATTTGAAAACTAAATTCCACCCCTTCTTCTTTTGGCCATGGAAGTTATCCTTACAAAGGATAAGGTGGATTTTAATCTTACATTTTTTAGTGTATCATCCTCTTGTGTTGCTGGTATGGAGGAGGATACTACTATGAACAAACATAAGCATTTATCTTTTGAAGAACGTTTTACTATCAGAACCCTGCTTGATGACTCTGCTTCCTTTAAGAAGATCGGCAGGACCCTGGGGGCGGGATTGTACCTCTATTTCCAAGGAAGTCCGCAACCATATGCTTTTCCAGAAGACCGGCTGCTTGGGGCGCCCTTTCAATGACTGTGCCAACCGTCGTAATTGCCCTGTCTCCGGCCTTTGTTCTGCCCCCGCCTGCGCCGTTTTAAAAAGTGCAGCCTTTGTTCCAGGTGCCATCTTTACTGCCAGGATTATTTCAAGGAATCCTGTCCCTTTTTTGAACATAAAAATTTATCTCCGGTAGAAGTTACACTTACAAGGTGGAAGTTACCTTTTCATTTCACCTTTCAGATAAAATTGCAGATGATTTAGATGTCAAAATTGCCAACACAGAATAAAGACTATTACAAAGGAAGAATTATTGAAATGCCTAATCAGAAAGATAAAACTACAGATAACCAAAAAGATCTAAATTTTTTATTAGAGGAATTTATGAAATTCTTGAAGATAAGAAAAATAAAAAAAGAATGCTGAAAATATCATATTTCCAAGCATTCTTTCTAATAGCGAGAGGGGGACTTGAACCCTCGACACTACGGGTATGAACCGTATGCTCTAGCCAGCTGAGCTATCTCGCCATATATAATTTAGCCTGATTTCTCAGGAATGGGACCTATAGGGCTCGAACCTATGACCCTCTGCTTGTAAGGCAGATGCTCTCC
>CAJTVD010000082.1 GCA_910579495.1 uncultured Lachnospiraceae bacterium
TGGTCACTGTGCAGTTATATGGTCCGCAGCCGCAGAGGGATTGAAATGCTGGTCAATCTGATTAACATTTCATACTGTGCGATGAAGCTGCTGCCATACCAGGATGAGGCGTTTTTTAAATATCAGACAGAAAGCGTGCAGGAGTTTCGGTCTGCTCTAAGCGAACAGATTCGCCAGCAGGTATTTTATGCCATTTTCGTGGAAAAAGTCGAAACCAGTATAAAATCAAATGCCCTAATAAATGCCTTAAAACACCTAATTAAGAAACAGGGGCATCATTTATAAAGTTGTAAAGTAGTGTAGATAAAAATATTGTACAAAAATTAGTGCAGGAACATTTGGAGGGTAAAAATAACTGGCGTTTGTTTGTATGGTCTGTTTTAGTGTTTCGTCAATGGTGTGATTTGTTTATTACAAGTGATTGAAGAAAGGAACAACAAAATGAAAAAAAGAATCTTGTCCATTATGTTATTTTTGGCAGGTATCATTGCAGGTGCGGAAATAGTCACATGCCAAAGAGTCAGGCAGCATAAAAAGGATTATGCAGTTATCATGAAAAATGACTCTATTATAAAGATGTTTAACCAATGGCTTATCATAAAGCAGGAAGGTAAATCAGTTGATGCTTATTTTAAGGAAAATAATTATAAAAAGATTGCTATATATGGTATGGGTTATGCAGGGAGAAGACTTTTGGATGACCTGAAAGGAACAGGTATAGAGGTTGTTTATACTGTGGACAGGAAGATGAACAACGTCTCTGCAGAAACAGAACTTATTTCAAAAGAGGAAATTCCCTGGAAGCCGCAAGTGGATATAATTGTTGTAACTGCAATTACGTTTTTTTCTGATATTGAGGAAGAATTGTGTGATATGGTTGATTGTCCGATTATTTCTATGGAAGATATTATATATGAGTTGTAAGAAATTCAAACTATTAATTGGAGTGTGCAGGGAGGCATAAAATGATAATCACAAAAACACCTTTCCGCATCAGTTTTGCCGGTGGCGGAAGCGATATGGCGGATTTTTATAGGGAATATGGAGGTTGCGTACTCAGCACAAGTATCAACAGGTATATGTATTTGAGTTTACATCCGTACTTTGATAGTCGAAAAACCGCCTTAAAATACTCCCAGACTGAAATCGTAAGCAATTTGAATGAAATAAATCATACAATTTTTCGCTGCGTGCTGAATGATAAGCATATTGAGGGTGTGGAAATCAGCAGTACAGCTGATGTGCCAAGCGGTACAGGGCTTGGATCGTCAAGTTCTTTCACCGTCGGATTGCTTCATACCTTATATTGTTATAAGGGAAAATACATAGCAAAGACAAAACTGGCGGAGGAAGCCTGTAAGGTTGAAATTGAAAAAATAGGCAGCCCTATAGGTAAGCAGGATCAATATGCGGCGGCATTTGGCGGACTGAATTTTATTACATTTCATAGGGACGATACGGTATCAGTGGAGCCGGTTATAGCAAAGTTGGAAACCATTCGTAACCTGCAGGACAGCCTTGTTATGTTTTATACGGGAATCACGCATGATGCGAATAAAATACTCGCGGAGCAGAAGAGGAACATTTCAGAGGAAGAAAAGACCAAAAATCTGATTCAGATGTGCCGGCTGGCACGGGATATGAAACATTCCCTGGAAAATAATGAACTTTCTGATTTCGGTGCAATTCTAAATGAGGGTTGGCGGCGCAAGCGTGAACTTGCAGGCGGTATATCTAACCCAAAGATTGATGAGTTGTATGAAACAGCTCTGCAAAGCGGAGCTGTAGGGGGGAAACTGCTGGGGGCAGGCGGAGGTGGATTTTTGCTTTTCTATTGTCCAAAGGAAAAGCAGGAATATCTGATGAACAAACTACGGTTAGATGTGTTTCCGTTTTCATTTGAACATGACGGAAGTTCTGTAGTCTATATCGGTGATAAGTATTGGGATTAGGGACTGGAGGTATATGTAATGAATACGATGGTGATTGGCGGCGCGGGTTTTATCGGGAGTCATCTATGCGACGCCCTGCTTGCAGATGGGCATCAGGTTATTTGTATTGACAATTTTTCACTTGGAACCAAAGAGAATATCAGTCATCTGCAAGAAAAAGGAAAGTTCATTTTATATGAAGCGGATGCGGCGGACCGGGACTTGCTGGATGGAATCTTTGCGAAGACGGAGCCGGAAATAGTCTATCATCTGGCGGCAAATTCGGATATACAGGCAAGCGCTGTTAATCCGGATGTTGAGTACAGGAATACTTACACAACCACTTATAATGTACTTTACTGTATGAGAAAATGCGGCGTAAAGAGGTTGTTTTTCGCCTCAACTTCTGCTGTTTATGGAGACAAACGGGACGTGCTTTTGGACGAGAATACGCCAGACCTTTCTCCGATTTCTTATTATGGTGCGGCGAAGCTGGGAAGTGAAGCCTTGATCAGCGCTTTTACCTATATGAATGATATGCGTTCGCTTGTATTTCGTTTTCCAAATGTGATCGGTCCAAGGCTGACGCACGGCGTTATATTTGATTTTATCAGGAAACTGCAAAAAGACGGTTCACAGCTTGAAATATTGGGAGACGGCAGACAAACGAAACCGTATATTTATGTGACTGATTTGGTGAATGCTATTGTTCGGTTTTCGGTATCTGAAATTGAAAAAATAAATGGGGTATCACTTTATAATCTCGGTGTTGAGGGAGAAAGCAGTGTGACCGGCATTGCAGATATTCTCTGTGAGGAGATGGGACTGAAGGGAGTAAAGTACCATTATACGGGCGGTGAAGGCGGCTGGAAGGGAGATGTGCCACGTTTTCGGTACTGTATTGACAAGATACACAGGGAAGGTTGGAAGGCAGAATATACATCGGATGAGGCGGTAAGAAAGACGATACAGAACGTGTTAAATATGCAATGAGACTGAAAATATTAGGATGATTAAGGACATCTGTGAAATCATTGAGCAGATCTGGTCAAGGATAATAATATGCTGAAAAATTACGTGGCGGTTATACAGGCAGGCGGAAAAGGGACAAGAATGAAATCTTTGACAAAGGACGAAATTCCTAAGCCGTTGCTGGAAATAAACGGTAAGCCGATGATAGAATGGCAGGTTGAAAATATCAGAAAATACGGCATTCAGGAAGTTGTCCTTATTGTCGGGCATCTGAGTGAAAAGATAAAAGAATATTTTCAAGATGGCGCCGGGCTAGGGATACATCTTACTTATGTAGAAGAAAAAGAACCGCTTGGTTCGGCAGGATCGCTGTATGCCCTGAAGAATATGATTCACAACGAGAACTTTATATTGATATTCGGCGATGTGATGTTTGATATGGATTTGGAACGCATGGTACATTTCCATGAAAAGTATAATGCCCTTGTAACACTTGCGGTGCATCCTAACACACATCCGTATGATTCTGATTTGGTTGTACTGAACGACGAGGGACAGGTAACCTGTTTTGACGCAAAGACAAATAACAGGATGTATTGGTATAGGAACCTTGTAAATGCAGGAATTTATGTATTATCAGCGCAGGTTATTATGGGGCTGTCAAAACCGCAGAAATCTGATTTGGAAAAAGACCTGATTATTCCTGTTATTCCTACAGGGAGGATATATGGATATCAAACAACGGAATATATAAAGGATGCAGGCACGCCGGACAGGTTCCATGAAGTCAGCACGGAACAGAAGAATGGTCTATGGAAGCAGAAGAATCTTGGAAAAAAGCAAAAATGTATTTTTTTGGACAGAGATGGCACTTTGAATGTGTACAAAGGACTGATTGCTGATATTGATGCGTTTGAGCTGGAGAAAAAGGCGGCAGAGGCAGTCAGATTCATTAATAAAAGCGGTTATCTTGCTATTGTTGTAACGAACCAGCCTGTCGTAGCCAGAGGGATGTGCGAAATAGCTGATGTTGAGCATATCCATAGGAAAATGGAAGTGCTTTTAGGCAGGCAGGGGGCATATATTGATGATATTATATTCTGCCCGCATCATCCAGACAAAGGATATCCGGATGAAAACCCAAAGTATAAAGTTTCCTGTACCTGCCGAAAACCGGATATAGGAATGATTATGCGGATGGTGCAAAAGCATAACATAGATTTGTCGGAGTCTTATTTTATAGGAGACAGCACTGTGGATATCCGGACAGGAAGGAATGCGGGATTAAAAACGATCCTTGTAAAAACGGGACAGGCAGGCATGGACGGAAAATATGATGTAAACGCAGATTATGAGGCGGACAATATACTGGAGGCTGTAAATTTAATTTTCAAAGACGCGGAGGAATACAAATGACAGATTATACGAAACAAATAGAAAATTATCTGGAGATGGAGAAGGAAATGCTGGAAAACATGCCGAAAGAAGACATTAGCAGAGTTATGAATGTTTTAGAAACCGCAAGGCTTAACAAGAAACGAATTTTCATCTGCGGGAACGGCGGCAGTGCATCTACTGCAGCGCATTTTGAATGTGACTTTAATAAAGGTGTGAGTTATGATCAGGATATTAAATATGATTTTGAATGTTTAAGCGACAATGTTCCAATGATGATGGCAATCGCCAATGACATTGGATATGACGACATTTTTGTGGTTCCGCTCCGCAATAAACTGAATAAGGGGGATGTGGTGATTGGAATTTCGGGAAGCGGCAATTCTGAAAATGTAGTAAGGGCAATTGCCTATGCGAATGAAACGGACGCTGAAACGATTGCAATTTGTGGTTACAGCGGCGGGAAAATAAAAGAACTTGCTAAGTATAATATTCATGTAAACATTGATAATATGCAGATTACAGAAGATATCCATTTAATATTGGATCACATGATGATGTATATTCTTTCTGGGATGAAAGGATGTTGAGACGCATAAAATCCCTTTTAGTACATACATCTTGCATTTGCTCAATGATGCGGCGGAACATAAGATAAGACAGGAGAAGCTATGACAACATATATCATTACAGGAGCCACGGGCTATATCGGCTCTGCGCTTATTAGATTTATTTTAAAAGACGGACAGACAGACGGAGGAAACAAAGAACTCCATGTTATTGCGCCGGTTCGGGATATGCAGAAGGCTTCAGGGATGTTTCCTGTGGGAGTTGATTTGGTGCAAATGGATCTGTGTGACAGGCGGTGTGTAGGGCAGATGTTGGAAGCCGGAAACGGAGCGGATTATATAATACACTGTGCTTCCATTACGAAATCGGCAGAAATGATTGAACATCCGGTGGAGGTAACGGAAAGTATTGTCAATACGACGCAGAATATACTTGAATTTGCAAGGCAGATACCGCTAAAAAGTATGGTTTATCTTTCCAGTATGGAGGTTTACGGAAACATTGACTGCATGGATGGATTACGAGTGAAAGAAGAGGAAGTCTGTCGTGGAGAGCTTGAAGTATTAAATGTCCGCAGTTGTTATCCGCTTGGGAAGCGTATGGCAGAAAATATTTGTTTTTCCTACTATAAAGAGTATGACGTTCCTGTGAAGATTGCTCGTTTGGCGCAGACGTTCGGTCAGAGAATATTACCTGAAGATAACCGTGTTTATGCACAGTTTGCGAGAGCCGTACAAAACGGGAAAGATATTGTTCTTTACACCAGAGGATGTTCGATGGGAAATTATTGCGATATTGATGACGCGGTTAGGGGAATCATGACGATTTTAAAAAGGGGAATGGACGGAGAGGCATATAATGTGGTCAATGAAGAGAATACGATGACTATACGTCAGATGGCGGAATTTGTGGCAAGTCAGATTGCGAACGGCAAAATCAAAGTGAAATATGAAATATCAGATGACAACTCCCATGGGTATGCCTCGGATACTGGATTGCAGATGTCTGGACAGAAATTGGAAGATCTGGGATGGAAACCGCAAAAGATTCTGTGCGATATGTATCGTGACATTATATAGACAGTCTGATTTTGGAAATTAGTGCTTTAATTCTTTTCTGTTTAATGCAGGTGTCTCACTACCGAAAATGAGAAAGCTTAATGCAGAGCGAGAGTGTATATTGTTAACTTCTAGTAAATTTTACACCTAATCGAATACAAAAGACTTAAAAATCTGAAATTATGCGAATTTTCGTTGCATAGTTCCAGATTTTTAACTTCTAATGGCGATTAACTCTCGATAGGCTGGGGTATCATGTACTTAGCTGCTTCAGAAAATTTACAAACACACTTGACAATATGTCTCTGAAATAACGGGCGGCAAAGGCGTGACTTTTGCCACGGACACTCCGATCAGCAACAGCATGACGGAACTTTACACAAATATGCGGTATCTCCAGTACAATACCATACAGCGTTTGGGGTTAGGTCACTTTGACAGTTGGGCGGCATCGTTTGGGGAAACTCAGACAGCGATTGATATAGCGTGCCAGTTATAGGTACATCAAACAAAATATGGGCAGGAACACACTGGAAAAGGGATTGCGAGAAGCAGTCCTTTTTTGATTCAGAAAAGCTAATAAGGAGGGCAAACCATGAAGCAGGAGTATATTGAAAAAATTAAGAGTTATTACGACAAAGCAGGAGAATTTAAGCTGAATGACAGGTATTCAGGGGAACAGGGGGCAGTCTATACAAAAGACAGGGATAAATACTATTGGCTTGTACTGGAGCAGAAAGGAAAAAGCGGGCTGGAAGTCCGGCAGACGGACGGGCATGGCAGGATAACAGCCAGGGATTCATATGAGGGTGCAAAGAATACTGTCAAATGCACTGGCGTAGAGCGATTAAAGGCGGAGGGAAAAGGAATGGTGTCCTTTAGCGCTGATGAAATTAATCTTATCTATCAGTTTGGCGAAAATGGCAGGGAAGGCACGCTTGAAAACCTGAAGGAGATTGAGCCGAGGATTACCGATGCTGTTACAAAAGAGATTGTAGGCGCTGCAATACATAAACTGTCTGGACTGTCAGAGAAAGGCTGTACAGAGCTTATTTACGCCACTAAGAACCGAGCGTGACAATTCCATAAGGGAGCGGCTGTCTAAGGCTAAGGAGCAATTAAAAAGGCCGACAATTAACGGAGAAAAAAGCGGGAACAGCCTAAGAAGGAGGACATGGGGTTATGAGCAAATTAACAAAATACGAAATGGAAACAATCGTCAATTATAATGTTGCAGAGCAGACAGCTACCTTGTTGAAGCCTATCCGGAAAGTTACAGGCTGGTAGACCAGACAGACATAGATAAGACCTAATCCATGCCAAAATCACACGTTACTTACCATAAGCCGAGAACCGTAAGCGCCGAACAGAGGGAACAGGCAAGGTTAAGAATGGCACAAATAAATTCCGGCGATAACTGCCGTAAGGAATATGACGATTCTGACACTATTTAAAGGGAAGGAGAAAAGGGAAAATGCAGTTTGGATATTTTTATGGGAAACAGAGCAGCCAGTATACTTTTTACCGCATACCGAAGCAGTTATTTGCAGAGCGCCAGTTTGATGCGCTGTCAATCGGGGCAAAGCTGCTTTATGGCATGATGATAGACCGTATGGAGCTGTCACAGAAAAATGGGTGGATAGACAAACAAGGCAGGGCATACATAGTACCCACCGACAAAAGGATTTTAATGCTGTTAAAGAGGGAGAATTACCTGTTCGTCTTACAAGAAATGTAGGTAAGGTAACATATGTCTTGTATTGGGTGCTGGAAAATGAAGAAGCACATGCAAGAATTTCAAAACTTGGTGTAGAGAAATTCTATAAACGTTGGAATCGCTGTTCAACCACAATGCCTAAAATAATTTTAGGTGAAAATGTGGTTTAGACTTCAAATTCAGATTTGTCGGAGAGTAACACAACAAAAAACATCGTTCTAAAAGTCAATAGATTTTTTGGGTCTCTGCCGCAGCAGTGCAGATGGGACGGAGTGAAATGCCTATTGTATTTCTGGCTTTGGTTATGATACAATTTTATAAAAACCCTCTTTGGCATCTAAAGAAGCCGCACAAAAAATGGATGCTTCCCACACAGACAACACATAGGAAAGGCAGGTACGGATATGGTATTTAAGGTGGTAGGCCCGGATAAAAAATTAAGCCCCTATACAGGGATGGCGAGAAAGCACTGGCTGGATGCCGGCCGGTATTTGCTGGAGGGTGTTTTCAGGAATATCCCCGGCATGGATTCCCCTGTGGTGATGCCCCGGAAGGAAACAAAGATCACCTACCCTCACCTGGATGCCCCCAAGGAGCAGCAGGAAGCGGAGCGCAAGGCGGAGATCTTTGAGGGACTTGCCAGATCTTTTTTCATTGCATCCGTAATGATCCATAATGAGCCGGACATAGAGGTATGCGGGATCCGGCTGCGGGACTATTACCAAAAGCACATTCTCCGGGCCTGTACCAGAGGGGATCAGGTTTATGTGGGGAATTATGGGGAAATGGTAAAGCTCACCGGGGCGGAGGGGTCTTTCCGCAGTTTCCAGCAGACGGTGGAGACCTGTGCCCTGGTGATTGGCCTGGACGCCTGCAGGGAACAGGTCTGGATGAGCTATACCAGGGAGGAAAGAGACCGGATCGCCGGGCTGATATCCAGTTTTGCCCACGGGAATACCGTTCCCCAGAACTGGCGGCTGTTTAATATGCTGGATATGGCGTTTCTTTATAAAGAAGGCTATCCTATTGACCAGGAGATCATGGCAGACCATGCCCAGGCGATCTTAAATTACACTGTAGGGGACGGCTGGTACCGGGATGGGCAGGGCTTTGACTATTATTCCTGCTGGGCATTTAATCTTTATACGCCTATCTGGAATGATTGGTATGGGTATGAAAACGAACCTTATCTGGCAAAACGCTTTGAGGAATGCGCCAATCAGTTGATGGAGACTTATCCGGACTTTTTTGACAGGGATGGTTATACCAATATGTGGGGAAGAAGCTGTATCTACAGAAATGGCGCCACCAGCCCCCTGTGTGCCAATTTCCTTCTGCCTGATCCGGCGGCTGACCCGGGACGGGCAAGGCGGATTGCCTCCGGCTCCCTTTTGCAGTTTTTGGCCAGAGACGATTTCCTTTATGAGGGCGTCCCCACCCTTGGATTTTATGGCCAGTTTACCCCCCTGGTGCAGGGATATTCCTGTGCGGAATCTCCCTTGTGGCTGGGAAAGGCGTTCCTTTGCCTTAAGCTGCCGGCAGGCCATCCTTTTTGGACAGCCACTGAAAATAATGGGACCTGGGACCGGCTAAAGCCCGGGGAAGTGAAGGAAACTGTCCTTTCTGGCCCGGCTCTTTGTTATACCAACCATGAAGCCACTGGGGAGACCATCCTGCGCAGCGGCAAGGTCTATCAAAATGCCTGGGATATCCACGGGATGTGGAACTACAGTAAGCTGAATTATAACACCAAATATCCCTGGGAAGCAACGCCCACAGGAGGGCAGGGGGTGCTTCCCAGGGTGGGGGAGACAGAAGAAGTCTGTGAGTCCCAGCAGTACCTTCTCTTTGAAGGGGGTGAAAAAACGCCTTCCCGGGGGAACCTGACCGTCTGGTGCGGCCAAAGGGAGGGGGTCTTGTACCGGAGACAGTTTTTTAACGGCAGCCTTGAAACTGAGCAGCATTGGATGCAGGCGTTGAACCTTGCGGATTTCCCCGTGGGAAGGGGCATTTTCCGGGTGGATAAGCTGCGGCTGTCCCGAAGGCCGGCAGTCCTCACCCTTGGTTCCTATGGATTCCCGGACAATCCGGGACCGGATACAAGCGCCACGAAGATCGTCCGGATGGAAGAGACGCTTCCTGACGGCAGCCTTGCCCAGGCAGTGATCTTGATGGGATATGACCATATGGGAGTGCCCAGGCAGATGGCAATGACCTGCTACCGGGGGTGGGAAAGGATGGATGTGGTACATAGCAGGGGAACCAATCCGGACTCAGAAAATTCTCTGGTGGTGTATGCCGCCATGGAGAGCCGTAAGCAGTACGGGAGCCGGGAGCCTTACCTACTCATTTCTCAGGTGATCACGGCTCAGGTATCCCGGGAGGAGGCAGGGGAATGCGTATTTACCCAGGAGGAATTGTTCCCCATAAGAGAGATCCTGTACGAAGATATGCCGGGCACAGGCGCCTATGGCACCACCACCATCTGCCTGAAAAACGGAGAAAGGAAGAAGATTAATTTTGAAGGGATGGAGGCGGCTTTTTAGCTTCTGAAGAAGGTATTCTTTAGGATAGAAGGGGGCATGTTATGGTGATGAAGGCAAAACTTCCCATGGGGATCGAAAATTTCAGGCGGCTACGCACAGAGGGGTTTTACTATGTGGATAAAACAGGGCTCATCAAAGACTTTCTGGAAAACCTGGCATATGTAAATTTGTTTACACGTCCAAGGCGGTTTGGAAAAACGCTGAATATGAGTATGCTCAAATATTTTTTTGAAATTGGAAGTGAACGCAGGCTTTTTGACGGGCTGGAGATTTCCAAGGAAAAAGACCTTTGTGAGGAATATATGGCAAAATTCCCGGTAATATCCATAACATTAAAGGGAGCCAGTGGCGGGACTTTCCAGGAAGCAAAAGGAATGCTCCGGCGGATCATTGGGAATGAAGCAATGCGGTATCAGCTCCTTATGCAGAGTGACAGGCTGACACAGATAGAACGGGGCCAGTATGAGGCGCTGGTCAATATAGATAAAACTGGCGCATTTACAATGTCAGACGATCTTTTGGAGGACAGCCTGCTGGTTTTGTCAAAGCTTTTGCAGAAACACTATGGAAAAGGCGTGGTTATGCTGATTGATGAATATGATGTGCCCCTTGAAAAGGCATATCAGTCAGGATACTATGGCTCTATGATGGAGCTGGTCAGAGGTTTATTCGGGAATGCATTTAAAACGAATGACAGTTTGGAATTTGCAGTACTTACCGGGTGTCTTAGAGTATCAAAAGAGAGTATTTTTACCGGCCTGAATAATTTCAGTGTATATACAATAAAAGATGTCCAGTATAATGAGGCCTTTGGGTTTACAGATGAAGAAGTAAGGGAGATGCTTCAATATTATGGCTTCATGGAAAAATATCATGCCATTAAGGAGTGGTATGACGGCTATCGCTTTGGAAATCTTGCCATCTACTGCCCATGGGATGTGGTTTGTTATTGCCATGCCCTGAAAATGCAGCCATCTGCGGAACCTCAGAATTATTGGGTGAATACCAGCAGCAACGATATTATCAGAAGTTTCCTTGGCAGGGCAAATGCAACAACCAGAAATGAAATTGAAATGCTGATGAATGGAGGCAGTATCAAAAAGATGGTTCACCAGGAACTGACATACAGGGATTTTGGCTCTGGGCAGGATAACCTTTGGAGCATTCTCTTTACAACAGGCTATCTGACACAACGCTGTACACTGGCCGGGGATTTGACAGAGCTTGTTATCCCAAACAGGGAGATCCGGTGGATTTTTACTTGGCAGATACACAAGTGGTTTGGCGAAGAGACTGTACGGAATACAGGCAGGCTGGAAAAGTTTTGCAGGGCATTTCAGGAGAATGATGCCATGGCCATAGAGAATGGTTTTAATGATTATCTTGGGGATATGATCAGCATCCGTGATACTGGTGCCCCAAAAGAGATGAAAGAGAATTTTTATCACGGGATTCTGCTGGGGATCCTGGGAAATAGAAATGACTGGATTGTACGGTCAAATGCTGAATCAGGGGAAGGATACAGCGATATCAGCATAGAAATCAGGCAAAAAAGGATTGGGATTGTCATTGAACTAAAATATGCCAGGGATGCTGCCTTTGAGTGGGGGTGCAGGGAGGCGCTAAAGCAGATCAGGGACAAAAAATATAAGGATTCCCTGCTAAAGAATGGTATGGAGACAATCTACCAGTATGGAATTGCCTGCTACAGGAAACAGTGCAGGGTAGTGTCTGGGCCGGTAACAATGGAATAGGTGCCAGGCCATGGGGATACAAGGGTATTAATATGAAAATTGCAGTCTGTGATGATGAGAAGGTACAGTGTACATTGCTGTCAGATTATTTAGGGGATTGGGGGAGAGGCAGGGGAATCCTGACGGAGGTTATCTGTTTCCCAAGTGGGGAAAGCCTCCTTTTTGCCTGGGAGGAAGAGGTGTTTGACCTTCTTATCCTGGATATTGAAATGGGCGGCATAAGCGGCATGGCGCTTGCAGAAAAGATTCGGAAGGAAAATGAGGATATCCCCATTCTCTTTGTTACTGGTTATGACGAATACATGGCCCAGGGGTATGAGGTGGCGGCGCTGCACTATCTGCTGAAGCCTGTTCACAGGGAAAAGCTGTTTGAAGTATTGGACGGATTACAGAGAAGGAAAAAACCGGAAGAAAAACTGCCCTTTCCCACATCCGGGGGATATATATTGCTTCCTGCCTCCCAGATTTGGTATGTAGAGGCCATGGGACATGATTGCCTGTTATGTACGGCGGGAGAAAAAAGCCACATCCGCACATCCATTGGGGAGGTACTTAAGATGCTTGGGGATAAAAAGGAGTTTGTCCGTTGCCACCGTTCCTATGTGGTGAATTTACAGCACATAGGAGCCATTGTCAGGGCGGAGGTTGTAATGGACGACGGAACCCGGCTTCCCATAAGCCGGAGAGTGCACAAAGAGGTAAACGAGGCTTTTATCCGAAATTATAAGTAAGGCACAGGGGGAGGACGTTATGGCGGCAGGGGCAATTGGTATAATGGTTCTCATAAATTTTTTGTTGTGGCGTTTTTGGATGCCATGGTATGTGGGCCGCCGGATTGCACGTTTCCAGAATGAACTGGTGGATAGGCATTATGATGAGGTGGAGATTATGTACCGGAAGATGCGGGGATGGCGGCACGATTACCACAACCATATCCAGGCGCTGAAGGCTTACTTAAGCCTGGCCCAGAACCAGCAGGCATCCGAATACCTGGATGGCCTGGAAAAGGATTTGGCAGAGGTGGATACCGTACTGAAAACAGGGAATGTGATGGTGGATGCGATTTTAAACAGTAAGCTTTCCCTGATACAGGAGAAAAATATTGCAGTGGACGCTGTAGCCCTTGTACCGGGAAAGGTGTCTGTTTCAGGGGTGGATTTGTCTGTGCTGATCGGCAATCTTCTGGATAATGCCATGGAAGCCTGCATGGAGCTTCCGGCAGGGAAAGAGCGCTTTATCCGCATATACATTGACATTATGAAAAAGCAGCTCTATATTGCAGTTACCAATTCTATGAAGGGGAAGGCCCAAAAAGCTGGAGGGCGGTTTCTTTCCCGGAAAGAGGGCACCCATGGCTTTGGCCTGTACCGGATTGACGGAATTGTGGCCAAATACGGTGGCTATTTGAAGCGCAGGACAGAGGAAGGGGTATTTGCCACAGAGATTACGCTGCCTCTTGTGCAATAGGAATGAATGTAATTCGTGCGGAATGGGATACCATTTATGCGCGGATTATTTTTTTGGGTTTATTTATGGTATTATGGGGGCAGTTTAGGAATCAAGGGCAATTGGAAGTATCTTGTGTAGATTTTAGTGCATTTGTATAGGAAGGGATAGAGGGATGGGGAAGAAAAAGCAGCAGGGTGAAAGGAAATACGGGCTGGTAAGCAATGTAGCTTATAATATGAAAGCATCGAAAATCTGGGACAAAAAGCTTTTTTATTATCAGCTTTTGCTGATGTTCCCGGATGTAGCGGCGGCATGCCTTGGGGTGCTGCTCCCGGCCCGTCTTGTCAGGGGGCTGGAGGAGAAATGGGAGATGGTGCCGTTGCTTTTTACAGTCTTTTTCCTTGCCTTTGGTATCTGGGGATTTGAGATGCTGCAGAAGGGGATGCATGAATATCTGTACCGGAATTCCCTGTCCTTTCACCTGTATTATGAAAAATGCTGTTTTGCCAAAGTGATGAATATGGATTATGAAATGCTGGAGAACCCGGAAAACCGGGAGCTGATGGGGAATACCTGGAATGTGGTGCGCAATGAATTTGGGATCCGCAATTCTTTCCTTGCCATTCCCAAGCTTCTGGCAGGGCTTCTTGGCACAGGGCTGTATGGTTTCCTGATTGGCAGGGAAAGCCTTTTGCTTCTTTTTATACTGATACTGAATATGGCGGTAAGCTTTCTCTTACTTTCGGTGGCCCAGAAAAAGTATGAGAAATACCACAAAAATCTTGGCTCTTTTACGGCGGAAGCCTCCTATATCAGCAGGCAGTCTATGGAAAAGGCAGCAGGAAAGGAAATCCGTATTTACCAGATGATGGGCTGGTTTGTAGAAAAGTATGGCCAGTGCCTGAAGGGGATTGACGGGATATATGGGCATATCCACAACTGGTATTTTGCAAAGGGGGCGGCAGAAGCAGCCTGTTCTTTTCTTACAGAAGGGCTTTCCTATGGCTATCTTCTTTACAGGCTGGCCGGGGGAGGGATCAGCATTGCAGAATTTGTATTTTACATCGGCCTGCTGGGAGGTTTTGGCTCTTATTTCGGGCAGGCTATTTACGGGATTTTGTCTTTAAGTTCTGTGGGCGTGTCCATTAGCTATATCAGAAGGTTCCTGGACCTTCCGGAAAGCCTTTGGAGCCAAAAGGGGATAGGGGAAGAAAGGCTTGCCCGACTGAAAGAAAAGGGGCTGAAGGTAGAACTGAAACAGGTAAGTCACACTTATCCCGGTGAAAAAGAGCCCGTCCTTTCGGATATCAGCCTGGTGATCTCACCTGGCGAGCGGCTGGCGCTGATTGGGTTAAACGGTCAGGGGAAGACCACTTTGGTGAAGCTCTTATGCGGGTTTTACCGGCCAACAAAAGGGCAGATATTGCTGAATGATATCCCGGCGGAGGAATTTGGCAGGGAGGAGTATTATTCCCTGGTATCGGTCCTGTTCCAGGATGCCTGTATGCTTCCCATGACACTGGACCAAAACCTTACCGGGCGCTCCGGCGATGGGGCAGACCAGGGAAAGCTTACCTGGGCTCTTCAAATGTCCGGTTTTTATGAGAAATATGAAAGCCTTCCAAAGAAGGGGGACACCCTTCTTGTAAGGGAGGCCAATAAGGAGGCGCTGGATTTTTCCGGGGGAGAGCGGCAGAAGATGCTTTTTGCAAGGGCTTTATATAAGGAAGCATCCCTTATAATTTTAGATGAGCCTACGGCAGCCCTTGACCCTATAGCGGAAAATCAATTGTATTTGAAATTCAGCCAGGCAGTAAAGGGAAAGACCTGCGTTTATATTTCCCACCGCTTATCCAGCACCCGGTTCTGTGACAGGATATGCCTTCTCTCAGGGGGGACGATTGCAGAGCAGGGTACCCATGAGGAACTGATGGGGAAGAAGGGGATGTATGCCGGGATCTATGAGATTCAAAGCAGGTACTATAACTTCTCGGAATCTCAATGAATGTGATTCTAACTGAAAATTGACAACTGAA
>CAJTVD010000083.1 GCA_910579495.1 uncultured Lachnospiraceae bacterium
TTTAATCTTGGCGGATCACTGTCCCTGCCCTGCCCCTTAAAGCCCTGTCGGCCTCCTCCAGGGAGGTGATCAGGACGCTTCCCCGGGGGTTGGCATCCAGGTAGGTGATGGCAGCTTCGATCTTAGGCAGCATGGTGCCTTCCCCGAATTCCTTTTCCTGGATCATTTTCTTTGCTTCTGATATTGTAAGGGAAGAGAGGGCTTTTGGGCTTTCTTTTTGGAAATCCCGGCAGACATTGGGGACGGAGGTAAAAATGATTAGCTGGTCTGCCATAAGGTCTGCGGCCAGCTTCCCGGCAATGGCGTCCTTTTCAATCACTGCAGAGGCTCCCTGGAGGGCGTGTTTTTGTTCAATTACCGGAATGCCGCCGCCACCGCAGGCAATCACAATCTGCCCTGCATTGGAAAGGGCGCGGATAGCTTCGATTTCTACAATGTCAATGGGTTTTGGGGCAGCGATAATGCGCCGGAACCCTTTTCCTGGTACTTCCTCCACATAATTTCCCTTCCGTATCTCTGTTTCCGCGTCCTCCCAGGACATATAACGGCCAATGGGCTTGGTGGGTTCATAGAAAGCCTCATCGTAAGGGTCTACAGTTACCTGGGTTAAAATGGTGGCTACTGTCTTGCTGACCCCACGGCTTAACAGTTCGGCTTTCAGGGAGTTCTGGATATCGTACCCCACATAGCCCTGGCTCATGGCGCTGCAGACACACATGGGGCAGGGGGTGTAGTCAATGTAAAGGCGGCGCAGTTCTGTCATGGCTTTGTGGATCATACTGACCTGGGGGCCGTTGCTGTGGGTGATGGTAAGCTGGTAATCCGCCTCTGTGAGATCTGCAAGCACCCTGGCGGCAAGCCGGAGGGCATCTTTCTGGGAGCTGGTGGTGGAGCCTAAGGCACTGTGTCCAAGTGAAACCACTGCTTTTTTCTTACTCATAATTTTCGGGGACCTTTCTCTTTGATGGTTGATATATTTTCAATTAAGGATGAAGACAGTATAGCAAAGGAAGGGGCATTTGTACAGTGCAGCCTGTGTGTACTCCCGGGCTGTTTATAGTAACGGATACTGTTTTTATTTGCAGAAAACTTTGGTCCTGCGTTGCAAGCCGTCTTTCTTTGTGCTAAGATAAAAAAGATTCCCGCTTATTAAAGGGACAATTACTGGCAGGAAGAAACAGGAGAAACGAGGGCAGGATTACATATGGAAACTATGATTCAGATAAAAAATGTGACAAAGACCTTTGTGGGGAAGGACAATAAGGTGGAGGCGTTAAAGGGCATCGACCTGGACATCCACAAAGGCGAGATTTATGGCATCATCGGCATGAGCGGCGCGGGAAAGTCCACGCTGGTACGGTGTTTGAACTTTCTGGAGCGTCCCACTTCCGGGACGGTCCTGGTGGAAGGGAAGGATTTATCCACCTTAAGCGACAGTGAGCTCCGCAGGGCGCGGACACAGATTTCTATGATTTTCCAGCATTTTAATCTGCTGATGCAGCGTACAGTGATTGATAATGTCTGTTTTCCCATGGAAATTATCAAAACTCCTGCCAAGGATGCCCTAAGCCGCGCCAGGGAGCTTCTCTCCATCGTAGGGCTTTCTGAGAAGGCCCTTTCCTATCCGGCGCAGCTATCCGGCGGGCAGAAGCAGCGGGTGGCAATTGCCAGGGCCCTTGCCACCAATCCCAGGATATTGCTGTGCGACGAGGCCACCAGTGCCCTGGACCCCACCACCACCAAAGCGATCCTGGGGCTTTTAAAAGAAATCAACGAAAAATATGGGATTACGATTGTGATTATTACCCATGAGATGGCGGTGGTACAGGAAATCTGCACCCATGTGGCGATCATAGACCAGGGAACCCTGGCGGAGACGGGAACCGTGGAGGAGGTGTTCCAGCGCCCAAGGAGCAAAGCGGCGAAGAAGCTGGTTTTCCAGGGAGAGCGGGAACACTATGGGGAGATGAAAGGCAAGCGGTGCATCCGCATTGTGTTTACCAGCAATTCTTCCTTTGAGCCGGTGATTGCCAATATGGTGCTGGCATGCAAAAGCCCGGTGAACATCCTGCTGGCGGACACCAGGGATATTGGCGGCGTAGCCCATGGGCAGATGGTCTTGCAGCTTCCGGAAGAAGCTGGGGCGGCGGAAAAGATGATACAATATTTAAAGAACAGAAAACTGGAAGTGGGGGAACTGGATAATTATGTGGGATAAACAGACAATCATGATGATCGTGGAGGGGACAGGCGTGACCCTTTATATGACTTTGGCTTCCACCCTGATTGCTTATGCCCTGGGGCTCCCTATGGGGATCCTGCTGGTGGTGTCGGCACCCGGGGGGCTGAAACCCAACAGGGCAGTATATAAGATTTTGGACGTGGCAGTAAATATTGTAAGGAGCATTCCCTTTCTGATCCTGCTGATGCTGATCATTCCTTTTACCAGGCTGATTGTGGGAAAAAGCTATGGGGCTACGGCAACGATTGTCCCCCTTGCCCTGGCGGCGGCGCCTTTTGTCGCCAGGCTGGTGGAATCCTCCCTGCTGGAGGTAGACCATGGGGTGATTGAGGCTGCCCAGAGTATGGGGGCGGATCTTTGGACAATCATATGGAAGGTACTGCTGGCGGAGGCAAGGACTTCCCTGATCGTGGGGGCTACCATTGCCCTGGGGACGATCCTGGGTTACTCGGCAATGGCAGGCGTGGTGGGCGGCGGCGGCCTGGGAGATATCGCCATCCGCTACGGGTATTACAGATACCAGGCGGATATTATGATTGTAACGGTAGTGCTGTTGGTGGCACTGGTACAGATTTTGCAGATGGTCGGCACCAGGCTGTCCAAAAAACTGGACAGGCGTATTACCCGTTAGCCTGGGATCCGGGAACCCCTGGGGAAAAATGAAGATTTCCTTAATTTTACCCGGCCCGTGGGGCAAAAAAGCAATCCATGTTGTTTTTAAAAGGCAAATATTGTATGATGGTTGCACATATGGCAACCGGATATTTTGATTTTAGGGAGGTGTAGTTATGAAAAGGGAGAGAGTTGCAAAATTGTTTATGGCATACGGGCTTGCCCTGGGGATCGCTTTCTGCCCTGCCGTCCGGCTGGATGCGCAGGCTGTGGAGGCGTTCGCTACAGTGGAGGGGACGGTCTTATCAGGCACAACCTCGGAACTGTTGCTGCTTTCCACCAAAGAGGGGCGGATGGAGATCAAGCTGGACAGTAATACGGATGCCAGCGCCTGTAAGGTGCTGCTTCCGGGGAGGGAAATCAGCGTTTCTGTAGCCCATGGACCGGACGAGTACCTGCATGCGGTTAAAATTTCCAGTGAGAAAAAGACACCGGGGGCAACGCTGGATACTTCCTCCTCAGCAACCATCATAGGGACCATAAGTGAAAAAACCAGGGAAGATATCCTGTTTGTGAATACCGCCCAGGGGGAAATGGAGATTAAGCTAGACCCCACCACCAATATGGGCGAATGTTCGGTTCTGGTGGCAGGGCAAACCTACAGCATTACCTGCGTCAGGGGTTCCGACGCTTATATGCACGCTTTAAGCATTTCTGACGGGATAACCTCCGGGGCTTCTGCCTTTGCCTCAAATATTTCCCCTGCCCCTGCGGCGGCGGTGACTGCCCAGACCATGTCGGTAACGGGAACGGTATCTGAGCGGACCAAGGAAACCCTGCTGTATTTGTCCACGGACGGAGGGGAAATGCAGATCGTGATCGATGCCAACACAGATGCCAGGGCAGGCATGGTGATTACCCCCGGCAGGAAGCTTACGGTTTCTTTCTACCATGGTTCCGATGAATATCTCCATGCGGCAAGTATTACCGGCGTTAAGGACAGCGGCGTGGCGGAGATCGACACTTCATCCACATCCACCGTCACAGGCACAGTGGGCAGCAAATCCACGGAAGACCTGCTGTACCTGAAAACACCCCAGGGGGAAATGGAACTGAAGCTGGATACAGTCAAGAGCGTCAGCAACTGCAAGGTGATCACCAGCGGCAGGAAGCTCAGCGTTACCTGTGCCCGGGGCTCCGACGCTTATATGCACGCGGTAGATATTACCGGGGCATAAACAATCTGCTGCCAATTTGGGAGCCTGGCAGGGTAGGGCGTAGGGAAAAGGATTTCGTCAATATGCATGAAAAAGATATTGGACTGTGTAATATATTGAACAAAAAACGTAAAATATTGCTATTGATGTGAAATTATTGTTGTATAATTTTTTAAAATAGATTATAATAAGCCTACTGGTATGCGGGAAAATAATGAAAAAGTGGAGGGAGGTTACACATTTCATGAAAGGCCCCGGCAGTTATTGAAAAAGAGGCCAAAAGCCGGAGGAGGCATCATATGCCAGATAATTGAATATTAAAAATGGAGGAGGAAAAGAGAAATAATGTTCAATAATGAAAGGTTGGAGAAAAGGCTTTCAAAGTCTTTTTGGTTGGTTTCGATGATTTCGGCGGTAGCGGCAATTGTGGGGCTGATAGCGGTTATCCTGGTGGCTGCAAGGTATTCCTATGCACTTACGAATTTCGGCTTTGCCCAGGGGGATATCGGGAAAGCATTGTTTGAATTTGCAGATGTCAGGTCTTCCCTGCGTGCATCCATCGGTTATGTGGACGAGGATGCCATTAATAATGTGGTAAAACAGCATGAGGAGAATAAGAGGCTGTTTGAAGAATATTTTGCCCAGGTGGAAAAAACCATTGTGTCAGAAGAGGGCAGGGAGACCTACGATGAAATTAAATCGGAGCTGGACGCTTACTGGACGCTGGACGCGAAGATTATGGAAATGGGCGCGACTTCAGACCCGGAGCTGAGCAGCCAGGCCCAGGAGATTGCCTTAAGCCAGCTTTCAGGTGCCTACAACAGCATTTACCAGAAGCTGGAGAGCCTTTTGGAAGTGAAAGTGAACGAAGGGAACGAGCTTTCTAATAATCTCAAGGCGCTGACTGTGATCATGGCATTTGTGATAGTGTCTGTTATTGTGGTTGCCATGGTATTTTCTTCAAGAATCGGGAAAGCCATTGCCGTGGGGATTGCAACACCTATGAAACAGCTTGGGGACAGGTTCAGGAGCTTTTCTTCCGGGGATTTGTCCACACCTTTCCCAACGCTTAACAATGATGACGAAGTGGCGGACCTGATAAAGGAAGCCACCCATATGTCTTCTATATTAAATGGGATTATTTATGATGTTGGGCTGATACTTGGCAAGATGGCGGATGGGAACTATTCGGCAAAATCCGAGATTGCAGACCAGTACACCGGTGATTTCAGTAAACTGATTGAGGCAATGCGGAAGCTGAAACGGCAGATGACACGGACACTGAGCGCCATTGGCGAGGCTTCCAGCCAGGTATCTGCAGGTTCCACCAACCTGGCGGAATCTTCCCAGTCCCTGGCAGAGGGCGCTACTGACCAGGCAGGGGCAGTGGAAGAGCTGCAGGCAACCATTACCAATATTGCAGAAACCATGGAGAGAAGCACCCAAAGTGCAGAGGATTCCTACAAACAGGCACAGAAATATGCAGATGAGGCGGATAACAGCCGGGATGGCATGAACAGGATGGTTACTGCTATGAAGAGGATTAGCGAGACCTCCACAAAAATTGGGAATATTATTTCTGAAATTGAGTCTATTGCATCCCAGACCAACCTGCTTTCGCTGAATGCGTCCATTGAAGCGGCAAGGGCGGGAGAAGCGGGGCGCGGCTTTGCAGTTGTGGCAGACCAGATCAGGCAGCTTGCAGAGCAAAGTGCCAAGGCGGCAGTTGATACCAGGGAACTGATAGAAGGCTCCCTTCAGGAAATTGCAGAAGGAAACCATGCTGTGGAGAGTGCATCCACTTCCATTGAAGTAGTAGTGGACGGCATCAAACAGATTGCAGATGCGTCTAAGAGCTTAAGCGTCATGATTGGGGACCAGAAAGAAACCATCTACCAGGCGGAGCAGGGTGTCACCCAGATTTCGGAGGTAGTACAGAACAACTCGGCGGCTGCCCAGGAGTCTTCCGCTACCAGCCAGGAGCTGTCGGCCCAGGCCACTACCCTGGACGAGCTGATTGGCCAGTTTACATATGACAAATAGAGGAAAACAGAATAAAGGATAAAGAATGGAAAAGGTATGTAAGGTTTGCCATGAAAGGATAGATGGGAAATTTTGCATACCTTTTTTTCTATTTTATTGATCTTTTTCAGCTATTTGGGAGTTATATAGATAGGGGGGCAGAAAGGGGGAAGCAGATGGAGGACAGGGAACTGGTCAGGCAGGTACAAAATGGGAATAAGGAAGCCCTTGGCATGATCATAGAAAAATATTATGACCATATCTATCGTTTCTGCCGTTTCTACACCGGTATGGAGACAGAAGCTTATGATATAACCCAGGAGGTATTTTTGAAATTTATCCGCTATGCGGACGCTTACCGGCATAAAAATCTCAAAGGCTATTTGCTCACCATTGCCCGCAACCTGTGCCTGGATTTTTTCAGGAAAAAAAGGGAGGTCCTTGGACTGGAGAATGCGCCGGAAGAGGGGGAGGAAGACAAAGGGATCGGGAAGGTTGAAGATGAGATGTTTTTAGAGGAGATTCTTGGAAAGCTGCCGGTCCAGCAGAGGGAAGTGGTTTTACTTCGGCTTTATGAAGAACGGAAGTTTTGTGAAATTGCAGTAATGCTTGGATGTAATACTGCTACCGTGAAATCAAGGTATAAGCTGGGAATTGCCAGCATCAGGAGGGAGATGGAAAAGTCCTATGGGAAAAAGCGAAAAGGAGATTAAAAACATTTTCCGGCAGGCGGGAGCTGCCATGGAGATTGATAAAGGCAGGAAGGGACGGGCGGTTACCTTTTTAAAACAGGCGGCAAAGGAAAAGGAGATTTCTCTTGTTTACAGCAGGAAGGAGATTCTTAAAAACCAGCTTGGTTATATGGACAAAACCATGTGGATTTTGCAGGTGGCGCTGTATTTTTTGGCTGCCCTGCTTGTGGCAAGGCTGTATGCGCTGGGGACGGAAAGGGAAGGGGTGCTTGCAGTGGTGGCAATGATGGCAGGGGCAGTGGGCATTGTTTCTATGATGGGGATCTGCCATGCTTTTTACTCAGATATGGCGGAGCTAAGCGGGAGCTGTTACTTTAATGTCAGCCAGATGACCATGTTCCAACTGGTGTATTATGGAACCCTGAACCTGGGGGGGATGTTTGCCGGGATTTTTTTCCTGGGTTTTGGGTGGCAGATTCCCTTTGTGCAGATTTCCTTGTATGTGTTGGTTCCCTTTTTGTTTACCCAGTGCTGCGCCCTGGGAGCGGCCCTTACAAAGGCGGGGAGAAAAAGCCCCGGACTGGCATGCCTGGTGGGCGCCTTTGCGGCCATTTCCTGTGGGGCGGCCGCTTCCTTTCCGGCAGTTTACAGGACCTCTGCGCTGGCCTTTTGGGAAATTGCTTTTGGCGTGGAGGTGGCGGCATTTGGATGGCAGATTAAAAGATTATTTCACATGTTAGGCGAGGGGGAAATTTTATGCATGAATTAGAGCTCTTTCAGGTAGAAAAAACTTATCGGGATAAAATAGCCGTGGAGAACCTGGAGGCTGTTTTTTCCAGCGGCGTATATGGGCTTTTGGGGGAGAATGGGGCAGGGAAGACCACCCTTATGAGGATGGTGTGCGGCATCCTGAAACCCACCCGGGGAAGCATTACCTGTGACGGCATTTCCATAGAGCGGCTGGGAGGGGAATACCGGAAGCTGCTGGGCTACCTGCCCCAGAACTTCGGCTATTATAAGGATTTTACTGGATGGCGGTTTTTAAGCTATATGGCGGCATTAAAAGCCCTCCCCCGGGATTATGCCCGAAGCAGGATACTGGAGCTGTTGGAAACAGTGGATTTGCTGTCGGTAAAGGACAGGAAACTGAAAACCTACTCAGGCGGTATGATACGGCGCATAGGAATTGCCCAGGCTCTTTTAAACGACCCGGAAATACTGATCCTGGACGAGCCTACGGCGGGGCTGGACCCCAAGGAGAGGGTACGTTTCCGGAACATTATAAGCGCCCTTGGGAAAAACCGGATTGTGGTCTTGTCCACCCATATCGTTTCCGATGTGGAATATATTGCGGACCACATTATGATTATGAAAGGCGGGCGGATGATTTGGACAGGGACCGAAGCCCAAAGCCTGGAAGAGGTAAAGGGCTGTGTATGGCAGTGCCTGGTAGATGGGAGGGAGGCGGAGGAACTGGACAGACGCTATACCGTCAGCAACCTGCGCAACCAGGGCAGCCAGGTATCACTGCGCATAGTGTCCATGGAAAGGCCCACACCTGGGGCAAAACCCGCCGCCCCTGGGCTGGAGGACGCATACCTATACCACACTTTAAACCATGGGGAATTGGAATAAAACAGCAGGGGCTCAAAGAAAGCCCAGAGGGAATTCAGGCTGGGAAAGCAGGCGGAATTTCCTCTGAAGGTTAAAGGCTTTGGGAGGGCGGACGCGGGACTGGAATAGGAGGAAAAATGAGGCTATACAGGATGGAGTTATTTAAGATTTGTACAAGAAAGCTGTTTTTGTTTGGGGCAGCAGGGATGATAGGAATAACGCTGCTTTATTTCCTGTCCTATGTCTCTGGGGCAGAGTCAACAATTAACGGCGTGCGCTACAGGGGGTATGAGGCGATTATTGCAGACCGCAGGATCACCCAGGAATTTCAGGGCATTCTCACTGATGAAAAGGTAGGCCAGATTGTAAAAAAATATGGTTTTCCCAAGGAGGCCAGGGAAGGGATCAATATGTTTGTGGACACCAACTATCTCAATGGCTTTGTGATGTATTATCTGTCAGACGGCTATATGAGAGGGTGGGACGATTACCAGGTTGCCACCTGTACGTATCCCATAGCGGAAACGCAGCTTGGGGAGATGGAGGCGCTTACCGGAAGGGAAATGATACTGGAATATCATTATGGCTGGGAGGTGTTTATCAATGTACTGAACCTGGGTTTTATACTTGTGGGGATCCTGGTCATCTTTGGCATTTCCCCAATCTTTGCGGAGGAGTCGCATATAGAAACGCTGCCGCTTCTGTTTACGGCAAAGGAGGGGAAGGGGAGGGATATCCGGGCGAAAATTGCCGCAGGACTGACGGTTGCTGCCGCTTCTTACCTGGCCATTGTTTTAATGGCCTTAGCGCTGTGCGGCATGTTTTTTGGTTTTGGCGGGCTGGAGAGCTTCACAGGGCTGATTTTTGGTTATCTTTCTACCTGGTTTAAGACAGCTTTGCTGCCGGTAAAGGGATTTATTTTACTGTACCTGTTGTTTGCTTTTGTAGGGCAACTGGAGCTTTGCGCTGTCACCATGCTCCTGTCGGCATGGTGTAAAAGCCCTTTCCATGTAGTAGTGGCAGATGCGCTTTTGTGGGTGCTGCCTATTTTGCTGTTGGCTTTTTCAGGGAGGGTATCCTTTTCCATGCGGGTTACGCCCCTTTATCTGATCATGCCCCACAATGTTTATGAGATCCGGTATCTGTTAATGTTGCCGGTTATGGTGGGGATTGCCCTTGGGGCCACCATAGCCTGCCTTGCCCTTGGTTACAGGAAATATAAAAATAAGGAGTAACCAACACAAAAATCTTTGCTGCGGCATTGTGTTCCATAGCTTCACTGTGATAAAATATAATGATGAGATTTAAGTGGAAGATGAGTTGCGGGGAGGATTGTTGCGATGCAGAAAAACTATGAGACACTTCTGGATTCGCTCCAGATTGCGGCGATTTATGTGATACGGGAAGATAATCACCAGATTATGTACTTTAACAGGCGGGTAAGGGATATCCTGCCCAATGTAGAGATTGGTATGGTGTGCCATGAACTGCTGGCAGGCTTCTGCTCCAACTGCCCCCTTTTGACCATCGGAGATAAAAAGGAAAGCCGGTCCATCGACTATGATAATCCCTTTGGCAGGGCAGTGGATATTGTGGCGTCCCGGATTCTCTGGGAGGGTATCCCGGCATTTTCCATTGCGATCACTTCCCATGTGGATGCAGTGAGCTTTACTTATGGCTGGATTTTCCGGGTAAACCTGCAAACGGGCCTTTTGGATGTTATACAGGGGGAGATAGGGGGGCATGAGAGCTCCCTGGCAAGAACCCGGAACCTGCAGGAATGGATTGAAGACCTGGCAGGGGAGGGGAGCATTTACGGAGGGGATATTGACCGTGTGCGGAGGTTTGCACGGCTTTCCTATCTAAGGCGCAAGCTTGGGGAGGGGGACCAGGCCCTTACCTGTACTTACAGGCGCAGGCAGGGGAAGGAATACCGGTGGTATATGATGGAGGTTGTCCCGTCCTTTGACAATGGGGACAGCGGGCAGTTTGCCATGCTTTACATAAAAGATGTCCATGATGTTTACAGAAAGGGGCTGGAGCTGGAAGAAATCAATATCCAGCACCGTGAGATCATTAAATCCCTGGGAGAGATGAACTTTGGGGTATACCTGGTCAACCTTTCCACAGGCATTTCCCATCCTGTGCGGACAGCGGATTTTATGGGAGAAGTGATGTGCCCGAAAATGATGGCATGGGATGATACCCTGAACTGCCTTCTGGAGGTTTTTTTCCATCCTGACAGCCGCAAGGAAATACTGGCGTCTTTTTCCTTGAGTGCCCTGAATGGGATATGGGAAAAAGGCGGGAAGAAGGAGGCGCTGTGCCGTTACCTCCGGGAGGGGGAATACCGTTATGTCTCTGTCACAGCCCACTTTTTTGAAGGAGGGGACAGGGAGCGGAATGTGGTGCTGGCGCTGCTTGATGTGGACGAGCGGATCCGGAAGGAAATCAAACATAACCAGGATGACCGGCGGATGGCGGCGATCATTAAGCACGGATATGACGTGATGAATTCAGTAAACCTGGCTACAGGAGTGTGTGAGCGGATTTATCTTAACGGGAAAGGCGACCTGGGCAAGGTATATACACAGGATTACGAATATTATGTCCAGAAAGCGGCCAATGAATGGATCCATGAGGATGACAGGGAGCGTTTCCGCATAGTGATGTCCCTGAAAAATTTAAGGCATATGGCATCTTCCATGGAAGATTCCGCCCAGTTTAGCAGCCAGTTCCGCACAAAGGACCCGAAAATGGAGTGGGTGGAGGAGGAACTGTTCCTTATCCGCCAGGACGGCGGGGTGACAGCCAACATCCTAAGCAGGGATGTTACCAGGGAAAAGAAAAGGGAGGCGGAATACTCCAGGGAAAAGCGGGAGAGGAACCATATCATTAACAGTATGGGGAGCCTGTTCCTTGCAGCCTATTACCTAGACCTGGAGGCAGACACTTACAAAATGGTGGCCCATAAGGGTATGGTGGGAAAGCTTCTGGGGGAGGAAAGGAGCTGTACCGAGGCTTTCCGTAAACATGCCATGGGGTATGTGCACCCGGATGACCGGAAAGAATTCCTGGAAAAAATGAATTGTGGGAACTTCAGGAGAAGGCTCTCCCAGGAGCAGCGCCAGTTTGCCCTGGAATACCGCAGAAGCGCCAGGGAAGAGGGGATGGGGAAAAATGACGGCTGGATGCGTGCCACGGTGGTTTTGTCAGAAGCCCAGGATGGGATGCCCAAAAAGGCATTGTATGTGGTTCAGGATGTGACGGAGAGCAAGGAAAAGGAGGAGCGCGAACACAGGCTTTTAAAGGATGCCTATGAGGTGGCCCTTAACGCAAGCGCTTCCAAAAGTGACTTTTTATCCAGGATGAGCCATGATATCCGGACCCCCATGAATGCCATTATCGGAATGACGGCTATCGCCGGGGCGCATCTGCAGGAGCCTGAGAGAGTGGAGGACTGCCTGAATAAGATCAATGCCGCCAGCCGCCATTTGCTATCCCTGGTGAATGAGATCCTGGATATGAGCAAGATAGAGACGGGGAAGATTGACCTGGCGGAAGAAGAATTTAATCTGTCTGACCTGCTTCAGGATGTGCTTGCCACAGTGCGCCCTGCCCTGCAGGCAAAATGCCATGAACTGAAATTCCATGTGGAGCTTGCCCATGAGGATGTGATCGGGGACGTGATGCGGCTGCAGCAGGTATTTATCAACATTCTGGAGAACGCGGTGAAGTATACCATGCCGGAGGGGAAGCTGGAGCTGGAAATCAGGGAAAAGGACTGCCGGGATTTTGGCTATGGCTGCTATGAGTTTGTTTTCAAGGATAACGGCGTGGGCATGACGCCGGAATTTGTGGAGAGGATATTTGAGCCATTCAGCCGGGCGGAGGATTCCCGCATCAGCAAGGTGGAGGGCGCAGGGCTGGGAATGACTATTGCCCAGAATATTATTAAAATGATGAATGGGGACATCTGCATTGACAGCCAGGTAGGGAGTGGCACCCAGATTTCCGTGACCGTATTTTTGAAACAGCAGAGCACCAAAGTAGCGGACCTGGAGCGGTACGCAGGGCTGAGGGTTTTAGTGGTGGACGACGACCGCTATATCTGCGAGGTGGTCTGCGGCGTCCTGGAAGAAATGAAGATTGTGGGCAAGTGGACCCAGAGAGGAAGGGACGCAGTCAGGCTTGTACGGGAAGCGGAGGATGCAGGGGAAGGGTATTTTGCGGTCATCCTGGACTGGCAGATGCCGGATATGGATGGGATTGAAACTGCCAAGGCAATCCGCCGGGAAGCGGGAGAGAGGATAAAGGTCATCATGCTCTCCGGCTATGACTGGAGCGAGGTGGAGTCGGAGGTGCGGGATGCCGGAGTGGACGGCTTCCTTTCCAAGCCTTTGCTGAAGTCCCGGCTGGTATATCTTTTAAAGAAAATCGCTATTGAGGATAAGATGGAAGAAAAGGCGGAAGGTCCCGGGGAGGGAGAAGACGCCATGCCCAGCTTCCATGGAAAGAGGATCCTGCTGACAGAGGATAACGAGCTGAACCGGGAGATTGCCATGGAAATCATCGGAAGCACCGGGGCTATCGTAGAGTGCGCCGAGGACGGCAAACAGGGGGTAGAAAAATTCCTGGAAAAAGAAGAAGGCTACTATGACCTGATATTTATGGATATCCAGATGCCTGTAATGAACGGGCATGAGGCAACCGAGGCAATCAGAAAGCTTGACCGGAAGGACGCGGCCAGGATCCCTATCATTGCACTGACAGCGAACGCCTATACAGAGGATGTGATTGCCAGCAGGAAAGCAGGCATGAATGAACATATGACCAAGCCGCTGATGATTGAAAAACTCATGGAATGTATGAAAAGGTGGCTGAAATAAATAGGGACGGCTTTAAGGCAGCAGTACATAAGGGAATATTGCAGCCAAAACAAAAAATGCTATGCAGGAGGCCCACTGTCTGCATAGCATTTTTTATTTTGGCTAAATTTCACGTTTCAATTTTCTGCACCCAACACGGCCGCGCCGGTTACCGTGCGGTAACATAGGCCGACAGGTCAACGCCTGCCATAGCGGAAGCCTGGGCGAGATAATTATGGTCGCCTGCATGTTTATAGTAGTCATAAGCCAGCTTATGCCTTCCATCGGGGGCAAGTAAGCCCACTGCAAGCCCCTGGGCGATTTCTGCGGCATGGTCCAGTTCCCGGGAGAGGATCAGGCCGTCCACATATCTGTTATTGCTCGCCTGGAGATAGGCGTAGGTAACTGCGATTGCCTGCTGCTCTTCCCCGGCACTGGAAGTGTAGCCCAGTTCCGAGAGCTTTACCGTGCGGACAGCCCCGCTGGGGGAGCGCAGCTCCGGCTGGGAGAGAAAGTCTGTGATAACGTCTATGTTCTGCATGGTCACATACTTGGAATTCTGGCTGTGGGACGCATTTGAGGTAGGCGTCCAGTTGTTGGGGTCGTACAGAGGTACGTTATAAGGGTGGCTGGCAAGCCGCCAGTCAATGTTTCCCTGTGCCCTTACATAATCGTTGAAGGCGGCCAGGAAAGGGCGGGAGCCGAAATAGGAGGGGCTGGAAGCAAAAGCCCACTGTTGGTCTGTGGATACATAAACATTTGCGTTGCCGTTTTCAGACTTGATGCCATTGTAGAGGATGCGGAAAGCGTTGGCGTATTCCGAAGCATATTGGTTCAAATCTGTGGTCTGCATAAAATTCCAGGGGTTACGGGCATTTACCTCATTGCCCACGATCCAATTATCCACGGTTCCGTATCCGGTATCGGAATAGCGCTGCCCCAAAAAGGAAGCTACTGCGGCCAGCTTTTCCACCCCTGCCTGGTCGGCGGCGTTTAAAGCGTAATAGTTAGCGGAACCGCCCCGGGAGAGGGGATGGATCAGGGTTGCGTCCTGGGCAAGGTCGTTGAGGATAATGAAGGTCACCTGGATTCCCTGGGCGTTCATCTGCCGGGCAATGGCGTCGTATTCTCCCACGTAGCCGGCATTAAAGCTGTAGGTCTTTCCGTTGTATTGATAATTGATGCCGCCGCCGTTGGTAATTCTGCCAAGGAGCAGGTTGTAGGTAATCTGCCTGACCCCAAGGTCTGTTAAGTTTCCGGCGTTTAGCAGCTGGGGAGCCGGGAGGATCCCCTTAATGCCGTTATCCCGCCTGGGGGCGGTGTGGCCGGCTGCTGCTTCCGGGTTGGTGATGTATAAGGAGTTGGACACAGGAGTAGGGACTCCGTTTTTGATTGCCACAATGGTGAATTTTTTGAACAGGTTGCTGCCGGCGCTGTTTTTGTTCAGCGGAAAGGTAAAGGCAGCGGTTCCATTGGGAGCCTGGGCTACCTCCACGCCCTGGGCACCGCTTTGATAGGTTTCCTGGGCATACAGATGGAGGATACCATCTTCCGATGAAACCGAGGAAGTGCCGGAAACCACCACCTGATCGCCCTGGACCACCGCGGAATGCAGCGCAGCTGTCCCTGCCCCATGGGCTTCCAGATTATTGGAAAAAAACATAATGATAACTGTAAATGCCGCAAACACGGCGGTAAGGATTGACTTGTTCCGAAACATTTTAGTTCCCCCTGATTTCATTTGATTTCTTTCATTATAATAGAATTTTGGGACAATTTCAATGGTATGTAGAATATTCCAGGTTAATCTATAGCCAGAATCTGCAATATTTTGTTGTGATAGTGTAACTTTACTTGGGGAATTTTTCCAGAAAATAAAACGGAGCACCTGC
>CAJTVD010000084.1 GCA_910579495.1 uncultured Lachnospiraceae bacterium
TGCCGAGCATCATGGCGAGCCTTGTGCGGCAGTTGTCGTTTTTCATGTAATCAGATAGCTGCATATTTCCAAACGCTTGGACTGCACAGGCATCATACTCCGGGTGTATGCGTTCCCGTCCTGCCTTTTCCAGCTGTTCTTCAAGCGGTATCTTTTTGTATGCCATGGAGCCTGCCCCTTTCGTATTTTTCCTGTTGGGGATGCGGTAAAGAATCCCTCATAAAAAAGACCGGCAGCGGAAGCTGCCAAGCCTCATAAGGAAAAGTTATTTTGTTGGGATATGTGGAAAGAATGTCCGTTTCATTTAGGCACATGGGAAAAGACAGGATGATATATATAGAAGAAACTGTCCATTTTCTCCGATATGCACATGGGAAATGGGAGGGGGAAACTACGCTGACTACGATAGGACTACGGTAAAAAACAAGGGCGTAGCGGCCATAAATCCAGTATTTATGCGGGTTTTATGGATGATAACTACGCTACTACGATAAAAACAGAAAACTTTATAGGAATAATAAAAGACACACCTGTATGGTGTTAAAATAGATATTATATATAATAAAAAAGTTTCTACCGTAGTAGCGTAGTTACCGTAGTTGGATTGCCTAAAAGCCGCATAAACACTGCACTTGTGCAGACTACGGTAAATTTCCCCGTGTAGTTTTTCACTCTTTTGCGTAGTTCCCGCCGTGCAGAAGAAAGAATCACCTTGCGTTCAGGCTCCCGACAAAAACAAGGTAACAGGCGAAATCGCCTATCCGTTTCCTGTCTTCTCCGAGGACGTCACGCCACATGGCAGCTTTTCCCTGTGCTTTCAGGTATCTTGCAAGGATGTTTAGGCTGTCTATTACCTGGTTGTGTCGGGAAGTGCGGGCGGAATCCTCCCCCATCCGTTTCTCCCTGTCCCATAACGGCCAGCCGGCCCTTGACTGCGAATACTTTACTGCTGCGGCAAACACGTTTTTGAATAGATCAGCGGAATCCGCATCGAGTTTCGCATCGTCCAATATCTGTTTATGCAGGCCGGCCATCTCTTCAGGCGTAAGGCTCCCCGGCATGGATTTATAATCTTCATAAGTTGAAAACAAAATGTACACCTCCGGATTGATTTTCATAACAGAAGTATAACAGGGGAAAGGGCTGGCAGGCAACCGGGGGGGGATGCTTTTTCTGTTTCGGGCTGTGCCTGGCAAATATAAAGTTCTTATAGATTATTTTCTGTGTAAGCACAGCCAATACGCCCGGAACGTCCTGGAACACATTTCCCCTTGTGCCTGTTATCCATAAAACTATATCAAGCTGTGCCGGAGACGGTCAGCCGTTCCCGGCTTTTCTCTGTAATCCACTCGGCTTCTCCCCTGTGAGGGGCTGGATGCAGGCGATATGGTCAGCAGCATAAAATGCGTTTGCGGTCAGCTGCCTCTGCCACGCCCCGGCCTTGGGAGACCACTTGAAGCTGTTGCTTTTCAGTTCGGAGCGTGCGGCTTCGTCAGGTTTTTCATCAAAATATATCCTGAGCCGGTTATCCTCTTTGCAAGGCTCCGCATAGCCGCCGTCGAACTCCCAGCCGGCATAAACGGTCTCTGCTTTCCGTTCCAGTTCCCCAATCCGCTGTTTTACCCTGCGGATTTCAGCGCCGTTGTTGGAGAGCTGCCAGGGCAGGTAAGGCGCGTTTCCATAGTGCCAGTCAGATTCCATGTCGGATTTTAAACTCTGGACCTGTTCCGGCGTGAGGAACGGGCAGCCGTCAAGGGTGCCTTTCTCCCGGAAATAGCTGTTGACCAACTTCATGGTCTCCTGTGATTCTTCCAGATTTTCAAGCTTCTTTTTCAGCTTCTCCACCGCATCCGGGTCGTCAGAACTGATTCCCCCTGTGCCAACGCTCCTTATCTTATTAAGGATTTCCTGAATCTCTCTCCATTCCTCCATGTTGCGGTCACGAGCAGCATTCTGTTTCTCCTTCTTCCGTGTAGGGAAATTCGCAGGCCCGCAGATAAAGACAGAGGGAACTCTGGCATCAATGGCATATCCGTTGTTCATGTTCTGCGCGAGTTTGCGGGAATAAGAATCAAGAAGCCTGTCTATCTTCTCATGGTATATAGGGTCAACCTGCTTTTTCTGGTTTTCCGCAATCTCTGCCGCCCTGTCCATCATGGTCCGGTATTCCGCAGTGGCGCTCCCCGCCTTATATTCCGAAAAGCTGTTCATCTCCTTTGCGCGGCGTGCCGCATCCTCATTGATTTTGTAATAGGTAACGTTATCCATCCGTTCTCTCCTTTCATCCGGGCCCGGAATCCTTCCATACGCTTGGAGGGGAGCCGGGCCCATGGGTCTTCACACGATACTGATACAGCCGGTCTCCCGGTCATAGCGGTAGATATTGTCGGACAGGAAATCCTTATCCCCCGTGCTCTCATGGTTCACGTTCCTGAGAACGTTCTGCAGTCCCGCCGGGTCATTTCCTTCCTCATCTGAAACAACCGTCATTTCATTTATTGAAGTGGGCAGGATATAAAGGTCCCTGCCCAGTTCCCGGGCAAAGGAATCCAGCAGGCCGTCATAGAGGACTGCCGCCGCACCGTAGAATTTCTCGCTGTTGGTGGCTATGTACATGCGCCCGCCGCCGTCATCATCCTCATATCCCGTTTCGGGTGCGTTACCGTAATCTTTGAAAACGTCCTCCATATCCCGGACGCTCCCGGGGAAGATTTTCTGCGTGTTGGCGAAAGCTTCCGTGAAAAGAGCATCCGTGTCCGTGACGCCCCATTTCTCCACAAGGGGGTTATCCACCGGGAGATACAGCCCTTTCCCGTCTTTTGCCGCCACTGGGATATACAGCACGGCCGCCAAATCCAGCCAGCGTATGCACGGCATTGTCTCCAGCAGTTCTTTGTTTCTCCCATAGTTCATCAGCCTGAAGCAGATGCGGCGGCGTACCAGCTCAAAATCCTCCACAAGGTCCAGAAGGCCTGAGCCGTGGGAATCGTATTCCTCACATGCGGAAGTGATTTCACAGAAGACTTTCCAAAGGCTGCACCCATCTATGTACTTGTTATATAGGCCGTCCAGGCACACTAATGTGGAGAGGGTCCGCGCAGGGTCTATGATCGCAAGCCCCGTCACGTTCTGGCTGCGCATGATTTCCACGGTCATTTCCGGGTGGGATGCGGCAAACACGGCCTGGAAAAATTCAGCGAAAGCCTCCATGGTCTGTATCTTCTGGGAAAACAGGTATTTCTTATCTTCGTCCATAATCTCGGTTCCCTCCTTTTTTGTTTCCGGTATTTCTCCAAACGCTTGGAGAAGAAACCGTAACGCATTGAAATATCACCCCGTTTTTCTGTTGGGCCTGTCCGGGGATGCAGCCAGCTCATAAGCCTCCGCCAGCTCTTTGGCCAGCGGCTTCCTGTAGGTCAGCTCCCCCCATGCGTGCAGGTTTCCTCCCGCAACCGGCCGCCTCCTGTCCTCGTCATAGTTGACAATCACAACCGGGGCGTTGCCATCAGGCTTGGGGTAAGCGCCGATGTCCACCGGCCTTTGCGTAGAGTAATAGCGGTAGTATCTGGCCGGATTCTGTCGTGGTCTTTGCCCTGCCTTGCAGAGGCATCTGTAATTGTCCGCCCTGCGGCGGTAATCCCTTTCAGCTTCGTCCGTCAGCACAAAACTGCGCCCATGGTAAAAATCACGCCCGAAAGGCGTTTCCGTGAACTGCCAGACCATAAATCCCTTATCCCTGTCTTTTGCCTGTGCAAGTATGAAGCCATGGCCTGTTTCAAACAGTATGCTGTTTTGAATCCCATAACCGTCCAGCGTTTCCATTAAAATCAACCCTCCTTTCACAGTGATAACCGGCACAGGGGGACCTGTGCAAATGCGCAGGGAGAGGATTATGCGGAAAAGGACATAAAAAAAGCCCGGCATTCCGCCAGACCGTATGTGTGCAGCTGTTTGATAATCCGCCATCCTCCAAACGCTTGGAAAGAAAATTCATTTATAAAAATTCCCCTGCATGGTATGCAACCGCAGGGGAAAACATGCTTTTTGTTATATAAATTTTGGAAGGGTTTAGAAACCTTGGACACTTGGCACAGGCTTCCCTTTTGTGCCTGCCTTCGCCTGATGCCTCCGAATCCTATATATCCAGTCCAGAGGAATAGCGGTTAGAAGTGTCCATATCCTTAATCTCCCATGTGTCCCTGCTGATAAGGAAAAAAGTAATTTCCGCCTTTCCTGATACCAGATTACTGCCGGGGGCTAAATCATCCTGGCTCCTGATGTCCTCATGGCAGTTGATGAACTGGTCATAGCATTCCTCATTGTCAAGCACAAAAGAATACCTGTCCTGTTTATTATCATAACTCTCATACTGGCTGACTATCTCTTTGACAGCAGAATCATCCGGCCTGCCGGAGAACTGGTAATAAATGAAATGCCATTTGCTCTGGCATTCACCTTTTTCCCGCTTTAGGATTATATGCCGGATATCCGCGTCAATATCCTGCCCTTCATCAGATTCGTATATCTCCTGTGACTCCATATCATCAGACACTTCATATGTCTGATGGTATTGGCTGTATATGTAACGCTGCAATGCTTCCGGGAGTGGCGGAATCCTGTATATGGGAACATAAGCAAGCTCCTCCGCACGTTTGATTAGTTCCAGCTGCCCTTCGTCCGATAGTCTGTCAAAAGCGGCTGTCAGCTTTTTAAGCCGCCGCGCATGTACATTTTCAACACGGCGTACCGTTGGTATATCTTCACTGCTGTTTTTGTCTGTGCTTTTCTCATATAGTTCAGAGACCGGGACGCCCAGCGCATTTGCGATTGCTTCTGCCGCTGGGTATTGCGGGCATCGCTTGTTGCGCTCATAATTGGACAGGCTCGCTTTTGTAATGCCAGCCGCATCAGCAAGTGCATCCTGCGTCATATTCTGCGTTACCCTTAGCTGTTTTACTTTTTCACCGAAAGTCATCGTTATCATCTCCTTTATTACAGTATATATTAATATGAAAAAAATGCAACCAATTTTATAATTATTTAAAAAATGTTTTTGTTAAAAATATGTTGACATATGAGGCGCAGTAGACTAATATATAATTACGTTGATTATTTCAACTATATATTTTGTTATAATAATGACTATAAAGGAGGAAAATGCCATGATGATTGACAGGGAACGAATCGACACACTCCTTGCAGAGCAGGGTATCACCAAAGCGGTCTTGGCAGAACGCTGTGGAATATCCAGGCAGAACATCAGCATAATTACCCGCCGGGGCACTTGTGAGCCCCGGACTGCCGGGAAGTTAGCCGCTGGTTTGAATGTTCCGGTATCGGAAATCATCAAACAGTAAAACGCTGTCTCCAAAATGATGCCGTCACGCGCTAAGCGTGGATATTGTACCTTGACAACTAAATATGGGAAAAGAAAAAGATATAGGAAGGGAGAAGATATTATGGCTTCGAAATCACGTAACCAGCTTATTATGGAAGCGGCAACAAGCTATCTCTCAACGCTCAATCCAGGTTCACTGCCATGTGCCGCTGATATGGAATCGGAACTTTTAGAGTATGCCAACGACCAGATTGAATTGGCTAATGCGAGCATTCTGTCCAAAGACAGAAAATATAAGATGCTCAGCAGTCTGCCCGCAAGGACCATCGCCCAAATCATCCTACGGTTCTATCCTGTCGCAAACCTTAAATTAGAGGGCGGCACAAAAGCGCTTGCTGTCTATTGCGGTTCGGGAAAGAATAAAGGGCTTTATGATATGGATGAAGATGCGATAAAAAGGATAATCGAGCAGTATGGGGCAGACATGTCAGAAAAAGAGATTTCTGATGTATTCGCAAAACTTGAACGTAATGCGCCGTTCCTTAGTCTGACAAAAAATAAGGACTTAATCCCGGTCAATAACGGCGTTTTTGACTATGAAAAGAAGCTTTTGCTGGATTTTAGCCCGGATATGGTGTTTACCTCAAAATGCGGCGTTGATTACAATCCTTCCGCTCAAAACATTACTATACACAACCCGGAGGACGGGACCGACTGGGATGTGGAGAGCTGGATGCTGTCATTGTCTGATGATTTGGAAATCGTGAACCTCCTTTGGGAAATAACGGGCGCGTGTATACGGCCAAATGTTGTATGGGATAAGTCAGCCTGGCTTTTTGATGCAAACGGCAATAATGGCAAAGGAACGCTTTGCCGGATGATGCAGAATTTATGCGGCGAGGACTCCTGCGATTCTATTTCCGTGGAGGATTTCGGGACAGATGCCTTCCTGGAAAACCTTATGCGGAAAACCGCCATTATCTGTGATGAAAATAATGTCGGCACTTACCTCGATAAGGCAAAAAATTTTAAAAAAGCTGTCACGGGCGACCCCATCACAATCAACCGCAAATACCGTTCCACTGTGAAGTTCAGGTTCTGCGGGTTTATCGTGCAGTGTATGAATGCGCTCCCCAAAGTCAAAGACCGTTCTGAATCCTTTAACAGGCGGCTGATCATAATCCCAATGACCAAATGCTTTACCGGGATAGAACGGAAATATATCAAGGAAGATTACTTGGGTCGCAGGGAAGTATTAGAGTATGTCCTCCATAAGGTGCTCCATATGAATTACCACAGCCTTAGTGAGCCTAAAATCTGTAGGGAGTTGGTTGCTGAATTTAAGGTATACAATGACCCTTTGGCCGAATTTTGGAACGATTTCCGCGGGCAGTTTGTCTGGGATTTGCTCCCATTTGCGTTTTTATATGATTTATTCCGTGAATGGTCACGGCGGTTCTGCCCCTCTGGCAAGATTATAGGCCACAACAGCTTCTGCCGTGAACTGCGGAAATTGGCCGCAAACGATATGGAATGGGAAGCGCCAGAGACCCCAAGCACCACTGGCCGGAAATTAGACCGGCCCGAACCTCTGATTGATGAGTATAACGTAAAAGGCTGGCAGAACCCTAACGTGTGTGCTGTTTATACACTCCAAAGGCAGCATACAAAAAGCTCATACAGGGGCTTGGTGAGGAAGCTGCCGCCAGTCTGCCCGTCTAACGCAGATGGCTGTGAAGAACATTAAAAATCCAGAAACAAAAGCGCCTCAGCCGGCAAGCAAAAAAGCGCATAGTGTTCTGGATCAGTAACTGGATACGGTTATTATAATACAGAATATATGTAAATGGAAGCATTTTTTACCGCCCTTGTTGCTTTTTACAGCGGCACTGAGGCGGCGCCATTCCAAACCGTCTGGAAAATTTTGGGGTTTTTATTATCCTTTCTGAACGGAAACTTTTTACAATGCAGGCACTTTTTAAACGATTTTGATTCTCAGGCATCGCTATGTATGATGCCTTATAACAAGGAGGAGATTATTATGAACGATACCACTACAGTTCCAATCAGTGAAAAATATGTCCTCACAATCAAAGAAGCTTCGTGCTTTTTTTGCATCGGTGAGAATAAACTCCGGCGTCTTGCGGCAGAGAGGCCCACAGCGAGATGGGTCGTCATGAACGGAAACCGAATCCTGATAAAGCGCTGCCAGTTTGAAAAATTCCTTGACAGCACGGACGTAATTTGATTAACTATCAATTTTTTCAGCCAGGATGGACCTGGCAGGAAAGGAGGCCATTATGCCATATGATTTTAGGCCTAATGAGATTTTCGGCATTGAGGATGCTGCGCCATCCAGTCTCACGGGCACGGAACTTTTGTACGAATCAGAGCTCGGAAAGCCTGGAGGTCCTGACTATCTTAGGGAAGAGGTAAGGCGCAACAAGGCTGGCAAGTATTACATGTATGTAAAACGTGGCGGGCGTGCCTGCTATTTCAACAACTTATCCTATGATTCTGCGGGTCAGGAATTTACTTTCCCAGTTACGCCAAAAGCGCTTGCGCTATGGGCTGGGAAGCGTTTATGCGGCAGCGATTTCTCCCGTGCCTTTAAGGGCTTTAACAGCAACGTTAAAATCAAGGAAACGGTCTGGGAATACCAGCGGGGCACAGATGAGACCCAGCCCGGATTCATCTATGAATACCTGAGGAAAACGGATACCGATACATATGCACTGTTTTCTACAGACTATGCCTACCCATGCTTTGGGTGCAATATCGCAGAAGCGAAACTGGGCAGACGTAAAGTGCGTTATGACCTGTATCTGTATTATATAACGGAAGACGCCGCACGCCGCTGGGCGGAAGCAAGGGGTATGGACCAGTATACCTTCAGGGAAGTCTTTGGCTGATGAAGCTGCTGGTTTAGTCTAAATCCTTGACGGCCAGGACAAAATCCAATGTGATTTATACGTAATACAAAATAATAACTTATCAAAATATGGTTGACAAAGAGCCCGGGATATGGTATAATATAAGTAGCATATCTGGGCCCTTTTCAATCAGGAAAGGGGCTAAATATGTCAGAGAAAAGACGTGATAATAAAAACAGGATATTGCACAAAGGGGAAAGCCAAAGAAAAGACGGTCGATATTGCTATAAATATGTAGACAACTGCGGGAAACCACAGTTTATTTATAGTTGCAAATTAGTGCCCACTGACCGTGCGCCCAAAGGCATGCGCGATGATATTTCGCTGCGGGAAAAGGAAAAAGGAATCCAGCGTGACCTTGAAGATGGGATTGATGCGTCGGGCAGAAAAATGACTGTGTGCGAGTTGTACGAGAAATATACACGTGTCAGGGGGAACGTCAAGCCAAAGACCGTGGATGCCCGTAACAGCCTCTTAAGGAAGCTTAAAGGCGATAAGCTGGGCAATGCACAGATAAGCGCCGTAAAGCCCTCTGACGCCAAAGAATGGGCTGTCAGGATGCGTGGCAAGGGGATTGCCTATACGTCCATCAGCTGTGATAAACGGTCGTTATCTGCCGCATTCCACATGGCTGTGCAGGACGACTTAATCCGAAAGAACCCTTTTGACTTCAAACTCAGCACAGTGATTGAGGACGACAGGGAGGCGAAAGCGCCGCTCACGCCGGAATTGGAAAAAAGCCTGATGGGATTCATTCAGGGGGATTCCATATACAGAAAGCATTATGATGAGTTTATTATCCTTTTGGGCACAGGGCTCAGGATTTCAGAGTTCTGCGGGCTTACGGCAGGAGACATTGACCTTGAGGGGCGCAGGATTACCATTGACCACCAGCTCCTTAAACACACCGGGAAAGGCTACTATGTGGATAAGCCGAAAACCCAGAGCGGGACAAGGGAAATCCCAATGGGCAAACCTGTGTATGAAGCGTTCAGGCGTGTACTCGAAAACCATAAGGACACGGGCATTGTGATTGACGGGTATGGCAATTTCCTGTTCTGCACCCGGAGGGGATACCCAAAGACGGCTATCAGCTTTGAAGACACTTTCCACGGCCTTAAAGAAAAGTATAACAGATACCATGAGGAAAAACTGCCTGAGAAGTTCACGCCGCATACATTAAGGCACCCGTATGTCAAGCACAAGACAAAAAGTTTTTTAAGAAATTCCAGAGTTTTTAAGGCCGATTTTTGCGCCCCATCACATTCCCTCTGTACAGAAGTCTTTCATTTTCCAGACAATATCAACCTGATTTCCGGGGTGAATATCCACACGTTCAATCAGTGCGTCAGCCAGGGCGGTATTTAATCCGCTGGCGGCTGAAATTTCCTGCGCCAGTTCCAGTCTGGCGTTTTTTGTTTTTGCGTCCATTTTCGCTTGGGCGATTTCAGCGGAGAGTGCGCCCTGGACTTGCCGTAGCCGTTCCAGTTCCGCATCCACATCGGCTTTCTGTGCCTTGTAGTCCTCCAGGGTAATCTCTTTCAGTAAAACCTGCTCATATAGCACCCGTTTCCGGTCAAGACAGCTTTCTACGCGCTGGCTGTATTCCGTATGCGTTGCAATCTTAGTATCCAGCAGGCTGGCATTTGAAAGGTTCTCCACGTTCAAAATCACCTGCGCCTGCCTGGAAATAATCTCATAGAGGATTGCTTCCAAGTCCTTTTCAGCAATCCGCAGGCCGTGGCAGGCAGCAGACTGATCCACCTCTGTATGCTTGCAGACAAAGAAATGGCTTTTACTTGGATTGCGCGGCATTGCGTGTCCGCAGCAGCCGCAAAAGACCTTGCCGCGCAGGGGGTACAGATGTACGTTTTTCTTTATGCAGCGTTTTTTCGGCTTTAATTCCTGCACCCGCTGGAACAGCTCTTTGCTGATAATAGCCGGATGGTGGTCGGGAATCCTGAACCATTCGCTTTCATCACGGTTCCGTACCCGGCTGCTCCCCACCTCGACCACCTGTTTCCTGCCCATGACATAAGTGCCAATGTAGCGTTCATCCAGCAAGATGTTCCGAATGGTCGATCTCTGCCAAATCTGATGGGTTCTGGAAATATCGTGAATCTTTCTTCCCTTGGATGCTTTGTATTCGCCTGGTGTGGGGATTTTGCGCTCGTACAGTTCCTGAATGATTTCGCTGGAAGTACAGCCGCGCCCTGCCAGTTCAAAGATAAGCCGGACATTGGGGGCTGTTTCCTCATCCGGCTCCATGCGCCCGTCCGTGCCTTTCTGGTAACCGTAGGGACATAACACGCTCTGGTATTCTCCCCGCCGGAATTTCACATACTTGGCGGTTTTGTACTTGATGGAGAGGTCACGGCTGTAAAATTCGCTGATCAGGTACTGAAACGCCACATTGATACCGCCCGTGTCGCCATGCAGCGTATCGCTGTCAAAGCCGTCATTCAGGGAAATAAACCGTACCCCATACAGCGGAAAGACGCGCTCCATAAAATATCCGACCTCAATGCTGTTGCGCCCAAAACGGGTAAAGTCCTTGACGATGATGCAGTTGACCGCGCCCTCGCGTACCTTGTCCAGAAGTTCCTGCACGGCGGGCCGTTCAAAGTTTGTCCCGCTGTAACCGTTGTCTACAAATTCCAATACCTCCGCATGGGCGGCATCCTCCATCGCATCGGCGTACTGGTGAAGCGCCCGCTTCTGGTTCTCAATGCTGAAACTCCCCACCTTGCTGTCCTCGGAGGAAAGCCGGATATAAAGGCCAATCACATAGGGTTTATACATCTTCCAGCACCTCCATCAGCCGCTCAAAGCCGCTCTCAAATTTGAATTTCACATGAATGTCCTCTGCGCTGTTGACGGTAACGCAGTCAATCAACTGGTTTACCAGCAGGGCGGATAAGGCGGTATCTTCGCTGACTGCCGCCAGCCGTTTGGCTATATCCGTATAGCGTTCCATTTGATTTTCCAGCGCTTTCTGCTTACTTTGAAGCTGCTGCACACGCAGGACTGCCGTTTCGATTTTCTGTGTATAGTCGGCTTTCATTTCGTGATACTCTGTGCCGGTCAGGATGCCGGTAACGAAGTTCTCATACAGGCTGGTTAAGAATACCCGGTTGCGTTCCGTTTCCTGCTGTAACTTAGAGATTTCGGCGGTCATTTCCGCCTTTTTCGCAGTGATTTTGTAATCCTGATGTTTCAGCTTTGCGTGGGTTCCCACCACAACCTCGGCGTGTTTGCGGATAATGGCTAAAAGCGCGTCAAACAGCCTTTTTTCCGGCAGATGGGTAACACCACCCGGACAATACTGAACGCCCATCCGGTCATTGGCAATACAGCGGTAGGAGTATATCCCCCGTGACCTCTGCCGGTGCAGGTTCTTCCCGCAGCAGCCACAGAAAATACGTCCCCGGAGAATGTTCTCCGTGTAGGGGATTTTTTCCGTCCCCTGCTTTGCCGCCGCATGTTCCCGGACAGCCTGCACCCTTTCGTACAGTTCGCGGGCAATCAGCGGTTCATGGGTTCCCCGCACGACAATCCATTCAGAGCGGTCAGTGGGAACCTGCTTGTGGCCGACCGTTTTCGATTTCCCCTGCACCATATCGCCCATGTAGACTTCATCCGCTAAAATCTTGGAAACTGTCCATGTCTGCCATTTTCCGCTGCCCATGAGCCGCTTATTGGTAATCAGGCCGGTTTGAGCCAGATAGTGACCGGGCGTAGGATAGCCGCTTTGATTGAGCCGTTTTACCACCTCATTGAGCGATATGCCGTCAACCGTCCACTGGAAAATCTGCCGGACGATGGGGGCGGTATCTTCATTGACAAGCAGCTTGTGGCAGTTATCCGGCGCTTTTTTATAGCCAAAGGGCGGACGCGCCCCCACAAACTCCCCGTCCTGCATCGCCTGCCGCTGCTGGGCTTTTACCTTTTTGCTGATGTCGGCGGCATAAGCTTCATTTATCATATTTTTCAGGGGCACAATCAGATGGCTGCCGCTGTTTTCCTTGTTTTCGCTGTCAAACTGGTCGTTGACTGCAATAAACCGAACCTGATGCAGCGGGAAATACTTTTCGATATAGTAGCCGCTGTCAATCGCGTTCCGCCCCAGCCGGGAAAGGTCTTTGACGACCACGCAGTTGATTCTGCCGCGCTCCACATCGTCCAGCATCCGCTGAAAGGCTTCGCGCTCAAAGGTGCGCCCCGTTGTGCCGTTGTCGGTGTAAACCGCCACGATTTCAATATCCGGGCACAGGGCAAGATAGGCTTCCATGATCTGCTGCTGGGTTTCCAGCGAATCGCCGCGCCTGCCGTTAAATTCCACGGACAAACGGATATAGAGGGCCGCTTTCCAGACTTTCATCCCCACATGGGCGGGCTTTTCCTGCACAATGGGGTTTTTCCTGCTTTTCCTTGCCATATTAAACCGCCTCCTTTGTGGTTTCCAGCCTTGCCTTTGCCTGCTGGTATTCAAGCTGGTAACGGAATGTGATTTTCAGATCGTTCTTGCCCTCCACATGGATACACTGGATCAGGGTGATAACGGCCCGTCTGTCCAGGGATGTCATGGTGGAAAACTCCTTGAAATGCTGTGTCCAGCGCAGCCGGTCATTGGTGTTGGCGCTGGCCTGCTCCATTTCTTTCCGCAGGCTTTCAATGGCTTCCCGCCGCTGTTCTATCTGTGCGGTATACTGGTTTTTCAGGTCGCGGTATTCCTTTTTGTCAAGAAAGCCGCTGACGAAGTTTTCATACAAAGCCGCTTTAAACTGCATAGCCTTTTCAAGCTGTACCTCATTTTCCGCAATCTGCGATTTGAAACCGGCAATCAGTTCCTGATTGATCTGTTCCTCACTGATGCTGTCCAACAGCTTTTCCAGCGATACCACGTTGCGGATATGGGCTTGCAGGCTTTCCAGGACGCAGGCGGTCAGTTCATCCTCCCGCAACATGGTAGGGTGTTCGCAGCCGTGCTTTTTTCCGGTGGGACAGTGATAATAAATATACTTTTTACCCTTGACGGTATTGGTTTTTCGCGTCATACGTCCGCCGCAGGAGCGACAGATTAAGATGCCGGAAAACAGATAAACCGCATCCCCGTCCGGCGCTGTCCGGGTGTCCAGCCCCATGATTTTCTGCACCAGTTCAAAGTCCTGCTTGCGGATAATCGGGGCATGGGCGTTTTCGGTGCGTATCCATTCTTCGGCAGGCTTTTCAATGATGTCCTTGATTTTGTGGTTATGAGTGCTTTGTTTGCCTTGCAGCAGGACGCCAGTATAGGTTTCCTCCTGCAAGATACGCAGGATGGCATGGGCCGACCATTTTGCTTTCTGGCTGTCCGCATAGCCCTTTTTCGGATGTGGCAGGCCCCGGCTGATTTTATAGGCCAGCGGGGAGGGAATGCCCAGCCGGTTCAGTTCGTCCGCGATCCGTTTGGCGCTGGCCCCGTCAATGCGGCGACGGAAAATGTCCCGCACGACCCGCGCCGTGTCCTCGTCAATTACAAGCTGATTTTTGTTTTCCTGGTCTTTCCGGTAGCCGTACACCGGGCAGGCTCCCACATATTCCCCGTTTTTGCGCTTGCTCAGTAAAGCGCTGCGCGTTTTCACCGAAATGTCACGACAATAGGTGTCGTTCAAAAGGTTTTTCAGGGAAATGTTCAAATCGTCGCCATTATGCTCATTGGCGGTGTCAATGCCGTCGTTGATGGCGATAAACCGTACCCCGTAGGCGGGGAAAATCTGGCGCAGGTAACGCCCGGTTTCGATGTATTCACGCCCCAGGCGGGACAGGTCTTTGACAATCACGCAGTTAATGGTTCCCTGGGTGATGTCCTGCATCATTTCCTGAAATGCGGGCCGGTCGAACAGAACGCCGCTGTAACCGTCGTCCACTCGCTCGTTTACCAGCGTAATGTCAGGGTGGGCGGCTACAAAGTCCTCCACCAGTTTTTTCTGGTTGGTAATGCTGTCGCTTTCCTCGCTCTGGTCAGCCGTATAGGAAAGCCGCAGGTATGCCGTTGCATCGTATTTTGCCATAAAAAAATCACTCCTTTGAAATTTACGGACTTTCCCCATAAATCAAAGAGTGATTCGGATTTACCTGATGCAATTCTTTTTCCACTGTCAGTATAGCACAGGCAGGCGGGGAAGTCAACACGTTAAAGCGCTAAATTAAAACTTGTTTCAGGCAGTCCTCCAAAGATACGCCGTTTTCCGCAAACTGTGCCCGGACGGTAAACTTGCCACACTTGAAATGGCAGGGGTTTTTAATCTGCCGGAGAAATTCTGCCACCCGTTCCTCTCTGGGCAGGCTCTGATCCACGGATATGTCACGAATATCGACCAGAGCAGTATCGGGCTGGTTGTTTGCTGTGTCCTGCATCGTCATGGTTTGCTCCTCCTCTATGAATGAAAAGGGCCGCAGACGGGGTAGTCTGCGGCTCCTATGTACGTTTTCCCATCAGCCCTTGAAGCGGTAGGGCAGCTTGCGCCCGCCGCGCTGCTGGCTGTTATACTTTTCCAGAATGACGCGGGCGAACCGGAGGGCGGCTTTATTGGTGGAGAAGTCCATCTTGCCGCGCCGGATGATTTCCTCCGGGTCAACCGCAGACAGCCGCTTGATGAAAGAGCGGTCGTCCAGTTCGGTTTCATAGGTTTTCAGAAACAGCGCCATGCCGGAGAGCATAGACGCACGGAGGGAGATGGACGCGCCGTGCCATGTGCTGTCCAGTAATACCAGCAGGCGGGAAAAAG